>JAFSRX010000007.1 GCA_017445905.1 Eubacterium sp.
TCTCACATTAACTGTTCAATAAGCGATTCCGAAAACTCAAATTGTTCCATAAGGATTTGAACGATCTTCTCATCGTCCATTCCGCTGTTTCGCATTTGTCTTATGTTATAAACGGCGAATTTTATCAGTGCCAGTTTATCTGAACATTCTGTTACCGCAATCGGCTGTATATGTCTTTTTCTCATAACTTACTCCTATAAAAATACGGCAGCCTGCTTTGAAACCCGTTTGTAATGTTTTGGCATAGCTGAGAAGAGATATGACTACGCATTTATCTGGAGGAGAAAATTCAGCAGGCTGCCTATGATGAAAGGATTTGATTTCCTTGATTAAAGAATATCAAACCCTTAATATTTTTCCATAATCAAAAAGCGGAGAGTGATAAAATTTTTATCGGTTTATTTGTTTTGATTAGAGAAGCGTTTTATTGCGTCCGCCATATTTCCTTCCGTTATAATTGAAAGTCTGTTAATTATATCTTCTGGATCTTCTTTCATATTATGTTCTATCCATTCCAGAACAACACCGGAAAAAGCGTAAATGTAAAAGGAAGCAATAAATTCCTTGTCTTTGTCCTGAAGCGGTGCTTCCTTGCAAAGCTCGTCTATTACGTCTATAAACAACGCCTCAGTTAAGCGATGGATATACATATCAATATGCTCTCGGCTCATGGAATGGTAAACGTTAGTAACTAACGGCTTGTTATCAATCATAAGCAAAAACAGATTATAAAAGCCCTCCTGCCAATTGTCATAATGCCTTTTACCTGCAAGCGCCTTTTCGGCTTCAGCTACGCATACCCATTCCACTAAATCATAAATATCCTGAAAGTGATAATAAAAGGTCATGCGGTTTACGCCACAGTTATCGGTAATATCTGCAATCGTTACCTTTTCAAGAGGCTTTTTAACAAGTACCGTTTTTAACGATTCTGCCAGTGCGTTTTTTGTTGTATTGGACATACTACCACCCCATAAATATCTTATCATATTTGAAGTGTTTATAAAATAAACAAACTTTGAATTTTGATAAAATAAGCAAATTGCCATTATTGATAAAAGTTTTTACAGCCGCGGTAAGTTGATTAGTGAAGCGTCATTCGGAATTAATTACAATTATTACGAAAAAGCAAAGGAGGAGCGACATGATAGAATTTAACTTTTATCAGTATATCTGGATTTTTATTATGGGCTGTTATTCGGGATACGGCATTGAAACGCTATGGTGTCTTATAAAAAACGGATTCATAGAAAGCAGGAAATCTCTTGTGTTAGGTCATCTGAGCGTTGCCTACGGTATGGGCGCAGTATTGCTGACGCTGCTGCTTATTCATTTTCAGAACAAACCGATGTGGGCAATATTTTTGTTATCTTTTGTGAGCGGTACGGTTGTCGAATATATCTGCTCGCTCGGTCAGGAAATCTGCTTCGGCTCCGTTGCGTGGGATTACAGCCATCTTCCGCTTAACATAAACGGAAGAGTATGCCTTATATACTCTTTGTTCTGGGGGTTTCTCGGAATGGCGTGGGTAAAGCTAATGCTCCCGTTTCTTAATTTCTGTTTTACGCATATTTCAATACCTTTTGATAAAGTGCTGCTATGGGCTTTTATTATCTTTTTCATTTTTGATGCCGCGCTATCTGCCTCCGCCGCCGTAAGAATGAATAGACGAAATGACGGAATTGCACCAAAAAATCAACTTGAGGAATTTTTAGATTTACATTACAGCGATGAAAAAATGCACGAGATTTATGCGAATTCAAAATCTGTTGAAGAATCGTAAACGGTATTAGTATATCAAAGATTTATGTCTTACAGGAGGGGATAAAAATGAATAAAGCATTTGTGAAAAGGGACGGAACAATTAAGCTGTACGATATTGATATCAGCGAGCTTTGGCTGGCAAGTCTCGTTTACGCCCATATAGGCTGGTGGGTGGAAAATCTGTTCCGCCTGTCGTCAAAGCATATTCTTGATTCACGAAATCAGATTCTTCCGTTCTTATTCTGTTATTCCATAGCACTGTGGGCAATGTATTTTATGCTGGGTACGACGCATAAAACGAGGTTTTTTTCAAAAGAAATCATCAGCGGTAAAGACGCAGCTGCCGTTGCGCTCAGAAATATATATTATTTTACGGTAACGTTCTTATTTGTATTCTTCGGCGAAATCGTTGTAGGCAGCCTTTTTGAGAAAATATCGGGGATACAGCTCTGGAATTATAACGGCATACCGCTTCATGTTACGCAGTACACAAGCGTCCCCACGTGTGCGGCTATTTCCTTCGGCGTTATGGTTATGATGGGTAATCTCTTTGAAGGGCTTATGAAACTGATAAAAATAATACCGAAGTCGGTACTTATCAAAACGGATTGGGTACTCGGTGCGTTAGTAGTTGCCGACTGGATATATATGATGGTGAGCATTAACGTATTTAAAAAAGCACCGGCGTATTGGTCAATTCAGTTTTAGGAGGTAACATAATGAACGAGGATAATCGTATTTCTAAAAAAGTTCTGTCAGGTATTATAGACAGCGTGCTTCAGACCGACGGCGAAAAGCGTTTGGAACAACTGGAAAAGATAACCGATTTCGTGAAGATATGGGGTGTAAAATCCATACCCGATACACAGTTTAATTCCATAAAGGATGCCATTCACAACAGAGATAACCGCTGGATCAATATGATTAACGGTGCGCTCGACGAGTACAACCCGAACGTGATGAAAACTACGCTGATGAATTTTGGTTATAACGCATTTGTAAAGGGCACAAAAAAGGTAAGGCGAAACAGAGAAAAATATCATTGCAACATTCCTTGGCTTATTCTGTTTGACCCGACCTCTGCCTGTAATATGCACTGCGACGGCTGCTGGGCAGGTACATACGGTAATTATTTTAACCTTTCACCTGACGATATGGATAAAATCGTTACAGAGGGAAAGGAACTCGGCATATACTTATATATGCTTACAGGCGGTGAGCCGCTTGTCAGAAAAGAGGATGTTCTTGCGCTTGCGAAAAAGCATAATGACGCCCAATTTGTCATATTTACTAATTCAACTCTTATTGACGACGAACTCTGCAAAGATGTACAAAAGCTCGGCAACATTGTATTCTTGCTCTCCGTTGAGGGCACGCCCGAAACGAACGACGCCCGCCGAGGAGAAGGACATTATGAGGCTGTAATGAATGCTATGTCACTATTGAAGGAATACGGTATTATTTTCGGCACGTCCATTTGCTATACGAAGTATAATGTAGAAGCCGTAACAAGCGACGCATTTTTAAGGATGCTCAGCTATAAGGGTGCAAAATTCGGATTCTATTTTCACTATATGCCTGTCGGCAACAACGCTAATACCGACCTATTGCCAACGCCCGCGCAGCGAAAATATATGATTAAACGCATTCGATATATTCGTTCGGATGACTGCGATATTTCTTTTTTGCCGATGGATTTTCAAAATGACGGTGAATTCGTCGGCGGTTGTATTGCGGGAGGCAGGAACTATTTTCACATCAATTCCGCAGGAGATGCAGAGCCTTGCGTTTTTATTCATTATGCCGACAGCAATATTCACACAAGCAGCCTGCTTGAAATATTGCAAAGTCCTCTTTTTATGGCTTATTACAATAACCAGCCGTTCAACAGCAACCATCTTCGCCCATGTCCGATGCTGGAAAATCCCGACGTCTTACGCAAACTTGTCAAGAGCACCTGTGCAATTAATACCAACCTCGATTCCAGAGAAGACGTGGATAAGCTTTGCGACAAATGCGTGCCTTATGCAAACGACTGGGCAATTACGGCAGAAAAAATCTGGAACAGTCAAGCTCATCATGTTCTGCAACACCAGAACTATAAGCCCGAAAACCGCACAAAATAAAATGTCTTTTATATCGTCAATAATTATGGTATAATGCCTTTATAGTTAAGGGGTGTTATTATGTGGTTCTGGTTTGCTTTAGGCTCAGCGGTTTTTGCGGCGCTTACCGCTATTCTTGCTAAAATAGGCATTGACGGTGTTGATTCCAATCTTGCAACGGCAATAAGAACGGTTGTCGTTGTGCTGATGGCTTGGGTTATGGTTTTCATTACACATTCACAAAGCGGGTTGACGGAAATCAGTAAAAAGAGCTGGTTATTTCTGATTCTTTCAGGACTTGCAACGGGCTTATCCTGGATTTGTTATTATAAAGCGTTACAGCTCGGAGAAGCGTCAAAGGTTGTTCCGATTGATAAACTGAGCGTGGTCATTACCTTAGTGCTCGCTTTCGTATTTCTTAAAGAGGAGTTTACAGCGAAATCCCTTATAGGCTGCATACTCATAGGCATAGGAACATTATTGCTAACAATATAAAACTAACTGGGTTTATTATTATTTGTAAAAAAACAAAATGCTGGATTTTTTGCCAATTTTTTACTGCTCTTGGCCTGTGAAAAACGCAAATTATTCTATGAGATTGCATTTTATATATCCTTCATCATTTTAAGTATTGTTATTTGCTAAAAGGCAATTTTTTCTGTTCAAGACGGGAAATATAATGGGTATTGAATAAGGCGAGGATTTTACCCCTCGCCTCGTCTTATATATATGCTTCTATTGTTAATCTTGCACCGAGTTTGAATCCAACCTTGAAGCAGTCAAACTCAATAAGGTTTGAAAATTCTTCGCTCGCCGTTAGCAATCTCTCTAACAATTCGTTTTGCTCATCTGTCAGCGTTGCTTTCAAGCGTTCCTGATTTTGATTGACCAACCGTAGTGCTTCTTTGTAATTATCATTGTTTTCAATGCGACTGTATTCTGTCGGTGTAATATTTCCATACCAAAGTTCTTCAAGTATTGTCATAATATCACCGCCTAATCGTATTTGAAATTGCCTGTCCACTTCCCACAGGAACACGACCACGCTTCATACCCGCACGGGCATTTTTTGTAGTATTCCTCACGGGTTATTTCTCCGCGCTCTTCCTTGTCTGCCCAATACTTCATCACCTTGTCAACATGCTTTTTCAGAGCTTTTCTGGATTTGAACCACTTGCCTATATTGCCTTTTGGCATATTGTGCTTGTGCTTTTTATTCTTATGGGCTTTTGCTTTTACACTTGCCGTTATCGTGGAAGGCGTTCTTGCAGATGCGGTTATTACTCCTGAATCCACACTTGCCGAAAACAAAACGATTACAGTTATGATGATTGATACGCACTTTTTCATATCAAACACCACCCTTCGAGTAGATAACATCGTTATAGACAATCTCTCTCGCTTGATTTGCGATGTTATTCATAGCTTGCACCCAACCCATCATATCCTCGACTTTGAGCTTTTCGGTAACGCCTTGCTTCTCTGCAAGTTGTGTAACAAGGGTATCGTACATCTCCTTTGCTCTGACATCAACATCGTGCAGATATGTATTCAGCTTGCAGCTCGTTTTGAGATTGAGAAAGAATGCTTTGCGGTTTTTCTTGATATATTCAAGGTGACGCTGTCCCCACATTCCAATCTCATAATTGGTTTCTGTAGAAATGAGGTTTGGCAGATACACTCCGTTTACAAGTGTGTAATCAAATCCGTTCTTTTCATCAGTAATATACTTTTTCATAATATAATCCTCCGTATGCTTAATTGATATGTGATTTTCCATACCTACAATCAAACATCGGCTGATTAAAAAACTGAAGGCATCCACCCTCCTTATGGAGTGGACGCCTTCAGCGGATTTTTTGTTGTTTTAGAGTCAAAAAGACAAAGTCAAAACCTATCCTTCGTTATCGCACCTCGCCTGATTCGGGAGAGCTTTTATTTGAAAATTATTCTTCTGTTTCTTCTTCAATTTCCTCTTCGGGTTCTTCAGGAACGAGTCTTGCAACTCCGTCCTTGATTGCAGCCTCGGCAACAGCCTTGGCAACAGTATCCTTGATTCTCGGATCGAAAGCGTAGGGAAGAATATAATCCGGCTCAAGCTTATCGTTATCAACAAGTGAAGCGATAGCGTAAGCAGCAGCGATTTTCATATTCTCGGTAATAGCGCTTGCACGAACATCAAGAGCACCTCTGAAAATACCGGGGAAGGCAACAACGTTGTTAATCTGGTTCGGGAAGTCTGAACGGCCTGTTCCAACGATTTTTGCTCCAGCCTTAATTGCGAGGTCGGGCATAATTTCCGGAGTCGGATTAGCCATTGCAAGAACAATCGGGTCGGGATTCATTGATTTAACCATTTCAGGAGTAACAACACCGGGAGCAGAAACGCCGATAAATACGTCAGTTCCCTTGATTGCTTCCTCAAGTCCGCCCTTTGTCATTCCTCTGTTAGTAACCTTTGCGATAGCTTCTTTTGAAGGATTGAGATTTTCTCTTCCCTCATAGATTGCGCCTGTTCTGTCGCAGAGAATAACGTCCTTAAGACCTAGAGTCATAAGAAGCTTAGCAATAGCAACGCCTGCAGCGCCGGAGCCGTTGATAACAGCCTTGCAGCGCGAAAGCGGTTTGCCGATGAGTTTTGTTGCGTTAATGAGTGCAGCTGAAACAACAACAGCTGTTCCGTGCTGGTCGTCGTGGAAAATCGGAATGTCGCAACGCTCTTTGAGCTTCTCCTCAATTTCAAAACATCTCGGAGCAGCAATATCCTCAAGGTTGATTCCGCCGAATGAACCGCTGATGTTATAGATTGTTTCAACGATTTCATCAACATCCTTTGTTCTTACGCAGAGAGGGAATGCGTCAACATCGCCGAACTCTTTGAAGAGAACGCATTTACCTTCCATAACGGGCATACCAGCCTCGGGTCCGATATCACCGAGACCGAGAACGGCAGTTCCGTCTGTTATAACTGCAACCATATTCCAACGGCGGGTGAGGTCCCAGCTTTTTGAGTAGTCTTCCTGAATTGCGAGACAAGGCTCTGCAACGCCCGGAGTGTATGCAAGAGAGAGCGCATCTCTGTCGCCAACCTTAGCTCTTGCAACAACTTCAACCTTGCCCTTCCACTGTCCGTGAAGCTTTAATGATTCTTTACGATAATCCATAGTTTATTATATACCTTTCGTTTCATTTTCAATTTATGAAAAAGTTCCGAGTACCGAGCCCCGAGTTTCGAGTTATAGTTTTCTCACTTCGTTCGGTCAATTAATTTTGTTTGAGCGAATCGAGTAACCAAAATTCGTAATCTCGACCAACGGTTCCCAAAATTTGTTACCGGCTTGGAGCGCCGACAAATTTTGACCGTTCGGCAGTTCTTTTTGTTCGCTTCATCTGCCACTGGCAGCGCTCACAAACGAACCGTAACTCGTAACTCGTAATTATTTTCTTTCAATGTGAGCACTTGGAATATAGTCGCTTTCATATCCCTTGTAGCCCTCTTCCCATGGGAAGATATAATCGAGTCCGAGCTCGTCTCTGACTTCGTTTAGTTCGCCCTGAACAGATTCGTTAATCGGAACTCCGATTGGCTCGCGTTCTTTCCAGATATTATATTCTTTTTCGCCTGCAATATAAATCTTCTCTTCGCCGGGAGCTTTTCTTGAAGCGCGGATTGTTCTTATGATATCGCCGGTCTTCTTTCTGCAAATCTCTTCGCCGAGGAAGTGATTTGTATCAATAGCAATGAAGAAGTGACCGAGGTGATAAGGTCTGATATTTCCTTCTTCGTCCTTGCCGTCAAGAGCTTTTCCGTATTCACCGTCCTGAAGAACTGATGATAAGAATTCAACAAACATTGCAAAGCCGTATCCCTTGTATCCGCCGAGTGCTTCGCCGATACCGCCGAGAGTAGTTAAAGCAGCAGTGCCACCTCTGATTTTGCGGAGTGCTTCGCCTGCATCGCCTTCAACGGGAGTTCCGTCGATATTAATGATAGTTCCCGGATGAACGGGCTCGTTGATTCTTGCATAGTATTCAATCTTACCGTTTTGGGTGATTGAGGTTGCGCAGTCAAAGTTGAAATCAAAAGCTTCGTCTGAAGGAACGCCGAGAGTGAACGGGTTAGTTCCGAACATGCCCTCTGTTCCGAAAGTCGGAGCAACTGAAGGACGTGCATTTGTTCCTGTCATACCGATACAGCCGTTTTCTGTTGCCATTGAGGTATAATAACCTGCAATACCGTAGTGACAGGAGTTGCGTACAACAACCATACCCATACCGTATTTCTTAGCCTTGTCGATAGCCATCTGCATAGCCTTTGTTCCGATAACCTGTCCCATTCCGTTGTGACCATCAACAACAGCGGTTGTTTCAGTCTCTTTGAGAATTTCGAAGTTTGTTGTCGGGAACTGGATTCCTGCCTTAATTCTGTCTAAATAGATGGGCTTAAATCTGTTACAGCCGTGGCTCTCAATACCTCTTTTATCGGATTCAAGAAGAACGTCTGTACACATTTTTGCTTCTTCCTCAGGGATACCGTAGCCGATGAAAGCGTCGGTTACAAAATCAGTAATTAATCCCCAGGGACATACCATTTTTGCCATAGTTAAATACTCCTTTTAAATAATTCGATTTATTATATCACAGAACCTGAATTAATCAAGCACTAATTATATATATTATCTCTCCCAGTTTCTTGAACGTTCAACAGCTCGTTTCCAGTCGGCATATTTCTTGTTTCTGATGTCTGAAGGCATTGAAGGAACGAAAATCTTGTCAACCTTTCTGTTTGCCTCGATTTCCTCTGTATCCTTCCATACCCCTGTTGCAAGACCTGCAAGATAAGCAGCGCCGAGAGCGGTTGCCTCACGGTTAACGGGGCGGTTAACGTTGCAGCCCGTCATATCAGCCTGCATCTGCATCATAATATCTGAGATTGATGCGCCGCCGTCAACACGAAGGTCTTTGAGCATAATATCGCTGTCACTCATCATAGCCTCAAGAAGATCGGTCATCTGATATGTTATGCTCTCAAGAACAGCGCGGCAGATATGACGCTTGTTGATTGAACGGGTTATACCTATCATAATTCCTCTTGCGTACATATCCCAGTAAGGAGCACCGAGACCTGTAAATGCGGGAACAAGATATAATCCGTTTGTATCTTCAACCTCTTCGGCTAAATCGTCACATTCCTTAGCCGTTGCAATAAGCTCAAGCTCATCCCTGAGCCACTTGATAACTGAGCCTGCGTTGAAGGCTGAGCCTTCAAGGTCATATGTAATCTTTCCGTCGAGTCCCCAGGCAATACCTGAAAGAAGGTTTGATTTGCTTGTTATTCTTTCTTCGCCTGTATTCATAAGAAGAAAACAACCGGTTCCGTATGTATTCTTAGCCTGACCTTTTTCAAAGCAAGCCTGACCGAAGAGTGCGCCTGGCTGGTCGCCGATAGCTCCTGCGATAGGAGTTTTGCAAAGTTCTTCAATTCCCTTAATACGATCAACCTCGCCATAGACACAGCTTGAAGGCTTAACCTCGGGGAGAATATTCATCGGAATTGAGAGCTTTTCACAGAGATATTTATCCCAACAGAGGTTATCAATGTCAAAGAGCATTGTTCTGCAAGCGTTTGAATAATCGGTAACGTGAACTTTTCCACCTGTTAAATTCCAGATGAGCCATGTATCAATAGTTCCGAAAAGGAGCTCGCCTTTTTCAGCTCTTTCTCTTGCACCCTCAACATTGTCGAGAATCCATTTGATTTTTGTTGCGCTGAAATATGCGTCAATCAAGAGTCCTGTTTTATCCTTGATATAGTCACCGAGACCCTCAGCCTTTAACTCTTCGCAGTAGGCAGCAGTTCTTCTGCACTGCCAGACAATTGCGTTATAAATCGGAGTTCCTGTTTCCTTATCCCAGATTATTGTTGTTTCTCTCTGGTTGGTTATTCCGATACCTGCAATCTGTTCGGGCTTGATATCAGTTGATCTGATACATCCCATCATTGCGCTGATAACAGAAAAAAGAATTTCATTAGCATCGTGTTCAACCCATCCGTTCTGAGGATAGTATTGGGTGAATTCATTTTGCCTTTTAGCAACGATTTCGCCTTGCTTGTTAAAAATGATTGCTCGGGAGCTTGTTGTTCCCTGGTCGAGCGACATAACATATTTTTCCATATATATTCCTCTTTCTAAAATTTTACTCTTACCAAAAAAATAAAAGTCAGGATTTCCCTAACTTTTATTTTACTATTAATTTATATTACTGTCAACAAACCAAAGTAACGAAAATTCACAGATATATTTGTTAATAATTACATAAATAATAAATTATAATTTATATTCATATACAATTTATCAATCAATATTGCTTTCAATAAATGAAACAATATCCTCAACGGTTTTCATTGATTTAATAATCTCATCGGGAACCTCGATACTGTATTGATCCTCAACCGTCATAACAATGTCGATGGCATCAAGAGAATCTGCGCCCAAATCGTCTGTCAGACTTGAGCTCATTTCAATATCATCTTCATTAATATCAAGCTGATCAACAAGAATTTCTTTAACCTCATCGAATATCATAAAATACCTTCTCCTTAAAAAAATGTTGTTAATAACCAGTTTCTATGTTATCATATTATAAATTTTAAATTGTTTTGTCAATGATTTTTTTGGTGATTTTATGAGCAACAATAAAAAATATGGATTAATCGGATTTCCGCTTGGTCACTCTCTCAGTCCTGTAATACATAAAGAGCTGTTTGCTTTAACAGGTGAAAAGGGCGATTATGAGCTTATTGAAATTGAACCCGAAAAGTTGAAAAATTCGTTTGAAAATCTGAAAAAACTCGACGGCTTTAATGTTACAATTCCTCATAAAACTAATATTATTCCTTTTCTTGATGCTCTTTCTACGAAAGCTGAGCTTTTTGGATCAGTTAACACCGTTGAATTTAATAACGGAAAAGCTATAGGGCATAACACAGACTGTATCGGTTTTTTAAAAGCGCTTGAAACTGCAGGCATTGAACTTAAAGGAAGGGTTTTAATATGCGGCTGCGGCGGTGTTTCAAGAATGTTTGCATTTGAAAGCGCTCTTGCAGGGGCTGAAATAACCTTTGCAATAAGAAAAAGCAGTCTTGAAAAATGCAAGTTGCTATGCGAGGAACTTAGGGAAAAACTTAAAGCAGAGAGCAAAATTGTTTTTCTTGATAACGCAGGTGAAAACTATGATTTAATTATAAACGGAACTCCGTCGGGAATGTATCCGAATGTTGAAAATTGTCCGCTTAAAAGAAAAACCGTCGAAAGCTCAAAAGCAGTTTTTGATTCAATTTATAATCCCTACGAAACTGTTCTTCTGAAATATGCAAGGCAAGCGAATATTAAGTATCAGAACGGACTTTCAATGCTCGTCTGGCAGGCTGCAAAAGCGCAGGAAATATGGAAGGGCTTTCAGTTTGAAGAAGAAAAGGTTGAAGAAGTCATAAAAAAATTGAAAATTGATAATTGAAAATGGAAAATTGAGGGCGGGAACCTTGGAGCGGTCGCCAGACCCTTTTGTCACCTTCGGTGACATTTCCCCTGGCAGGGGAATCTCCCGCACCCGATTAATAGAGAGGAATACAAATGAACAACATAATTCTATGTGGTTTTATGGGTTGTGGTAAAACCGTTGTCGGCAAAGAATTGGCGAAAATAATGGGAAGAAAATTTGTCGATACCGATGAAATGATAGAAAAAGAGCAGCAAATTGCAATTAAAGCAATATTTGCTACAAGAGGGGAAGACTATTTTCGTGAGCTTGAATATGAGACTTGCAAAAAGGTTTCAGAAATGAAGAACTGCGTTATCTCAACAGGTGGCGGCGCACTGACCTTTGAAAGAAATGCCAAGGTTCTCAAACAGGGCGGAAAGATTGTTTTTCTTGACGCTTCCTTTGAAACTATATGCGACAGAATCGGAACAAATCGGACAAGACCTCTGTTTGAAAATAGGGAAAAGGCGAAGCAGCTCTATGATGAAAGAAAAGACAAATATCTTGCCGCTGCCGACCATGTTATAAATGGCGATTTATCCGCAAGAAAAGCAGCTCTCGATATTGCCGAAATCTTCAGATAAACAAAAATGTTGAAAATTATTACCATATGTGCTATAATGTCGTATATTTGAGGCGGAGCCTCAGATGACTTATTGTGTATTTCACTTTTGTGAGGTGTTTAAATGAGCGCTATTTCATCCGGAGAAGCTGAGATTAAACATGGCGTAAGTGTCTTTAAAAAATACAGAAATCTCCTTGAGGAATTAACGAGAAAAAATATCAGGCTTAAATACAGAAATTCATGGCTTGGCATTTTCTGGAGCTTTCTTCAACCGCTTCTCAATATGATAGTTTTATCCGTTGTTTTCGGCGGACTCTTCGGAAAACACAGTAAATATATTATCTGTTATCCGGTATTCTTATTTACAGGAAGACTTCTTTATGATTTCTTCAACACCGCAACAAAACAGGCGATGACATCTTTCAGAAGAAATGCGGCGATCATTAAAAAGGTTTATGTTCCTAAATATATGTATCCGCTCTCTTCAATTTTCTCCTGTTTCGTAACCTTCTCAATTTCAATTCTCTGTTATATATCAGTCTGGATTTTCTTCAAGTTAACGGGAATCAGCGGAGGTGCAAACCTGACTGTCAACTGGCATGCGCTTTTGTTCTTTGTTCCGATGTTTTTCATTCTGGTATTTTCAACGGGTATAGGACTGATTCTTTCGGTTTTATGCGTTTATTTCAGAGATATTGAATATATCTGGGAAGTTTTAACAAGGCTTCTGTTTTATATGGTTCCGATTCTCTATCCGATGCAGAATATCAATAAAGACGGTGACCGCGACTGGATTGTTTATGTTATAAAAATAAATCCAATGTATTCGATGATCGAGTTGTTCAGACAAAGTGTTTTATACGGAATGCCTTTCAGTTGGAAGCTCTTGCTCTACGGCGGAGTTGTTTCGTTTGCAACACTCGGAGTCGGAATGATAATATTCAACTGGAAATCAGATGATTTAATCTATCACTTATAATTACTAAAGAGCTGTTCGCAGCTCTTTTTCTTTTCAGTGTGGAGAGTGAAGAGTGGAGAGTGGAGAGTGGAGTTGAGGGTCTGCGACGCTGATTATAATGGAACAATGCCATACCCCATTTGAGCGTAGGGGAGGGCTTCCACGTCCTCCCGCTGAGAAGAACTATCATTTTTCATTATTGATAAATGAAACATATCAACTCGGGAGGGCGTGGAAGCCCTCCCACAACAGACCGCTTTGGTCTGTTTTTTTCTTGCTTCTTGACTATCTTTTATATAAATGCTAAAATGAAAATGCCAAACAAATTAAATAATTTTGCACAAATATTAAGTGTGTCTTTTTATCTTTTGATAAAAATGCATGCTCTGTATTCACATGCTTATTATTTGTGCTATGTGTTTAATTTGTTTGGCGACAGTTGAGCTATGCGTTTTTTTGCGCACGGTATTAACTGTGCGCTTTTTGTTTTGAAAGGAGTGAACTGCAATGGAAAAAGAAATAATTAAAAGAGAAACAATGGAACGCTTTTTATCGGAATGTGCAGTTCCTAAAAAAACGAAAAACGACAGACTATATGATTGCATATGGCGTGCGCATAGAGATGTAATGGTGGCGAGAAGACGGCAGGATATATTTGTCGAGTATTACAAGGTGCATAAAGATATAATCGAAAAATTACACACTTTTATTAGAAATACAACAAAAGCGTTGACTTCAAATCTTTTGTTTGATGCGCTTTCAATATTTGATGTTGAGTTTGGGGCTAAACAGAAAATCATCAATATGACATTAAAGTATATCGTTATTTTGAATACATATGGCGAATTGAATATTCCTGTATTGGAAGAAGAATGTGATTGTCCTATAGATAGTAGAATATTAAGCTGTAAAAAAGTAAATCGCCCTTATATAAAATGGACTTCCCCTAAATTTGACAAGGAAGTATATGAAGAAATTAAAGAAATTATTTCAAAAGATGATATTGGCGGAGAAAGCGGATTGAAATTTGATTTTGAAAACTGGAACAATTCATAATGATATGAAGGTGGTTTAGATGACTAAAAGGATAATAGGGTTAATACTATCTTTTGCACTTTTAATCAATGTTTTATTTAGCCTCGGTATAAATGTTTATGCAGATGAACTGACAACCGGAAAATGCGGCGAAAATGTTACATATTCATTTGACTCAACAACAGGAACGCTTACTATCAGCGGGACTGGTAATATGTCAGGTTATTCTTTTAGCGGTTCGCCATTTTTTTATAATAAATCTATAATAAAAATAATAATAAATAGTGGCGTAACAAGTATAGGCAATTATGCATTTGGTTATTGTCTCGCTTTAACAAGCATAACGATACCTGACAGTGTAACAAGCATTGGCGAATATGCATTTGAATATTGCAGATGCTTGACAAGCGTAACAATACCAAACGGTGTAACAAGCATAGGCAGTGGTGCATTTTATAATTGCACAGTCTTAACAAGCATAACATTGGGCAATGGCTTAACAAGCATAGGCAGTGGTGCATTTTATAATTGCACAGGATTAACAAGTATTATTGTTGACAGTAAAAATCCTTATTATAACAGTAAAAACAATTGTAATGCGGTTATTAAAACCTCAACAGAAGAACTAATTGTAGGTTGCAAAACCACCGTTATACCCGACAGCGTAACAAGCATTGGTAAATGTGCATTTAGGTATTGCACGGGCTTAACAAGCATAACAATACCAAGTAGCGTAACAAACATAGGCGGTGGTGCATTTGAAAGTTGCACAGCTTTAGTTGATGTATATTATAAAAGTTGCGAACATAATTGGGAAAAAATATCAATTGATTCATATAATTCCTGTTTAACTGATGCAAATATCCATTATTCCTATTCTTATGACAACGGTAAAGTAACAACTAACCCGACCTGTGCAAAAACAGGTGTTAAGACATATACTTGTACTGTGTGTGGAGCAACTAAGGCGGAGACTATATCCGCAACTGGCGCACATAAATATAACAATGGAGTGATCACAACACAGCCTAGCTGTACCAATACGGGTGTTAAAACCTATACTTGTATTGATTGTAATTATAAAAAAACAGAAATTATTAATAGTCTTGGACACAATTATAAAGGAGATATTAGTATCGCTCCAACATGTCTGAATGACGGATTGTGTACTTATACTTGCTCACGATGTGGCCATTCATATACTAAGGTAATCGAAAAGCTCGGTCATAATTATATTAAAACCGTTACTAAAGCAACGCCTAAGAAAAACGGAAAGATTGTAACTAAGTGCTCACGTTGTTCTGTGGGCAGCACTAAAACAATTGCTGCCCCTCGCTATGTTTATCTTTCTGCTTATACTTATGAGTATAACGGAAAGGTGAAAACGCCGAAGGTTGAGGTGTTTGATGGTAACGACGAATTGGTGAAGCCTTCAAACTATTCGGTTACTTATTCCAAGGGCAGAAAAAAGCTTGGAACATATACTGTTACGGTTAAATTTAAGGGTAATTATTCCGGTACATCTAAGAAAACCTTCACAATCACGCCAAAGCGTGTGAAAATGAAGACTATAAAAGTAAAGGCAGCGTCAACAGAAGAAATTGAGGTTTCCTGGGCGAAGGTAAAAGGTGTTGACGGATATGAGGTATATCGCCTGAGTAACAAAGATAATGAATATAAGCTTTATAAAAATACCACTAAAAACAGCATAAAGATAAAACGAGATTCTAAAAAGTATAATGATGTTCATTTTGCTATAAAAACCTATAAAAAGGTAGGTAAGAAAACATATAGAAGCTATTATACCTATGAGTATGGATGGGTTAAGCTGTCTGCGCCGAGCTTTACGGTTGAACAGGAGGATTTTAATGAGTTTACACTGCATTTCTCATATAAAGATTTTTATGATGTTCAGGTAAGCAATAACAAAGATTTCAGCAATTCCGACAGCGATCGTACTAAGAATAAGTGGACAAAGTCCTATAGGCAAAGCTGTAAGCACCTAACTCTATATAATGCAAAAACAAACGAGAAATACTATATCAGAGCAAGAAAATACTACTATAACAAAAACGAAAAGCTTGTTGTAGGACCATGGAGTAAGGTGAAGACTGTAAGAGCGTATTAATCATAATTGCGTCGCAGACCTTTAACTTCACTCTTCACTCTTCACTCTCCACACTCCACTCTCAAAATAAAAGCTGTGCAAAAACTGCACAGCATTTTATTTTGTATAGAAAAGTGTTTCTTTTGTCGTCTGAGAGAATCTATAGACCGAAAGTTCAACTCCTATTGCAAGATAAATACATAGCGACGATGAGCCGCCCGACGAAAACAGCGGAAGCGTTATTCCGATACAAGGAAGAAGCGAAAGCTCCATTCCAATATTAACGAGAACCTGAGCGAAAAGCATAACTGCAATTCCGCTGCACATAAGATAACCAACGTTATCCCTTGCATTTGTTGCGGCTTTGATCATTCTGAAAACGAGGAAACCGAGAAGAAGAACAACTGCGAGTGCTCCAATAAAGCCGAGTTCTTCTCCTGCAACCGAAAGAATCATATCATTCTGATTTTCGGGAACACCTCCAACTGTTGCCTGAGTTAAATCTCCGTGAAGAAATCCTTTGCCGGTGAGACCGCCTGAACCTATGGCAATTTTACCCTGATTTTGCTGATACATAACGTCTTCAAACTGGTCGGGATAAAACAGAGCAACAATTCTCTGACGCTGAATGCCACTGATAATACCGAGCTTCCACGCTGTAACAAAACCAACTATCATAGCGCATATTCCTGCGATGAAATATCCGATGTGAACTCTTGCGAAGAACAGCATTCCGATGAACATAACAAGGAAGATAAGCGCTGATCCTGCGTCACCTGTTAAAATAACAAGTCCTATCGGAATAGCTCCGTGAATAACAAGGGGGATTATAACCTTGAGCTTGTTTATCCTGTCTTTAACCAAATCAAGATGATAGCTGAAGGAGATAATGAAGCCGACTTTCAGCAGCTCCGAAGGCTGAAAATAAAAGATTTTCAGATCAAGCCACGATTTAGCATCCTGTCGAGCTGACGGTGCAACTCCGAAAAACAGAGTGAAAATCATCAGTCCGACACATCCGGAGGCAATAATCGGCCAGAGCTTTGAGATTATTTCATAGTCGATGTTCGAAACGATAACCGCTATAATAAGTCCCATTAAAACCGAAACAATCATTGCCCGAACATCCGAGGAAATAATCTGCCCTTCGCTTAAATTTTTATATGTTGCGCTATACACAAGAGTAAGTCCGTAAAGAGAAGCGACTATTGCAGAAAAGAGAGTGAATAAATCAAAGCCCTTCAGAAACGAGGAAAACGATTTTTCTTTTTCTATTGAGTTTTTCATTGTTTCTCCTTTCTGAATTAATAACACCATTATTATATTATCAATGGATTTATTTTTCAATATATTATTTAAAATAATATTGGAATATTATATCTTTTGTGTTATAATATATCGCGAAAAAATAACAGGAGATAATTATATGCTGTCTGATATTGAAATTGCCCAGCAGGCAAAAATGAAAAAAATAACTGAGATTGCAGATGAAATCGGCATTTCTCAGGAGGATATTGAGCCGTATGGCCACTATAAAGCTAAGCTTTCAGAAAATGTTTTTGAAAAGCTGAAGAATAAAAAAGACGGAAAACTCGTTCTTGTAACCGCAGTTAACCCGACTCCTGCAGGCGAGGGAAAAACAACTATTTCTATCGGCTTGGGTCAGGCAATGAATAAAATTGGCAAAAAAGCCGTTATTGCTCTTCGTGAGCCCTCACTTGGCCCCGTTTTCGGAATTAAGGGCGGTGCTGCAGGCGGAGGATATTCCCAGGTTGTTCCGATGGAGGATATCAATCTTCATTTTACAGGGGATATGCACGCAATAACAAGTGCAAACAATCTTATGTGTGCAATGCTCGATAATCATATTCAGCAGGGAAATGAGCAGAATATTGACCAACGCCAGATTTTAGTTAAACGCTGTCTTGATATGAACGACAGAGCGTTGAGAAATATTGTATGTTCACTCGGAGGAAAGCTCAACGGTATTCCGAGAGAGGACCATTTCTGTATAACTGTTGCAAGTGAGGTTATGGCAATTCTCTGTCTTGCAAGCGATATATTTGATTTAAAAGAAAGACTCGGTAATATTCTTGTTGCCTACAGATATGACGGCTCACCTGTATATTGCAGGGATATCAAGGCAAACGGCGCTATGAGCGTTCTTCTTAAAGACGCAATTAAGCCCAACCTTGTTCAGACTCTTGAGAATACTCCGGTTATTATGCACGGCGGACCTTTTGCGAACATTGCTCACGGATGTAACTCAGTGCGAGCAACAAAAATTGCGCTCAAACTTGGCGACTATGCAATAACTGAGGCAGGCTTTGGCTCGGACCTCGGCGCAGAGAAGTTTATGGACATAAAGTGTCGCTTTGCAAATCTTGCGCCCGACTGCGTTGTTCTTGTTACAACTATCCGTTCAATGAAATATAACGGAGAAGTTGCAAAAGAAGAACTGACAAAAGAAAACCTTGAAGCACTTGAAAAGGGCAGTGTTAATCTCGCAGCACATATTGATAATCTGAGAAACTTCGGCGTTAATGTTGTTGTTGCAATCAACCATTTCTATGCAGATACAGATGCTGAAGTTGAATTTGTTAAGAATTTCTGCAAAAAGCTCGACGTTCCCTGTGCAGTTGCAAAATCCTTTGCCGAGGGCGGAGAAGGCGGAAAAGAACTCGCTGAGAAGGTTGTTGAAGCTTGCGAAAAAGAAAACAGCTTCCATCAGATTTATCCTCTTGATATGGATGTTTATGAAAAAATCAGATTAATTGCAAGAGAGGTTTACGGTGCGGCAGGAGTTCACTTCCCGAAACCGATAAGAGCTAAAATAGACGCTTTTGTTAAGCTCGGAGCAGATAAAATACCTGTTTGCATTGCAAAAACTCAGTATTCTCTTATTGATAACCCAAACGAGCTTGGCAGACCTCAGGGAATAAAGATAACAATAACCGATGTTAATCTTTCAAACGGCGCAGGCTTCCTTGTTTGTCAGGCGGGCAATATTATGACCATGCCGGGACTTTCAAAAAATCCTGCCGCATATAATATTGATATTGATGAAAACGGCAATACCGTGGGACTTTTCTGATGAGAGAATTTACAACAAACAGCGTCAGCCAGACGAGAAAAAAGGCAGCTCAGCTTTCAAAAACTCTTGAAAAAGGCAGTGTTATCGCATTTCTCGGTGACCTCGGAGCCGGCAAAACCGCTTTTACAAGAGGATTTGTTGAGGGCTTGGGAATTAAAGCAGACGTAAGCTCTCCGACCTTTGCTATTTGCAATGATTATATCGGAGAGAATAACAGAGTTCTGCACTATGATATGTACAGAATAGAGAGCTGGGATGACCTGACTTCAACAGGCTTTTTCGACAGTCTTGACAGTGGCGCATATATGCTCATTGAATGGAGTGAAAATATTTTTAGTGCGCTTCCTGACGACGCACTAATTATTAAAATTGATAAAACAGGCGAGAATGAAAGACGTTTTACCCTGATGACTAAAGAAGAGGCGGAAAAAATATATTGATACTCTCGATTGATTCTTCTGCGGTCACCGCTTCGGCGGCGCTTACCGAGGAAAATAAGGTTATAAAAAGTGAATTTATCAATGCGGGGCTGACTCACAGCGAAACCCTGCTTCCGATGATTAAAAGAGTTATGCAGGGATATGATATCAGCTCACTTGAAGCGATTGCAATAACCGCGGGACCCGGCTCATTTACGGGGGTAAGAATCGGAGTTGCAACTGCTAAAGGACTTGCGTTTAAAGACAATATTCCCTGTATCAGCGTTTCAACCCTTGAAGCAATAGCCTATAATTTCATTGATGAAAACTGCATAGTCTGCGCAGTTATGGATGCAAGAAGAATGCAGTTTTATAATGCTGTATTTGAGATTGAAAACGGAAAGTGCAAACGTCTTTGCGAGGATAGAGCAATTTCGATAGACGACCTCAGGGAAGATTTGAAGAAATATGAGAAGGTTATAATCGCAGGTGACGGCGCAAGAGTTTGTTATGAAAATATCGGTCTTGAAAACGTTTCTCTTGCCGATGAAGAAAAGATTTATCAAAATGCCGTTTCTGTTGCAAGAGCGGCTGACAATAAAGAAAAAATTCCAGCTTCTCAGCTTTTGCCCATGTATTTAAGGCAGTCGCAAGCTGAAAGAGAGCTGGGATTAAAAAAGAAAAAGGAGAAAACAGTATGATAGTTTTAGGTTCAGACCACGCAGGATTTCCGCTTAAAGAGGAAATAAAAAAACATCTTGAGGATAACGGAATTGAATTTGTTGATGTTGGCTGCTTTTCTCCCGAAAGATACGATTACGCAGTGGCGGCTCAAAAGGCATGTGATATGGTTGTTAAAGGCGAGGCTAAAAAAGCAATTCTCTGCTGCGGAACAGGCATCGGAATTTCCATGGCAGCAAATAAGGTTAAAGGAATAAGAGCGGCTGCCTGCAGCGATTATTTCAGCGCTAAATATACAAGACTTCATAATGATGCAAACTGCCTCTGTCTTGGAGCAAGAGTTATTGGAAGCGGACTTGCTTTTGAACTTGTTGACACCTTCATCTATACAGAATTTGAAGGTGGAAGACATCAGACAAGAGTTGACCAGATAATGGCAATCGAAAACGGAGAAAAGATTTATTAAAGCAAAATTTAAAACAAATTAACATAAAAAAACCTCACAATCAGTGAGGTTTTTTGTTATGATTTTTAGCTCCATTTAAGTGCTTTGATACTGAATCCGAGTCCAATATCAAGCTTGTTTTTCTGAATTATTGCCTGAACCTTTGTTTTGTTTCCTGCGCCTTTAACATCGGCGGTAACAAGGTAATAGTTGTTGTTTCCTATGAATTCAATTTTCTTCAGAGTAACGGTTTGCTTAGCGTTTTCAAAATCAGTAATTTTGAAAGTATCATTTTTCTTAACATACTGAATATTCTCGTTTTTGCCTTCATCGTTACACTTTGATTTGAAGTTGACAACTGTTTGACCGAAGAATTTGAAAAGGTCAAGAACTATTGTTCCTGAAGCGTATGTCGAGGTGTTGAGTCCTTCTCTTTCAGCCATCCAGAGCGCTGCGTGGGTTGCAAGAGCAATCGGAACGCCGTCTTTGTTTTCATAATTATCAGTATAGAGATATGGAACTTCAAGCATTGATTTAACAATCTGCTGGTCGTTCGAATCAAAGGTAACAGCTTTTTTGCTCTTTGAATTAACCGCTTCTGAAATTGTTGGAACCTTATCCTTTTTATAATCTATTGTTGTAACGTCGCTTTCGGTTGTTGCTTCGCCGGAGTCTTTTTTCTTAGTTGTTGATTCGGTTGTTTTTGTTTTCTTTGTTGTTGGAATTTTTTCCTCAGTTGTTTTTTTGTTTTTACCCTTTTTTGTTGTATCTGTTACTGCATTTTTAGTATCATCGAGGTCAACATCTGTTTTAACGGTTATTTCTTTCCCGTTTTTATCTTTTTTGACTTCGCCGTTATCGTCAAGAACCTTTGCAACTGTTTTTCCGTTTTTATCCTTTACATATATAACGGCAACCTGCTCAGTAACCTTTTCGCCGTTTTTCTTTGTTACGGCTTTTCCGTTTTTATCGGTTACTTCAACGCTCTCAAAACCGTATTCATTAACAGCTTCAACAAGGTCGGCGTTTTTATCTACTTTATTATTGTCCTTTGATTTACAGGCTGCAAAGGAGGCTGCAACAACTGTTAAACAAAGAAGTATTGAGATTATTTTTTTCAAAAATAACACCCCGCTAAGTTCGTTTTTTTCTCTTTTATAATTATATATTTTGCTATTGAAAAAGTAAATAACTTTACATTATTCGAACAATTTTTTTACGAATAATTCATAAACTTTACAAATTTTATATACTATAGTAAAATTAAACCAATGTTAAAAATAAGGTGAATATTTATGAAAAAATCAAAACAAATTGCCTTTTGTTCTATGTTTGCTGCTCTGAGCATTGTTTTAATGTTTCTCGGCTCGGTTATTTGGGGTTTTACTTATGTTGCTCCTATTTTCTGCTCACTTATTATTATGATAATTTGCAACACAGTTTCAAAGAAAAACGCATTTATAACATATTTTGCCGTTTCGATTATTTCCGCTTTTTTTCTTCCTGATAAGGAATGCGCTCTAACATATGCTTTCTTTTTCGGATACTATGTTATTATCAGGGGAAATATAGAAAAAGTTAAGCCAAAATTATTGAGCATTATTGTTAAATACATTATATATAATGCAGGAATTATAGCCTCCCAGCTTCTTCTTATTTACGCCTTCGGTATTCCTCTTGATAATCCCTGGGGAAAATGGGGGATAATAATTCTTATTGGGCTTGCCAATTTTGTTTTCTTTGTATATGAGTTTATGATGAAAAGAATGATAGTGCTATATAATGTTAAATATAAAAGCAGGGTTGAAAGAATGCTGAAATAACCGAGCGCTTCGCTCGGTTATTTTTATAAACTTTTTGTTAAATTTAAAGAAAAATGTGAACTTTTCGGCGAAATAATCGACTTATATATAAGAACGTTTTTGTCGAAATTAAGCTTCAAATCCAAAATTGACAAAAGTTTAACAATTGTTAATAATTGCCCTATTGAAAACTGAAAAACAGGGTGATATATTAAAATCATAAAATAGCAAAGGAGTGGTATTCGTGAGTAAACTCACAAAAAGAGTTTTAGCAGTTTTTCTCTCGGCTTTACTGGCTGTATGTAGCATAGCAATGCCTGTTTCAGCTTTTGAAATGCCCGAAAAAACTACCGAAAAAGCAGAATATATCGAAGGTGAGGTTATTGCTGTATTAAAAGATACTGCGCCGAAATCCTTCCTTAATTCAGGAAAAGCTGTTGCATCTTACGGCAAAGGCGTTAAGATGAACGATAGCTTTACTTACAACAAGAAAAACGGAAAAATCAGAGCTGTTGTTCTTAAGTCTAACACAAAGTCAACAAAGACGATGCTTAAAGAGCTTAAGAAAAACGACCAGGTTAAATACGCTTTCCCGAACTATAAGGTTAAGGTAAACTCAATAACCAACGATACATACAGCGAATATCAGTGGGCGCTTGATAATAATGGCGCAAGCGGGGGAACAGTAGGTCTTGATACCAATGCTGATTCTCTTTGGGACGCTGCTGCATCTTCAGAAGAAGAGCAGGTTGTTGCTGTTGTTGATACAGGTATTGACTTTGAGCATGAGGATATCAAAGATATTCTCTGGAATAATCCTTACGGCTCAAAACTTGTTGGAAAACACGGTTACGATTTTTCAGATACTATTAAGGATCATTCTCCCCTTGACGATAATGGTCACGGAACACATGTTGCAGGTATTATCGCAGGTGTTGCCGATAATGAAAAGGGAATAAGCGGTATCAATAAGAGTAATACAAGAATTATGGCATGCAAATTCCTTGATGAAGCCGGAAGCGGCTCAACTGAGGGCGCTCTTGCAGCATATGAATACATAATGAGAGCTGTTGATCTTGGAACGAATATCGTTGCAGTCAATAATTCGTGGGGTGGTCCCGGCGATGAAGCAGAGTTAATGCTCTTTGATGAGATTTTTGATGCGCTCGGTGAAAAGGGTGTTATAACTCTTGCTGCAGCAGGAAATGAAGCAAGTGATTTATCGGATACAGGCGACGAGGATGACTTCTTCTTCGACGGACCCACATATGTTGTTCCTGCTAATTCTTCAAGCAAATACTGCATAACAGTTGCAGCATCAAACGAAAAAGATGAGCTTGCTGATTTTTCTAACTACTCACCTGAGTATGTTGATGTTGCAGCTCCTGGTACTGATATTCTTTCAAGCGTTTCATATAATTGCTTTAATCCAACACTGTATGATAACGCAAAGAGAAATGCGATTTGTTCAGATTTCCAGGATTATGAAGGAACGGTTTCAGAAAGCTCTTTCGGTTATCCGAAGTCTATCAGCATTGCAATTGAGGATGGTCAATTCTATGAGGTTCGCGGTATAGAATCTCAAACCGAGATATCGGATAAAGGCTTTGCGCTCAGTTCAAAATCAGTTCAGACAACCTTTATGGACGATGTTGAAGAAGACGAGAGCCGAATTTACGGCTTGGAAATTCCATATTCAGTTGAGGATGAAAACAAGGCTTATTCATTAAGCTTTATGTATAAAGCAAACAAGGGACTTTTGGGTTTTGTTTGCGATGTCCCTGCTGATTTCGATGTTGCAAAAGATTTTGAAGATCTTCCTATTGATTTTGATTCAGTTGTATATGGCGGCGAAATAGGAAACTATTGGGACCACTATCATTGCGACGTAAATCCTTCAGATAAATATTATGATAAGAAGCTCAAGGGCAAAGACAGAAAGATTGTTTTCATTATTGAAACATATGAAAAGGATACCCAGTTCAACATTGATGATATTGCAATAAGCGCACAGGATGTTAACGCAGATGATTTCGGAAAATATGATTTTTATAACGGAACATCAATGGCAACTCCTTATGTAACAGGTGCTGTTGCTCTTGTTCATAACGCATTTCCCGACGCTGAAGCAGCAGAGGTTATCAATATTATTAAGAACACAGGAAGAGTTGTTCCTGAGCTTAAAGACAAGGTTGAAACTTCAAGAGTCCTCTCACTTGATAATACAGATAAGGCTCCTGCAATGCTTATCAGCGCAGTTTATGATGAAAACGGCAAGGTTGAGGTCAGCGGAGCATTTACTGAGGATACAACATTTAAAATCAATTCAAAAGCTGTAACTCCGATTGACGATTTCGGAAACACAGTTCTTTTTGACGATGATTCATATAATACAAAGAAAGTTACTATTGAAGCTGAAAACGCATACGGCTCAGATAGCCTTTCAGTTCTTCTTTCAAACAAACCTTCTCCTGAATTGAATCCGATTGTCAGCGGTATGCCGATGATGAATTATTCAGGCGGATATTATATGCCACAGGGCGCAATCAGTATTCCTGCAGGTGACAAATCATATTTCGTAAGTGAAATGGGTGAAATCGGCTCAATTTACTATGATGAACTTGAAGAAACCTATTTATACGATGATATGTTACCTCAGATTAATCTTATAAGTCTTTTTGATAAGCCTAATAATGTTATCGTTAAAAACGCAGCATATCTCGGCGGAAAGATCTATTTCACAGCAATAAATGAAATAAACTCAGACTATACGGGAATCACTCTCGGATATGATAGCGTATTCGGTGCAATCAACCTTGAAACAGGCGAAACAGAAACCTTCTGCGAAGCACCCGACGGCTCTGATATCGGAAGTGCGCTCGCTGTATTTAAGGGCAATATCTATGTTATTGGCGGTTATGACAGAGCTGAGCATACCTTCTCAAATGATGTTTATAAATTTAGCACTGGAAATAGTAAATTCACAAAAACAAGTTATTCACTTCCTGAGGGAAGAGCATTCACCCGTTTCATTCAGTTTGGGGAAACACTTGTTGGTGTTTACGGCGCAAATGAAAGCGGAGCTCTTCCTAAGATTATTAAATTCAATGGAAGCAAATGGACCTATTCATCATTCGATGCTCAGAGCGATGATTTTGAAACATATTCATTTGATGATAAAGATGTAAATGTTTACTACGGTAATGTTGGATACAGCGCAAAGGGACTTTATCTCAACGGCGCGTATATCTACGGTTTGGGAGATACATATATTTATACTTTATCAACTGATAAACTTGTTGCTTCAAAATATTCTTTCTCAAATTCAATCGGTGAGAACAAACTCTTTGCAACAACTCTTCCCGGTTGCTTTATCGCTTATCCTTGCGGTGATGGCGGAGAAGAGGTATTCGGTTCATATATCGGCGATGACGACGATGAAAAACTTGGAGTTGCATATTGCTATAATATCAACAACAGCTATGCCAAGGTTGACGACAGTAAATTAACTCACGCATATACTTCAGTTCCGATTGATGCAAGCTATGCATACGGTGATAAGGTAACTATTAAGGTTACTCCTGAAAAAGGATATATCATCAATTCAGTTAGTATCGACGGAATAAAGCTCAACGCAGGAACAACGGAAAAGACTGTTGTTCTCAATAAGGCAAAAACAACTGTTATGGCAACGACTAAGAAGGTTGCTCCAAACAAGGTAACTGGAGTTAAAGTTAAGCTCGACTCTAAGAAAAAGAAATACACTGTATCCTGGAAGAAGCCTTCAAGAGCTCAGGGATATCAGGTTCAGAGCTATGTTAACGGAAGCTGGAAAACTCTTAAAACAGTTAAATCAGGCGAAACTCTTAAATGCACTGTTACAAAATCAAAGGCAGGCAAGAAATTCAGAGTAAGAGCATATTCAAAGTATAATTCAAAAACATACTACGGATTATGGTCATCAACATATACAGTTAAATAAAAGGGGCTGTAAAAAAAGAGCCAGAATTAAAATCGACTGCATTCCGCCGAAAAGGTAGGAATGCAGTCTTTTTAGTGATATAATTTAGTTGTATGAAAAACAATATCACTGAGGTATATAATACACCATAGGTATAGGGGACGGTTACTTGTACCTTCTTTTGTTTATTCTCTACTGATGTATGGAGGCTGCGTCTATTCGTACGCTATGGCGACGCACCTCCGAACGCAATTCAAGAAAAAACGGTGCTTGGAGAGGAACGTCCCCGTGTGCTGAAAAGGCAACGGCCGTTATTCAAGGTATGTGTAGTGTTTACAAGGGGTCAGACCCCCTGTAAACACTAACTTCTCATTTAATATAATCGCTTCGCTCAGATTTTAATTTTCAATTAATATTAATATTTTATAAAAACATTGCAAAAAATTGAAAATTGTTGTAATATATTCTTTGTATGTATGTAATATAAATATTTCGGAGGTGTGTTGTGAAAAAATACGTTTTAAGCGGAAAAGAATCCCTCGGAATTGAATTCGGCTCAACGAGAATAAAGGCGGTTTTAATTGATGAAAACTGCACTCCCGTTGCTTTCGGAGGCTTTAACTGGGAAAACAGCCTTAAAGACGGAATATGGACCTATCCTTTGTCACTCGTCTGGGAAGGCTTGCAGAGTGCTTACGAAGAACTCAACAATGATGTTTTTGAAAAAACAGGCGAATATATAACCAATCTTTCATCAATCGGATTTTCTGCAATGATGCACGGATATCTTCCCTTTGATAAAGATGGCAATCAGCTCGCCGAGTTCAGAACCTGGAGAAATACAATAACTGCTCAGGCAGCGGGCGAGCTTACCCGGCTTTTCAGTTTCAATATTCCTCAACGCTGGAGCATTGCTCATTTATACCAGGCAATACTAAACGGCGAAGAACATGTTAACGATATTTCATTTTTAACAACTTTGGCGGGTTATGTTCATTGGAAGCTCAGCGGAGAAAAAGTTCTCGGTATCGGCGAGGCTTCGGGTATGTTCCCGATAAACTGCAGTAAAAAGAATTATAACTCTGATATGCTCGATAAGTTTTCATCTCTTGAAAAAGTTAAAGAGTGTAAATGGAATATAAGAGAAATTCTCCCAAAGGTTCTTTCAGCAGGCGAAAACGCTGGATATCTTACCGAGGAAGGCGCAAAGCTCCTTGATAAAAGCGGAAAGCTCAGAGCCGGAGTTCCTATGTGTCCTCCCGAAGGTGATGCAGGAACCGGAATGGTTGCAACAAACAGCATAACCGAGAGAACGGGCAATGTCAGTGCCGGAACATCAATTTTCTCAATGGTTGTTCTTGAAAAGCCTCTTAAAAAGGTTTATGAGGAGATTGATATTGTAACAACTCCAACAGGAAGCGATGTTGCAATGGTCCACTGCAATAACTGCTGCACGGACCTTGACTATTGGGTAAATATCTTTGCTGAGTTTGCAAAGCAGACAGGCAGCGATATGCCAAAATATAAGATTTATGATCTGCTCTATGAAGCAGCGCTCGGCGGTGATTCCGACTGTGGCGGACTTGTTAATATAAACTATTTTTCCGGCGAGCCTGTTTCACATACTGAGGACGGAAGACCGATGTTTCTCAGAAGTCAGAACAGCACTTTCAATCTTGCAAACTTCTTCAGAGCTCAGATATACAGCACTATGTCAACTCTCAAAATCGGAATGAAATTCCTTGAAGATGAGGGAGTTGAAATAGACAGACTTATGGGCCACGGCGGACTGTTTAAAACTCCTGTTGTTGGTCAGAAAATTATGGCTGGAGCAATGAATGCACCTGTTTCCGTTATGGAAACCGCAAGCGAAGGCGGCGCCTGGGGAATGGCAGTTCTTGCAAAATATTCAACAGAAAACGAAAAAACCCTTGAGGATTATTTAAACGATAAGGTTTTCGCTGATTGCAAGAGCACAACAATAAATCCCGATCCCGAAGACGTTAAAGGATTTGAAAAATATATGGAAACCTATGTGGCAGCTCTTGAAGCTGAAAAGGCTGCATATCAGAATATATAAGGAGAAAAAACTATGGCTATTAAAGATTATGAATTCTGGTTCGTTGTCGGAACTCAGTTCTTATACGGAGAAGATATTTTTGAAACAATAGATGCCCATTCAGCCGAGATGGCTGCTGAGTGGAGCGCAAAACTTCCCTGTAAGGTTGTTGCAAAGCCCTGTGTTAAAACTTCAAAAGAAATACTCGACATAATGCAGGCTGCAAACAATGATGAACACTGCGCAGGCGTTATCACCTGGATGCATACCTTCTCACCTTCAAAGATGTGGATTGCAGGCTTCAATGCTCTTGAAAAACCCTTCCTCCACATTAATACTCAGTATAACCGCGATATTCCGTGGGGTGATATTGATATGGACTTTATGAATCTCAATCAGTCCGCTCACGGTGACAGAGAACACGGCTATATTACTGCAAGAATGAGAATGAAACAAAAGGTTGCAGCAGGCTATTGGAAGGATGAAGCATTCCAGAGTAAAATCGGCGTATGGATGAGAGCCGCTGTCGGCGCTATGGAGTCAAGAAAACTCAGAGTTCTTCGTATCTCCGATAATATGAGAAATGTTGCAGTAACCGATGGTGATAAGATTGAAGCTCAGATTAAACTCGGCTGGCAGGTTGACCACTACGGAGTCGGTGATATAATCAAACTCGTCAATGCAGTTACCGAGGAAGAAATCGACGCTCAGATGGCTGAATATGAAGCTAATTACGTTATGGATACCGATAATATTGATTCAGTTCGCTATCAGGCGAGAGAAGAGGTTGCGCTTAAAAAATTCCTTGAAAAAGAGGGCTTTGGCGCATTCCACACCAATTTTGAAGACCTTCAGGAATTAAAACAGCTTCCGGGTCTTGCTGCTCAGGATTTAATGCGCCAGGGCTATGGCTTCGGTGCTGAGGGCGACTGGAAGGTTGCAGCAATGACAAGAATAATGAAACTTATGAGCGAGGGTATGGAAGGCGGAACAGCCTTTATGGAGGATTACACCTATCATTTCGAGCCCGGTAACGAAATGCTCCTCGGATCCCATATGCTTGAGGTTTGCCCGACCATTGCTGCTGAAAAAGCAAAAATTCAGGTTCACCACCTTGGAATAGGCGACAGAGAAGACCCCGCACGTCTTGTTTTCAAAGCTCAGACAGGTAACGCAATTGTTGTTACTCTCGTTGATATGGGCGACAGACTCAGAATGATTGTTAACGATGTTGAATGCAAGAAACAGGAAAACGAAATGCCGAAACTTCCCGTTGCAGGCGTTTTATGGAAGCCGCTTCCGTGTCTTCAGACCTCTGCTGAGGCTTGGATTTATGCAGGCGGCGCCCACCACAGCGTTCTTTCATACACCCTCACTGCAGAGCATATGCGTGATTTTGCAGAGATTATGGGCATCGAATTTGTTCATATCAATAAGGATACAGAAATTAACGAATTCAGAAAAGAATTATTCTTTAATGATGTTGCATATAAATTGGGAGTATAAATAATGCTGGAAGAATTAAAACAAAAGGTTTTTGAAGCTAATTTAAAGCTCGTTGACTATAATTTAGTTGTTCTTACCTGGGGCAATGTTTCAGGAATAGACCGAGAAAAAGGACTATTTGTTATCAAACCTTCAGGTGTTCCCTACGATACTATGACCGCCGACGATATGGTTGTTATGGACTTAAATGGAAACAAGGTTGAGGGAAAACTCAACCCCTCTTCCGATACTCCGACCCATATGGCGCTATACAATGCTTTTGAGGATATCGGAGGCGTTGTTCACACTCATTCACCCTGGGCATGCTCCTGGGCGCAGGCCGGAAGGGATATTCCCGCATATGGAACAACTCATGCCGATTTTGCAAACGGCTGCGTTCCCTGTACAAGAGGACTTACCGAGGAGGAAGTCAACGGTGAATACGAGCTTAATACAGGTAAGGTTATTATCGAAGATTTTGAAAAAAGAGGAATATCTCCCGAGGAATGTCCTGCGGTATTAATCCACCGCCACGGACCGTTTACCTGGGGAAAAGATGCGTTTAAGGCTGTTGATAATGCTCTTATTCTTGAAGAGGTTGCAAAAATGGCTCATCAGACCGAGCTTATTGCTTCATTCGATAAGTCTTATAATATCGGAATTGAAGATTATCTTCTTGATAAACACTATCAGAGAAAGCACGGAAAAAACGCTTATTACGGTCAGAAATAATGTCTTGACAAGTAATAGCAATAGGGCTATAATACCAAAGAACCTAATAAGTCAGGGGTGCCGAAAGGCTGAGATTATACCCATAAGAAGCTCGATAATGCGAGCTTTTGAGACGAGTATAAATTACTGAAACCCCGTAATTTTACGGGGTTTTTCTTTTGGCTTATAAGAGTTTTAAAGTTGAAAGGAGAAAAAATATGAATTCAAAAACAAAAAGACTAACAACAACGGGCGTCCTTATCGCACTGGGGACAATTCTCAGTATGATTGAGGTTTATAAACTTCCCTTTGGCGGATCAATAACTCTTGCGGGAATGGTTCCCGTTGTTATTATCGGATATAAGTACGGTATAAAATGGGGATTCTTTTCAGGTGTTGTTTTTGGCGTTATCCAGGCAATCCTCGGTGCAACCTCCTCCCAGGCTTTTGCAGGAATGTATGACCCGAAGAATGCGGCGAAATCTGTTTTCAACATAGTTCTTATGGCACTTCTTGATTACATTATTGCTTTTTCAGTTCTCGGACTTTCGGGAATCTTTAAAAACAGGATTAAAAACGATACTGTTGCTCTGGCTCTCGGTGCAGGGTGCGCATGCTTCTTCAGATTCATTGCTCATTTTCTTTCGGGATGGATTCTCTGGGGAAGCTATGCGGAGTGGTTTTTTACCGAACAGATGAATAACAGCTTTGGAAAAAACGTACTAAGCAAGTTCTCTGGTCAGGGTCTTTCCGTTATCTATTCAGCAGTTTATAACGGAAGCTATATGTTGCCTGAAATAATCATAACAGTTATCGTTTGCGTTATTCTGATTTCAGTTAAACCACTTAAAAAGATTATAATAACAGAAGAATAATCATAAGAATCGCACAGGGGGGACAGACACCCTGTGCGAATTTGTTTACAAGGTTGTTTTTTATTGTGATATATAAATAAGATTTTTACCTGTTTAGTAATTCTTATTTTAATATTTAATGAATTTTATTATTTTCTATTGAAATTTCAGGTAAAATTGTTATAATTATACTGACAAAAAAGGCTTGCACTTTTTTGAGACAGTTAAACAAATCAATAATTTTAAGGAGATAAATTATGCAGACAAATCTTACTAAAAACCCGTCTCTCCTTGCATGGCTTGATGAGAAGGTTGACTTCCTGAAGCCTGCTCAGATTATCTGGATTGACGGCTCGGAAAAGCAGCTTGACGCTCTCAGAGCTGAGGCTTGTGAAACTGGCGAAATGATTAAGCTCAACGAAGATCTTCTTCCCGGATGTTATCTTCACAGAACTGCAGAAAACGACGTTGCACGTGTTGAGGCAAGAACGCTTATCTGCACATCAAAAGAAGAGGATGCAGGTCCTACCAACCACTGGATGGATCCGAAAGAATGCTATGCAATGCTTAACGATATTGCTAAGGATTCATATAAGGGAAGAACAATGTATATCATTCCTTATTCAATGGGTCCCGTTGGTTCTCCTTTCTCAAAAATAGGTATTGAAATAACAGACTCAATTTATGTTGTTCTCAATATGGCTATTATGACAAGAGTTGGAACAGCAGTTCTTGACTGCCTTGGCGACAGCAATGACTGGGTACGCGGAATGCACTGCAAGTGCAATGTTGATCCCGAAAACAGATGGATTGTTCAGTTCCCGGAGGATAATACAATTATTTCTGTTAACTCAGCATACGGCGGAAACGTTCTTCTCGGTAAGAAATGCTTTGCACTCCGTATTGCTTCATACCTCGGTAAAAACGAGGGCTGGCAGGCTGAGCATATGCTTATCCTCGGTCTTACAAGACCCGGAGAAGAAACAAAATATATCTGCGCTGCATTCCCATCAGCTTGCGGAAAAACCAACCTTGCAATGCTTATTCCTCCCGAAGGATATCTTGCTAAGGGCTACAAAGTTGAGTGCGTAGGCGACGATATTTCATGGATCAGAAAAGGTCCTGATGGAAGACTTTACGCAATCAATCCTGAAAACGGATTCTTCGGCGTTGCTCCCGGAACAAACGAGAAATCAAATCCGAATGCTCTTGCTGCAACCAAGAAGGGAACAATCTTCACAAACGTTTGCCACAACCTTGATAACAACACTGTATGGTGGGAGAAACTTGATAAGAATCCTCCGACAAATGCTATCAACTGGAAGGGTAATCCCTGGAACGGTGAGGATCCTCAGGGCGAATACGGCGCTCATCCAAACTCAAGATTTACTGCTCCTGCAGTTAACTGCCCCTGTCTTTCACCTGAATTCGAAAATCCGAACGGTGTTCCGATTTCTGCATTTGTATTCGGTGGAAGAAGAGCTAAGCTCACTCCTCTTGTTTATCAGTCAAAGAGCTGGAACAACGGTGTATTCGTTGGCTCAATTATGGGAAGTGAAACAACTGCAGCTGCAACAGGTGCAGTTGGCGTAGTTCGTCGTGACCCGATGGCTATGCTTCCGTTCTGCGGATATAATATGGGTGACTACTGGAAACACTGGATTGAAATCGGTGAAGGTCTTGATCCTGAAAAAGCACCTAAGATTTTCAACGTTAACTGGTTCCGTAAGGATGAAAACGATGACTTCATCTGGCCCGGATTCGGCGATAACCTTCGTGTTCTCGACTGGATTATCGACCGTTGCGAGGGCAAGGTTGATGCTCAGGAAACTCCTATCGGATATCTGCCTTACGCTAAGGATATCAACCTCGAAGGTCTTGATATTTCTCTTGAAACTCTTGACTCAATCCTTGACGTTGATAAGGCTGCATGGGAAGAGGAATTCGCAGGCGTTGATGAGCTTTATGCTAAGTTTGGCGATAGACTTCCTCAGGAACTCGCAGACGAACTCGCTTCAGTAAGAAAAGCATTTGAAGACTAATATCTATTAAACAAAAAGCAACCGAAAACAAATTCGGTTGCTTTTTTAATTATTTTGAATTAACTATTTCTTCAACCTTATCCCTGTTCATATAAAGTGTGCAGCCGCCGATATGGTCGTCTTTGAGAAGACCTTCGGTCTGAAGCGCCATAAACAGAGGGGATTTGAGGGCTTCTCTGAGTGATGTATCTTTAACATTTATGTCTGAATAAGGTGAAAACGGACAGGGTTCTGCTCCGCCGTGGGAGTTGATGTGGAAAAATCCGCGTCCTGCTGCAACGCATCCTCCTGAGCTTTTTTCGTCTCCAGGGAATGCGATGAAAACCATTCCTCTTTTTTTACGCCTTAATCTCTTTATTTGCTTTTGCATATATGCCTGTTCTTTTTGAGTCGGAGCAAGATGTGTGCTCTCCTCGGTTACAGGAACAAATTCAACAAAAATAACTGCTTTACAGCCGAGATTATATAAATTATCAAGAAATTCATCTGAATAAACTTCATAAATGTTTTCCGTTGTAACCGTTACAGAAGCGCCGAAAATCATTTCTCTTTCTTTAATGCTATGCATTGCCTCGGTTACTTTCTGATAAACTCCGTCGCCTCGGCGCTCATCAGTGAGCTTTTCATCGCCCTCGATACTGATAATCGGAACAAGATTTCTGTTTTTATCAAGAACATCAAGATATTTTTCGTGAAGATATGTTCCGTTTGTAAATATCGGAAAAAGAATATTTTTATGCTCGGCAGCTTTTTTGATAACATCATATCTCATAAGAGGCTCACCGCCTGCAAGGAGAATGAAGCTTATTCCAAGCTCGTCGGCTTCTTTGAAAATTCTGTTCCAGTCATCACCGCTTAACTGGTCAACGGGCTTACTGTCGCAGCAGGCATTATTGCTTCTTGAATAACATCCTGCGCAGTGAAGATTACAGGAAGAGGTTATGCTCGCAATTAAAAACGGGGGAATGTGTTCGCCTTTCTTTTCTGCAGAATAGCGCTTTTTTGAAGCGATTTTTGAAGCTTTTGCAAACTGCTTCATAAACGCGCTTTCTTTTTCATTTTTTGCTGTTGCGCGAAGCGAATCCGTAACAACTCTGACAACGCCCCTTGTCATATATCTTTGAATTTTAAATGCCATTAAAACACCTCGTTTTTATAAAAGGTTTTATAAAATTAAATTGAACGCAATTAATATAATAGCATAATTGTTTTGAATATACAAGCAGTTTTTGAAATTCGCGGGATTTACAGATGTATAATTTTATGATATGATTTTATTGTTAATAAAAAATTTAAAGATTTTGGAGGGGAGAGGTTATGAAAAATAAAAAGGAAAAGAATAAAATCGGCGTATTTTATATAATAGTTCTGGCTGTAATAACAGTTTTTGGACTTGCAGTTCTTGAACTCGGAAAGAATACTGTTCTCGGATGGGGAATTGTTATTCTTTGCCTTGCTGCCTTGATTGTGCTTGAAGTTTTTGTAACTAAGAAAAAGGGGCTTTTTATTCACCTTCTTATGTGCGTTTGTCTTATCAGTATGATTTCAGTTGCATTTGCCGTTTCAATGCCGCCTTATAAATGCTCTCCTGCAGTTGATGTTAAAAATCCGGAAAAAACCGAGGTTGTTTCGGTTAATGAGGGAGATTTAACAGGCGTTTTAAACGAGGATAAAAGCGTTGAGGTTTTTGCAGGTATTCCGTATGCTGCGCCTCCGATAGGTGAGTTAAGATGGAAAGAACCACAGCCTGCACAGAAGTGGGAGGGCGTTAAGGCTTGCGACACCTTTGCTCCGATGAGTATGCAAAAAAGAGACGGCGAGATTATGAACTCATTAACTAAGATATTCGGATATCATTATTTTGAATTCTGCTTAAAAGATAACTACCGTGAGGCTGTCAGCGAGGATTCACTCTATCTTAATATCTGGAAGCCTGCGGGAAAGGTTGAAAATGCACCTGTTTTATTCTTTATTCACGGCGGGTCTTTAACAACGGGTCAGCCATCTTTTAGTGAATACAGAGGCGAGGATTTAGCTAAAAAAGGTATAATTGTTGTTAATTTTGGCTACAGACTTAATGTTTTCGGATATATGGCAAATGAAGAGCTTGCAAGTGAAAGCGAAAACGGTACAACGGGGAATTACGGTCTTCTTGACCAGATTGCCGCGCTTAAATGGGTTAATGAAAATATTGAATCCTTTGGCGGTGATGCTTCAAAAATAACTATTGCAGGCGAATCGGCAGGCTCATCAAGTGTTAATGCGCTCTGCGTTTCTCCGCTTGCAAAGGGGCTTTTCAGATTTGCTATTGCTGAAAGTAGCGGCATAACCCCAAAAGAGCCTTATCATACTTTCAGAAGCTTTACCGATGCACTTAGCGAAGGCGAAAAAACAATGAAGGATTTCAGTGCAAAAAGCGTTGAGGATTTGCGCAAAATTCCCGCTGAGGAGCTTGTTAATACAACTGCAAATAACAGCGCAATGACTGTTGACGGATATGCTATAACAGAACAGCCCTATCTTACATATGAAAAGGGAAAAAACAACGAACAGGCGTTGCTTAACGGATATAATGCACACGAGGCGGATGTTTTCGGTCTCTTTAATGAGGTTGACGATAAAAAATATGAGGATTCACTCGTTCAGCTTTTCGGTAAATATTCAGAAGAAGCGCTTAAGCTTTATCCTGCAGACAGCAATAAACTTGATTATAAAATCGCTATAGATAAGGGCGGAAGCGCAAAGGGAGCATATAACTATGTTCTTGGCGGAACATGGTTTGCGTATAGCCATAAAAAGTGGAGCGATTATCTGGTGCAGCAGAACAAACCTGTTTATTTCTATTATTTTGCAAAGGATGATTCAGCCCTCAGAGCATACCACGCAGGTGAGCTACCCTTTGCCTACGGAAATCTGAAAAGGCATAAAAGCGCATACACTGATGAGGATTTTGCCCTTTCTGAGCAGATGCAGAATTATTGGGTGAATTTCGTTAAAAGGGGAAATCCAAACGGAAAAGACTTAACGGGATGGGAGAAATATACTAAAACACAGAAAAAGATACTCCAGTTTGATACTGAAATAAAAATGATTGATGATCCATATTCAAAGCTATACCCGATAATTGATAAATCACAAAATGAAAAATAAGGAATTGCCGATTTAGGCGAGGTGCGATAACGAAGGATAGGTTTTGACTTTGTCTTTTTGACTCTAAAACAACAAAAAATCCGCTGAATACGCGAGTATGCAGCGGATTTTTTGTTGCCTTATAGCCTAAAAATACTTTGTCAAAACTGCTTTGCATCCAAAATCAACAGATTTTTTGTCAGAACAATGAATAAAAGTCCATTTGGGCTGGCGCCCTAATAGACTTTTTGAAGCAGTTATGGCGGAAAAGATGCGATTTTTGGACTAACCTTCGTTATGGCACCTCGCCTTTTTCGGCAATTCCTTATTTTAGTGGTGCGATTTTCAATTTTTAAAAGCAGTTTATAACCTCTGCTCCGTCTTTAACAAATGCGATAAATTCATTGATTTCGGCTGAGATTTCGTGATAGCCTTCTGCGTATTTTTCCTTCGTCTTTGTTAAAATCCATTCTCCTTTGGGGAGATAAACTGTTTTCTTTTTCTGTCCCTGATTTACAATCGGAGCAAAGAGAATATCATCGCCAAACATATATTGCTCACCGAGATTGTAGCAGTTTTCATCATCGGGGAAGTCGAAAAACATCGGGCGCATAATCGGATAACCCTTTTCTGAGGCGATTTTCATATGCTTTTCAATATAGGGTCTGAGGCGTTCACGAAGGAAGATTAAATCTTTGAGGATTTCAAAGTTTCTCTCGCCGAAGCTCCAGATTTCATTCGGGTCGCCCGAAGCCTCCTTAACATCTCTTTTCTTTTCACCGTGGCGGTTTCGGTTTCCGTGAAGTCGCATAACGGGGCAGAAAACTCCGTATTGGAACCAGCGAACAATCAGTTCTCTGAAATAGTCGCTCTGAGTGTCTGCGCCCCAGAATCCACCGATATCAGTATTCCACCAGGGAATACCGCACATCGCCATATTAAGCCCTGATTTAACCTGATCGGAAAGGCTTTCAAAGTTTGAATAAATATCTCCGCTCCACACGAGTGAGCCGTATTTCTGAGAGCCGAGGTATGCGCATCTTGTTAAGGTTACAGGCTCTTCATCGCTTATGCTCTTAAAGCCTTCATATGCCATTTTTGAATAGAAATAGGGATAAATTAGCGAATATTCATCGCCCCTACCAATATGTAAGGTTAAATTCTTGAAATGTTCGGGATGAATTTCGGGCTCAGCCTCATCAAACCAAAGCGCGTCAACTCCGTTATCGAGATAATTCTCTTTTAGCTTGCTGAAAACAAATTCTCTCGTTTTCGGATTTGTAACATCAATTTCCGCCTGTGGTCCGTAGAAATTGAAAACCTTGCCTGTTCCGTCCTTTGTTTTGATGAGCATATCATTTTTGAGCATATACTCATAGTTTTCGCTGTTTTCATTGATCGTCGGCCACATCGAAACAACGAGCTTTGTTCCCATTTCGTGAATCTCATCAGCCATGGCTTTAACGTCAGTCCAGTATTCAGGGTCGAATTTATAGTCGCCCTGCTCGGTCCAATGAAAATAATCGCATACTATTGCAGAAAGGGGGATACCCTCTTTTTTATATCTTCTTGTAACCTCGAGCAAATCCTCCTGAGTTTCATATCTCAGTCTGCTCTGCCAGAATCCAGTTGCCCAGTGGGGCATAATCGGAGCATAACCTGTTAAATCTGCAAGCGTTGTTGAAACCTCTTTGGGATTTCCCAAAATAACAACATAGTCGATTTTTCTTGTTGCCGCCGCATTCCAGCGGGTTCGGTTGTTTGAAAGCTCAACGCTTCCGATTGAAGGATTGTTCCAAAGAAAGCCATAGCCGAGCGATGAATAAACAAAGGGAATTGAGCATTTTGCGTTAACATGGCGCATGTCAAAAGAGCTACCCTTTAAATCAAACTGACCGCTTGCTTCGTGGCCCAATCCGTAAAAATGCTCGTTTTCATTCGGCTTGAAAGTAACTCTTGAATAATATGTTCCATTATCGTTACTCTCATAAAAACGCCAGCCTGAATCAAATGCAAGCTCATTTTTTTCTTCAAGAAAGGGATTTCCGTTTTTATAAAAAGTAACTTTTCCGCGACTTTCAAGTTTAACAGAAAGAGAGCCGTTTTTTATCTCAACATAGTTTTCGTTTTCATTAACTTCAAAATCAAGGATTTTTGGAATTAGTGTAAAGTTTTCCTCAAAGTATTCTCCATCGGGGAAGGCTTCAAAACGAAGGGTGTTTTTTGCGCATGCGCTTATTCTGATTAAATCCTCGTTTCGTTTATATAATACTGAGTTTTTTGTTATTTTTGTGTTTTCCATAGCTGAATCCTTTAGGCAAGAGTAATTTTTAAACATTGCGGAAGCTTGCTTTTCGGCTCGTTTTTAAGAGTTACAAAAAGACCTTCGTTTGTGCAACTGAATTTTTCAACCTCTCTTCCGAGAAGCTCAACATTTTCAATACAGATTCCGCATCTGTTTGTATAAAATGAATTGATTTTTATTTCCTTTGAAGGCTTCATCTGAAAGGCATATATTACGCCGTTTTTATATGTAAACCGGAAATCTTTTTCGTTGTATTCAACTCTGCCCTCCGAGAACATTCCTGAAGAGGGCTGATGTTCGCCTTCTTTATAGAATTTATACGGTGTTGTTTCATATATTCCTTCGCCGTTAACTTTGAGCCAGCTTCCCATATCTCTGAGAACGGCTGTTTCTTCATCGGTGAAAGTTCCGTCAGGCTTCGGTCCGATATTAAGAAGCAGCATTCCGTTTTTTGAAACAACATCAATCAGTGTTGTTATGCATTCATATGAGGATTTATAGGTGTTATCTTTTCTGTATCCCCAGGAATTATTTCCGATAGCTGTATCTGTTTGCCAGGGGTAAGCAAAAATATCTCCGAGCGAGCCTCTTTCGATATCAAGGGTTGCTGTGCCGAGAGGAAAGGCGTTATGCTTAAAATCAATCGTAACTTCTTTTTTCCATTCATCAGCGCGGTTATAATAGTATGCTGCAATCTTTTTTAGATAGGGTTTGAAATTCTGATTCTGAATCCACCAGTCAAAATAAATGATTTTCGGCTGATACTTGTCAATGAGCTCGCAGGTTCTTACCATCCAGTCCTCGGCAAATTCATCGCTTGGACCGATTTCATCAACAACATCCGTTGTTGGCGCCATATTGTTTATTAGCTTATCATCAACATATGCAGGTCCGTAAAAATCAAAGCATTCATTATCAGGATTGATATCGCTCTCAAAAGTCATTCCGGGATTCATAAAGAAGAAATGCTCAGCCCTGTGGGTTGAAGCGCAGAAAACAAGATTTTGCTTTTCGCATTCAGCTTTAAGCTCGCCTGCAATATCCCTGCAAGGTCCCATATCCTTTGCGTTCCAGCGGTTAAACTCTGTTTCATACATTGCAAAACCGTCGTGATGCTCGCACACGGGAACAATGAATTTTGCGCCTGCGTTTTTAAAGGTTTCAATCCATTTTTTTGCATCAAAGTTTTCACCTTTGAACATAGGGATAAAATCCTTATATCCGAAATCCTTATGATTTCCGTAGGTTTCAATATGATGCTTGAATTCACCGCTTCCCTGAACATACATTCCTCTTGAATACCATTCACTTCCGAAAGCGGGAACGGAATAAATACCCCAATGAATGAAGATTCCGAATTTTCCGCTGTAGTACCAGGATGGCGTTTTATGGTCTGAAAGTGATTGCCAGTTATCCTTGAATCTGCCATTTTCGATAACTGAATCAATCTGATTTAAGTATTCCTGCTTTGTCATAACATAGGCTCCTTTTTGAATTCTCTATTGCCATTATAGTCTGATTTTTGAATTTAAACAATATTTAATAATAAAAAAGTTTACAAATCGAGATTTTTCTGCTATATTATAATTGATAAGACTGACAATCGTAGCATTTTTATTCAATAATGCACTCGGTCAGAGGTCAATTCAATCAAAAAACATTTGGAGGAATTTTTATGAAAAAATCATTCAAAAAGGCAATCGCATGTCTGCTTGCAGTTCTTATGGTTGCCTTCTCAATGCCTTTTTCGGCATTAGCAGCGCCCGGCGATTATGAGCCGGATCTTCAGCTCCAGTTCTCAACATTCTATGATGCTGATGAAGGTGAGCCCGGTTCAAAATCAGCTACTTCTTCAACTTGCTACCAGTATTCTGGTTTATCAGCATTTCCGATTAAGTATGATGCTGTAAACGGAACTCTTAAAGCAACAAAGGAAGATATTAATGCTTATAACGAGTATTATGAAACTGACCCGGTTGATGAAGATTGGAATCTCGGAGTAGGTGATGTTTTCGCCGTAACAATCAGACTTGATAATGTTGATATTGCTGCATCAGGTAATTTTAATATCAGATTTTCTGATAACCTTACTCCTGCAGGTCTTGGTTCTTATACCTATAAAGAAGGTAAAAAAGAAAAGACAGGTTATTCAATCTTTAACGAAAACAATAAGCCCGAAGGCTATTCCAGCGACATCGTTGGTTTCAGAAAGCCCGTTTCAGACTGGTCAGCAAGCAGTCTCTATGAAGGCATGAATGATACCATTCTCGGTGACTTAAGCTGCATTCAGGAAGATCCTACTGCTGTTGATGGCGACGGCTGGAATGATCTTATGATGACTGCAACACTTGTTTGTCAGGGCGACCACATTGATGTTAGCTCTGTTGATTCTGCACTTGGTTTCTTCGATATTAAGAACGGAACCATGGATGAGGAAAACGGCTATACATATCCTAATGAGTTTATCATGGCAACCTTCGTTTTTGAAATCACAGGGGATGGCCCGGTTAAATTTGCTCTTCAGGATCCTGACGGAACAAAAGACCCGAAACTTAACGGTGCTGTTTACTTCGCAAAGAAGAGCGAAACCCTTGATGTTGAAGCTGCAACAACATATGCCCATAATACTTATATTAGGGAAACAGACAGCCAGGGCGGCGACACAGAGTGGCCCGGTTCAATGAAGATGACCTTTATGGGTGAAAACACTAACAGAGTTGATATTACATTCAAGAATGCAGATGGAACTGTTATTGAATCAAAGACCTATGCTAAGGGCGCAGAAATAACTGCTCCGGAACTTCCTGCAACAGTTGTTACAGATGATACTCATACAACATATGCCTGGGATTCAGAAGTTCAGGCAACTGCTCAGGAGGCTGCAACATATCAGGTTGTTGCAACAACAGAAAATCATAACTTTACCGACGGAAAAGTAACAAAGCATGCAAGCTGTTCTGAAGAAGGCGAAATGACCTTTACATGCTCATGCGGTAAGACAAAGATCGAAAAAATTGCCAAAGATGCTCATACACCCGGTGAAGCAGTAAGAGAGAACGAAGTTCCTGCAACATGTAAAGCTGAAGGCTCATATGACGAGGTTATCTACTGCACAGTTTGTAATGCAGAGCTTTCAAGAACAACAAAGATAATTGATATGCTTGATCATACACCTGCAGCAGCAGTAAGAGAGAACGAAGTTCCTGCAACCTGCACAGCAACAGGCTCTTATGATGAAGTTGTTTATTGCTCAGAGTGTAGCGACGAGCTTTCAAGAGAAACAAAGACAATCGACAAGATTGATCATACACCTGCAGCAGCAGTTAGAGAGAACGAAGTTCCTGCAACCTGCACAGCAACAGGCTCTTATGACGAAGTTGTTTATTGCTCAGAGTGTAGCGCAGAGCTTTCAAGAGAAGCAAAGACTATTGATAAGATTGACCACACATACAGTAGTGTTGTAACAGCACCAACCTGTACAGCAAAGGGCTATACAACATATACCTGCTCAGAATGCGGCGACACCTATGTTGGAGATTATACTGACAAAATTGCTCATAAGTCCGATAAAGGAACAGTAACCAAGAAAGCAACATATACTGCAACAGGTGTTAAAACATATAAGTGCACAGAATGCGGAAAAGTTCTTAAAACTGAAACTATTGCTAAGCTTCCTAAGAAAACAAATCCGATTGTTGCAAAAGGAAAGACAGTATCAATAAAAGCAAGCGCAGTTAAGAAAAAGGCTCAGAGCATAACAAAGGCTAAGGCATTCTCAGTTACAAAGGCTCAGGGCAAGGTAACCTTCAAGAAGTCAAGCGGAAATTCAAAGATTACAGTATCAAGCGCAGGTAAGATAACTGTTAAGAAGGGCTTGAAGAAGGGAACATATAAAGTTAAGGTTAAGGTAAAAGCTGCAGGAAATACAACTTATAAGTCAGCAACCAAAACCGTAACAGTAACTATTAAGGTTAAATAAGTCCATAATAAATAATCAATGCAGATTAGGGCGATTGCTCTAATCTGCATTTTTTATCTTTGCTAACCTATTGACAAAAACATTTGTTCGATATATAATAGAACAAACGTTCGAAAAGAGTGACAGATATGGAAAGAACAATTCTTCATGTTGATTGCAATAAGTTTTATGCTTCTGTTGAATGTCTTTATAGACCGGAGATAAGGAATAAGCCAGTTGCAGTTGGCGGAAGCGCTGAAAGTCGTCACGGAATAATTCTGACTAAAAATGAAATTGCCTCAAAATATGGTTTAACTGTCGGCGAGCCTCTCTGGAAAGCAAGGCAAAAATGCCCCGATTTAATAATCGTTCCGCCGAATTATCCTCTTTATCTTCGCTTTTCTAAGCTTGCGAGAATGATTTATGAGGATTACAGCGAATATATAGAGCCTTTCGGGCTTGATGAAAGCTGGCTTGATGTAAGCGGGGATATGAGATGCGGGAAGGATATAGCCGAGGAAATTAGACTAAGGGTTAAAGAAGAACTCGGAATAACCGTTAGCATTGGCGTTAGCTTCAATAAGATTTTTGCAAAATTCGGCTCGGATTACAAAAAGCCCGATGCAATAACCGTTATAAACAAAGAGAATTACAAGGATATTATTTATCCATGCCCATGTGAAGATCTGCTTTTTGTTGGAAGATCAACGAAGAAAAAGTTGAATTTTTACGGAATAAAAACCGTTGGCGAAATTGCAAACAGCGATATCGATTTTTTAAAAAGTGTTTTCGGAAAAAACGGTGAAACCCTTTGGAAATTTGCAAACGGGCTTGATAACTCGCCGGTTAAACATAAAGATGAAGTAACGCCCGTTAAAAGCGTTGGAAATTCAACAACAACCGCAAGAGATCTGGTTAACATAAATGATATTAAAACTGTTTTAAGGGTTCTTTGTGAAAGCGTTGCCAGACGATTAAGAGAACAAAATTTAAAAGGAAAAACAATTTCAATTTGGGTTAGGGACAGCGCTCTTCATTCTTTTTCAAGGCAAAAAAGAATGAAGGCATACACCGATATAAGCATTGAAATTTTTGAAAACGCAATGGAGCTTTTTCTGAAAAATTCCACCAAAAATTTTAAAATCCGTTCGCTTGGAGTTTCCGTTTGTGATTTTGATTTTGAATGCGAACAGTTTGATTTTGAGAAAAGTGTTGAAAAAAGGGATAAGCTTGAAAAAATTGAAACAACAATAGACTCATTAAAACGCCGTTTTGGTAACTACTGTATTGTAAGAGCATGCCAGCTTGAGGATAGGGAGCTTTCAGGCTTTAATCCCCATGATGAGCATATAATTCACCCGATTGGATATTTTTCTTAAATTGAAAATTTCGGATTGCTTCGCTCCGATTATATTATTGGCGAGAGAATTAGGGTCGTTCCCTCCTCGACACACGGGGAAATTCCTCGCCCGTACCGAACAATTCTTATTAGTTGTGCGTAGAGGTGTGTCCCCATGGCGCACGAATAAAAAGGGAGATAAAATATGATTTCTTTTAATGTGCCTGAATATAATAACCCCGATAAACACTATACCGAGGTTAAAGCAATTTTTGATAAAGAGGGGAATATAATTCCGATTTCAATGAAATATAACGATGAAGAATTTGAGATAGATAGAATAACGGATATAAGACCTGCAGCCTCACTGAAATCGGGAGGAGCAGGAATACGCTACACCTGTTTTATTGAAGGAAAACAAACATATCTCTTCCTTGAAGAAACAAAATGGTTTTATGAAATATAAAAACGGCTCAACCGAGCCGTTTTATATTTCAATTTAGAATGTTGAATTGAGAATTTCGGGCGGACTTCATCACACCTGATTAAAATTTATATTTTTCGTGGGGTGTTGAATTGAATTTATCAATAACAATCTGATATCTTTCAAAGGCGTTTTTGATTGAATCCTCCCAAGAAATATAGATATCATTCTGAGCATTCAGACCAACTCTTTCAAGCAACGGTTTGTTGCCGATAATCTTGCTTATTTTAACATAAAGGCTATGGGGTGTTTCGAGGCAGATAAATCCGGTTTCGCCGTCTATAATTCCTTCGGCAGCACAGGAGCCGGCAACAAGAATTGATGGAGTTGAGCTTGCTGCAGCCTCACGAACAACGAGTCCGTTTGTATCGAAGGTTGATGGAAAAACGAGGAGGTCAGCGGAACTGTAGTAAATCTGAATATCGTGTCTGTCCTTAATCTGTCCTGTAAAAATAACCTTGTCATCGAGCATAAGCTTTTTTGTGTATTTTTTGATTGAGCCTTCATCGGGACCTATGCCGAGCATAATCATTCTGAAATCATATCCGTCATTTTTCAGTAGCTTGAGCGCGTCGATAATAAGCTTTATGTTCTTATACCACATAAGTCTGCCGACGAAAAGAAGAATCGGAACATCTGCGGGAATACCGTGCTTTCTTCTTATTGACATACGGTCGTTTTCGCTGATATTTGCTTTTGGAAGGTCGCAACCGTTCGGCATAACAATATAATCACCTTCGTAACCGATTTTTCTGAGCGATTCGGATGTTCCTTCGCTTGTTACCCAAACCTCATCAGCGGATTTGATATTGTTTAGCGTCATTCCGTATGCTCTGGCTTTAAGCGGAGGAGCATATTTCAGCCTTGATTCATAATCATATTCATATTTTGTGTGATAAGTCAAAACGGTAGGTATGCGCTTTTTTCGGTTTATTCTTCTGAAAAAATAGCTTGTTGCAATGGGACAGTGAGAATGAAGAATGTCGAGATTCATATCAACAACATCATTTGCGAAAACCTCTTTAAAAGGCCAGCCGACAGGGTAGCCCTCGCCAAAGGTAAATAAGCTTTTATATCTATATACAGGATAGTCAAAACGGTAGTCCTGAGCATTCGGATTATCGGGAGTTATAACAACTGCCTCGCCGAGTTTTTCGTTGATTATTTCAGCATAGCATTTTGCAACAGTGCATCCGCCGTCTATCGTCGGATAATAGGCGTCGCATCCTATGCCGACTCTGAGTAATTTCTCCATAAAATCACCTCGCAAACTTGAATCATTATAACACATAACTACTGAAAAGTAAAATTAAATTATTCTTAATATATTAATTCTTGATAAAGTGTTGAAAATATTATATAATGAACAATGAGCTATTCTATAATAAGGAGTTTTTTATGTCAGAGAAGTATTTCGTAACGCTGGATAAAATTATAGACAACCACTCGCTTGAAGTTGTTTATATTCCAAAACCGGCAGAAGAAATAAAAATTGAAACAAATGAAATTAACCGTCCGGGAATTGTTTTAACAGGATATGTTGATTTCTTCGATCCGCTGAGAATTCAGATTCTGGGATGGACAGAGCTCGGATTTCTCAGGAATATGCTGGAAGAAGAAAGAGAAAAGGCTCTGGGCTACTGGCTCGGACTTCATCCTGCAGCAGCAGTTATAACAAGGGGTCTTGAAATTCCGGACTATCTGATAGAGGCATGTGAGAAATACGAAGTTCCTCTTCTCTCAACCGATGAAGAAACCTCACCCTTCCTTGCAGCGCTGATTAATTTCCTCAACCGTCATCTTGCTCCGAGAATAACGCGCCACGGCGTTCTCGTTGAGGTTTACGGCGAAGGTATTCTCATAGTCGGTGAAAGCGGCGCAGGAAAGAGCGAAACCGCCATTGAGCTAATCAAGAGAGGTCACAGACTTATTGCCGACGATGCGGTTGAAATAAGAAAGGTATCTGATAAAACTCTTGAGGGATATTCGCCGAGCAACATAAGGCATTTTGTTGAGCTACGAGGAATAGGAATAATCAATGCAAGGCGTATTTTCGGTATGGGCGCTGTTAAGCCCCAGGAGAAAATAGATATGGTTATTCAGCTTGAAGAGTGGGATAGCACTAAAGCATACGACAGACTCGGTCTTGATAACGAATACACTAAAATACTTGATGTTAAGGTTCCCGTTATCACAGTTCCGATTACCCCGGGACGAAATCTTGCTGTAATTGTTGAAACAGCAGCAATGAACAACCGTCAGAAAAAGATGGGTTATAACGGAGCTAAAGAGCTTATGCATTCTCTCGGAATGGAAGATATCCAACCGAACGAAAAAGAACTTGAAATATGGAAAAATTCATAAAGCAAAGGAGTAGAATTTATGTTTACAATAGGAATTGATTTAGGCGGAACAAATATTGTTGCTGCAGTTGTTGACGGTAAGTACAGAATTGTTGCAAAGGCAAAAAGACCAACTGCGCTTCCGCGTTCTGCTGAAGAGATTTTTGATGATATTGCTCAGGTTTGCAAAGAGGCAATGGGCTCTGCAGGAATCAGCATTGAGGATGTTGAGTGGGTTGGTCTCGGAACCCCCGGAACTGTTAATACCGAGGGCGTTATTGAATATGCAAATAATTTAGGCTTTGACCATATATATGCAAAAACAATGCTCTCTGAAAGACTTGGTATAGATAATGTTTATATTGAAAACGATGCTAACTGCGCCGCTCTTGGCGAGGCTTATGCAGGAAGCGGTCACGGTTCAAAGGACTTTGTTGCCGTAACCCTCGGAACAGGCGTTGGAACAGGCATTATTCAGGGCGGAAAAATTGTTGCAGGCGTTAATAACGCAGGCGGCGAATGCGGTCATATGGTTATTGTTGTTGATGGCGAGCCCTGCACCTGCGGACGTAAGGGCTGTTGGGAGTCATATGCTTCTGCAACCGCTCTCATTAATCAGACAAAAGTGGCAATGGAAGAAAATCCTGAGTCAGTTATGCACGAGCTTGCAAAGGCAGAGGGCAAGGTTTCAGGAAGAACTGCTTTTGACGCAATGAGAAGAAACGATAGCGCAGGAATAAAAGTTGTTGACCAATACATAAAATACGTTGCTTGCGGAATAACAAATCTTGTAAACGCCCTTCAGCCCGAAATAATTTGCATAGGTGGCGGAATCTGCAACGAGGGCGAAACACTTTTAAGACCTATCAGAAGATATGTTGAAGCAGAGCGCTACAGCGTTTATTCAAAGGTTCAGACCCTTGTTGTTAAGGCAACCCTTGGAAATGATGCGGGACTTATAGGAGCAGCGCTTTTGGGATTAGCTAAATAAATTCAGCTAATCAGTTAAGAATGAAAAATTAAGAGTTAAGAATTGAGGGCGGAACACCCGAACCCGATTATTATTGGTGGTAATTTGAAAAGAATTATTGAACTGGCAAAGAAACTTAAAATTGAATATCTTGAAAATGAGCCGATGAGCAATCACACAACCTTTAAAATCGGCGGTAACGCAAGGCTGATTGTTTTTCCCGAAAGTGAAGATGATATAGCTTCCCTTGTTAAAGAATGCAATGAAAACGCAGTAAGATATATTGTTGTTGGCAACGGGTCGAATATGCTCGTTTCAGACGATGGGATTGATGCTTGCGTTATTCTGCTCGGAAAAGGCTTTTCGGATGTTTATCTTGTTGATGAAACAACGATTTTCGCTCAGGCGGGAGCACAGCTGATAAAGGCTTGCCGTCTTGCGCTTGAAAACGGTTTAACCGGGCTTGAATTTGCCTACGGTATTCCGGGCTCCTGCGGAGGAGCGGCATTTATGAATGCTGGCGCATACGGCGGAGAAATGAAGGATGTTCTCTTTAAATGCTCCCATATTGATAAACAGGGAAATAAAGGCTTTCTTGAAAACGAAGAGCTGAATTTATCATACCGTCATTCGGCATATTATAACAACGAATGTATAATAACCGGCTTGTTTATGAAACTCGAAAAAGGAAATCCAAAGGATATAAAAGAAAAAATGGATGACCTTCTTCAGAGAAGAAAGGATAAACAGCCGCTTGAATACCCGTCAGCGGGTTCAACCTTTAAAAGACCTGAGGGCTATTTTGCAGGCGCACTTATTGAAGAATGCGGGCTTAAAGGAGCCACTGTCGGCGGAGCCCAGGTAAGCGAAAAACACGCGGGTTTTGTTATAAATAAAGGCGGCGCAACCTGTAACGATGTTCTTGAGCTTTGCAAAAAGGTTGAGGAAACTATTGAAAAAGAAAAAGGCGTTAAACTTGAAATGGAGATAAGGGTAACTAAATAATTATGAATTATGAATGAGGAATGATGAATTTCGGGTCGCTTCGCTCCGATTATATAATCGCCGTGTGCAACAACCGAAACTCCACTCTCCACACTCTAAACTCCAAACTATAAAAGGAACTTATAATGAAGGAAATTATTTTTTTAACAGGTGTATCGGGCGCAGGAAAATCAACTGCGATGAGTTTTATGGAGGATAATGGGTATTATTGCATAGATAATATGCCGACTGAACTTATTCAGACCTTTATAGAGCTTATGGAAAAATCAGATTCATATAATAAAATCGCAATCGTTGCCGACGTGCGTTCAACGGGCGTTTTTCAGGCGTTTACCGAGGCTGTTGAAAACCTTAAAGGCGAGGAATACAAGGTAAGCATAATATTCCTCGATATAAAAAATCACGTTGCACTTCAGAGATATAAACTAACGAGACGCAAGCATCCGTTTTCAGATATGTTTTCGGGAAGAATAGAGGATGCGCTCAAATACGAAAAAGAGGTTTTAGCGCCAATTCGTCAGAGTGCGGATTATATTATTGATACTTCTGATTTAACTGCTCAGCAGCTCAGAAGCAGGCTTACTCAGATTCTTATCGGCGACGATAAAAAGGTTATGAATATTCATGTTATGTCTTTTGGATTTAAACACGGAATTCCAACCGATGCCGATTTTGTTCTTGATGTTCGCTGTCTTCCAAATCCTTACTGGGTAGAGGAGCTGCGCTCAAAAACAGGTCTTGATAAAGAAGTGTATGACTATGTTTTCAGTTTTGAGGATGCAAAAAAGCTTCTTACAAAGCTTGAAGATATGCTTGATTTTCTTAACCCTCTGTATATTAAAGAGGGAAAAAGCCAGCTTGTTATTGCAATAGGCTGTACGGGAGGAAACCACAGAAGTGTTGCAATAACTCAGGCGCTTGCAGATTATTTTAAAGAAAACTGGGAAAACGTAACAGTTAATCATAGGGATATCGACAGGAGATAATGAGCTTTTCATCGCAGGTAAAAAACGAACTTCTGAAAAACGAATATGAAAACAGATGCTGTTTAAAAAGCCTGCTTTATGGAATGGCGCTGTTTTCAAAAAGTTTTTCATTCAGAAGAGTAACATTTCAAAGTGAAAACGAAGGAACAACAGAGCTTTTTAAGCATTTGCTTAAAGAGCTTTGTAATATTGACGGAGAAATTAATGTTTCGCCATCCGGAAAAAACTTTTCGATTGATATTGCGGGGAAGAAAAATGCAACAAAGCTGATGACATTTTTCGGGCATAATATCAGTGAAAAAAACCTTGTTATAAATCATTCTAACTTTGACTGCGATAACTGTAGAAATGCTTTTATCGCGGGAGCATTTCTCTCCTGCGGAACAATCTCAAGCCCTGAAAAGGACTATCACCTTGAATTTACTGTTCCTTATCTCAACCTTGCAAAGAGCTTTATAACTCTTTTAGAGGAATTTGAACTCAGCCCGAAGCTTGTTAAACGCAAGGGATATAATGTTGTTTATTTCAAAGACAGCGAAGCAATAGAGGATTTCCTCTATATTATGGGTGCATCATCTTCTATGTTTGAAATGATGAATATTAAAATAGTTAAAGAAATCCGCAATTCTGCTAATCGAAAAGCAAACTGCGAAACAGCTAATATCGAAAAAACTATCCAGGCGGCAATGCCCCAGATTGAGGCAATACTAAAAATAAAAAAGAAAAAAGGGCTTGATTTTCTTTCAAAGCCCCTAAGAGAAATGGCACAGGCAAGGCTTGATAATCCTGAATTATCCTTATCAGAGCTTGCCGAGTCCTTCAACCCGCCACTGTCAAAAAGCGGCGCAAACCACAGATTAAAACGAATTCAGGAAATAGCTAAGGAATTATAAATTATGTTCACTCATCTTCATCTTCATACGCAGTTCAGTCTTCTCGATGGCGTTTGCCGTCCTGACAGGCTTGTTTCGCGTGCTAAAGAACTGGGGATGACCTCGCTTGCAATAACCGACCACGGTAATATGTACGGCGCAGTGGATTTTTATAAAGAGTGTAAAAAGCAGGGGATTAAGCCGATAATCGGATGTGAGGTTTATGTTGCGCCGAGAACAAGATTTGATAAAGATAAGGCGCTTGATAAGGAATATAATCATCTTGTCTTGCTGGTTAAAAATGAAACAGGATATAAAAATCTGATAAAAATGGTCTCTCTCGCATTTACTGAGGGATTTTATTTTAAGCCGAGAATAGACAGGGATTTGCTTGAAAAATACAGCGAAGGGCTTATCTGTCTTTCCGCCTGTTTGAAGGGTGAGATACCTCAGCTCCTTCTGCAAAAGGACTATGAAAGCGCAAAAAGAGAAGCACTCTGGTATAGGGATGTTTTCGGCATCGGAAATTATTATCTTGAAATTCAGGATCACGGAATACCCGAACAGAAAATAGTTTTAGACGGAATAAAGAGAATAAGCGACGAAACAAAAATTCCGCTTGTTGCAACAAACGATGTTCATTATATTGAGCAAAAGGATGCGCCTGTTCAGCAGGTTTTAATCTGTATTGCAACAAACCATGTTTTAGGCGAGGATACGGGTCTTGAATTCCACAGCGATAATTTCTATCTTAAAAGCGAAGACGAAATGAGAGCGCTTTTTTCAGATGTTCCCGAGGCGATTGAAAACACGGTGATAATTGCCGATATGTGTAATTTCGATTTCGAGTTCGGAAATACAAAGCTTCCCTATTTTGAAACCCCCGATAATATGAATCATTTTGAATATTTCAAAATGAAATGCTACCAGGGAATGAAGGAGAGATACGGCGAAAATCCTCCGGAGGAGTATATCAAAAGACTTGAATACGAGCTTGAAACTGTTGATAAAATGGGCTACACCGATTATTATCTTATAGTTCAGGATTTTGTTGCGTTTGCAAGGGGAAATGGTATTCCCGTCGGTCCCGGAAGAGGCTCAGGCGCAGGTTCAATAGCGGCTTACTGTATCGGAATAACTGATATCGACCCGATGAAGTATGACTTGATTTTTGAGCGTTTTCTCAATCCTGAGCGTGTTTCAATGCCCGATTTTGATATCGACTTCTGCTATGAAAGACGGCAGGAGGTTATTGACTATGTAACAAGAAAATACGGCGCAGACCACGTTGCTCAGATTGTTACCTTCGGAACCTTGCAGACAAGGGCGGCAATACGTGATGTCGGACGAGCTATGGGAATGCCCTATGCTTCTGTTGATGCGGTTGCAAAGCTTATTCCCAACAGCTTTCATATAACAATCGACCAGGCTGTTAATCAGAGCAAGGAACTAAGGCAGGTAATGGAAGAAAATGAAGAGGTTAACCGCCTTATTGAAACTGCGCGCCAGGTTGAGGGAATGCCGAGAAACACTTCAACCCATGCAGCAGGCGTTGTTATAACTCATGACCCTGTTGCGAGCTATGTTCCTCTTGCAACCAATGACGGAGTTCCCGTAACTCAGTATATTATGACAACTCTTGAAGAGCTCGGACTTCTGAAAATGGATTTTCTCGGACTCAGAACGCTGACTGTTATTGATTACGCTTCAAAAGCAGCGGGCATCAATATAAAAGATATAGATATAAACGATCAGAAGGTTTATAAGCTCTTTTCAAGAGGACAGACCGAGGGTGTATTTCAGTTTGAATCAAGCGGAATGAAGCAAATGCTTATGAATCTCAGACCAACGGCGCTTGAGGATTTAATCGCCGCAACCTCGCTTTACAGACCCGGTCCCGCAAGTCAGATTGACACTTTTGTTGAAAATTCAAAGAACAAGGACAAAATAAAATACGAAACGCCCCATCTTGAGCCCATACTCAAAAACACCTACGGCTGTATGGTATATCAGGAACAGGTTATGCAGATATTCCGTTCTCTTGCAGGATATTCCTATGGCAGAGCGGATGTTGTTCGCCGTGCTATGAGCAAGAAAAAGCACGATGTTATGGAGCAGGAGAGGGAAACCTTTATCAACGGCTGCGAGAAGAATAATATTCCTCAGTCCGTTGCAAATTCCATATTCAATAAAATGACAGATTTTGCGTCCTATGCTTTCAATAAGTCGCATGCCGCTTGTTATGCGCTGGTTGCATATCAGTGCGCATATCTTAAATGCTATTATCCCGCTGATTTTATGGCGGCGCTTCTGACTTCTGTTCTTGATTCTGCAAACAAGGTTGCAAGATATATTGCCGAGTGTAAAAGGCTTGGCTTACGCCTTGCGCCTCCTAACATCAATAACTCAATGAAGGGCTTTACCGCCAACGGAAATATTATTAATTACGGACTTTTAGGAATTAAAAATCTCGGAAATGATTTCATTGAAGAAATTATTGAGGAGAGAAAAAACGGCGAGTTTAAAGATTTATTTGATTTCTGTTCAAGAATGCAGGGCTCTCATTTCAACCGAAGAGCAGTTGAATCGCTTATTCGCTGCGGCGCAATGGATTGCTTTAATGCAAACAGACGCCAGATGCTCCAGGGACTTCCTGTTCTTGTAACAAATCTTGAGGAACAGCATAGAAAGACAATGTACGGTCAGGTGGGACTCTTTGATATCAGTGAAGATTTCGGAATGGAATTTGAGCTTCCCGATGTTAAGGAGTTTTCAAAAGCCGAGCTGCTCCAGATGGAAAAGGAAATGACAGGGCTTTATCTTTCGGGGCATCCGATGGATAAATATGAAGAATATATCGAAAAAGCAGGCTGTGCAAAAACCTATGAGCTTATCGAAACGGGCAGTTCGCCGTCTGCTTATAAAGACGGAGGCAATGTAACGCTTTGCGGAATAATCAGCCATATAACAATTAAACAGACAAGAGCAAATAAAGCGAATATGGCGTTTGTTACTCTTGAGGACTTATATGGAACGATTGAGGTTATACTGTTTCCGAAGGTATTTTTGCAGTATGCTTCAATGATTGCCGAAGGAAATGTTATAGCTGTTTCCGGCTCGCTTTCACTTGAAGAGGAAAAGGACGCAAAAATACTTGTAAATGCAGTATATAAGCCTAATGCAATTCCTCAGAATGTAAATGCTCCTCAGAAAAACCAGCCTCAGAAGGCTCAGAAATCAAAGAGAAGGGGACTTTTTCTTAAATTTTCTTCAAAGAATGATGAAAAAATACAGAGGGCATCGGTTATAACTTCAATTTTTGAGGGCGATATGCCTTTATACTTCTATTTTGAGGATGAGAAAAAATACCATCTTCAGTCTCAGAGCAAATTTGTTGATGTCAATGAAACAATGCTCGGCGAACTTAAACGAATTCTCGGTGAGGGAAATGTTGCGATTATTTATTGACAAATCTTGACTTTTTTATCATAATCTATTATTATATTGTTCGCAATTTAAAAATATAAACTGATTTTTATGCTTTAACACTCTTTTTGGAGGAAAAATATATGAAAAAAATAGCAGTATTAACAAGCGGCGGAGACGCTCCCGGTATGAATGCCGTAATTCGTGCGGTTGTAAGAACAGGATGTGAAAACGGTCTTGAGGTATATGGCGTTGAAAGAGGCTACAGCGGTCTTATCAACGGCGACTTCATTCCTATGAATTTAAGATCTGTTTCCGATATCATCAACAGAGGCGGAACAATTCTTTATTCAGCGCGCTGTCCTGAATTCAGAACAGAAGAGGGAATGCAGAAGGCTATTCAGACCTGTAAAGAATTCGGAATTGAGGGCGTTGTTGTTATCGGCGGTGACGGCTCATTCAGAGGCGCAAGAGACCTTAGCGAAAGAGGAATTCCCTGTGTTGGTATTCCCGGAACTATTGATAACGATATCGCTTGCTGCGATTATACAATAGGATATGACACCTGTCTTAATACAATTATGGAACTTGTAGATAGAATTCGTGATACCACTGAGTCCCACGACAGATGTTCCGTTATTGAGGTTATGGGAAGACATGCAGGCTATCTTGCACTCAATTCAGGTATTGCCTGCGGAGCAACTGCTATTCTTATTCCCGAAGTTCCTGTTGATATCCAAAAGCATGTTATCGAGAGAATGCAAAGAACAATGAAGGCTGATAAAAAGCATTTCATCATTCTTGCTGCAGAGGGTGCATGCGTTGACGTTCAGCAGCTTGCAAAAGAAATTGAAGCAAAAACAGGCGTTGAATCAAGAGCAACAATCCTCGGCCACACTCAGCGCGGAGGATATCCGACTGCAAAGGACAGAATCAAGGCAACTCAGATGGGTTACTATGCAGTTAAAAAACTTCTTATGAACGATATCGGTAATCGTGTTGTTGCATGTCAGAAGGAGAAAATCCTTGATTATGATATCTTTGAAGCTCTCCAGATGACTAAGTCAATAGATAAAGAGCTTTATGAAATTGCACACGAGGTATCCATTTAAGTTGAGAATTAAGAGTTGAGAATTTCGGTTACTCGCTTCGCTTAGATAATTAATTATAAAATTATGAAAAATGCCCACAATAATTGTGGGTGTTTTTTTATGAGAAAAGCTATAAGATTTTTTGATATTGTTTTATCTTTTATTTGTATTATATTTTTTATATTTCTTATTATTTCAAATTCCGCAAAAAGCGTCAGCGCAGCCTCCCAGATTGCGCGCCAGGTTTATGTCAGCGGTGAAGCGTTCGGAATTAAGCTATATACAAATGGCGTTATCGTTGTAGGAACTCAGGCGGTTGAAACAGAGAATAAAAAAATCAATCCCGCTAAAACAGCCGGAATTGAAGTTGGGGATATAATAGTATCTATTAATAATATTAATGTTTATTCCTCAGACGAAGTCAGCGAACTGCTCAATGATAATAACGGCTTGCCTTTTAAAATACGGCTGAAAAGAGACGGAAGATATAAAAATTTTGTTTTAAAACCTGTTTATAGTCAGCGTGAAGGCTGCTATAAAGCGGGAATGTGGGTAAGAGATTCGACTGCTGGAATAGGAACAATAACCTACTATGATAAAAAGTCGGAAGTTTTTGCTTCTCTCGGTCATCAGGTCAATGATGTTGATACCAATGAAATAATGCCGCTGCTCAAAGGTGAAGCAGTCGGAGCGCGAGTCAGTGAAGTTCAGAAAGCCTCGTCAGGAACAACGGGAGCGCTGAGCTGTGAATTTAAGGAGGAAACACTCGGAAAATTGCTTGCTAATTCTGAATACGGTCTTTACGGCAAATATTCCCATATTGGCGAAAACGCTTTTCCGATAACGGTTGCTTCAAAGCGAGAAATAAAGAAGGGAAAAGCTAAGATACTCTCAACAATAGATGAAGGAAAACCAAAGTTCTATGATGTTGAAATAACTCGAATTAGCTATAGAAACAGCAGGAACGCTAAGAATATTGTTTTTAAAATAACCGATAAAGAGCTGATTGAAAAAACTGGCGGTATTGTTCAGGGAATGAGCGGAAGTCCGTTAATACAAAATAACAGACTTATCGGAGCGGTAACGCACGTTATTGTTAATAATCCTGAAAAAGGTTATGCGGTTTTTGCCGAAACAATGCTGGAAAAATCCGATAGTTTTGTCGAATAAACGGGGGAAATATCGAAAAAACTTAACGTGTAAAATTTACACAATAATATATGTAAAAACTCTTGCATTTTAAATTATTATATGGTAATATGTGGAAGAAATGAAAAACATGTTAATCATTAATAATAATTTGGGAGGCATATTATGAGCAATATCAGAGTTCTTATTGCTGATGAAACAGAGGAGATAGGAAAGGCTTGCGAAAAGGAATTCAAGGCACTTGGATACGATGTTTCGCTTTGTAAGAAAGATGGAGACGAGGTTATTTCGAGAATTTCGCTCTCTCATTATGACGCAGTTATAATGGATGTCTTTATGTCATCCTCCGACGGTATGGAGGTAATGGATTTTATAAATGATTCATTGGCGGAAAAACCGCTTGTTATTATGATTTCCGCAGTCGTAAGTGCTGAATTTGAAGAGCAGATAATCGGCAGCGGAGCGGACTATTATTTTATTAAACCTATTAAACCTGCCGCTGTTGCAAAAAGACTTGAAAGAATACTTGCCTGGAAGAGCGGCAAATCAAAGAGAATGAGAGAAACGATGAGCGAGGATGAAATCGAAGTTGTTATTTCCGATATAATGCGCCAGATTGGTGTTCCCGCTCATATTAAAGGATATCAGTATTTAAGGAAGTCAATAGTCCTTTGTGTAAACGACGGCGAAATGCTCGGCTCGGTTACAAAAATCCTTTATCCAACAGTTGCAAAGGAGTTCGGAACAACTGCAAGCAGAGTTGAAAGAGCAATCCGTCATGCAATCGAGGTTGCATGGGACAGGGGAGACGTTGATGTTTTATCCTCCTTCTTTGGCTATACCATTCAGGCTCAGCGAGGAAAGCCGACAAATTCCGAATTCATAGCAATGATAGCAGATAAAATCAAATTATCTATGAAGAATTCAGCTTAACAGAGTTTCGCGTTTCGTGTTTCGCGTTGCGCGTTTTCGGCTACTCGCTATGCTCGGACAATTATATTTAATTATTGACGGTGAATAATCGTAACGCGGGCGCTATGCACTCCGCTACGAGGGAACGTTATTGAAAAAGTGTTAACCTCGATAAAAAGTAAAATATTCATAAAAAGTGGAGTTGTCCTGCGGAAACGGATTTCAAAGGACAACTCCAACTCTTTAGTCTTTATCTAAATGCTCAAGTGCATATTGACAGCATTGAATAACAAGCTGATTAAGTGATATCTCTTGTTCCTGTGCGAGCTTTTCTAATTCTGAAACAAGCTCTTTAGGCATTCTGAAAGTCTTATTTACGTATTCAGGCTTGGAAATCTTAAACATCGTTATCACCTCAGTAGTATTGTACCTAAAAACTTCAAGATAATATACACTGAAAATATACACTTAAAATTATCTTGCAAATATAATTGTAATATGGTAATATGCAAGTGTAATAATTATTTTGGAGGTTAAATAAAATGAAAAAAACTAAACGACTATTCAGCTTAATGTTGGCGGTTATTATGCTGTTCAGCGCTTGCGCAGGTATGTCGTTCACTGCAAATGCAGCTATGGCTGATGAAGCGGAAAACTATGAAATGGGAACATGGTATGAGGGTTATACAGGTGGTACTACCCACAGATACTTTAGGTTCAATATTTCTGAAAAATCCTATGTTACTCTTGACGGTAGAAAGAATGATAATTACAGTGAGTTTAATATTTACGATTTGAATGGCAACAGCGTTATGAAAAATGGTGACCTGTGCTGGAAAATGAATCAGGCAACAGGATGGTACTCTGGGCATTGTGGAAGGTATTTAAGTAAAGGTATTTATTATTTAGATGCTCGTGTTTACAAAAACTTCAAATTCTTTATCCAAGCCGAAAAGCAGATTAAAATGCCAAAAGGCAAAATAACTTCACTTAAAAGCTCTAAAGCGGGTCAATTTACTGTTAAGTGCGATAAAGTAACGAATGCTATAGGCTACCGTATAACATACTCAACTGATGAAAGATTTAAAAAGAACAAGAAAACTGTTAGATCTGCAAGCGTAACAAAGACTGTAAGCAAATTAAAGAAGGGCAAGAGATACTATGTTAAGGTTTGTCCTTATACCGTATATGACGATGGCACATATGTTTACGGTCAGAATTCTCTGCCTAAATCAGTATATGTAAAGAAATAATTCTCAAATGCTGTGCGCAGCACCCGACAACTCGGAACTCGAAACGCGCAACTCAAAACTATATATAGTGGTATAAGCGGGTATTTGCAACAAAATATCCGCTTATTTTTTATTTGTGCATTTTTAACGAAATTTCAAAAATATTTTTGTAAAATAGCACAAAAAAAATAATTTACATTTTTTCCAAAAAAATGCTTGACAAGCAGGGTGCTATATAATATAATAACCGAGCGTGAAATTTCTGTTTATATATAATATATATAGAAAAGTTCACAACCAGATATGCGATGATGCCGGAGGTTGCGCGTAACCCAGCGGGAATTTCGGCGGAGTATGTCCGATTTAAAACCGGGCGAAACAAATTCGAGAAAGCATAAGGGGATGACTTGCGAACGTTCCTTAATTGTGCAGATTCCGTCCGAATGAAAATTCATTCGGCTTAATTAATGGAAAGCTATGAAACACTCGGCTTCGTGGTAAAAAATCTCGGATAACTCGCACCACAAAATTTCATGGAGGAAATTAGAATGGCAGCAAGTAAAGTAAAAATCAGAATCCGCCTCAAGGGCTATGATCACTCACTCGTTGATCAAGCGGCGGAAAAAATTGTTGAAACTGCAAAGAGAACAGGCGCACAGGTTAGCGGTCCTATCCCGCTTCCGACTGAAATCGAGAAGGTAACAATCCTTCGTGCTGTTCACAAGTATAAGGACAGCCGTGAGCAGTTTGAACAGAGAACACACAAAAGACTCATCGACATTCTCAGACCGTCAAACAAAACAGTTGAGGCTCTGACAAGTCTTGAGCTCCCGGCAGGCGTAGATATCGAAATCAAACTTTAATCGTTATCGGCAAATGCTGAGGTCATGTTGGGTGAAAATCCCAACCAATAACCAAAGGAGGAAATAAAATGAAGAAAGGTCTTATCGCAAAGAAGATTGGTATGACCCAGATCTTCGATGAAGCAGGTAACGCAGTTCCCGTAACAGTTGTTGAAGCAGGTCCTTGCGTAATCACTCAGAAGAAGACAATGGAGAACGATGGCTATGAAGCAGTTCAGGTAGGTTTCGGCGATGTTAAAGTCAGCAGAGTCAACAAGCCTATGAAGGGACACTTCGATAAGAACAACGTAGCTCCGAAGAAAACACTTAAGGAATTCCGTCTTGAAGACATTTCCGCACTCAACGTTGGCGACATTCTTAAGGCAGATACATTCGCTGCAGGCGATATTGTTGATGTTAAGGGAACAAGCAAGGGTCACGGAACTGCAGGCGCAATCAAACGCTGGAACTTCTCAAGACTCCGTATGAGCCATGGTACAGGTCCTAACCACCGTCATGCAGGTTCACTCGGTGCATGTTCAAGCCCTTCAAGAGTTTTCAAGGGAAAGAAAATGGCTGGTCACTATGGTCACGAATCAGTAACAGTTCAGAACCTCAAGATTGTAAAGGTTGATGTTGAAAACAACCTCATCGCAATCAAGGGCGCAATCCCGGGTCCTAAGGGCGGAATTGTTGTTATCGCAGACGCGGTTAAAGCATAACGAAAGGAGAGATGAAAAATGGCACAGGTTCAGGTTTATAACCAAGAAGGAAGAAAGACTTCCAAATTAGACCTTGCAGATTCAGTATTCGGTATTGAGCCAAATGCTAATGCAATGCATCTTGCTGTTGTTAGCTATCTTGCTAATCAGCGCCAGGGCACACAGTCAACTCTCACTCGTTCTGAAGTAAGCGGTGGCGGTGCTAAGCCTTGGAGACAGAAGGGAACAGGTCGTGCTCGTCAGGGTTCAACAAGAAGCCCACAGTGGACACACGGCGGAATCGCTCTCGGTCCTAAGCCGAGAAAGTATAAAGTTGACCTTAATAAAAAGGTTAAGAGACTCGCTATGAAGTCAGCTCTTTCAACAAAGGTTGCAAGCGAGGAAATGATGGTAATCAACAAAGTTGAGCTTGAAGAAATCAAAACAAAGGCTGTTGTTGAGATGCTCTCAAAGCTCAAGGCTGCAAAGAAGGCTCTTATCGTAACAGCAGAGCCGGATGAGAAGATTTATAAGAGCGCAAGAAATATTGAAGGCGTTAAGGTTGTAACAGTTAACACACTTTGCGTTTATGATATTCTCAACTGCGACTCATTCATCGTTCTCAAGGACGCAGCAAAGAAGATTGAGGAGGTATATGCATAATGAAAACTGCTCATGACATTATTCTTAAGCCTGTTATCACAGAGGAATCTATGGCAGGACTTATGATTAAGAAATATACCTTCAAGGTTGCTAAGGACGCAAACAAGATTGAAATTGCAAAGGCAATTGAAGAAGTTTTCCCTGGCACAAAGGTTGCTAAGGTAAACACAATGCACGTTCGCGGTCAGAAGCGCCGTCAGGGTTACAACGTTGGCTACACTCCTTCATGGAAGAAGGCTATCGTAACACTTACAGAAGATTCAAAAGAAATTGAATTCTTCAATGATATGATGTAATAGATTATATAATATAAATACCTATTATATATAGCGACTTAAATAACTTGCGGATGATGAGGTATGAAAGGTGCCATCCTTTCGCAAAGTTATCCGCATATAAGGAGATTAATAATGGCAGTAAGAAATTATAAGCCGACAACGCCGTCAAGACGTAATATGTCGGTAATCGATTATTCTTCTTTATCTAAGGTTGCTCCCGAGAAATCACTTCTTGAACCTCTTAATAAGAAGTCGGGCCGCAATTCATACGGAAGAATTACAGTTCGTCACCGCGGAGGCGGAAACAGAAGAAAGTATCGTATTATTGATTTTAAGAGAAATAAGTTCGATATCCCTGCAACAGTTAAAACTATTGAGTACGATCCAAACAGATCTGCTCACATCGCTCTTGTTGAGTATGAAGACGGAGTTAAGAGCTATATTACAGCTCCTGAAGGACTCAAAGTTGGCGACACAGTTATCGCAGGAACAAATGTTGATATCGTAACAGGTAACGCTCTTCCTCTTGAGAATATGCCTGTCGGTACTATCGTACACAATGTTGAGCTTTATCCCGGTAACGGCGCTCAGCTTGCAAGATCAGCTGGTAACAGCGCACAGCTTATGGCTCTTGAAGGACCTTATGCACTTTTAAGACTTCCTTCAGGCGAGCTCAGAAATGTTCCTAAGCAGTGCATAGCAACTGTTGGCGTTGTTGGTAACGCAGAACATGCAAACGTTAAAATCGGTAAAGCAGGTAGAAAACGTAATATGGGTTGGAGACCTACAGTCCGCGGTTCTGTTATGAACCCGAATGACCACCCCCACGGTGGTGGTGAAGGTAAGTCACCCATCGGACGTCCGGGACCATGTACTCCTTGGGGTAAACCTGCTCTCGGTTATAAGACAAGAAGCAAGAAGAAGGCTTCTAATAAGATGATTGTTCGTCGCAGAAACGGTAAATAAACGGAAAGGAGAAGATTAAATGAGTAGAAGTGCTAAAAAAGGCTACTTTGTTGAGGAAAGCCTCATGAAGAAGGTAGAAGCTCTTAACGCAAAGGGCGACAAGCAAGTTATTAAGACTTGGTCAAGAAGTTCAACAATCTTCCCTGAGTTCGTTGGTCACACATTTGCTGTTCACGACGGAAGAAAACATGTTCCTGTTTATGTAACAGAGGATATGGTTGGACACAAACTCGGTGAGTTTGCACCGACAAGAACATTCAGAGGCCATGCCGGCTCTAAAACAGGTAAGTAATAGAAAGGAGAATATATGATGGAATCAAAAGCAAGTGCAAAATATGTTCGTATTTCTCCGAGAAAGGTTCAGATTGTTCTGGATTTAATCAGAAATCAGCCTGCAGATAAGGCAATGGCAATTCTCAAGTTTACTCCAAAAGCAGCTTGCGAGCCTGTTTCAAAGGTTCTCAAATCTGCAATGGCAAACGCAGAGAACAACTACAATATGGACATATCCAAATTATATGTAGCATACGCTCATGTTGCTCCCGGTCCGATTCTCAAGAGAATCCAGCCAAGAGCTCAGGGCAGAGCATACAGAATCAACAAAAGAACATCACACATTACCCTTGTACTCAAGGAAATGGAAGACTAAGCGAGGAGGAAAAGTTAAATGGGACAGAAATGTAATCCAACCGGTTTAAGAATCGGAATCATCAAGAACTGGGACTCTCGCTGGTATGCAAAGAAGGGCGAGTTCGGAGATATCCTTTATGAAGATTATAAGCTTCGTCAGTATCTTCTCAAGACCCTTTACAGTGCAGGTGTTCCGAAAGTTGAAATTGAAAGAGATGCAAAGAGAGTAAGAATCAACATCCACTGCGCAAAGCCGGGTATGGTTATCGGTAAGCAGGGAGCAGAGATTGAAAAGCTTAAGGCAATCTGTGCTAAGAAGCTCGGCAAAGATGTAAATGAAGTATTCATCAACATCGTTGAGATTAAGCAGCCCGACCTTAATGCAACTCTCGTAGCACAGTCAATCGCTCAGCAGCTTGAAAGACGTGTTGCTTTCAGAAGAGCTGTTAAGGGTGCTATCAGAAACACAATGCGCCTCGGCGCTCGCGGAATTAAAATCCAGGTTTCAGGACGTATCGGCGGTGCAGAAATCGCTCGTTCAGAAACTTATAAGGAGGGAACAATTCCGCTTCAGACAATCCGTGCTGATATCGACTACGGTACTGCAGAAGCAGCAACAACATACGGAAGAATCGGTATTAAAGTTTGGATTTATCAGGGCGAGGTTCTCAGAGAATCACGCAATAATAATCGCAGAAGAAGACCAAATCGCAAGGAAGGGGGAAATAAATAATGCTCTTACCTAAGCGTGTTAAGCACAGAAAGCAGCACAGAGGCCGTATGACCGGTACTGCTTCAAGAGGCAACAAGGTAACTTACGGTGAGTATGGACTTGCAGCAGCAGAGCCGGCGTGGATAACAGCAGCTCAGATTGAGGCAGCCCGTGTCGCTATGACCCGTTACACAAAGCGTGGCGGTCAGGTATGGATTAAGATTTTCCCTGACAAGCCGATTACAGCAAGACCTGCTGATACCCGTATGGGTAAAGGTAAAGGTAACGTTGACTACTGGGTAGCAGTAGTTAAGCCGGGAAGAGTTATGTTTGAACTCGGCGGAGTAAGCGAGGATATCGCTCGCGAGGCTATGCGTCTGGCAGCAAACAAACTTCCCATTAAATGTAAGTTTGTTAAAAAAGAAGAGGGAGGCGAGCAGTAATGAAAGCATCAGAAATCAGAGAGCTTTCTGCAGAGCAGAGAGCAAAGAAGCTTGCAGAGCTTAAAGAAGAGCTCTTCAACCTGCATTTCCAGTCAGCTATTAATCAGCTCGACAACCCTATGAGAATTAAAGCAGTCAAGAAAGATATTGCTCGCATCAAGACAGTTGAGAGAGCTATCGAGCTTGAAGAAACTAATTCCTAAGGAGGTAACTGATTATGGAGAGAAACCTCAGAAAAACAAAGATCGGAATTGTTAGTTCCGACAAGATGGATAAAACCGTAGTTGTTACTATCCAGGACAGGGTTAAACACCCTCTTTACAACAAAATCGTTAATGAAACTGTTAAGTATAAAGCACACGATGAAAACAACGAGTGCGGCGTTGGCGACAAGGTTCAGATCATGGAAACAAGAAAGCTTTCAAAGGATAAGAACTGGAGAGTTGTAAAGATTATTGAAAAAGCTAAATAGTCATTACGGCTACGGCTTTATAAACAAGGTACTAATTATAATTTAGTCATATTGAAAATAATAACTGCAAAAAGCAAAGTGTTATTTTGCAGTACGAAGGAGGAAAATGCTGTGATACAACAGGAAAGTCGTCTTAAAGTTGCAGACAACACAGGCGCAAAAGAGATTCTTTGCATCCGTGTTCTCGGCGGCTCAGGAAGAAAATATGCCAACATAGGCGACGTTATCGTTGCAACCGTTAAAAAGGCAGCTCCGGGTGGCGTTGTTAAAAAAGGCGAAGTTGTTAAAGCAGTCATCGTTCGTACAACTAAAGGTGTACGTCGTGATGATGGACAGTATATTCGTTTCGACGAAAATGCTGCCGTAATTATTAAAGAAGACAAAACTCCCAGAGGCACCCGTATTTTTGGCCCCGTGGCAAGAGAGCTTCGTGAGAAGGATTATATGAAAATCTTATCTCTCGCTCCGGAAGTACTTTAATGGAGGTGCACAAGATGAGTAAAATGTTTGTTAAAACCGGTGATACCGTTCAGGTTCTTTCCGGTAAGTCAAAAGGCGTAAGAGGCGAAGTAATCGCTGTAAGTCCTAAAGAGAACAAGGTTATCGTTAAAAAGGTACAGGTTGTTACAAAGCATGTTAAGCCCAGCAGAATGGGTGAGCAGGGCGGACTTGTTGAGGTTGAATCAGCTCTTTACGCTTCAAAAGTTCAGTTAGTATGCCCCAAGTGCGGCGAAGCAGTTCGCGTTGGTCACAAGAAGGGCGGAATCCGCGTTTGTAAGAAGTGCGGACACGAGTTTTAAGAAAGGGAGGACATAACAAATGGCAGCAAGGTTAAAAGAAACCTATAAGAGCGAAGTTGCTCCTGCATTGATGAAGAAATTCGAATACAAGTCTGTTATGCAAATCCCGAAGCTTGACAAGATTGTTATCAATGTTGGTGCGGGCGAAGCTCGTGAAAATTCAAAAGTTATTGATGCTATTGTTTCAGATGTAACTCAGATTGCAGGTCAGAAGCCTGTTGTTTGTAAGGCAAAGAAATCAGTAGCTAACTTCAAACTCCGTGAGGGTATGCCGATCGGTGTTAAAGTAACTCTTCGCGGTGAGAGAATGTATGAATTCCTCGACAGATTTTTCAATCTCGCACTTCCAAGAGTACGTGACTTCAGAGGAATTAATCCTAACTCCTTCGATGGCAGAGGAAACTATGCTATGGGTGTTAAGGAACAGCTTATATTCCCTGAAATTGATTACGATAAGATTGATAAAATCCGCGGTATGGATATCATCATCGTAACAACAGCAAACACAGACGAAGAAGCAAGAGAGCTCCTTTCACTTATGGGCGCTCCATTTGCAGAGTAAGGAGGGATTATCGTGGCTAAAACATCTATGAAAGTTAAGCAGCAAAAGCCTGCTAAGTATTCAACAAGAGCATATAACAGATGCAAAATCTGCGGTAGACCTCATGCTTATCTTCGTAAGTATGGCGTATGCAGAATCTGCTTCAGAGAGCTTGCTCACAAGGGCGAGATCCCCGGAGTAAAGAAATCATCTTGGTAAACTGAGATTGCCGAAAAAGTATAAGGAGGAAATATCATGCATATTACAGACCCAATTGCTGATATGCTTACAAGAATTCGTAATGCAAATTCAGCAAAACACGAAACAGTAGATATTCCTGCATCAAATATGAAGAAGGCAATTGCTCAGATTCTTCTTGATGAAGGCTATATCGCATCATACAAAGTTATTGAAGATGAAAAACAGGGCGTTATCCGCGTAACTCTTAAGTACGGCGAAAACAAGAGCCAGGTTATAACAGGACTCAGAAGAGTTTCAAAGCCGGGTCTTCGTATTTACTCAAATGTTGAGGATATGCCGAAGGTTATGAAGGGACTCGGAATTGCTATAGTTTCAACTTCAAAAGGAATAATGACAGACAGAGAAGCTCGCAAGCTTAACGTAGGCGGCGAAGTATTAGCATTTGTTTGGTAAGGAGGTACAGTTAGGATGTCACGTATAGGTTTAAAGCCAATCGTAGTTCCTGCCGGCGTAGAAGTCAAAATTGACGACGCTAATACTGTAACCGTTAAGGGACCAAACGGAACTCTTACTCAGGATGTTCATAAGGACATCACAGTTACTGTTAACGGCAGCGAGATTACATTACAAAGACCTTCAGATGATAAGGAACACAGAAGTCTTCACGGACTTTACAGAGCTCTTATCGCAAATATGGTTACAGGTGTTACCGAAGGCTTCAAGAAAACTCTTGAGGTAAACGGTGTTGGTTACAGAGTTCAGGCATCGGGCAGCAAGCTCACTATGAACCTCGGTTTCTCACATCAGGTTATTATGGACGCACCTGAAGGAATTAAGGTTGAATGCCCAAGCGCAAACGCAATTGTTATCAGCGGTGCGGATAAGCAGAAGGTTGGTCAGTTCGCAGCTCAGGTTCGCGAAAAGAGACCCCCTGAGCCGTATAAGGGCAAGGGAATCAAATATTCCGACGAGCATATTCGCCGTAAGGAAGGCAAAGCAGGTAAGAAATAAAGGAAGGAGTGAATTACAATGGTTTCAAGACAGGATTCTAACAAAGCAAGACAGAAGCGCCACACCCGTGTTCGCGCAAAGATCAGCGGAACAGCTGATTGTCCAAGACTCAATGTATATCGCTCCCTCAGCAATATCTATGTTCAGCTCATTGATGATGTTAAGGGCGAAACACTTGCTCAGGCATCAACAGTAGAGAAGGACTTCACTGAGTACGGCGGAAATATTGAGGCAGCTAAGGCTGTTGGTAAAAAATTAGCAGAGAGAGCCACTGCAAAGGGCATTGAAGAATGTGTATTTGACCGTGGCGGATACGTATATCACGGACGTGTTGCAGCAGTTGCTGAAGGCGCTCGTGAAGGCGGATTAAAGTTCTAAAGAAGGGAGTAAATATTATGAATAATAAGATTGACGTATCTTCAATGGAGCTTGAAGAAAGAGTTGTTGCTATCAACCGTGTTTCAAAGACCGTTAAGGGTGGTAGAATTTTCAAATTCTCAGCACTCGTAGTTGTTGGCGACGGAAACGGCCTCGTTGGCTTTGGTATCGGTAAGTCCGGTGAAGTTCCGGATGCAATCCGCAAGGGCATTGAGGACGCTAAGAAAAATATTATTAAGGTTTCACTCAGAGGAACAACAATTCCTCACGAAATCAAAGGTAAGTTCGGTGCAGGTGAGGTTCTCCTCATGCCGGCTCCGAAAGGTACCGGAGTTATTGCCGGCGGACCTGTTCGTGCCGTTGTTGAAACAGTAGGAATCAAGGATATCCGTACAAAGGCAATTCGTTCAAACAATCCTTGTAACGTTGTAAGAGCAACAATCAATGGTTTAAGCCAGCTTCGCACTGCTGAAGAGGTTGCTGCTGTAAGAGGCAAGGGTGTTAAGGAAATATTAGGTTAAGGAGGGGTTTAGTATGGCAGATGTAAAAATCAAGCTTTCAAAGAGCTTAATTGGCTGTAAGAAGGACCAGATTGCCACAGCCCACTCACTTGGTCTTCGTAAAATAGGCAATGTTACAGTTCAGCCTGACAACGCTCAGACTCAGGGTAAAATCAAGAAGATTTCACACCTTGTAACAATTGTAGAAGAATAAGGGAGGTATTCTGATGAAATTACATGAACTTTCTCCCGCTGAGGGCTCAAAAAAGGCTGTTAAGAGAATTGGCCGTGGCGCAGGCTCAGGTCAGGGAAAAACAGCCGGTAAGGGTCAAAAGGGTCAAAAATCACGTTCTGGCTACAGCAGACGTCCGGGTTTTGAAGGCGGTCAGATGCCGCTTCAGAGAAGACTTCCTAAGAGAGGATTCAACAACATTTTTGCAACAGAGTATGCAACAGTTAACGTTTCCGCTCTTAACGAAAGATTTGAAGACGGCGCAACCGTTGATGCACAGAGCCTTATCGAGTGCGGACTTATCAAGAAAACTCTTGACGGTGTAAAGGTACTCGGAAAAGGCGATATCACTAAGGCATTAACAGTTAAGGTTAATGCAATCAGTGAATCAGCAAAAAATAAGATTGAAGCAGCCGGCGGTAAGGTGGAGGTGCTTTAAATGATTAAAACTATCATTAATGCATTTAAAATCCCCGAAATTCGTAAAAAACTGCTCTTCACCGCATTCATTATTCTCATTTTCAGAATTGGTTCAGTTATTCCTGTTCCGTTCCTCAACATAGTTGATGAGATTGAAGTCGGTAAAGGAAATTCAATTTTAACTTATCTCAGCTTAATGACAGGTAGCGCATTCACATACGGAACAATTTTCGCTATGTCAATCACTCCTTACATTAACGCATCAATTATTATGCAGCTTCTCGCAGTTGCTATCCCCGCTCTGGAAAAACTCCAGAAAGAGGGAGAAGAGGGTAAGAAGAAAATAACAACTATAACAAGATTTGTTACAGTAGGACTCGGTATTCTCCAGTCACTTGCTTATTTCTTCTTCCTTCGTGCAAACAATTATCTTTTGTTTGACGATTCACAGTTATCAACACCTCAGATGATTTTCGAGGCAGTTGTTATCATAACTGTTTTAACTGCAGGTACAGCTGTTATCATGTGGCTTGGCGAGCAGATCACAATCGACGGTATCGGAAACGGTATTTCAATAATCCTTTTCGCAGGTATCGTATCTCGTTTCCCCACACTTATCAAACAGTTATTCCAGTATTTAAACACAGGCAGACTTGTATATAAAATACTCGTTCCTGTTGTAATCGTAATCTTCTTGCTTATGATTGCATATATCGTACTTCTGGATAACGCAGAAAGAAGACTTCCGATTCAGTACTCAAAGAGAGTTGTCGGAAGAAAGATGTACGGCGGACAGAATACTCATATGCCTATTAAGGTAAATATGAGCGGCGTTCTTCCAATTATCTTTGCGTCATCAATTCTTTCACTTCCGGGAACTGTTCAGATGTTCTTAAAGAATCAGCCTGCTGAGGATACCTTCTGGGGCAAGTTCTTTAACGCATTCCAGGGAGATTCTTGGGTTTACGCAGTACTCTACTTCTTACTGATAATATTCTTTGCTTATTTCTACAGTACAATTCAGTACAATCCTATTGAAATGGCAAACAATCTTCGTAAAAACAACGGCGCAATTCCGGGTATCAGACCGGGCAGACCTACATCGGACTATATCTTTAAGATTTTATCAAGACTTACCCTCATCGGTGCACTTATGATTTCCGTTGTTGCTCTCTTCCCGATTGTTTACTCACTCATCTGCGATGCAGCTATCAAGCCTCTTGCAGACGGAAGCGACGGAGGCGGAATGTCAATCAGCCTCGGCGGTACATCACTTATCATTTTGGTTGGTGTTGCACTTGAAACTGTTCGTCAGCTTGAGTCTCAGATGATGATGCGTCACTACAAAGGCTTCCTTGACTAAGAAAGGATATTAATATGAAACTTATTCTTTTAGGTGCTCCGGGCGCAGGTAAGGGCACACAGGCAGAAAAAATTTGCGATAAGTTTAATATTCCTGCAATTTCAACAGGAAATATTATTCGTGCCGCACTTGCAAACGGAACTGAAATGGGCTTAAAGGCTAAATCCTATATGGATGCAGGTCAGCTCGTTCCCGATGAAGTTGTTATCGGTATCATTCAGGAAAGACTTAAGGAAGACGATTGTAAAAACGGATTTATTCTTGACGGTTTTCCGAGAACTATCCCACAGGCTCAGGCTCTTGAGGATATGGGTATTGAAATTGACAAGGTTGTTGATATTGAAGTTCCCGATGAAACAATAACCGCAAGATTATCAGGCCGCAGGGTTTGCGAAAAATGCGCAAATTCATATCATATGATTTACAAATTCCCGAAGGTTGAAGGAATTTGTGATGCATGCGGCGGAAAACTTATTCAGCGCAAGGACGATGCTCCCGAAACCGTTCAGGCTCGTTTGGTTGAATATCACCAGATGACTGAACCTCTTAAGGATTTCTATGAGAAACTCGGCAAGCTTACTATTGTTGAGGGTCAGGAAAAGGTTGAGGACACAACAAAGCTCGTCTTTGAAGCATTGGAGGATTAACATGATAGTGCTAAAAAGCAGTCGTGAGCTTGAACTTATGAAGGAAGCTTGCAAAATTTCTGCTCAGGCGCTTCAGGTGGCAGGAGAAGCAGTAAAACCCGGTATTTCAACGTATGAGATTGATAAAATTGCTCACGATTTTATAATCAAAAGCGGTGCGAAACCTAACTTTCTGGGATACGGCGGATTTCCTGCTACCGCATGTATATCTATAAATGATGAAGTTATTCACGGCATACCGAGCAAAAAGCGAATCATCCAGGATGGTGATATCGTAAGCATAGATCTCGGAGCTGTCAAAAACGGCTATAACGGCGACAATGCTGCAACATTTATCTGCGGGACTTGCTCTCCCGAGGTAGAGCGGCTGGTGCAAACGACTAAAGAGTCTCTTTATGAGGGAATCGAAAAGGCGGTTGTCGGCGGCAGACTCGGCGATATAGGCTTTGCAGTTCAGAGCTACTGTGAGGAGCGCGGCTTCTCCGTAGTAAGGGATTTTGTAGGGCACGGAGTCGGAACAAAGCTTCATGAAGAACCGAGCGTACCAAACTTCGGACACGCAGGGCGCGGTATCCGACTATTACCCGGAATGACATTGGCAATTGAACCGATGATTAATCTGGGAACCCATAAGGTTAAAACACTTTCGGACGGATGGACCGTTAAAACGCTCGACGGAAAGGCATCGGCTCATTTTGAGCACACGATTGCCATAACACCAAACGGACCGGTTATCCTAACGAAAATTTAATTGCAATTGCAGAATAATTAATGTGATTCCAGTTAATAGAGTGATAATTCACTATTAAACATCAACAATTATTATCTTTATAAAATAAGAGGTATAAGATGTCTAAGTCAGATATGATAGAAGTTGAAGGTACTGTAGTTGAGGCGCTTCCCAACACAACATTTAAGGTTTCGCTTCAAAACGGTCACATTATTACAGCACACATCAGCGGAAAACTGAGAATGAACAACATTCGAATTCTTCCGGGTGATAAAGTAACAATGGAAATGTCACCTTATGATCTTTCAAAAGGTCGTATCATATGGCGTTCCAAGTAAATTATTAGGAGGATTTTTCAAATGAAAGTCAGACCTTCTGTAAAGAAAATTTGCGAAAAGTGCAAAGTTATTAAAAGAAATGGAAAAGTAATGGTTATCTGTGAAAATCCAAAGCACAAACAGCGTCAGGGCTAACCTGAACAATTAATCGGAGGTAAATTTTAATATGGCACGTATTTCTGGTGTTGACTTACCTAATGACAAAAGAGTTGAAATCGGTCTTACCTATATTTTCGGTATCGGACGTACAACTGCTACAAAAATAATTGAGGAAACAGGCGTTGATCCGGACACCCGCTGCAGAGATTTATCCGAAGAAGATGTTAAGAAGCTCAGCGACTATATCACCAATAACTTAAATGTTGAAGGTGACCTTCGCAGAGATATTCTTATGGACATCAAGAGACTTCAGGAAATCAATTGCTACAGAGGCATTCGTCACAGAAAGGGTCTCCCTGTTAGAGGCCAGACCTCAAAGAACAACGCAAGAACACGCAAAGGTCCTAAAAAGACTATTGCTAATAAGAAAAAGTAAGATAGGAGGAAACAGTATATGGCTACAAAGAAGCAAGCTTCTACACGTAAAAGACGTGAGAAGAAGAATATTGAGCGCGGAGTTGCTCATATTCAGTCAACCTTCAACAACACAATTGTAACTATTTCGGATACACAGGGTAATGCTGTTTCTTGGGCATCAGCCGGCGAAATGGGATTTCGCGGTTCTAAGAAGTCCACTCCTTATGCAGCTCAGACTGCAGCTGAAACAGCTGCTAAGATTGCAACTGACCACGGTATGAAAACTGTTGAAGTTTATGTTAAGGGTCCGGGCGCAGGAAGAGAAGCTGCAATAAGAGCACTTCAGACAGCAGGGCTTGATGTAACAATGATTAAGGATGTTACTCCTATCCCACACAACGGCTGTCGTCCGCCAAAGAGACGCCGTGTATAATTTATTAGTTGGAGGATAATTAAGATGGCAATTAACAGACAGCCTGTTGCAAGAAGATGTAAGAAATATGATATTTCTCCTTCTGTTTTAGGTTACTCAAACAAAACCACTTATAGAAACTCAAACACAAACCGCAGAAGAAAAGCAAGTGAATATTCCCTTCAGTTAAATGAAAAACAGAAGGTTAAGTTCATATACGGAATTCTCGAGAAGCAGTCTCGCCGCATTTATGAGGAAGCTGAAAGACTTCCCGGCGTAACAGGTGAAAACATGGTTATGCTTCTTGAAACCCGTCTTGATAACGTTGTATATCGTCTCGGTCTTGTTAAAACAAGAAAGCAGGCGCGTCAGCTCGTATCTCACGCTCATTTTCTTGTGAACGGCAAAAAGGTTAACATTCCTTCTTACAGAGTTAAGATTGGCGATGTTATCTCTGTTCGTGAAAAGAGCAAGGACATTGATATCTTTAAGGCAGTTAAAGAAGAAGGTCCTTCACAGTTAGTTCCTAAGTGGTTAGAAATGAATCAGGAAGCTCTCTCAGGAAAGGTTCTTGCCCTTCCAACAAGTGAAGATCTTGATTACGAATTACAGTACAATCTTATCGTTGAGTTCTATTCTAAGTAAGACATTTTAGTTTTATTTAGCGTTATAACAAAACATTTTTTAGGAGGCTATTAAATGATCGAAATTGATAAGCCGAATATCGAAATAGTAGATTTATCTACTCAGGGAAGCAGAAGCGTTGGAAGATTTGTTGTTGAACCTCTTGAAAGAGGCTTTGGAACAACTCTCGGAAATTCAATGAGAAGAGTTCTTCTCTCATCACTTCCGGGCTACGCAATCACTTCCGTAAAGATTGATGGTGTTTTACACGAGTTTTCGACAATTCCTCATGTTAAAGAGGACGTAACCGAAATCGTTCTTAACCTTAAAAACGTTATTCTTAAGATTCATGACGAGAATCCTAAGACTCTCTATATTGATGCAAGCGGTGAAGGCGAAATCACAGCCGGTGATATCAAACACGATGCTGATGTTGAAATCCTTAACCCTGAGCTTCATATTGCATACCTTGATGAAGGCGCAAATGTTATTATGGAGCTTACAGCAGATAACGGCAGAGGATATGTTCCCTGCGACAGAAATAAGCAGTTGATGGATCTTCCTATCGGAACAATAGCAATTGACTCAATATACACTCCTGTTCTTAAGGTTAATTATACTGTTGAAAACACGCGTGTTGGCCAGCAGACCGATCTTGATAAACTGATTCTTGATGTTGAAACAGACGGAACTATTCCTGCTGATGAAGCAGCATCACTTGCTGCAAAGATACTCAACGAACATCTGAATCTCTTTGTTGACCTTTCAGAAGAAATGGGCAACGCCGAGATTATGGTTGAGAAGGATGATGACGGAAAAGAAAAGGTTCTTGAAATGACTATTGAAGAACTTGATCTTTCAGTTCGTTCATTCAACTGCTTGAAGAGAGCAGGCATCAACACAGTTGAAGATTTGATCGGAAAATCCGAAGAAGATATGATGAAAGTCAGAAATCTCGGACGTAAGTCGCTCGACGAAGTTGTCGGCAAGCTTGCATCTCTTGGTTTCAGACTTAGCAAGGAAGAGGACTAAGGAGGGAATTTTCTATGCCAGGTAGCAGAAAACTGGGCAGACCTACTGATCAGAGAAAGGCAATGCTCAGAGGATTAGTTACTTATCTTTTAGAAAACGGCAAAATAGAAACAACCGTTACGAGAGCAAAAGAGGTTCGCGCTTTAACCGAGAGAATGATTACCCTCGGCAAAAACGATACCCTTCATTCAAGAAGACAGGTTCTTGCTTATGTAACTAAGGAAGACGTTGTTAAGAAACTTTTTGATGAAATTGCTCCGAATTATGAAGATAGAAACGGCGGATATACTCGTATAATCAAAACAGGCCCTCGCCGCGGCGATGCAGCTGAAATGTGCATTATCGAATTAGTATAATCCAAATATTAAAAGGCACTCATTTGAGTGCCTTTATTTTTGACTAAAAAGGGGGCTGACCACTTTTTAGTCATTTTTGTTATAATCCATAAATTTATAGTTAAATCATAGGTTGAAGTGAGTAGTTTTCTGTGATATACTGATAATGAGTTAGTTCAACAAATCGGAGATGATAAAGTGAAAAAAATTATTGCTATAATAATTTCTGTTATAATTGTTTTTTCTTCATTTTCATTTTGTTTAACCGCATTTGCATTAAAAACAACCGATGTTGAAAAAACGAGAATAGGAAATTCAAAGACTTATTATGAATATAGTGCTCAGACAAAAACCCTTACTCTCAGCGGCAGCGGTTCAATACCAAGCTTCTTAAACAATGACGAGGCTCAGCCGTGGTCATCATGGCGAAGCGATGGCTCGATTGAAAGAGTTGTTGTTGAAGAGGGAATAACGGGTATCGGAAACTATGTTTTATACCAGGTTTGCGCTGAAGAAGTTCAGCTGCCATCTACCTTGAAAACAATAGGCAACTATGCGCTTGCGTATAATTCAAAGATAACAAGTTACGAGATACCTTTCGGAGTTAAATCGATTGGCGCAAGTTCATTTGAAAATTGCATATCAATGACAAATGTCAGCCTTCCCGACACTCTGACTACTATCAGCAAAAATGCTTTTAAGCAGTGCTATAAGCTTGAGAATGTTAAAATACCTTATAGTGTAACATCAATCGGAAGCTACGCTTTTCATCGCTGTTCTGTTTTGAGTAGTGCAGAGTTCGAGACGCTTAGCTCACCTGTGAAAATTGGCAGTTATGCTTTTATGAATTGCCCACTGCTTTCTGAACTTTCAGTTCCGCTGGGTGCAACTGTTGGAACATATGCTTTTGGATATAACGACAGTAAAAAGAAATATGACGGAGTTTCAATGAAACTGTTTTCAGGTTCCGATGCAATGGCGTATGCTAAAACAAGAAGTATTCCGTATGAGCTTATCGAGGTTATTCCGCTTGAGCTCGGTGTTGTTAATAAAAACGAATATATAGAAGATACATTCAATAAAGACTATTACTATTCGTTCATACCTGAAACAACACAGATTTATAATATTTATTCAACCGGAGATGTTGATTTAAGAGCGGTTATTTCGGATTCTGAGGGTGAGATTGAACAGAGTGACGATATTTCAAATGATAATCTCAATTTCTGTTTAAGTTGTAATCTTGAAGCCGGAAAAGAATACAGTATAACAGTAAGCTCTGTTAAATCGGAAGGCGAATACGCTGTTGTTGTTTATCCCGATGAAATTCAGTCCTTTGATATAAAAGGCGAACTTTCCTTTACTGCCGATGAAGGAAAGCTCAATGAAGATTCAGTCAGATTATTTGAAATATCGGATGATATGCTCGATGGATTTGTTCTTGATATTAAATTCGGCGGAGATTATTCAGACAAGATTTATTATTCAAACGGATATTTTGATAATAAAACAATTATGCTTTCTGATAAACAGAGCGAAACTCCGTTTACCTGCGGAAATAATAATTCATATATTTCAATAGGTGAAAAAGAGAGCGTATTTAGTGTTTATATTGAGCATAGCTATGAAGAAGAGGTAATTCCTTATACGGTTGACGATGACGGATATTCAGTATTTACCTGTATTCTTTGTTCAGATAGCTATAAGGACAATTTTGTTCCGACTCCTGCTGTAACAGTAAGCGGAAAAGCTGTTCTGATGGAGCACCCCGATGGCTCACATTCCCACGAAGTTCCATATTCCTATGCAACATTTTTTGCCAATAACAGAACATATTATATCGACGAAGAAGGTAACTGGAGCGTTAATACCTTTGATGATTTAGATCTCGTTTTTGAAAATAAAAACGGAAAAGATGTTAGTGTTCATATTGATGTTGACGGTGAAGATGTTGATTTTGGAGCAGTTGCATTTGAAGGATATGATTTCACGGGGGACTCAAGAGTTAACGCCAAAGACTTTGTTGTTTTCTTAAAAGAAAAAAAGGAAAAACTGGGCGAAGACTATTGGAAATACGCATATAATTTCTTATAATATATTACGCAGAGTTAATTTTGCATTGACTCTGCGTATTTTTTTAAAAAGTTTATTGACATTGAGTGAGTTTAGAATTATACTTAGTGTGTCTAATTATAATTATATAATATATAAGTACGAGGTTATAAATATGGCAACCGTTAAGAAAAACAATAAAATGAAAATCATCATTCCGATTTGCATTGTTCTTGTTATTGCGATTATCGCAGGTTCGATATTTGCGGTAAGTCAGAAGAACAAAACTCCTGTTGTTTCTTTAACAACAATCGGAACAAATAATATTGTTGAATCTGTCAGTGCAACAGGAACAATTTCTTCCAGTACAAGCCGTGAATACAGCGCTTCAACAGTCGCAAATTGCAAAGAAGTTTTTGTTAAGGTTGGCGATAAGGTTAAAAAAGGTGACAAACTTGCAACCTTCAGCACTGAAGAACTCGATTCTCAGATTAAATCTCTTCAGTCAACCTATAATGATTCTCTTGTTGCGTATAATAGCGCAGTTAAATCACAGAGCGATGCAAAGAATAAGCTGAATTCGACTAATAAGAGAATAAAAGCTCTTGAAAAGCAAAAGAAGAAGCTAGAAAAGAAAACTGTAAAAAATTCAACTACTAAAAAGACTTCAACAACTAAGAAGAGCGTTTCTAAAACAAATAAAACATTAAAAGCTGACCCGATTATTCCGGGTATATCAACCCCTTCATATTCAGAAGATATCGAAGAAGCGGTTAAAGCACTTGAAGAGCTTGTTACAACAATAAACGGTCTTGCCGAGGATGTTGAAACAACCAACGCAATAACAAGACAGGTTATGCAGACTATTGCCGATGAACTTGCAACAGGAAACTATAAACCCGAAGCGCTTGCAGATGCAGTTGGCGATGCAGTTGCCAAGGCAATTCAGCAGGGGCTTATTGATGAAACAAAACTGATTGTAGATAGTGGTGTTGTTGTTGATTCAATTGAAGCAGCGGTTAAAAATGTTAATTGGAAAGCTATCGGAAGTTCGATAGCCGAAGAGGATAATATTCAGCTTACAAGCGTTGAACTCCAGCTTGCTGCATTATATTCTCAGAAAGAGCTATTTTCAGTCGGAGCAGACCAGTCAGTTGTTAATGCTCAGAAACAGATTATGAAATCATCAAAAAGCGCCCTTGATTCGCTTAAAAAAGCTCAGAGCGAACTTCAGGCAGGATGGGTTTCATCGATAAACGGTATTGTAACTGAATGCTCACTTGAAGAAGGACAGCAGACTTCTGCACTTCAGACCGGAATTAAGGTTGAAAACCTCGGCGAACTCTCAGTTACTATTTCTCTTGGTGAATATGATGTTCATAAAGTTGAAATCGGAATGCCTGCATCAATCAAAACCGCATACGGAAGCTATAAAGGTGAAATTGTCAGCATTGCACCAACAGCAACTGGCAAATCATCAAACTCAATCCTTGATTCTGTTGGCTCTATGGCAGGAATCAGCGGTCTTTCCTCCCTCACTGATTCAGGCGCAGGCGTTGAATGCGTTGTTAAGGTTTTTGAACCGGATGATAATATTATTGCAGGTTTTGAAGCAAGTGTTGATATCCGAACAGGAAGCTTCAACGATGTTCCAACAGTTCCGATTGAATCAATAGTTCTCGAAAAAGAGGGAACATATGTTTATAAATATAATGAAGAGGATGAAACAGTAATCAAAACAAAGATTGAAACAGGCGCAACTTCCGACACAGCATATGAAGTTGTCAGCGGACTTAAAATCGGAGATAAAATTGTTTCAACTCCCGCTTCGGATTATGAAGAGGAATCTTTCAAGGTAAGAGTAAACTAAGCAGAGCAAGACGAATAAGAGGTAATTAAGTGAATATTTCAGAAAGCTTAAAAATTGCCATCAAGTGTATAAAGGCAAACTGGATGCGCTCCCTGCTTACAATGCTTGGTATTATAATCGGTATCACTTCGGTTATAATGATTGTTGGTGCAGGAACAGGCGTTAGGGATTATATTGTCGGTCTTATCCAGGATATGGGCTCAAATGCCGTTCTTGTCAGCGTTGACGAAACTCAGGCTACCGAGAATGACTTTATAACACTTGAAGATGTTGCAAATATAAAAAACAAGGTTAACGGCGTTGAACGCTGCTCGCCAATGCTGATGGGCTTCGGAAGAGCAATAGTGAATAAAACTGCAACCGAGGCAACCGTTATGATGGTTGGAGTTAACAGCGACGTTCAGTTCGCTTTAACAAACACCTGCGACCACGGACGTTTCTTCACCGATGAAGAATATGATGCGAATGCGCCCGTTGCAGTTATGGGAATTGAATCGGCAAAAACTGTTTTCGGATATGAGGATGCAACGAACGAAACGATAACAGTATCCTCAAGCGGAAAATCAATGAATATAAAAGTCTGCGGAGTTGCTAATGTTGATTCAATGGCAAGTACACTCGGCGGCGGTGGCGGAATGAGTGAGATGTTTAAATCTCAGTCAGATAAGCCGATGATTGCTTTGTTTATGCCCTGTACAACGCTAACTCAAATAACAGGAAGCGGAGCAAATCTTTCTAATGTTTTCGTTATTGCAAAAGAGGGAATGGATTACGATGCAGTCGGAAATGCAACCGTAAACTATCTTAAAGCAGCCCACGGCAATTACGAAAAGGGAATGTACACTTCTCAAAATATGGCAACATATATTGAGATTGTTGATATTGTTATGCAGGTCTTAACAATATTCATCGCAGGCGTCGGCGCAATTTCACTTATTGTTGGCGGTATCGGCGTTATGAATATTATGCTTGTTTCGGTAACCGAAAGAACGAGGGAAATCGGTATCAGAAAATCACTCGGCGCAAAAACCGGAGTTATAACAATGCAGTTCTTAACCGAATCGATTATTCTCTGTTTAATCGGAGGACTTATCGGAGTAATACTTGGCGTTGCGGGTGCTTTTGGAGCTTGCGCTATAATTGATATAACGCCTAAGATAAGCATTTGGCTTATTCTTCTTGCGCTGATGTTCTCAAGCGGAACAGGACTCTTCTTCGGAATTTATCCCGCAAGAAAAGCAGCAAAATTAAGTCCTATTGAAGCATTAAGATCAGAATAAAAATATTAAGAGCCACAGGATTTTCCTGTGGCTCTTAGTGATATGACTGCCGTCGTGATATATTGCTTTGCAATGTGATATGCTTTCAGCGTGATATGCACTCGTAAACGAGTGCGTTTTAGTTTACTCGCTTTGCACAAACAATGGTATTAATTATGAATGCTGCTTCACAGAAAGAAAATGAGTCAAGATTTCACCTTAACTCCTTTTCATATTATCGCTTAACTCAAGAATATAATCAACTGAAACATTATAATAATCAGCAAGTTTGATTAACAAATGCAAAGGTATTTCTCTTTTGCCAAGCTCATAATTGCTGTACACTCTTTGGTCAATATTAAGCTCAGCAGCTATTTCCTTCTGCCTTAAATCGTGGTCTTCTCTTAAATCTCGTATTCGCCTGTAATAATACATTATTAAATCACCTGAAAGTCATTCTACAATACTATCAATTAATAGTATTGACATTACTATCAAATGATAGTAAAATAATGATGAGGTGATTATTTATGAAAAAAACTTTATCAATCTTATTATCATTATTAATGATAATATCAACGATTTCGGTATTGCCGTTCACCGCAAACGCTCTTGACGAAAGCGGCAAGTGCGGTGAAAATGTTACGTACACATTTGATTCTTCAACAGGAAAACTGACGATAAGCGGAAGCGGAGACATGAATGATTATTGGTGGGACGAGGAAGAAGCCTCACCTTTTAATGGTAATAACAGTATCAACGATGTTGTCATTGAAAGTGGTGTAACAAGTATTGGCATATATATGTTTTATGAATGCAAAGAAATTAAAAACATTACAATACCAAATACTGTTACAAAAATCTGTCAAAGCGCTTTTGAAAGTTGTGATAAAATTGAAAGTGTTGTTATTCCCGATAGTGTAAAAAGCATTGATAAATATGCATTTGGATATTGCTCGAACATTAAATATTTATCTCTTGGAGATGGTTTGAATACAATAGGCGAGGACGCATTTATAAGATGTAACAAATTAGCAAGTTTAACGATTCCAGCTAATGTAACTAAAATTGAAGATAATCCGTTTGAGGCATGCGAGGGTTTAGAGAGCATTCAGGTGGATAGCATGAATTCCGTGTTCAACAGTGCCAATAATTGCAACGCAATTATTAACAAATACACAAATAAGCTTGTTACAGGTTGCAAAAATACAATAATTCCAAACAATGTTACAATCATAGGAAAAAATGCATTCTCATATTGTACTGATTTGATGAAAATTGAATTTCCCGATGGTCTAAAAAGTATTTATGAGTATGCATTTTATGGATGCAGTAACTTAAAGGATGTTAACTTTCCAGATGGACTTACAACAATACGTAACAACGCGTTTAGTTTTTGTGATGGAATTGAGAACATCTTTATTCCTGCAAGCGTTATATATTTTGGTGAAATATATGAAGAAAACGGAATCTATATTACTGTAACCAGTCCTTGTGGAAACAGTGTGTTCAACTACTGTCATAACATAAAAAGTATTGAGGTTGATAAAAACAACACCGTTTTTGACAGCAGAGATGATTGTAATGCAATGATAAGGACAGCAAAAAATGAACTGATAATGGGTTGCATTAATACTGTTATTCCAGACACTATAGTTACTATTCAGGATTATGCATTTAATTGCTGCCGTATGAATAATATAGTTATTCCGGTAAGTGTAAAAACTATTAACCTTTCTGCATTTCAAAACTGTAATTGGTTGACTGATGTTTACTATATGGGATCTAAAGATCAGTGGAACAGTATTTATATTAAATCAGGAAATTATTATGTAACGGATGCTAATATTCATTATAATTATATTCCGTCCTGCGATGTTCACACTCCTGGTGAAGTAACTATTGAAAACTTAGATAAAGCAACCTGCTTCAATGAAGGCTCATATGATGAAGTTGTTTACTGTTTAGTATGCGGTAAAGAGCTTTCAAGAGAAACAGAAACTGTTGATGCGCTTGGTCATGATTTCAGTGAATGGCAAATTACCGAAAGTGAAATTCCTGCAACCTGTAAGGAAAAAGGAAAAACAGCTGTTGAAACAAGAATTTGCAGCAGAGATGCTTCTCATATTGAAACAAGGGGTGGCGAAGAAATCGCTATGCTCGAACACACCCCTGCAGAGGCAGTTAAAGAAAATATTGTAGCTGCAACATATGATAAAGCAGGTTCGTATGACAGCGTTGTATATTGCTCAGTATGCGGTGAAGAACTTAGCAGAACAAAGGTAACTGTTGCAAAGCTCAAAAAAACTTCACTTGCAAAAGCAACTGTTTCGGGTATTGCAGATAAGACCTACACAGGCAAAGCTTTGACCCAGAGCATAACCGTTAAACTGAACGGTAAAACACTCAAAAACGGAACCGATTACAAAGTTACATACAAAGATAACAAGAATGTCGGCAAAGCAACTGTTACAATAACGGGCATTAATGCTTATTCGGGCACAATCACAAAGAGTTTCAAGATTAACCCGAAGGGAACAAGTATATCAAAGCTTACTGCTAAGTCCAAGGGCTTTACTGCTAAATGGGCTAAGCAGGCAACGCAGACAACGGGTTATGAAATCCAGTATGCAACGGATTCAAAATTCACAAAGAATAAGAAAACCATTACCGTTTCCAAAAACAGCACAACAAGCAAAACAGTAAGCAAGCTCAGTGCTAAGAAAAAATACTATGTTAAAATCAGAACATATAAAACAGTTAACGGAACTAAGTATTATTCAGCCTGGAGCTCGGCTAAATCAGTTACAACAAAGAAATAATAATGGAACGTCGAGGGCGCCGTCCCCTACAAAAAAGAGCAAGAGAAAATAGTTTTCTCTTGCTCTTTTTAAATTGCCGTGCGCAGCACCTGAAATTCGTAATTCGTAACGCGTAATTCGTAATTATTGAGGAGAAATTTATTTTTCTTCAATATATGTTGGTGCGGTTTTCGGTGATTTGCCTTTGATAACGTTATGATAATATGCGTATGTCATCGGGTTATCATCGTTATTGAGAATATCGCAATCGGTTACTTCTCCGAGGAAAACGGTATGCGTTTCGCTTTCCATTGAATTAATAACCTTGCAGGTGACATATGCAACAGCATCATCAATAATCGGCATAAAGTCTTTAAGCATCGGCTTTTCACTGAATTTATCAAAATCTCTTCCGCTTCTGAAACCGAAGGTGCCGATAGTTAAAGGCTTGCTGTTTTCACCGAGAATGTTAATTGCAAATCTGCCCGTGTTTTTAATACATTCGTTGGTGAAATTATCGTGGTTAATGCTCACTGCGATAGTTGCAGGGATTGCTGTTACCTGCATTGCTGAGTTAGCTGTACAGCCCGTAGGCTTTCCTCCGTCTGCCCACGTGGTAACAACATAAACGCCATAGGATAATTTAGTTAATGCCCATTCGTTCATAACTCTCACTCCATTTTTACTATTATTGTTTGAGGCAAAGCCGAGTAACTGATAACGCGCAACGCGCAACGCGAAACTTTAAACATTCTTTATTATCTCATCAGCAAGCTCTTCAAGCTCTTTAATGTTCTGCTCGGTTACTCTTGTTTTGATTGAAACAGTTTTATCAAGAATATTGATGCCCGTCATCTTTTCAAATTCAGCTTTCATCGTTCTGAGTGCGCTGGGAGCCCATGAGGTGTTTTCAACAAGCGCTACAGTTCTGTTCTGGAAGGTTTTAACCTGAAGGTGATGAAGATAGTCTGCCATCGGTGCAAAAACGCCTGCATCGTAGCTTGAAGCCATACAGAGAAGAACGCTGTGGCGGAAGCCGTCTTCAACACATTCTGCAATATCCTCTCTGCAAAGGTCTGCCATTGCAACTCTCGGACAACCCTTTGCTTCAAGTATTTCTTTCATTTTCTCTGCTGCTTCAAGAGTGTTTCCGTGAATTGAAGCGCAAGCAATGAATACGCCTTTGTTTTCAGGCTCGTATTTTGACCAGGTGTCATAGAGTTTAATAACTTCGGGAATTGTTTCAGTTAAAACAGGACCGTGAAGCGGACAGATTGTCTGAATATCAAGCTTTGAAGCTTTTGCGAGAAGCGCCTGAACCTGCTTTCCGTATTTGCCGACAATATTGAAATAATATCTTCTTGCCTCACAGCTCCAGCCTTCATCAGCGTCAACTGTTCCGAACTTACCGAATGCGTCTGCCGAGAAGAGAACCTTGTCCTTACTTTCATATGAAACCATAACCTCGGGCCAGTGTACCATCGGAGCCATGTAGAAGGTTAATTTATGCTCGCCAAGAGAGAGCTCTTCGCCCTCCTTAACTGCAACAACTCTTTCGGGGTCAATGGTGCAGAACTGAGGGAACATTCTGAGTGCGCCTGTTGATAAAACAATTTTAACATTTTCATATTTTTCGGCGAGCGCCTCAATTCCTGCTGAGTGGTCGGGCTCAAGATGGTGAACAATGAGATAGTCAGGAACTTTGTCGCCGAGAACTTCATCAATATTATTCATCCATCTGTCTATAGCGATTTTATCAACTGAATCCATAATTGCTATTTTCTCATCAAAAATAACATATGAGTTATATGCCATTCCGTTTTCAAGAATATACTGTGATTCGAAAAGGTCAATATCGTAATCGTTAACTCCTATATACTTAATGCTGTCTAAAATTTTAATATCCATTGTTTTCTCCTTAATTTGTTTTTCTATATTCTACACTAAATTATCTTCGTTTTCAACTTATATATTTGATTATTTATATAAAATATGCTATTATGGTACTAATAAGATTTGAAAGAGAAGAATTATGGAAGAATTAAGAGAAGCGCTGAGCAATTTCGCCTTCGGAGGTGAATTCGTATCCGTTAAGGAATTCGGCTCGGGTCACATTAATAAAACCTATATCGCAAAATATAAAATCGGCAGTGAAGAGCAGAAATATGTTGTTCAGAAGGTTAACAACGGCGTTTTTAAAAATGTTGATGAGCTTATGGATAATGTTTTTGCCGTAACCTCTTATCTCAGAAGTATAATCAGGGAAAACGGCGGGGATGAAAACAGAGAAACTCTTCATTTTATCAAGACCGTTGATGGCGAAAAGTTTTATCGTTGTGCAGACGGCTCGTTTTATCGGGCATATGTTTTTGTTAAAGACAGCGTCAGCTTTGATTTTGCTGAAAATTCCGAAATGTTTAAATCAAGCGGAATTGCTTTCGGGCGTTTTCAGAAAATGCTTGAAAATTTTGATGCGGACAGTCTTTATGAAACTATTGAGAATTTTCATAATACATACTGGAGATATGAAAACGAATTTGTTCCTGCTCTTGAAATGGATGTTAAAGACAGAGCAAAAAACTGCAAAGATGTTATTGATTTTATAAAATCGAGAAAAGATAAAATGAGCATCCTCGTTGATTTGATTGAACAGGGAAAACTTCCGCTGAGGGTTACTCATAACGATACAAAGCTAAATAACGTTATGTTTGATGAAAAAACGCTCCAGTGCGTTTGCGTTATCGACCTTGATACCGTTATGCCGGGACTTGCGCTCTATGATTTCGGTGATGCAATCCGTTTCGGCGCAAATACTGCCCTTGATGATGAAAAGGATTTATCAAAGGTTTCAATTAATCTCGACTATTTCAAAGCGTTTGCCGAGGGATTTCTGAGTGAATGCGGCGATACGCTTAATCAGTGTGAAAAAGATTATCTCGCTTTTTCCGCATGGCTTCTGACGGTTGAGCTTGTTATGAGGTTTTTAACAGACTATCTCAACGGTGATGTTTATTTCAAAACAAATTATTCCGACCATAATCTCGTTCGCGCAAGAAACCAGATGAAACTGGCGCTGAGTATGGAAGAGCATATGGAGGAAATGGAAGAAATAATTAAATCAATTTAACACTTGCCCAACTCATTGCAGTTGGGCAGTGTGATTTAAAGGTGATAGTATGAAATATCATTTAAAAAACGGAAATTATTATAATTTTGATGTATTTAAAGATAATGTTCTGCCGCCTCGCGCTTACTTTATTCCCTTTGCCGATGAAAAGGAGCTTTCTCAAGGCAATATCAGAAATGAGAGATATTCCTCGTCAAGAGTTGAGGTTCTCAGCGGGGAATGGGATTTTAAGTATTATAAAAACAGCGAGGATATACCTGAAGAATGGTTCAGCGATAAAGAGGAATTTGATAAAATAAAGATTCCTTCAATGTGGCAATTCACGGGTTATGAAAAGCCATATTATCTTAATACAAGGTATCAGTTTACTCCTGCGCCCCCTGAAATTCCGATTGACTGCTCAGTAGGAATATACAGAAAGTATATTTATATCGACGATTTATCTTTAAATTATACTTTAAGTTTTTTAGGCGTTGCAGGCGCGCTTGATGTTTTTGTTAACACGAATTATGTTGGCTACAGTGAAGGCAGCCATAATACGAGCGAATTTGATATAACCCAGTATCTTGAAGAGGGCAAAAACGAAATAATTGCCGTTGTTCATAAATTCTCAAACGGAACATATCTTGAAGCGCAGGATATGTTCAGAAATAACGGAATTTTTCGCGATGTTCTCTTATATAAAACAAAGGATAATTCCGTTTATGATTTTGAAGCGAAAACCAGATTCAACAATGATTTCACATATGATTTAAACTTGGATTTAACGCTTAATCTTTCTGATGAATGTGAGCTTAAAGCAAGTATTATTAAAGATGATAATGAGTTTTCATCAAAGGTTATTACCACAGATGAAAATGAAGCGAGTTTGAATTTTGAAGCGCTTGAGGTTGAGGAGTGGAGTGCAGAAACGCCCAATCTTTATAAACTTGTTTTAATTCTTTCAAAGGACGGCGAGGTTATTGAAAGCATATCAAGACCTATAGGCTTTAAGCGTATAAAAATTATAGGAAATATCTTCACCTTTAACGGAAAGAATATTAAGCTTCTCGGCGTTAATCACCATGACACTGACCCCAAAAAGGGCTATGTTATGAGTGCTTCTGATATGGAGCGGGATATAAAACTTTTCAAGCAGTTCAATGTTAACTGTGTTCGTACCTCCCATTATCCTCCCGATCCGATATTCCTTGATTTATGCGATGAATACGGAATATATGTTGTTGATGAGGCTGATATTGAAACTCACGGTTGTTCCTCGGAACTTAAAAAGCCGAAAGCCTGTTCCCATAATCCTGAGTGGCAGGGAAGATATTGGGATAGAGTGCTCAGAATGTTTGAGAGGGATAAAAACCACGCTTCTATAACAATGTGGTCGCTTGGTAACGAATCGTGGGGATGGCTTAATCAGGATTACTGCTATGCCGAGCTTAAAAAGCTCAGCAATATTCCAATTCACTATGAGGGCGTTGTCAGAACAAAGCGCTTTGCCTATGATGTTATTTCAATGATGTATCCCTGGCAGAAAAAGGTTGAAAAGATTGCCGAGGGCTACGGACTTAAGAAGAAATACTTTGAAAAGCCGTTTTTTATGTGTGAATTTGCTCACGCAATGGGGCTTGGTGCGGGCGAGCTTGAAACCTATGTTAAGGAGATTTTCAAGGGCGATAATATGCTCGGCGGTTGTATCTGGGAATTTGCCGACCACGCTGTATATCACGAAAACGGAAAATATAAATACACCTATGGCGGCGACCACGGCGAAGAAAAACACGACGGCAATTTCTGTGTTGACGGTCTTTTCTTTCCCGACAGAACGCCTCATTCAGGCGCTTATCAGATGAAAAATTGCTATCGCCCTGTTCGTTGTGAGCACATCGGCGAAAAATTCACTTTTAAAAATCTTAATTATTTTAAAAATGCCACTTTCAGAGTTAAGTTTTCAGCAATCGGAAAAGATGGAGAAATCAAAAACAGCGGTGAATTTGATATTGATATCGAGCCTCGCAAAACTTTTGAAACAGAAATAGAATGCTTTGAGTGCGACGCTGTTATTATAAGATATTTTGACGGCGATTTTGAAATAGCTTCTGAGCAGGTTGATGTTTATTCATATAGCGGAGCATTCGCTGAATTTAAATTATATGACGAGGCACCGAAGATAAGAAAGAGTCAGGATAAGCTCTTTATTAAAATTGAAAACGGACAGCTGATTTTCAACAAAAAAACAGGTGAATTTGAAAGCTTTGAAAAAAACGGAAATGAGTTTATAAACTTTGCAGGTTTCGGTTCTTCAAAGGGCTTTGGAATCAGCGTTTTTCGCGCTCCACTTGATAACGACAGATATCCCCAAATGCTTTGGAAAAGATTTGCTCTTGAAAGCGAAAAGCTGGTTCTTTGCGGTAAAATAAAAACTCAGGAATTTGGCGACAGTTTTGTTATTGAGGGAATATACAAGCTTTCAACTATCAAAACAAAGAAGCTTTTAAAACTTAGAATAAGATATATAATTAAAATCGACGGAAGTATTAATATCGAGGTGAAATGCCTTTCATCAAAACGGATAATGTTTGCGCCCCGTTTTGGCTTAACCCTTGAAATGCCAAGGGAATTTGAGAATGTTAAATATTTCGGGCTTGGCGATATGCCAAATCTTCCCGATTTCAAGGAACACGCAATGCTTGGCATTTATGAGTGCAAGGTTGATGAAATGCGCGAAAAATACATAAAGCCACAGGAAAGCTCTATGCGAAGCGATGTTCGCTGGGCTGAGGTAACGGATGAAAACGGAGACGGTTTGCGCTTTACATTTGGTTTTGGACAGCGAATTTTTTCTGCCGACCATTTCACCTCTCAGCAATGTGCTAAGGCGGCTCATCAGGAGGATTTAAAACTCTGCGATACAACCTTCCTTCATCTTGATTATTATCAGCTCGGCGCAGGCTCAGCCTCCTGCGGACCTCCGCCGACAAAGCAGTACAGATTACACACCCTTAAAAATATTGAGTTTTCAGTTTTAGTTGAGGTGATTTAATTGAATAAAGACAAAAAAGGCGCTTTGGGACTGAGGCTATGGAGTTCAATAATCCTTTTCGGATTAATCGGTCAGATTGCATGGGTTGTTGAAAATATGTATTTTTCACGCTTTATGCAAAACGAGATAACAAGAGCGCCGTGGGCAACAACGCTGATGGTTGCTTTTTCGGCAATCTTCGCAACGCTTTCAACTCTTATCGGCGGTGCGCTTTGTGACGGAACTGGAAAAAGAAAGCTGTTCATTTCTGTTGGTTATATCATTTGGGGCTTCACTATTATGATGTTTGCCCTTGTTCCGATGGAGCCGAGCAGGGAAAAAATCGTCGCCATGGCGATATTGGTTGTTGTTATGGACTGCGTTATGTCGATAATCGGCTCAATAAGTAATGACGCCGCTTTCAACACATGGATAACCGATATTACAAATACAGCTAACAGAGCGAGAGTTGATACAGTTCTGGCAGTTATGCCCCTCTTTGCTCTTGCCGTTGTTTTTGGCGGCTTCGATAGCTTAACAAATGCCTCTGCAACTCATTCCGACTGGAAAAAGTTTTTCATTATGCTCGGAATGATAACAACAATCGGCGGCGTTATCGGACTTCTTCTTATGCAGGATAAAAAGGGGATAAAGGGCAATAAGAATAATTCATTTTTATCTGATTTTACATATTCTCTTCAGCCGAAGGTTATAAGGCAAAACAAAATGCTCTATTGGTGTTTAGCGGGAAATATGGTTTCATCAGTTGCATACCAGATATATGTTAACTATCTTTTTAACATAGTTGAAGGAACAATGAAGATAAAGAATTATATCATTCCAATCGGAATTATTATGCTCGTTTCGGCAGTTCTTTCGGTTATTATTTCTGCGCTGATGGATAAAAAGGGCAAAAAGCATTTCTATTATCCAACAATAATCATCGGCATAATCGGATGCATTATAATCTGGATTTCAAAATTCTTTATCGGCGAAAATGAAAGACTTGTGACAATTATTCTTATATTCGGCGGAATAATGGTTATCGGAGTAAGCCTTGTTATGGCAGGACTTTTCACTGCTTCCTACAGGGATTATATCCCCGAAGGTAAAGAAGGGCTCTTCCAGGGTTGCAGAATGGTTATGTATGTTCTTGTTCCTATGATAATCGGACCTCTTGTTGCTCAGTTTATAATAAATACTGCAAACAGAGGAGTTACGGATGAAAGCAAAATTGTCTATCCGATGGAGCTTTTCATCGGCGCAGCAGTTGTTATGCTGTTTTGTTTCATTCCTGCGTATGTTGTAAGGAAGAATCAGCCAAAGCACCATGAAGAACTACTTGAAAAGATTAATAATTGATGTTAATATAAAAATATATGATTAGGAGGTGAAAAAATGGCTAAATATGTTTGCAATATCTGTGGATATGAATATGATCCTACAGTGGGCGATCCGGATAACGGAATAGCTCCCGGAACTGCATTCGAGGATTTACCTGATGATTGGGCTTGCCCTCTTTGCGGAGTTGGTAAAGATAACTTCTCAGAAGCGTAAAAACCATTTAGAATAAAAGCAGGGTTACTTTGTGAAAAGTAACCCTGTTTTTGTGTTTTTTCATAATACTATTGGTATTATATACATAATATGATATATTAATATTATATATGTCACAATAGGGGAGAGTTTTTTTATTATGGATACAAGAATCAATCCGAATATTGAATACCAGACCTTTGAGGGCATCGGCGCAAGTGGCGCCTGGTGGGCGCAGGAAGTCGGAGGCTGGGAGAGCAGGGACGAAATATCATCCCTCCTTTTCAGCAAAGAAAACGGTATCGGACTAAGAACCTATCGCTATAATCTCGGCGGTGGCTCAAAGGAGTCGGGTAGGGGCGATATTGATAATCCTCTTCGACGCGGTGAATGCTTTGAAAATGAAAAGGGCGAATATGATTTTTCGAAGGATGAAAACGCTGTTTATATGATGAAACAGGCGGTTAAGGATGGCGCCGACGAGGTTATATTTTTCGTCAATTCTCCGATAGAGCGTTTAACAAAAAATCATAAGGCGCATTGCGATAAAGGTTTTCCGTTTAAAGAAAACCTCGACAAAGAGAATTACAGGGCTTTTGCAAAATATGTTCTCGATGTAACTGAGCATTTCTTAGGTGAAGGAATCCCGATAAAATACATATCCCCGATTAATGAGCCGTTTTGGAAATGGACCGGAGGACAGGAGGGCTGCCACTACAGACCAAAGAGCGCAGGCGAGGTTATGAAGGTATTTTCCGATGAAATGAATAAAAGAGATGCGTTTGAAAATGTTATGCTCTCAGGCGTTGAAAACGGCGATATAAGATGGTTTAACAAATCATATACAAGAAATCTTTTTAAATATGAAAGCGTTAAAAAGAGAATCGACAGCGTTGATTTGCATTCATATTTTCTTATGCCCTTCAAAATGCCGTTTATAGGAAACAGGGTTGGTTATCTTAAAAGATACAGAAAATGGCTTGATAAAAAATATCCGAATACCTCTGTAAAAATGAGCGAATGGACCCATATGCAGGGCGGACGTGATAAAACAATGAATTCAGCTCTCGTTATGGCAAAGGTTATGTATGAGGATATGTCAATTCTGAATGTAACCTCGTGGCAGCACTGGATTGCTGTATCCGAGGTCGATTACTGCGACGGACTTATATATATCAACCTTGATGATAAGTCGTATGAAATGACAAAGAGATATTATGCAACGGGTAATTTTTCAAAATTCATCCCCTTTGGCGCTAAGAGAATTGAGGTTTCCTGTGATGATAGTGAGCTTATGCTCCTCGCCTTTAGAAAGGATGAAAAAACCGTTTTAATTGTTATCAATGAAACTCCCGGTGAAAAGGAATTAAATCTTAATTGTGACGCTAAGATGTATGTTACAAACGAAACCGACAACTTAAAAGAATACAGCGTTTCAGATGTTGCAAAAATTACTCCGAAATCAGTTAATACAATAGTTATGGGATAATAGTATGGATAAAATAAAAAAACTTCTTAGTGATTTAAAAAACTACTGGAAAGTTCCTCCTAAAGGAAGATATATGAGCTTCAAGGAGATTATGTCGCTTTCCGTTGGCGGAATAGGTCAGAAATTCATTGTTTATTGCGTTAATCAGATGATTATCAGCATAGGCAATGTTTTAATCGGAAATACCATTGGTATCGACCCGAAGGCAATGTATGTTATATATATTATCAGCGTTCTTTCGGGCTTCCCGCTGACTGCTCTCAGAGCAAAGATGATTGATAACACCCGTTCAATGAAGGGTAAATACCGTCCTTATATAATCAGTATGGGAATTCCGACGGCAGTCATTGGCGTTCTTTTCATTCTGACTCCGTATGAGAGGATGAATCTGCTGTGGAAATGTATTCTTGTTCTTGCATATAATATCGGTTTCCAGTTCTTCTCAAACTTTTATAACGATGCCTACGACAGCCTTATCAATGTTCTTTCGCCAAACAGCATTGAAAGAAGCGACGTTCTTTCAATAAAATCAATAGTTGAGAATTTTTCTCCCTCTCTCGCAAATATCTTTCTTCCGATTATTGCGAAGCTGATAACGGGCGAAAATACCTTATATGACCTTAAAGTTTATAGGGTTCTTTTTCCGCCGATGATTATTGTCGGCTTCTTCATCTCGATGCTTGCGTATGTTAACACAACTGAAAAAATCGTTCAGGCAAAAACCCACGTTATTCAGATGAAATTTTCAGACGCTTTCAGAGCAATCGCAAAGAATAAATATTTCTGGATTATCTCTCTTGCAGGCTGGCTTGGATTTCTTGAAAGCTCGTTTAATAATATCATCGGCTGGATGTATAACTATCAGCACGCCTGCTCACCCGCTCAGTATTCAATAGTTACTGCAATAGCGGGCAACGCAGCCTTCTGGCCGAATGTTGTTGCGCCGTTTTTTATCAGAAAATTCGGAAAGAAAAAAATACTTGTTTTCACAAATGTTCTCAATATATTCTTTATTATGTTTATGCTTCCCGTTGTTCGTATGACGGGGCATCCGGGAATAATATGGTTCTTCCTTGTCTGCATTTTTGTTAACACCTTTATTACTTCACTCGGACATCTGCTTAATCCCAGTATTCAGGCGGATATAAGGGATTATCAGCAGTATGTAACGGGCGAGAGAATAGACGGAATGTTTGCAGCAGTAGGGCTTATCGGAAACGTTATAACTCTTGCAACAAGCTCTGTTTTACCTGCAATATATGAGAGAGCAGGACTTAATAAAACAGTTGCAATCTCGCTTGGATACGACGGAAGCAACGTTTATGATGTTCTTTATAATACCGACTATTTTGTTCAGATAAGCTCAGTTCTTATCTTTGCTTCTGTTGCCGGCGCAATAATGAATGTTATTCCGTTTTTCTTCTATGATTTAACTGAAACAGACCAGAAGGGAATGGTTTCTGTTTTAAAAATCCGCGCTCTTTTCGAGGACTGGGGCAACGGAGTTCTTGAGGACGGGGCATTGATTGAAACATATGAGCTCATAAAAGAAGCAAAGGAATATGGCGAAAAAGATCTTGTTGCAACCGAAAAGGGCAGCAGCAAGGCAGAGAAGAAAAAAATACGCGAAGAGAACGAAAAAATTCAAATTGCCCATCGTATTATGGATGAGCTTACCAAATATGAAACCGAACAGGGTAAGGCGGATGTTGAGTTTGCCGTGAAAATCGTTGCAGCAGGCTTAAACGGCTTTTCTTCCCTCGAAGTTCCCGATAAGAAAACTGCAAAAGTTATGCCGAAAAATACGGAACGTGAAAAAGAAATCAGAAGAAATACCCTTATGCAGATTGAAAACTTTAAAACATCAAAAAAAGCTGTTAAAAAGTATTTCCCTGACGGAATCAAAGAATTTGATTCAAAGATTTTTGATGAGCTTTTCAAGGCTGAATATGAAAATGATGTTGCAGTAAACGAAGCATTAAAAGCGCTTAAAGCAGCGAAAGACGCAAAGCTTAAAAATGAAATTCCCGAACTGAAACAGGCTGTTAAAGCTTATCAGAACGAAAGAAAAAGAATTGCAGATGAAATCAAAAAGGCAACGGATGAGAATTCAATTTTCTATCGCGCAGCTAAGCCTTATCTCGACGCAAAAAAGCTGCTGAATCAGGCAGAAAATTATACTCATCTTGGCGAGGTTGAAAAACTCTATTATTCAGCAGTTGAAAAGGCAGAAAATGTTCAGTGTTAATTTGCTTATAAAGCCGTCATCGAGCTTATGTAATCTTAAATGTGAATATTGCTTTTATAACGATATAAGCCAAAGGAGGAATAATTTCTCCTTTGGCTTTATGAGCGAGGAAACTATTGAAAATGTTATAAAAAAGGCAGTTGCTTTTTCAGACAGAGAACTTACTCTTTCATTTCAGGGCGGAGAGCCAACGTTAATAGGTCTTGATTTTTATAAAAAAGTTATTGAAATTGAGAAGAAGTATAATACAAAAAACATCATAATAAACAATGCTCTTCAGACTAACGGAGTTGGTATTGAAGAAAGTTGGGCTGATTTTTTCAATGAAAATAATTTTCTTATAGGAATTTCGCTCGACGGAATAAAAGAAACCCATAATAAAAACCGTTCTTCCTTCGATAAGGTTATGAAAACAGTTGGTCTTTTCAAAAGTAAAAATGTTCAGTTCAATATTTTAACTGTTGTTAATAATGAAACAGCAAATAGGGCAGAAGAAATATATCGCTTTTATAGAGAAAATGGCTTTGACTATATTCAGTTCATTCCCTGTATTGAGCCTTATGAAAAAGAAAATCAATTCCTTGATGCTGAGAAATACGGCAAGTTTTTAACTGAAACATTCAACCTATGGTATGAAGACATTAATAAGGGCAGGGAAGTTCATATCAGGCAGTTTGAAAACTATATTGAAATGCTTTTCGGCTATCCTCCTGAATCCTGCGGAATGAGCGGAATTTGTTCAATCCAGTATGTTGTTGAAGCCGACGGAGGCGTTTATCCATGCGATTTTTATGTTCTTGATGAATATAAACTCGGAAACCTTAATTCTGACTCCTTCAGTGATATCGATATGAAAAGAAGAAATATTCATTTTATTGAAAACTCATATTCGCTGAACATTAAATGTAGGGATTGCAGGTATTTTTCCCTTTGCCGAGGCGGTTGTATGAGATACAGAACTAAAACGGGAATGAATGTTCTTTGTGAGGGATATGAAATATTCTTTGATAATTGTTTTGAAAAAATAAAAGAAATAGCAGGAAAAATATAAAGGGATTGCCTAAAATAAGCAATCCCTTTATTCTAATAATTCAAAATTGAAATCGCTGAGATATTCGTTGCAGGTTATAAGTGAAATGTTATTGTTAAGGCAGTACATAATCAGACTGTCCCTCGGCGACCTGACATATAAATCGCTTTGCGAGGCTATTTTAAGAAGTTTTCTTGTTTCGTTAAGCGAAAGCCCCATTCCGAAAGCAAGCATCAATATTTTGTTGCGGGAAGGGTTTGTTTTATTTCCGTTGAAAATCTGATATGCATAGTTTTTATCGAGATTTGAGCGTAGAATAATATCGCTCTTTTTTAAGCTTTTCTCATTTATAAGCATTTCAAGATACTCGGAAAGTGATGAAAAAACAAGCTCACCGATTTCCTGGTCTAAAAACTCCTGATATGTTTTTTTCGATTTTAAAATCTCAAGCAGTTCATTAGTCGATTTTTCCATATGTACTCCTTTTTGTACTGTGCTGTAAAAACTATATACATATACTAAATAATATGATATATTAATAATAAGTTAAAATCAAGAGGGATGAATATGTATCAGATTATTAAAGAAATAGGCTCAGATACTCTTCTTGCTGAAAAAGATTCAATAAAATATGTTCTTAAAAGAATTGATTTTGGTGATATTGAAATAATTAAAGCGTTAATGAATCTTAACAATACGAATATTGTTGGATTTATTGAGCTAATAACTATCGGTGAAAAGTTCTACTGTGTTGAAGAATATATCGACGGGATAACGCTCGATGAATATATAAAACAAAACGGAGCTCTTAGCGATGAAAGAGCAATGAGCATAGTTTATGAAATCTGTCTCGGACTCAGTGATATACATAAACTCGGTATTGTTCATCGGGATATAAATCCTAGCAATATTATGCTTGATAAATTCGGAAGAGTTAAAATCATTGATTTTGGTATCAGCAGAACGAATAAGGCTGACAAATCAAAAGATACCCGCATTTTGGGAACTCAGGGATATGCCGCTCCAGAACAGTATGGATTTTCTCAGACAAATGCAAAATCAGATATATATTCACTTGGAATTTTAATAAATTATATAAAAACTGCCTCGCTGCCCGATGAAGTAATAGCAGACGGGCTGCTTGGAGAAATTGCCCAAAAATGCACAAGAATTGATGATAGTCAGCGATATGAAAGTGTTGATGAAATAATTACAGCGCTGAAAACAGGAAGAGCAAACGGCAATAAAGGGAAATATGTACTTCCGGGATTTCGCAGCGGAAAGACGTTAAATATGATTATATCATCAATTTATTACATCTTTACTGTTATTGTTTTTTTAGGCTATCTCATTGACCCGATAGATCATAGTACAGACATTTATTTCAGTATGTTTGTTTTGTTTTTATTAATTGTTCCGGTTTTTATTTTTTTTAATTATCTTGGCTGGGCTGATAATTTTCAGATAACAAAAAAACACTCAAAGCGCTTTACCTGTATCTTATACGGAACATTATATGAAATTCTGACATTTTTTATATTTATTATAATATATCAGCCGAAATAATGTTGTGCTATCAGCACACCAATAAGTTAATTTTTTGTAATATAATAGTCTCATCATAATAAAGAGGAGGCTGTTTTATGGCAGACGAAATTAATAATACCCAAAATTCAGAAGTTCAGCAGGCAGTAACCCAGGCGCTTGATGAACAGAAAAAGAAAAAGAAGAAAAAAAGATTAATAATTATCGGAATAATTCTTGCGGTAATTATTATCGGAGTTGCGCTTGGCTCATCGGGCGGAAATGATGAAAAAGAAACAACTGCCGCTCAGATTACAGCGCAGGAAGATAAGCAGGCTGAAGGTCAAATCGGAAATTATCTTTGCACTGTTAAAGAAGCAAAACTCTGTAAGGACTGGGATGGCAAAGATGCTGTAAAAATAACTTATAGTTTCACCAATAATGCAAGTGAAGCAGAGAGTTTCGATGTTGCACTTGATGATAATGTTTATCAAAACGGTGTCGGACTTGAAACAACATGGCTTGATGATGAAGAAGATGATAACGGAATAGACGTTAAAATAAAACCCGGAACAACAAAAGATGTTGTAAAGGTATATAAGCTAAGGGATACAAAAACCGAGCTTGAAGTTGAAATCGGAGAATGGTTATCATTTGATGATACAAAGGTTACAACAAAAGTTAAACTTGAAAAATAAATAATATAAAAATGCGTTCCCAAGTGAGAACGCATTTTTTGTTTTTGTTAAAATGATTGATGGGAAACATCGGTGTAGATTGTTTTGATTTCGCCCGATGGGGTCTGATAAATCAGGTAGCCTCTGTAAGCAACATTACCGCTTAGCGAACTTATTGCAATTGTAAACTGATTTGCTCCCGATTTCTTTGTTGACTTAGCTCTGATAACTGTGTATGCATCGTTTGAAACAATGTTGTCAATAGTCAGATTGTCTTCATCAAGAGTTGAACTCTTTTCTTTTCCTATCAGAAGACCGTATTCAAGAACATTACTGTTTTCTTCAATAACAGTCTGGCCGTTGAATATAGCTTTCGTTTTGCCTGAGGACTGAGTGATAATTGCATCGCTCTGCTTAACGTTTATTGCAGGAAGTGAGAAATTGAAGCTATCCCATTCTTCCTTTGTAACAGCCTGCAGGGTTGTTGTTTCGGCTGCAAAAAGATTTAGTTCATTTCCGAGGAAATAAGGTCTGTAGTTAATATTCTTTCCGTCTTTTATCAGCTCAACAAAGCCGTAGGCATTTTCGTCGCTGACGCTGATTTTTGTGTTATAAATAACAGTGTCGGAATAAACTGTATCGCCGTTTGTATTCTTTATTGTAACGGCGCAGTCCTTTGTTTCATCGGGAATATATTTTGCTTTGATTGTTGTATCCTTTGTTATTTCAATTTCGCCCTCAACCTTTGTGTTGCCGATATAGTAGCCATCAAAGGTATAACAGGGAATTGCCTGCGGAGCAGGAAGAGTAAAGGAGGACTCAACGTAATCAACAAGCTGAACACCTTTTCGTGTTTGCTCAGAACCGTAGTCACGAAGAATAAGAACTTCGTGATTATTGTCTGTTTTAGAAACGGCATAAATTTTAACGTTTCCAAAAACCTGGGTTGAATATTTTTCTCCAAAGCCCTGATATTGCTTTGTTCTTGCAGTTGTGCTTGAAGTATATTCCATATACCATGCTGTTAACTCGTTTTTGGAAGTGAAAACAGCATTGCTGTTATATGTTGCTTTAAAGATTTGTGAATTTGCAGTCGGAGTGTTTCTTCCTGTTCCGTTGAATCCGATTTCAGCCTCTCCCTGAGCAAGCTCAACTGTGTACATCCTTATATGCTCATTCAGCGAGCTAAGGAGATAATCCGAAACTGAATCAACAGTTTCCTGTTCAAGTCCGTTCTCATCAATGGTTTTAACGGTTATTTTTTCACCGTTGCTGCCTGTGAAATAAACATTGTCGCCGACGAGTGCAAATGAAAGAGTTTCAAGAATTGTTTCAAGCTCGTTTTCTTCAAAATCATATGCGTCCAGGTCCATATTTTCAGCGGTTTCAACCAATGACTGATATGCAGTTAAATCAACATCTGTTTCAGGTGCACTCAATGCTGCATACGCTGTTTCAACCTCAAGAGCAAGAGAATTAATTTCAGATTGTGCATTGGCTGCATGATAATTGCTCTTTTCTTCTGCGCTTAGCTCGGCAAGTCTTTTTGCGTGGCGCATTGCTGTTTGAAGATTGATAATTGAAGAATTTGTATATACGGGCATCTTGCCGTCGAGGGAAGAAAGAAGTCTCTGAGCTCCTGTGTATGCAAGGTCGAGTCTTGCAAAGTCCGAGGTCGGAACAAGTCTGCTAATAGCAAGATTTATTGCGTCTCTTTCAGCGTATATTTCGCTCTGGCGGTTATCGTAGTAATCACCGTGTGAAATGCCGTTTAAAGGCTCAAATTCAAGAGAATTTATAACGCTTTCAAGTGCGCCGAGAGAGTTGGTTGTGTATTCCTGAGAGCCTGTATTTATGTATTCAAGCGCTGCTGAATATGCCTCGTCATATGAATCAAAGTCCATAAGCTCATATCCAGGATCCGGAACTTTGAGAATTGCGTTTGCTGCAGTATATCCATCAAGAGAAAAACTGAGCTCGCTTGATGAATGAGTTTTGGTTGTTGTAACGCCTTTAATATTTGTTGAAACAGTTTGCCAACCCTGAATATCCTTTGTTCCTGTATAATTAACCTTGATTGAAGAGAGCTTATCGAGTGAATTTGTGTTTGAGGTTATAACGCCGTCAACGGTTGATTCATATTCTCCGTAGCAGCTGTTTTCAGGCATATAGAGAATGCCCTTATGTTCTTTATATCCTTCAAGATAAGTTATATTTCCTGAACGAACAGTTGGTATATTGCTGTCAAAATTATTATAAAGCTCAGCAGTATTCTGAACGGAGGCGCTTTCAGTGTTTGCAATATCGCCGTCGCTTAAAACTCTCCTATAGAAAGAAGCGTTATCAAGATAGCTTTCAGCCGTTCCTGCCATATCGGGATAAATGCTGTATGAAGCGCCGTAGTAAAGATTGATATTATTGCTTGAAAGGAATGAGAAAATTCCGTTATTTCCGCTTATGCCGTTTCTATATCCCGATGCGGCAATACTGTTTAAATCATATGTTTTTCTGAGTTCTCCGTTAACGAAGTATTTAAGAATATGTGAGGAAGATATCGTTATATCAATATCAACCCATTTTGTTCCTATTGTATTAACCTCAGAAGAGCTGTTTAAATCGAAATAGCAGTTATTATTGCCTGAATAAGCAGTTCCGTTAGCACCGTCGTTAAATAGAATAGTGCCGTCTGCCATAATTATGAAATATCTGTTTTGATTATTTATTCCGCTTGAGAAATTCAAAACAGCTCCGTTCCAGCCCTTGTTCTGGTTGCAGTACTGGCTGAAACTGATTGTAACTCCGTTTGAAAGGTCTTTTCCTGCAAACGGGTTTGAGCTTTCCTTTGCGGTATTTCCCGCCTTCGGATAAAGGGCATATTTGCCTATATATTCAATGTTGTTATTATCGGCATATGTATATGAATACCAATCCCAGTCACCGTACATTTTCAGCTTTGAATCGCCTTGAAATGCTCTTTCTCCGAAATATGATACCTCTCTTCTTGTGTAGAACTTTTCAAGAGATGTACACATTTTAAATGCTTCAACGCCGATATCGGTTAGGTTTTTGTTTCTCAGATCAATCTCTTTGAGAGAGGAGCAGTATTCAAATGCGTTATGACCGATGGAAGTTACACTGTTCGGAATTGAAACACTTTTAATGTTTCCGAAATTTCCGAATGCGTAGTCGCCGATGGTTGTTATTCCGTCACCGATAACAACGTTTTCAATAATATCTGTATTATATTGTCCGCTGTAAAGTGCGTTTGCAGGCTGGTCGCCCCAAGGAGCATTCTCGCCGAAATAGTTAGGACCGACAGAGCTTGAATAAGCGAAGTTTCCCATAGCACCGTTACCGGTTAGGGTCAGGGTTTTTGTTTTTCTGTTTATTGTGTAGTTAACATTGCCGTCTGTACCCTGAACAATATTTGAAACCGCTTCATTGTTCTTGAAAAACAGTCGGCACATTTCCTCGTTAACGGCATCCATTAGATAAATGCCTGCTGGTTTTCTGTAATTAAAGCTAAGATTTTTGAGCTTAGGATTAATCTCGCCCGCATGAGCAATAGGATTAGGTACTGTTTCGCCGAGTGTTGTTGATGAAAAGCTGATATACCATTTTCCTTTTTCGTGGGGAAGATTCAGCATTTCCTGAGTTGCGTCAACCTTGTTGTTAACCGACCATTCATAGTGGTCCTGAATATAGCCGTTGTTCCAGTAGTTTGATTTGTAGCAGGGGGATTCGTATGAGCCTTTTCCGCCCTGGTCAGGCCAGTCGATATATACTCCGCCGTCCTGTGCTCCGCCGTTATATCTGTTGAATAATACGCATTTTCCGCGTACTTCATCAAGGGTCGGGTTGCCGCTTCCAAGATACCAGTAATCCTGATAGTTATAACCTGAACCGTAGAATTTATATCCGTCTCTTGAACGGTTACCGTGGATGTAATCATAAACAGCACTTGTTATATCGGTGTTGCCCTTATCTCTTTTCATACATATCAAAACGGTTTCACTCGGATGAGAGTCAAGAAAGGAATAAACCTTTTTAAGCAAAACATCAAGATAGTATTTCTGGTCACTGTCGAAAACGCTTTTTCCCTCAGCTCTGATTGTTGCGTCACCGTGGGTTAAAAAGGCGTCTCCGTCGCTGCTTGCTTCAAGACGAACATCAAGAAAACGAACTCCGTCTTCAAGCTGTCTTGAAATACCGTTGTTCTGAGTTTTTGAAGCTATTGACGCTGCCTGATAATATGATTCAAACTGCATTGCGGCGCTGTCATGAGAGCCTGGAATGGTTATTTCCGTCAGCCTTGTTTCGCCCCTTATTGCGCTCATCCAGTCAGCAGAGGAAACATCGTTAAGAAGTGTTTGAGTTTCATACTGTGAAGCTGCCTTAACGGTTGTGGGAATATTAAACGGAACGCATAGCCCGAATATCATCACTGCGCTTAAAAATATCGAAATAATTCTCTTCTTCATAGTATCGGTCCTTATATTAAAAATAGATAAATTTCTCTAACTTATATATTAACACATATTTTTAAAATTTTCAATCTTTCAACCCCATATTTTAAGCATTTTAAGTGATAAAACAAAAAAACATATTTATATATTGAAAATTAGCATATAAAATGAATAATTTTATTTCAATTTAGAGTATTTAATGCTATAATAAAATTATTATGGAGGTGTTTATCTTGAAAAGATTGTTCAGCGTTATACTGAGTGCAGTTTTGATTTTGCAGTTTGCAGCGTTTAATGCTTATGCTGAAGAAAGCAAAACGCCTGTTTTGAGTTATAGTTTTGAAAGCCGTGAAAATGCTCCGTCGCTTTTCGGAAACGCAAGTCTTGTTTTTGATGAGGATAAGCGGGGAAATGTTTTATCGCTTGATGGAAGCAATGGAACATATGCCGAAATTCCTCAGGGCTTTTTTGATGGCAGAGATGTTATGACAATTCAGTTTGATATACTTCCAAAACAGCAGTGGGGAAATTATTTCACTTTCACCTTTGGAAAAAACAATGAGGCTTATTCATTTTTCAGAATAAGGGATAACGAAATAAGAAATGCCATAACAAAGTATTCCTGGCAGAATGAACACGAAGTCAGGAGCGAAGGCGTCAGCTATAACAACTGGATGAATATCGCCGTTGTTTTTGATAATACAATGATGAAGCTCTATGTCAACGGAGCTAAGGTGAGCGAAAACAGCAATACCGAAATCAAGGTTTCCGATTTGGGCGAAAATCTTTATTCCTATTTCGGAAAATCGCTCTATGACGGCGACGGCTGGTATAACGGATATTTTGATAATTTTGAGGTTTATGATACAGTGCTCAGCGACAGTGAAATAAAAAATACATCTGATAAAAATCTTCCCGAAATGCCCGATTTGAGATACACCTTTGAGGATGGAACAACTCTTCCGAGTATGTTCGGCAATGCACAAACCGAGTGGGATGATGAGAAAAAGAGCACGGTGTTAACTCTTGACGGAAGCAGCGGAACGTATGCCGAAATTCCTCAGGGATATTTCGATAATAAGGATGAAATGACCGTTCTTTTTGATGTTAAATCACAGCAAAACGGAGGAAATTATTTCACCTTTGCTTTCGGACAGGACACGACTAATTATGACTTTTTCAGAATTCGCGGCTCGGAAATCAGAAATGCGATAACCGTTAATTCGTATTACAGCGAACACGAGGTTAAAACAACTGCCGATTTTACAGACAGCTGGATGAGTATTGCGCTTGTTTTTGATAACGGAAAATGCTCGCTGTATGTTAACGGAAGTCTTAAAGCAACTAACAATGATTTTCTGAATATATCTGATTTAGGCAATAATCTGCTTGCTTATTTCGGAAAATCTTTCTATGACGGCGATGCTTATTTCAAAGGCAAATTTGATAATTTTGAGGTATATAACAAAGTGCTTAGCAATGATGAAATAAAGTATAAAGCGATGACCCACCTTCCGCTTCTTATCGGAGTTAATGTCGGAAATGTTGTAAGCAATCTTGACGGCGTTTCAGGAACTGACAGCCACACAATAGTAAGCACTTCAATCAACAGGGAAAGCGGCGTTATAACCCCGATTATTCAAAGACGCCAGAATCCGAAAGCCTGCCCGATAAAATTCAGTTTTCTGAATAGCGAATGCAAGCTTTTAATTGACGGCAAAGAGTATCCCGAAAACTGCTATATTGATGCTTCGTATGACAGAAGTGTTAAAATAGTATGCAATGATACGACTGAGGAATACACCTTAAAAGCGGCAACGATTGCAAACAACCCTGTTCTTCCGGGTATGTATGCAGACCCAGATATTGATGTTTTAGACGGAAAATTCTGGATATACCCGACAACCGACGGTGTTCCGGGCTGGGGAGGAACTCAGTTCCATGCTTTTTCATCAAAGGATATGCTGCACTGGACTGATGAGGGAGTTATTCTTGATAACCAGGATAAAAATCCGGGATTAAATGATAAGGGCGTTCAGATTGCGTCTTCAAAATGGTCAAACGGAAATGCCTGGGCGCCTTCAATCGAGGGCAAAAACGGAAAATACTATTTCTATTACTGCGGAAGAATACTCAGCGAATATGAAGCTCTTTACGGAGAGGGAATGGCAATCGGCGTTGCATATGCTTCTTCTCCCGCAGGTCCATATATCGCAAGTGACGAGCCGATACTCTATCCCAAAATGATGAGCGATGCAAATATCGGATTCTATGGTCAGGTTATCGACCCAGCAATCTATACTGAGGGAAGCACCTCGTATATTCTTTTCGGAAACGGTATGGCAGCAATGGCTGAGCTAAACTCCGATATGCTGAGCGTTAAAACCTCTACTTTAAGAATTATCAACAATCTTGAAGGCTTCAGAGAGAGCGTTGCCGTTTTTAAGAGAAAGAATGTTTATTACTGGCATTGGTCCTGTGATGATACGGGAAGTGAAAACTATCATATAAGATATGCCACCTCTTCAAGCCTTACAGGTGAAATAACAAACCAGGGCGTTCTTCTTGAAAAAGATGTTGACAGCGGAATCCTTGCAACGGGACATCAGAGTGTTATCTATCTTCCGGATAGTGATAAATGCTTTATTGCGTACCATAGATTTTATACCCCTCTTTCTATCGGAGGAAATACAGGTCACCACAGAGAAACCTGCATTGATGAGGTGAAATTCAACGATAGGCTTCTCAGCACTAATCTGCTTAAAAAGGTGACTCCGACTATGGAAGGCGTTGGAGCGAGGGATATAAACGGAAACAGCATAAATGAAAATACTGTTTATGCAAGCTGTACTGCTGATGGAAGTGTTTCGTCTTTTACTCCCGAAGAAGCGCCTGAAATAAAATCAATCGGTCATCAGTATGTTAAAACAACTGTTTTACCAAGTTGTACTGAGCAGGGATATGATGAATATTTCTGCACTGTATGCGGAGATACATTTAAAGAAAACTATACTCCCGCAACAGGTCATAATATTGAGTATTCCGAAAAAGAGAATTCTTCAAAATTAATGATCAGCTGCGAAAAGTGTGATTACAGGAAAGAATTTGATTTTTCAGATTATATCAATCTCAGAGAAGAAAACATTAATTTCGATGAAAACATTGATGTAACGGGTGACGGAATAATCAACGCAAAGGATTATGGAAAAATACTTAAAACTATTGATAAATAATCAGAAAAGCATTATAATATAACTTGAAAAAACTATGAAAGGAGTTAAAAATATGCAAGAATATAATGAAATTGTTTCTCAGGCAGCACAGGGAAATTCTCCTGCTGTAACGGCTGGTGCACTAATCGGAGTTGTGTTATCAATTGTTGCTCTTTGGAAAATCTTCCAGAAAGCCGGAGAAGAGGGATGGAAGGCAATTATTCCTTTCTATAATATGTTTACTTTTGTAAAGATTATAGATGGAAACGGAATTAAATTTTTGCTTCTCATAATTCCTGTTGTTAATATTGTTTATTCAATTATTCTTGATATCAGACTTGCAAGAGCTTTTGGCAAGAGCGGTGGATTTGCTGTTGGTTTAATCTTTCTTGGACCTATTTTTGAGCTTATTCTCGCGTTTGATAACTCAGAATACCAAGGACCTCAGAAATAAAAATAATACAAAAAACAAAAAGAGAAATGCCCTTTCGCATTTCTCTTTTTTATCTTCTGCAATCTTTATTTTTAGAACATTCAGAGCATTTCTGCCCACAGGGTCCTATTCCCGATTTCTTGTCTTTAACTATTTTTCTTATTGCAAGAAAAATAAGAAATAAAACTAAAAGAATAACAATAATTGTTGCTATATTTGATTTTATAAAAGAAAGCATTATTTCACCTGATTTTTGTGAGCGCTGTTATCGCACAAGATTTATTGTATTATAGCATATGAATATTTTTAAGCAAGTTGATTTTTTAATTGTTTACATTTGATGAATAATGCGTTATAATCAAAAAGAAATAATATCAAAGGGGATATACATATGGAAATATCAAAGGTTAAAGAAAACGATAAACTTACTGTTGCAGTTTCAGGTAGAGTTGATACAGTAACATCACGTGAATTTGACAGCTTTATTGAAGAGAATATTCAGGGGATAAATGAGCTTGTTCTCGATTTAAAGGATATGAGCTATACTTCTTCCGCAGGACTTCGTGTTATTCTTAAAACTCATAAAGCTATGAGCTCAAAGGGTGGGTTGAAGATTATAAATGTTCAGAGCGATGTTATGGAAATTTTTGATATAACTGGATTCTCGGATATTCTTGATATCGAATAAATCTTTCGTGTAAAACAGATTTATTCAGGAGGAAAAAATGGATTTCGAAAAAGCAGCGATAAATGATGCGTCGGATTTTGTACTTCTTTCGGATTATGTTCCGTCAATAGTTCAGGAAATCCGATATTATTCAACATATAATTTTATCGGTGACAGAATTGACGGATATGAGCAGCCCTGTGCTATTATAACCAAGGAGGCTGCAAGAGCTTTAAAAGCGGTTGCAAATGAGATGAATGTCAAGGGCTATCGGCTCAAGGTTTTCGATGCCTACCGTCCTGCAACGGCGGTTAAGCATTTTGTTATGTGGGGAATAGAGGACCTTGACCAGAGAATGAAGCCGTTTTTCTATCCCGACCTTAATAAAACGGAACTTTTTGAACTCGGATATGTTGCAAGCAAGTCGAGTCATTCAAGAGGAAGTACTGTTGATTTAACGCTGCTTGATATGGAAACAGGAAAAGAAGTTGATATGGGAAGTCCGTTTGATTATTTCAGCGAAAAATCCCATCCCGATTATAAGGGCGTAACCGAGGAACAGTTCGAAAACAGAATGATGCTTCAAAAGGTTATGGTAAAACACGGTTTCGATCCAATCGATTGCGAGTGGTGGCATTTCACCTTGAAAAATGAACCTTTCCCATCAACATATTTTGAATTCCCTGTAACTTCTGAAATTTTAAAAAGATAGATAAAAAAGCTACTTCAAAAAAGGCGAGGTGCGATAACGAAGGTTAGTCCAAAAATCGCATCTTTTCCGCCATAACTACATTAAAATGTCCATTAGGGCGTCAGCCCAAACGGACATTTGTGCTTTGTTCTGACAAAAAATCTGATGATTTTAGGATGCAAAGCAGTTTTGACAAAGTAATTTTATTTCATAAATGTATTACAAAATTCCCTGCATACGCGAGTATGCAGAGAATTTTTAATGCTTTTAGGGACAAAAGGACAAAGTCAAAACCTATCCTTCGTTACCGCACTTCGCCTAAATGAAGCAGCTTTTTTGCTTTTGATTATTTCTTTTTTTCTCAAAGCTATAATAATTATTAAGAATCCAATTATTATCAATATGGATATAACTATGTAAATACCATATGACATTTTTTCTATATTATCCCTTGAAATGATATTTGTTGAATAATTAAGTCCGTCAATTTTATATGTTGCAGTTCCAAGAACCTGATTCTGTTTTATCGGCGCTTTAATGCTTTCTTCAATCGTTATTTCCGGTTTAATATTTTCAAATTCAGAGCTGTTCGGAGAAATGCTGTTGATATCTGTCTGGATATAGTAGTTAATTGATTTGATATTATCGGTAGCGCCTTTAACTTCAATTTGACCGAGCGGTTCGGATTTATCTGCAATTTTTTTATATGAATATTTGTTATAAACATATTCGAAAAGCCTTTTGGAATCCGAAAATCTTTCGTTTATTCCGTTACTTTTAATCTGTCCATGTAAAACAACGCAGATAAGATTAAGACCGTCTTTTGAACTGCTTGAAACAAGGCATTCTCCGGCAGGCGTTGTGTGGCCTGTTTTAATTCCTGTGCAGGAGGGGAAATAATAATTTGCAGAAGTCGGAATTATCAGTTCGTTTGTATTCTGATATGTTCTGTCGTTCTTTTTGTAAATCTTTGACGGCGGAACTGAAAAACTTGATGTTTTAACTATTTCATTGAAAGTTTCGTATTTCTGACATTCCCTTGCGATAAGGTATAAATCATATGCGCAACAATAGTGGTTATTATCGTGAACACCGTTGGGGTTAACAAAATGGAGCTTTTTGCATCCGAGTTCCTTTGCCCTTTTGTTGCAAAGCTTGGCGAATGCCTCGGCGCTGCCGCTTACGTGCTCAGCCAAAGCATATGCCGCTTCGTTTGCGCTCGGTATAAGAAGTGCCTGGAGCATTGTATAAACGCTCTGTTCTTCGCCAACCTGAAGATTGGCGTTTGAATATCCGGGAAGAATCTCATCAACAGCGCTTTTTGAAATTTTAACCATTTCATCCATCTTGCAGTTTTCAAGAACAACAAGAGCGGTGAGAATCTTTGTTGTACTTGCAGGATATCTTTTCTGAAGTGCATTTTTCTCGTAGAAAACCTTACCGCTGACAGGGTCGGCTATATAAGCCGCTTCGCATCCGATTTCGGGAATATTTCCTTGCTTTTTCTACTCTTTTTTCTGTATTCAAATGTCACCTTCGCTTCATCTGCTGTTTCATTTAATTCGTAAAGTGAATCTGAATATTCGATTTTAGGAGAGTGAAATTTTTCATTCGGCTTTTCTCCCTGTGCAAATGAAGTGACAGGGGAGAGCATTAAACATATTGCTAAAACACTTATAAGAATCTTTCTTTTCATACATACCTCTAATTAACAATAAATAGTTTTTTAACTGCGGAATTCAATCCCGAAACGGTTATTTATTGAATTCAAAGAAATTCATTTTACTGAAGCCTGTCGGAAGTGGTATTGTACACATATAAATAACAGCAAAAACTAAGACGACCACTGATATTCCGAGGACGGCTAAGCGATTCGGCATATTCTTGAACGTTCCGACTATACCGAGAAGAAAGAGCGTTAGCGAAAACATAACGGTTACAAGTTGATAGGAGTCGCCCTTGGTGTTATCCCTCTTTCCTTCTTCGAGCAGTTCACGGGATAAATCAACCTTTTTCTGCGCTGACCCAAAATACTTTTCGGTCATTTCAGGCATATTAAAAGGGTTGTCCTCATTATTTTCTTCCATCCATTCTAAGCCCTCGGCAAGCGTTTGGCTAACATTTTGCTTTTTGAATTTTTCAATTTTTTCATTGATAAGTTTTATTTTTGTCTGGTTTCCGTCAGCTTTTGCAGCTTCAAGCTCACCGTAATACTCGCTTATAACATTCCATGTCGTATAATCGGAAAGATAGAGCTGCAAGCCCAGGTTGTATTCTGCGCTTCCCTCAGATGCCATATTGTTACTTTTTGTAAAGTTAATTGACTGGATACCGCTGTGAAGAGTGCCTATCCATGCTGCCCACGCCGACAAAAGCGTTGTAATTCCAAGCAGAATTGCAACAACTGTTTCAAGCTTTTTGGCTGATATTAAAGCGTTTCTGCTTTTGAGTGCGCCGTCAGGAGTATTGCTGCTTTTTGCGTTTTTACGTTTTAACGATTCATAATCTTTTTTAGACATATTTTTGATTCCGTCCTGTAACACTCCTTGCGGAGTAATAATTCTATTTTTTACCAATATGCTGAATTATTATATCATATTTTCTGAAACAGGTAAAGATTTTAATACATTGAATTAATTCTTGTTTTTTCAAAGGTATTATTCGTATGATTTGTTTCGTTCTTCTTGCAATAATAATTATTATTTGATATAATAATTCTAATTTGGTAAAGCAAATCATTATTTAGAGAAAGGTAATGAAATAATATGACAATTAAATTAAGCGGAAGAATAGATTCTTCAAATGCACAACAAACTGAAACCTGGCTAAACGAGCAAGTGGGTGATTATAGAGGCGAAATCATTTTAGATGCTTCGGAACTTGAATATATTTCAAGTGCAGGGCTCAGAGTAGTTCTTCGTCTTAAAAAAGTTAACAAAGATACAAAGATTATCAACTGTAACAGCGAGGTTTATGAAATATTCGATATGACGGGATTTACCGAAATGATGGATATTTCCAAGGCTTACAGAAAGTTATCAATCGACGGATGTGAGGTTATCGGCGAAGGTGCAAACGGTATTGTTTACCGAACTGACCCCGATACGATTGTTAAGGTCTATAAAAACCCTGATTCACTTGATGAAATCCATAACGAAAGAGAGCTTGCGAGAAAAGCATTTGTTATGGGAATTCCTACTGCAATTCCATACGATGTTGTTCAGGTTGGAGATTTATATGGCTCTGTTTTTGAACTTCTTGATGCAAAATCATTTGCAAAACTTATTCGTGAAGGCGTAAGCGTTGAAGAGCTTGTTAAGCAGAGCGTTGATATTCTTAAAACAATGCATTCAACATTTCTCAAAGACGGTGAACTTCCTAGCAAAAAGGCGGAAGGCGTTAAATGGGCAAAATTTGATAAAGATTATCTTCCTGAAGAAATCGGCTCAAAGCTCGTTAAACTCTTCGAAGAAATTCCTGAAACAAATAATATTGTTCACGGCGATTATCATATTAAAAATATTATGCAGCAAAACGGAGAAAATCTGCTTATTGATATGGATACTCTTTCAATGGGACATCCTGTTTTTGAGCTTGCAGCAATATATGCCGCATATGTTGGATTTTCGTGTGTTGATAAAGAAAACGGCGCAAAATTCTTTGACATAAAGAGAGAACAGTGTAACGATATCTGGAAATATACTGTTAAGTATTATTTCGATGATAAAGATGATGAGTTTATTGAAAACGCATGTAAAATGATTGAAACAATCTGTTATGCAAGACTTCTCAGATGGAAGATTCGCCGCGGTGATGATTTAACAGAGGAACAAAAGCAGGAAAAAGCCTTCTGCGAAAACTATCTTATTGAAAATGTTCCGAAAATTGATAAACTCTATTTTTAAACAATGAAGCTTAAATCAGAAAAAGAAACCTACAGACTTACTCCCGCATCAGTGGATACAGTAAGTGAAAAAACCGAAAAATTTCTTAAAGAACTTAAAGCTCAGAATAAGAACATAATCGAAACGAGGCTCAGCGTAGAAGAACTGCTCATCGGATTTATGAATGAGTTCGGCGAAGAAAAGGAATTTACATACGTTGAGAGTGATTTCCTCGGAAAACCTTATATTTCAATAAACGTTGAGGGAAAACCTTTTAATCCGCTCGAAAAAGAGGAAAGCGATGATTTCGGTAACTGGTCGAGCGCATTAATTCAAAATGCGGATTATACCCCTTCATATTATTTCGACAAGGGAATTAATACCGTAACAATAAGATTTTCAAAAAAACAGGCAAATCCTATTGTTAAACTTGCGCTTGCAATAGTTCTTGCATTTTTAGTATCTCTTTTAAAATTTGTTGTTCCCGCTCAGACTATTGAATTTATCAGAGAAAATATACTTGAATCATTTTATAATGCGTTTCTCGGACTTATGACAACGATTGAAATACCACTTGTGTTTCTGTCGGTAGCCTGTGGAATAATCGGAATTGGCGACAGTGCTGTGTTCGGAAGAATAGGCAGAAAAATGATTATGCGCTTTGTTACGGTTATTCTGTTTTTTACCTCTCTGGCGGGTGTAATATTCTCAATGCTGTTTACAACGTTTTCTAATGATAACAACTCGGGAATATCAGTCAAGGTCGGGCTCGATATGCTGCTTGATATCATTCCGAAAAACCTTGTTGACCCTGTTGCAAACGGAAATACAATGCAGATTGTTGTTATGGCGATAATTATCAGTGTTTCTGTTGTTGTTCTTAAAGAAAAAGCAAGAACTATTTCAAAAGTAATCAATGAGGGTAACAGAATAATTGTTTATATAACTGAATTGATTTCAAAACTCCTTCCGGTATTCATATTTATTATTTTGCTTAATATGATATGGAGCAAAAACATTCATCTCTTTGTTGATATGTGGAAGCCGATAGTTGCATTTATCGGAGTTCTTGTATTGCTTTTTGCTTTAATGATTGCAACTGTTTCAGCCAAAGAAAAGGTAAAAGTAACAACTCTTATGAAGAAAATGCTTCAAACCTTTTTAATCGGCTTTGGAACAGCCTCATCGGTTGCTGCAAACGGCGAATGCTCTGAGAGTCTTTATAGAACAATGGGCGTAAACAAACGCTTTGTTGAATTCGGACAGCCAACGGGCGGGGTAATCTTTATGCCGTCAACAGCAATAAACTTTATTGTATGCGCAATATATATGGCGTCGTATTATAAAATTAAAGTTTCGATTCTATGGTTTATTATTGCAATAATAGTCTGCTCCTTTGTTGCAATTGCAACTCCGCCTGTGCCTGGCGGTGCTATTGCAGCATATACGGTAATTTTCTCTCAGCTCGGTATTCCGAATGAGGCAGTTGCGATTGTTGTTGCACTTGATATACTTTTTGATTTCATTTCAACTGCGTTTGATGGCTCCTTCCTCCAGCTTGAGCTGATAAGACAGGCAGATGAAAACAAAATGCTAAACTATGATGTTTTAAGAAAGGAATAAAACTATGGAACTTTCAAAGGTTAAAGAAAACGAAAAAATGACTGTTGCAATATCCGGAAGAGTTGATACTGTAACAGCTCCCGAGCTTGAAAACTATATTTTTGAAAATGTTGAGGGTATAAAGGAACTTGTTCTTGACTTAAAGGATATGAGTTATACATCTTCTGCAGGACTTCGTGTTATCCTTAAAGCTCATAAAACAATGAGTTCAAAAGGCTCAATGAAAATTATAAATGTTCAGAGCGATGTTATGGATATTTTTGAAATAACAGGGTTCTCAGATATTCTGAATTTCGTATAACGGTGAATAAGAATGAAAAAATCTGTGCTTAAACGCTCGAATTTAGCGTTTAATATTATCGGCGGTGTTATATTGCTCTTGTTGATGTTCAGCATAATCGTCAGCTTTATCGGTGTTGCAAGTTTAACAAAGTCTTATAAAAATGCATATAAAAATTCAACCCGCAATATCGCTGAAACTGCAACCCTGCTTGTCAACGGAGATAATATTGATCTTTATCTTGAAAACAACGGAAACTCCGAAGAATACCAACAGAGCAAAACACGTCTTGATAAATACTGCGAAAAGATTAAGGTTTCTCTTGTTTATGTTATCAAGGTTGATACAAGTGATTACGGACGTTTTACCTCGGTATTTAATTCTGTTGGAAAAGATACTCCTTATACTCCGTGGGAAATAGGCTATCAGCAGGATACAACCAACGATGAATACAAAAAACTGTACAAACAGATTTACGAAGAGAATCTGGAATACGGAACTGTTTTCAGAACAAAGGATTTAAGAGGCGCACCGCCCCATATAACAACTCTGGTGCCTGTTAAAAACTCAAGTGGCGATGTTGTTAGTATTATGTGTATCCAGAGACCTATGGGAGAGCTAAAAGAAGCAATGCGCCCTTATCTTACAAATATCGCAATTTCAACGGCTTTTCTGATGACGATGGTATCTCTGACAACGGCGTATTTTATCAGAAGAAGATTTGTTACTCCGCTAAGACACATAACCGAAGAAACAACCCGTTTTGCAAAGGAAAACAAGAAGGGCGAGTCACTACAGGGCATCAGCAAAATAAATGAAATAAAAACTCTCGGAAATGCTATTGATATGATGGAATCCGAGATGCTCAGCTATATTGATAATCTTACGGCAGTTACTTCTGAAAAAGAAAGAATCGGCGCAGAGCTTTCAATCGCAAGTGCAATTCAGGAAAATTCTGTTCCTCATATCTTTCCGCCGTATCCGCACAGGGATGATATTGATATCTTTGCAAGTATGACTCCCGCAAAGGAAGTCGGAGGGGATTTTTATAATTTCTTCCTTATCGACGATGACCATATTGCGCTTGTTATGGCTGATGTTTCGGGAAAAGGTGTTCCTGCAGCACTGTTTATGATGGTAACAAATATTTTAATCAGGGAAAGTGCGCGCGTTATAAAAACGCCGAGCGGAATTTTAACATATGTTAATAACCGAATTTGCGAGCGTAATGCAGCGGATATGTTTGTAACGGTTTGGATCGGAATTCTTGAAATATCAACAGGAAAAATGATTGCCTCCAACGCAGGCCACGATGACCCGGCTGTTTACCGTAAAAACGGCGAATTTGAGTTTGTTAAAAGTAGGCACGGTTTAGTTGTCGGCGCAATGAGCGAATCAAGGTACAGTGACTTTGAAATTCAACTCGGCAAGGGCGATAAGATTTTTCTTTATACAGACGGCGTACCCGAGGCAACTGATAAAGATAATAAAATGTTTAGCCTTGAAAGAATGCTTGAATCTCTTAACAGTCACAGGGATGAAAAGCCTGAGGGAATTCTTGACGGAATAAATGATGATGTAAATAAATTTGTTGGCGAAGCTCCTCAGTTTGATGATTTAACAATGCTTTGTCTTCAACTGAAAGAAGAAAATGATATGAAAACTTTAACGGTAGATGCAACAACAGAAAATCTTCACGAGGTAATGGATTTTATTGATTCTTTTCTCGAAGAAAACGACTGTTCTATGAAAGCGCAGACGCAGATAGATTTATCTGTTGAAGAAATTTATGTTAATATTGCGAATTACGCATACGGAGACAGTGTAGGTAAAGCTGAAATCAGTATTTCAAAGGCTGATGATGAGGTTATGATTGTTTTCAAAGACGGCGGTGTTGAGTATAATCCGCTTGCGAAAAAAGATCCCGATGTAACGCTCTCAGCTGAGGAAAGAAATATCGGCGGTCTCGGAATTTATCTTGTTAAAAAGAATATGGACAGCGTTTCATATGTCTATGAAAACAATCAAAACATTTTAACTCTGAAAAAAGCAATCTGAAGCAAAATGAGTTTTACTGTTAATAAACTTGATTTGAAAGACTTTGAAATGCAGTATGTCAGGTTCGGAAGAGGTGAAAAAACTCTTGTTATTCTTCCGGGACTCAGTATTCAAAGTGTTGTTTTTGCAGCAGCTTTAATTGAAAAGCAGTATGAAATATTTAGCAGGGAATTTACAGTTTATCTTTTTGACAGAAGAGATAATCTTCCGGAAAGTTACTGCGTTTATGATATGGCTGAGGATACGGCGAAGGCTATGAAAGAGCTTGGACTGGATAAAACCTGTCTTTTTGGAACATCGCAGGGCGCTATGATGGCGCTTGTTATTGCCGCAAATCATAGCGAGCTTGTAAGCAGGCTTGTTATTGGCTCAGCAATTTGTAAAGCTGATGACAGCATTGACATTATTGAAGAATGGATTGAGTTTGCTCAAAAAGGAAAAACAGAGGAACTATGTCTTTCCTTCGGAGAAAATGTTTATCCAAAAGACTTCTTTTCTCAAAACAGGCAAGCTTTTATATCAATGGCAAAAACTGTTACTCAAGATAATCTGAAACGCTTTTTAATCCTTGCAAAAGGCACCCGCCACTTTGATGCAAGCGAGTGCTTAAATAAGATTCAGTGTCCTGTTTTATTTATTAGCGATACCGACGATAAGGTTTTTGGTAATAATGCAGGCAGTGATATATTTAAGAAATTAAAAAACAATGAAAGCGCTCAGCTTTATATGTATTCAGGTTACGGGCATGCAGTTTATGATATGGCGCCTGATTATACTTATAGACTTTATGATTTTTTTACCGAAAACATCAATTAGTCAGCTATTATTAAGTTATTGAAATCGGTATTCACTGAAAGGCGAGGTGCGATAACGAAGGTTAGTCCAAAAATCGCATCTTTTCCGCCATAACTACATTAAAATGTCCATTAGGGCGTCAGCCCAAACGGACATTTGTGCTTTGTTCTGACAAAAAATCTGCTGATTTTAGGATGCA
>JAFSRX010000008.1 GCA_017445905.1 Eubacterium sp.
AATCATTTCAAAAGCGATCAGCTCTTCGCTGTCGTCTTCATTACTGCTTCGCTCTCTTTCAAGAGCTGGAGTTTTGTTAACTCAATTTATTTTTAATCGGGTTCCTTTTCATCGTTGTTTAATTTTCAAGGTCCTTGCCTGCCTGCTAAAAAAGGTTGAAAAAAATAACCACAAGAGATTTTTTTAACCCTCTCTCGCGACGGCTTAGCCATAATACCAAATAAAAAAGCAATTGTCAACACTTTTTTTAAAAAAAATTTTCTCATTTCACACCCTACCGTGTGTGCCTTTTTTGGGTTGGTTTTTAACTACCCCAATATTTCGTCAGTGCGTATTCAGACTATACCATATATATAATGTTATTAATAAAATATAGTATATTATCATTATATAGTTATTGGTTCAGTTGAAAAAGTATTTTTAATATTATTGGCTGTTTTTCTTATATCTTTATAATCTATATTATAATCATATATAGAAACCGACTCGCTGCTGAAGGAAATTATTCTTGAATTATCATATAAAAGCTGCTTTGTGTTTTTATATGCAACGGCAACACCGATATTTAACATCAAAACCGACAAGAGAATTATTATTCCTGTTTTTTTCATAGTTATCTTCCTTTTGATTATGTGTATTTTTCATCAAGCAACTGAGCAAGCGCTTTTCCAAATAGCCTTGCAGAATAGCATGCCTCGTCAAGTGTGTTTGCATCTGTTCCTATTTCAAGCAGAAATGAATTATGCGTTTCATACATATTATATTTTCTCTCTGAAAAAAGAATAGGGCGCATAAGCTTCGGATAAAGCTCGTTCACTTTTTTTTGAACAGCTAAATCAAATCTGAGATTATATTCCCAGTCGGGAAAGTTAATAACTCTTCCCCATTCACAGCCCGCTATTATCATCATTCTTGCAGCTTTCTTATCATTAATAACTGCAGTGGGCTTTACCTTCGTTTTGTTAGAATATGTAATATCATCGCGGTGAAGGTCGATAGTTATTTCTATAGAGGGATATTTCTCAAGATATTTTTCAACAGTTTCTCTTGATGAATCATAGCTTGAATTATAATCAGTATCGTGTATTTTTGTATCGTGGATAACATTGTATCCCGCTTTTTCAAGATATTTAACAAGCTCATCTCCGACTCGCACAACATTCTTGGAATTATCCCTTGAGCGCGAGTCGGATTTTATATAATAACCCGAATCGAGGAGAGCATACGCCTCGGTTGTATGAGAGTGATAAACTAAAACAGTTGGTTTTGATTTATCTTTTATTTTCAGTGTTGCGCCGTCCTTTAAAAGCTTTTCTATATCAGGCTTATAAAACGAGAACGGAATTTTGCTCTGGATTTCAACATCGCCGTAATTGATGATTGTTCCTCCGCCCTGATACGGCTCTTCGCTTGTCTTTCCCAATGAGTCGGATTTCTTTTCATTCTTCTTTGCCTCTTTCATCAGCTTCTCAATATCCGACGGCGTTTCGGTTATCTTACGACCGTCATCGCTATCCTTTGAACCTGTCGCATTAAAAACCGGCTTTTCCTCAATCCGAGTGTTATTAGTATTATCATCTTCTTCGGTAATATGATTAGAAAAATCTGACTTGGCTTTTTCAAAAACAGATGAGGGGTCAGAAAGATGCACCAAAGCATATGCGGCGGCAAACGCCTGATCTTTGACAAGAGGAGAAAGATTTATGCAAATTCCTACGCTGCCGAAAATGATAACAGTATTTAAAAACATTATAAATATTTGCTTTTTCAAATTATTCACCATATATTAATATGATAAAATAATATAAATTATCCCACTAAGGCAAACAAATCTCTATGGCTGATATCTTTCTGAAAGCAGGCGTTTATTCCCATTCCGATAAGCTTTGCGCCCTGCTCGGTTATTTTGTCTATTTCCCTCGGTGTTACAAAAGTATCAGAGTTTGAGCTTTCACCTAAAACCGATGTGCTTATTACAGTCGGAATGCCTATTCCAATAACCGGAATACCAAGAGTTTTTTCTGATATTTCATTTCTGTGGTTTCCAACTCCCGAACCGGGTGAAATGCCGCTGCTTGAAAACTGAATTGTTGTTCCGAGTCTTTCTTTTGATGAGGCGGCAAGCGCATCAACAGCTATAACTATTGACGGTTTTATTTTATCGGCAATACCTGAAATAATTTCAAAGGTTTCAATTCCTGTTTCGCCGAGCACCCCTGTTGAAACTGCTGAAACCGAAAAAAGGTTTTCAAAGCCTTCAATTCTTTTAAAATCGTTTAAAATATGTCTTGTTGAAAGAACATAATTTCTGGTTTTAGGTCCAAGAGCATCGGCTGTTATATTAACATTTCCCAGCGCAGCCACAAGAACCGACGAAATATTATCGGGAAGCATTGAACTGAGAACAGATGAAAACTCATCAAGCCTTCCGTCGAAGATATCTGTATTATTAACAAAAGACTCAATTTCAAGAGTTACATATTTTCCAACAGGCTTTGAAATCGCCTTTGCTCCGTTTTCATCCAGAACATCAACAGTTGTTATATTTCCATCTTCTTTAACAACAATTCCGTCAATCCTTGTTTTCTCGGCAGATTCATAGCTTTCAAGAGCCAAATCACTTGTGCACAGCATATTTTCACCTTTTTTATTAAGTATTTCATTAAAAGTATGCCCAAAAATAAAAAAATGCTTGCATTTTAGTTTTAGTTGTGATAATATCATAAGGCACTAAAAGTTCAACCTCTAATTGACAATAAATAGTACACTAACTCATAAGGGAGTGAAAAGAGAATGGCTAACATTAAATCTGCAAAGAAAAGAATTAAGGTAAACGAGAAAAAAGCTGCTGCTAACAAGAGCCGCAACACTGCTCTTAAAACAGCTATAAAGAAGGCTAATGCTGCTATTGAAACAGGCGCTGATAACAAAGATGAGCTTATCAAAGACGCCATTAAGAAGATTGACCAGGCAGCAAGCAAAAACCTTATTCATAAGAACTGCGCTGCAAGAAAGAAGAGCAATCTTGCAAAGAAAGCAAACAACGCATAACAAAAAGCATCCTCCGAGATTTCTCGGAGGATTTTTTGTAATTACGATTTACAAGTTACGAATTACGAATTTCGGGTTATTCCCCTGTTAGGGGAAATGTCGAGCTTGCGAGACAAAAGGGTCTGGCGCCCGCTCCAAGGGCTGCGGTCAGCAATTTATAATCGGAGCGAAGCGACCCGAAATTCCACTCTTCAGCCTCCACACTAAAATGAACTCGCAACTATTTATTATTTGTAACTTGACTTTAATGTTTAATGCATATATAATATATTTAGTATTTAGTGGAGGTTTTATTATGGACTTTAAAAAGATATGCAAAATTATAGCTGTTATAGTTGCTATTGCAGGACTTGCAGCTGCTGCAGTTGTTGCAATTAAGAAGCTCACGGCAAAGGAAGAGCCTGAATATTTTGATGACAATGATTTCTTTGAATGCGACAATGACCTTGAGATAATCGAGGTTAAAGAGGAAGAAGCTGAGGTTGAAGAAAAAAAGGCTGAAGAAGCTCCAAAGAAAAAAGCTGCGCCAAAGAAAAAGGCTGCACCTAAAAAAGCAGAATAAAAAAACAAAAACATCGCCCCTAGAATTTAGGGGCGTTTGAATTTAAAGGGGCAAAAAATGTATAAATGCGGATTAGTTCTTGAAGGTGGCGGCTCAAGAGGAGTATATACAAGCGGAGTTCTTGATGTTTTCATCGAAAACGGAATAGAGTTTCCGTATGTTATCGGTGTTTCGGCAGGAAGCTGTAATGCTGCATCGTTTCTCGGAAAATGCAAGAACCGTCAACACGATATAACAATTAACTATATAAATGATAAAAGATATATGGGAATGAGCCATTATCTCAAAAACGGCGAGTTTTTAAACTACGACTGGATATTCGGTGAGTTGAGCTATGATATTATGCCGCTAAATCACGAGGAATTTGAAAATTCAGGAGCAGTTTACTGCTGTGTTGTTACAAATGCTAAAACAGGTAAAGCAGAATATTTTTATCCAAAAAGCCTTAGACCGAGGGGCTGTCCGGAAATAAGAGCAAGCTGCGCGCTTCCTGTATTTACAAGGGGCTGCGAAATAAACGGCGAGCTTTATTATGACGGCGGTCTCGTTGACTCAATACCACTAGAAAGAGCGCTGGATGACGGATGCGAAAAGGCGGTTGTTATTCTGACCCAGTGCAAGGGATATGTTAAAAAGCCTGTTAATCCGAGATTTGAAAAGCTTATGGGCAAAAAATTTCCGAATATCAATGAAGCGGTTAAAAACAGGCATAATGTTTATAACGCTCAGCTTGAATATGTTCATCAAATGGAAAAAGAGGGCAGAGTTTTCGTTATTCAGCCCCTTGCGGACCTCAACTGCCCCACTCTTGAAAAGAGCACAGCAAAGCTTGAAAGCATCTATCAGCTTGGCAGAACCCAGGGCGAAGAGCTGCTTGATAAAGTTAAAGACTTTATCAAGTAATTAATAATTAAGGGTGAAGAATTAAGAATTTCGGGCGTCACGTTCGCACTTTATTATAAAAATCCCAAAGGTAAAGGCGAGGTGCGATAACGAAGGTTAGTCCAAAAATCGCATCTTTTCCGCCATAACTACATTAAAATGTCCATTAGGGCGTCAGCCCAAACGGACATTTGTGCTTTGTTCTGACAAAAAATCTGCTGATTTTAGGATGCA
>JAFSRX010000009.1 GCA_017445905.1 Eubacterium sp.
AGCAGTTTTGACAAAGTAATTTTAGTTCATAAATGTATTACAAAATTCCCTGCATACTCGCGTATGCAGGGAATTTTTAATGCTTTTAGGGACAAAAGGACAAAGTCAAAACCTATCCTTCGTTACCGCACCTCGCCTAAAGCATCCTGATTTTTTATTTAAGTGATATTCTTATTAATTCTTCCTTGTTATTAAGGTTTGGATTTTTTATTACCTCTTGCAGTAAAAATTCTAGCATTTCCGATATTTCTTTTCCCTCGTATCCAATATTCATTAAGTCATTTCCGTTGATTTTCAAATCCTTTATTCGGTATGGCTCGTTGTTTTGAATTATTCTCTTTGTTTCTTCTTTAATAGTAATAAGGTCAGAATCATCATCATTCACATTTTTAAGCTCAATTAAATCAAAGAATAAATCACCACCGATTTTGTTTAAAACCGTCTTAATATCAATTTTATCACTGATTGAACAATCAGAAAACCTAATCAGCTTTGTTACTTTATCAAATATATCTTTGCTGACTCTAAGCCTTTTTAAAACCTTTTCGTAATTCTCTGTATTCTTCAAAAGGATTGCAAGACGGATATAATCGGTTTTGGGAGAAAATTCCAGCGAATCATAGTATATATCTTTAATTTCAGGAATGATAACATATATAACATCAATATATTCTTTTAAAACCTCGCTACAATTATCTCCCAGTAAAAGTTTTATAAGTTCTGAATAAATACGCTCATTTGCAATATTTTTTAAAAGCTCTTTGTTTTTGAATATTGCATTTTTTGTGCTTTCTTCAACTGAAAATCCAAGCTGAGAAGAAAAGCGAAGAGCCCTCATAATTCTGAGCGCATCCTCATTAAATCTTTTATCGCTGTCACCCACAGTTTTTATAATCTTTTTATCAATGTCGTCTATTCCGCCAAATAAATCAACAAAACCTTCTTTATCATTATAAGCAATAGCATTAATTGTAAAATCACGTCTTGATAAATCATCTTTTATATCAGTAACAAAATAAACACTTTCGGGATGACGGTTATCAGAATATTTTCCGTCAGTTCTGAAGGTTGTTATTTCATAGGGCTTGTGATCAATAACAGCGGTAATCGTTCCATGTTTCAGTCCTGTTTCAACATACTTTATTCCATTATTCTTCAAAACAATTTCAACCTGATTCGGAAGCGCTGATGTTGTTATATCATAATCTGAAATTTTTCTGTTCATTATTGCATCACGAACACATCCTCCAACTGCATACGCTTTATAGGAGGACTGATTTAGCAATTCGATTATTCTTTTTGCATCATCGGACAAAAACATAAAATTACTCACTTCAAAATTTTTACTTTTTTATTCTAACATATTCCTGCAAATAATACAATTGGTGGTTAAATGAAAGAATACCTGATTTATTCTCTTACATTTCTTGCCAGTGGAAATATTTACTGTTTAATAGAATTAATGTACCGCTCAAGAACTCATTACAGTATGTTTTTCTGTGCAGGGTTATCTGTAATAATCCTTCTATATATTTATCAGAATAACAAAAGTATAAATCCAATAGTTTTTGCGCTGATTGCCAGTGCTGTTATAACCTTACTTGAACTGACTTTCGGAATCGTTTTCAATATATTTCTTGATGAAAAAGTCTGGGACTATTCAAGAACACCGCTAAATTTTTTAGGTCAGATTTGCGTTCCTTTTTCACTTATCTGGTTTTTATTTGGATTAATTATCTACTATATATTCAAAAAAACGGCTCTTAGCTAATGAACTCAGAGCCGTTTTCTCTATTCATCGCGCAAATAGAGTTTAATAATTGATTTTTCGTTGTATTTTTCAAGCTCGTCAATGGCTTGCTTTTTCTCATCCTCAGTAATTTGCGGACGTTCCTCGGGATAATCCCAAAATTTGAAGGGATCATCCTTAGTACATAGCATTTTTCCATCAACAAGCACCCATGGATAGGAAAGAATCTTTCTCTTATTCTTAATATATATCAGATTTCCTTTAGAGCCGTAGCTGATATTTTTGAAATAATTCAAACCTTTTGCCTGTTTCATAAGAATTCTTATCTGCTGATCAAAAGGAAGCTTTTTAAACTGAATTCTGTTAATTATCGGAAAAATAATTACTCCCAGAAGCAAAACAAAAGCAACAATTATAACAATAACAACAGGAGGCATTAATCCTCAACTCCAATCGTTATAATTTCAAACGGAGAATATTCAATAGCTACTGTTTCGCCGATTTCTTCCTCGAGCATATTGAGAAGTTTCACTTTTCTTCCGAGTTCGATTCTTCCTCTGTCTCCGTTTTGCTCAGAAAGGCGAATGACAGTCATTTTTCCGTCCTCGCTCTTTTTAGCAGCCTGAAGAATAAGAGGCTCAAAAGTGGGAAGATTCCATTTTGCATCCGTTCTGATAAGTGGATTATTATATTGCAGCGCAATCTTATTAATTCCCGCATTAACAGCATCGCTCTTATGAGGCATTATCATATAACAGAAGTGATGATGACCTAAATCTGAGGTAACATCCGGACGCTTTGTTCCGCGAAGAAGTGAAAGACTCATACTGCTGTTTTCAAAAGAAACGCCGTATTTACCTTCATTGATAATTGAAACTCCTCCGAATGCTTCTGCAACAGAACACCATTTATGATGGCAAACCTCAAAGCGCGCCTGCTGCCAGGAGGTATTCTTATGTGTTTCTCTTTCGATAAATCCGGCAGAAGTATCGCAAAGAGCTCTTCTGGTTAACACATTGCAGGAAAATTCAACCTTTGCAAGCTTATGCGTATCCTGCCAGTCAACAATGTTTTCAACCTCGATTCCCCTGCTCTGACGGAACAGACGAATAATCATTTTCCATTTTGAATTATCTGTTTTAAGAGTTACCTCAAATGATGCACATTCTCCGTCGAGCTCAATTAAATGAAGGGGCTCATCAACATAAACAGGATATTGTTTATCCTTATATGTCGGAAGTATATCCCATGCATCATATACACCGGGTCTGTCCTCAAAAATCTTGAGTTTGTTGAAATATCCAAGTTTCCATTCTCTTCTTAGCTCTTTATCATAGAGCATTTCAAAAGAACCGTCCTCAGCCATAGAAATTGCATAAAACGGAGTTACAACGTCGGTTGAGTCAATCTTTATCCAATTAGTATTGCTCTTCTTTGCTCTGAGATTTTTAGAGCTCATTGCCGGAATATCGGGAATAAGCCAGTTTCCTTTTTTACCGTATCTTGTTGATGTTCCTTCTTTATTTTCAACAAAGGTTATAATATCCCTTGTCATATTAAGCGAATTGAAATACTTTCCCTTTTCAGATGAAATAATCTTATCAAGAGCTTTTTCAATCTCGTTATAATCCTTCATTGCGTCCTCGAAAACAGGATGGATATGAGATCCCGGAAGAATATCATGAAACTGATTAACAAGGAATTTTTTATAAAGCTCAGTTATTTTATCCCTGTTATCATCCCCTCTCATAACTGAAAGAATTTCAGCATTCCTGAATTTTCCTTCAAGTCTGCGATTTGTTTTCTTGAGGTCTGATTTAGTGGTAAAAGTTCCGCGGTGCATTTCAAGATAGAGTTCACCGTCCCACACCTCAAGATTCGGATTATCCTTCAGATTTCTTTCAAGATATTCAGCGCCGCCCATATGTTCGCATTTCGGCATTGCAGAAATCTTTTCGAATCGCTTCATCATTTCGAGCATATCCTCAGTACAGCCCGATCCACCGTCTCCATAACCAAACATATTCATGGTCTGACCGCCGAGATCTTTATCAATATAGGCATTCCAGTTTTCCTGAATCTGAGAAGGAGCATTCCAAGTAATAAAATGAGTTGGCGGAACACAGGCTAAAATCTTTGTTCCGTCAATACCTCTCCAGATGAAGTTATTATGCGGAAAACGGTTAGTATCATTCCATGTTGACATCTTATTGGAAACAAAATAGTCAACTCCGCTCTTTTTAAGAATCTGTGGCATTATCCAGGAGTTACCAAAAACATCGGGCAACCATGCGTTATTAACGGTTTTACCAAACATTCTCTTATAGGTCTGCTGACCGTAAAGACACTGACGAATAAGGGATTCTGCATTCGGTATATTGCAGTCGGGCTCAACATACATCGCTCCAACCGGTTCAAACTGACCTGTTTTAACCTTTTCTTTAAGTTCTTCAAATACTTCGGGATAGTATTTTTCAAGAGTTTCATAGATATAAGGTTGAGTATGTGTATATTTAAACTCAGGATATCTATCCATAAGTCTGAGCTGTATTAAAACCGTTCTGAGATTTTTCTGAACAGTATGTATTCTTCTCCAGTAATAAGCTAAATCAAGATGCGAATGTGCAATAAGCGCAACATCCCCTGCTCCTTTATATGTATCATTTGCATAGATAACATCTTCAATATACTGCTTTGCTTCATCAACACCGCCAAGTTCATCACTTTCAAAATCAATGAGATTCATTGCATTATTAAGTTCTCTGATTAAGAATTCACGGTAATCTTCGCTAAAAGACTCGCCCCTTGCTATATCAAGAAGCACTTCAAAATCCCATACAAGATCCTGAACTTTATGGTTTACTGTGCAAAGATATGCGCCCTCAAAAATCTGACGACATCCTCTAACAGAAAGCGATTCCGGGTTTCTTTCATCATCAGGTTTTGAGCGGTTGTATCCCATCATATCAAAATGAAGGGTCTCGTTTTCATTGATATACGGAGATATTAACATTCTCTCTCTATTTGGATCAACACCGCCAATATATTTTCCGTTTATCTTAACACAAATTTCCGCTGCAGTTTTAAGAGAAAACCAAAGTTCTTTTCCTTTAAGCTCTTCAGGAATATCAACATCTGCTTTAATAAACGCAGTTCCGTCAGGAGTGAAATACATATCACCTTTATTCAGCGGACGATAATCATCTGAATAATATTCAAACTCCATTTCATCAATCTGACGTGCGTCTCTTATCTGGAGATTTTTAATTTCCCACTTACTGCTGTAAATATATCTTTTAAGCCATCCGAAACGAAGCTCAGTCCATTCCTCCGGTCTCATTGAACGTCTTACTACTTTAATATGTGCCATAAAGAAATTCTCCTGTAAGAAGTGATTTATACATCGTGAAAATACGGTTTTTTGCGAATTGATGTTATTTTAACCTTTTTGTTAAGGTCTTTTTCAATCTGTTCCTCAATCCATGAACAACAGCGATGAAGTATCAGGCATTTTGAACATTCACCGCGAAAAAGCAGCGTTAAATCGCTTCCTTCAAGGGATACAAATTCAACCCAGCCTCCGTCGCCCTGTAGTTTTGGCTGAATATTTTTTTCAATATAACTTTTAACCTTATTCATTTATTAGTCCTCTATGATTGATTTAATTGTTTCTCTGATTTTTTCAAGACGTGATTTAGCATTATCCCTGTTTTCATCAACTATTGAATAATAAACCTTGATTTTCGGCTCGGTTCCGCTGGGACGAACAGCCATCCAGGAGCCGTCGATAAAGATGTACTTTAAAACATTTTCCTTTGGTAAATCATCAATACCATCTTTATAATCAATAATATCTTTTATGTCTGAAAACAGAGCTTTTCCTGTTTCTCTGAAGTGAACCATAAGACTCTGTATTTTCTCGGCACCGTCCTTGCCCTTTAAAACAAAGCTATCAAGAAAATCAAGATAATAACCGTATTCGCCGTATATTTCATTCAAGCCGTCAACAAGAGTTTTGCCCTGGTTTTTATACCATGCAGCCATCTGACAAATCAGCATTGAGGAAACAACCGCATCCTTGTCTCTTGCGTGAGTTCCTACAAGATAGCCATAGCTCTCCTCATATCCGATAACAAATACCTTATCACCTTTTTCTTCATATTTATTAATCTTATCACCGATATATTTAAATCCGGTTAAGGTTTCTTCAACCTGGAGTCCGAATTTTCTTCCGATATTCGCTCCGAGTTCAGAAGTAACAATAGTTTTAACCAGTGTTGACTTCTCACTCAGTTCAGCTTTTCTCATAGTTAAGATAAAGTTAACAAGAAGCGCTCCCGTCTGATTTCCTGTGAATAAAACATATTCACCGCCGTGACGAACTGCAATACCAACTCTGTCGCAGTCAGGGTCTGTTCCGAGAACTAAATCAGCTCCAATTTCCTTTGCTTTTTCAATAGCAAGAGTTAATGCCGCTCTGTCCTCTGGATTGGGCGATTTAACAGTCGGAAAATTACCGTCGGGCTCCGCTTGGGATTCAAGAAGAGTAACATCCATCCCGTCAAGAACTGCGAGAACAGGAAATCTGCCTGTTCCGTGAAGAGGAGTATAAACTATCTTTAAATCATTCTTTTCCTGATAAGCAGCCTGAGTTTCAACTGCAGCAATGAACTCATTAAGCTCCTCATTATATATACATTCAATTATTCCGTCACTGATATATTCATCAGAAGATTTACAATTTTCATATATATGAGAATAATCGTCTATTTCGTTAATATAGGCTATTGCATTCTTGGCATCTTCAGTACAGAACTGACAGCCCTTATTATCATAAACCTTATAACCGTTATATTCCTTTGGATTATGGGAGGCGGTTATCATAACACCTGCAGTACATTTATGATGTCTTGTAGTAAAAGACAAAACAGGAACAGGAACAATGTCACTGTAAGCATAAACCTTGAATCCCTCCGAGGCGAAAACTCTTGCAGCCGCCCATAGAAAATCTTTAGAATTCAGTCTTGAGTCACACGCAATAGCAACGCTGAGCTCACCCGAATTCTTTGATTTAAGATATCTTGCAAGACCGAGAGTTGCTTTCCCAACAGTATAGGCATTCATTCTGTTAGTTCCTGCGCCCATAATACCGCGAAGTCCGCCTGTTCCGAAGGCGAGGTCTTTATAAAATCTATCTTCAATTTCTTTTTCGTCTTTAACAGCTTCAAGTTCAGTTTTTGTTTTTTCATCGAACGTAAGCCATAAATCATATTTTTCTCTGTAAGTCATACGTATCACCTCTTCAATAAGAGATTATATATTATTAAATACAATAATTCAAGAATATATAAAAAGAAACTGCCTTAACTTTCATAAAAATTAAGACAGTTTCGCTATAAGTCATTAATTAGGCACTGATTATCTTTTAACATATGCCTTATCACCAGCGGCAAGAATCTCGGCGCATTTAACGAGAAGTTTTAACATATATGTCCGCCTCCTTTTTCGTACTAAAAGCAAGAGTTTTTAACTATATTTCAAGCAAATTTGATGTATCTCCTCTTGCTTTCACCTGCATTATATTCACATATACAAAAAAGTCAACGAAAAAAGACGTGAGTTTACAATTTGTTTACATTTGTTTTTTGTGCAGTTTGAATAATTATTGATGTGCTACATTATTTGAAAAAACATAATTATAGTGCAATCTGCACAATTTCACCGTCATTCCTTGTAATAAGTAGATTTTCTGTTTCAATTTCCCATTTGCTACAAATTCTGCAAGCCTGAAATTTTAAATCACTTGCATCACCGGCAGTTTCACGATTAGTATAAATAAAATTCTGAAGACCAATGTTCTGAACATCGGAAGTAGTCATGCCGAAAAACTTTAAAAGCTTACCTTTGTTGTCATAATACTCGGTAAACATATCGAAGTAATATAGTTTTCCGTCAAGTTCAGCTGCGCTTATTCCTTTAGAATTTCCTCCCATATCTTCGCAAAGAATATGATATGCCTTAATACCCTTTTGCTGGAGGAGGTATTCAAACATATTTGAATAACTGAAAGAGGTCCCCTCTGCGTTCATCATTGTTTCATAACAGCTTATTGACGGATTATCACTAACTTTTATTGAAGAAGCAATTTTATTATATATTCTTACAGCATAAGCAGTATCGCTTTCGTTATTAATGTCAGTTTTATATTCATTAACCTTATTTATGAAATCTTCAACTTCCTGAGAATGCTTTTCTTCATTTTTATAAATAATTCTGAATACACTTTCATTCGGTTCAATGTTTTTAACTGTTACACTCAAAGGAAAAGAAGTATAAAAGAGTTGAAGAACATTGTCGAGAAGTCCCGAATTCATTCTTAGCTCATTTTCTCCGTTAACAACAGCTTTGCAAAGATCTTTATAAGCTCTTATGGTTGCATCATCGAATGAGTAAGCACTGTCATATGTATAATTAATATCAGCTGTTTTTTCGGAATTGTCTTTCTTACAGGAAATAAACAGCGTTGCTATAAGGCAAAAACAAAGAATAATCGATATTGATTTTTTCATATTAACCTCTATATTTTTATTTCATTTAAAACTTTTCCGACTTTATCGTTGATAACAAGGTCAGCCATATTATCAGCAGGAGTTTTTGCAAGGTTTATCAAAACAAAATGTTTTCCTTTAAAATACCTTATAAATCCTGCTGCAGGATAAACGTTAAGCGATGTTCCTGCAACTATAAGGCAATCCGCTTTACTTATGGCATTAACCGCTCCTTCAATGGTTTGCGAATCCAGACCCTCTTCGTATAAAACAACGTCAGGTTTTATAAGTCCACCGCATTCACATCTCGGAATACCTTGAGAATACTTTATAAACTCAGCATCATAAAGCTTATTGCATCTCTGACAATAATTTCTATGAACACTTCCGTGTAGTTCATAAACGTTCTTTGAGCCGGCTTTCTGATGAAGCCCATCTATATTTTGAGTTATAACGGCTTTGAGTTTTCCTGCCTTTTCAAGACTTGCAAGTTTAAGATGAGCGGAATTTGGCTGAGCGTCAAGAAAGAGCATTTTTTCGCGGTAGAAATTATAGAAATATTCAGTTTGTCGCTCGAAAAAGGTATGGCTGAGTATCTCTTCCGGAGGATAAGCATATTTCTGGTTATAAAGACCGTCAACACTCCTGAAGTCGGGTATTCCGCTTTCCGTTGAAACTCCTGCTCCTCCGAAGAAAACAATGTTTTCAGACTCGTTTATTATTTCCTGTAAATTCATATTTCACCTGCTATATTTTTATGCTTTTTATATCTGAATACGATGAATAGTTATAGATATTGTTAATCTTTCTTTTTGCTCTGACTTTATAATAATACTTACGCCCTTTTTTAACATTAGTATCTTTATATTTAAGTTTTGTTGATTTTATAGTCGCAGTTTTCTCATATGTACCGTTTTTGGATGACGAGCGATAAATCTGATAATACTGTGCTTTTTTAACAGCTTTCCACTCAACTATTACGCCCTTATTATTCTTGCTTAAAGAGAGCTCAGGTACTGCAAGATTAGAAAATACATATGATTTCTTTTCACCCGCAGAATAACCGTTTGAAGTATTTGAAGCAAACTTATTATAATGAGTATAAGCTGTTATTCCAGATGAAAAATAAATTCCCCACCGATTATCTTTAAGAGTATTTGATTTTAAAATATTGTTGTTTCCGCTGACTAAATAAATACCGTGTTCAAATTTTCTAACTGTATTATTATAAATCTTATTAGATTTAGAATCCGAATCAAGACGAATACCATAGCTTTTGGCATTTCCGCTGATATCATTTCCTGAAATAACTGAATTACTAACGTCATACATAGAAATTCCAAAGTTTTCAGTTTTAATTTTATTGTTTTTGATTTTCAAATTGCCAACATAGTAATTTCCTGTTTTAAAGCTGACGTTCTTATCTTTTGTTATGTTATTTCCGAAAACATATATACCAAAGGAGCTTGAAACATCTTTGGTCTTTATAACAGAAATATCATTTGATGAAATAACTGTATTACAGTCTGATATAGGCGAGCCCTCGCCTTCAATATAATTCATTTTTTGAAGATTTGCATCACTCATCATCAGAGAATATTTAATTCCCTCACCGCAATCAGTTATTCTGTTATTACTAAAAGTTGAATCAATAAAATTCAAACAGTTAATTGCAGCTGATTTAATATTATTAAAACGGCAATTAGTTATTTTTATATTCTTCTGATAAATACCTGCAAATGCTGAACTTGTTCCAATTCCTCTTAAAACATTTGAAAAAGTGCAGTTATTAACAGTTATTTTCTTATTCATTGTTACATCGTAATCAGGCATATCCTTGAAATGCTTTGTTTTTTCAAGAATATCAATCTGAAGCGCTTCTCCGCTGTTACCTATAAAATTGCCTTTTCCGTTTTTAAATGTGCAGCTTTCAAATGAAACATCATAGCAAGCGGCAATTTCAACGTTATGTGAATTATAATTATTTTGAAAAACAGTTTTTTCAAAGGTGATATGTTTCCCGTGCGCTATGCGAATCTGGCAGCCGCTTCCTGCGTAATCATCTGAATATGTCAGCGTTCCGCCGAGAATTTTGAAATTTGTTGTTCCATTGTATTTTTTAACATTTCTTTTTCCGATAAATATATTAGTATTGTTCTTACCGTTTACTAATACAACATTATCAGTTAAATCAAGAGTGGCATTATCACAAAGTGTTATCGGAGAGCTTACTGTATATTCCCCCATCGGAACACTTACAGTATATTTTTTATCGCTGTGCGAATCGCAATATGAGAATGCTTCCTGAAGGGTTTTAGTGATATTATCAGAGCTGATATTATAAACACGGGTGTTTTCTCCGTCAAAAACATTAACCGAGTTTTTTGCAAATGCCATAAACGGAATTGCAACGCTTATAAACAAAAGAACCGATAAAATCAGCGAAATAGATTTTTTATACATATTTATACCTCTTAATAAGAAATATTATAATATTTAGTATTATTATTGTCAACAAATCATAAACATATAAAATGTTTATAAATAAGCATTGACATTGATTATATAAAGATATATAATATTGAAAACATTTAACAACTATTAGTATTATTGTAATATACTATTTGTATAACAGGTGATGAGATATATGGCTAAAAGACTAAAAAAAGAAACAAAAGTGCATTCATTCATTAAAAAGCACTTTATGGTTATCGTTGTATTTGCGATAATGCTAATTCCATCTATATATACTGTTTTATTTCTCGGTTCTATGTGGGATCCCTACGGAAATACAGGTTCGCTCCCCGTTGCAATAGTTAATGAGGATGAAGCAGTTATATACGGGGGAAAAGAAATTAATATTGGAGAACAGCTATGTGAAAACCTGAAAAAGAATGATCAGCTTCAGTTTAACTTTGTTGATGAAAAGGTTGCACTGGACGGGCTCGAAAACGGAACATATTACATGGTTCTTGTAGTACCGAAAAACTTCTCTCGTAATTCAACAACGCTGACTGAAAAAAATCCTGAAAAAATGCAGCTTGAATACTATGTTAACCCAGGAACCAACTATATTGCAAGTAAGTTTGGTGAATCCGGCGTTAAATCCATAAAAGAAAGCATAAATAAATCTGTTATAAATACATATGCAACAACAATTTATTCAAAGCTTAACACTATCGGAGACGGTTTTACACAGGCTGCGGACGGCTCAGGTCAGATATATGACGGCGTAGGTCAGCTACGTACCGGAAACGGAAAAATCACTGACGGGCTCGACACTCTGTCAAACGGTTGCCTGGTAATAAAGAAAGGTACCGGAACGTTGAAGGATGGACTTGAGCAATATACCGACGGCGTTTCTCAGGTTAACGACGGAGTTAAACAACTTCACGACGGTGTTCCGCTTCTTGAAGACGGTGTTGAGAAACTTCAGGACGGCGCTTCCCAGCTGCAGAATGGAACTTCTCAGCTTGTTTCAAACAACAGCGCGCTTAATGATGGCGCTCAGCAGCTGCTAAGCGGACTCAACACAATGAGTGACCAGATTGGCGAATCGCTTACAGAAGAAAATCTCAACGATTTACAAAGACTTGAAGACGGGCTTATTGAACTTAATGACGGAATTCAGACTCTTCAGAAAGCTGTTAACGAGGATTACAAAGTCAGCGATGAAACAATCGAAAAAATCAAAACGACTATATCAGATGTTGAAGCGTTAATTAAATCCGATGAATTCGCTCTAATGAGCAAGATTATCTCTACCAATTATATTGACTGGAAAAGAATTGATAATCTTTGTGATACTCTTGATACATTTCCACTAAATGAAAACAATAAAAAAGCAGTTGAAAGCCTCAGAAATCTTTCAAGCTCGATGAAAAAGGTTCAGGAGTTCGCAACAAAGGTTACTCCTGAAAATGCCGAAAAACTTGTTAGCATGGCAAACAAGCTCATTGATGCATATTATCAGTTGACCGATGGAGTTCAGAAACTTTCTGACGGAGGAAATCAAGCACTTCCTGTTGCATCAGAAACGCTTAAAAAGCTTTCAGGCGGACTTCTCTCAGTTCAGGACGGACTTAACAGAACAAAGGCTAAAGAAGGCGAAACAGGTCTTATAGAAGGAATGACAACACTGAAGAACGGTATATCGCAATACACCGACGGAGTTTCTCAGGTTGATTCAGGTGTTTCACAGGTTTCGGGCGGTCTTGTTCAGCTTGGCAACGGACTCGGCACTGCAGGAAAAGGAATCAACAAGCTTTATAGCGGAACCCAGAAGCTTGTAAAAAATAACAATAAGCTTAACAGCGGTGCGGGTAAACTAAATGACGGAACAAGTCAGCTTTATGACGGTTCGGTTAAACTGTATAACGGAACTCTGCAGGTTGACGAGGGTTGCGAAAAACTTATGTTCGGAGCAAATACTCTTAAAGAATCCCTTGCAGACGGAGCTCAACAGATTGAAGATATCAACACAGGCGAAAGTGCCGCTGAGATGTTGAGTCAACCTGTTGAGGCTAACGAAACCTTCCAGAGAACAATTAATACTAATGGTGAAGCTATGAGCGCATATATGATGTGCGCAGGCTTATGGGTTGCTTGTCTTGCATTCTGTTTGATGTTCTCACCGTTTAAAACTTCACTCGGAAGCAGAAAAACATTTATTGCTCACGCATTTATCGCTCTGTTTGTTTCATTAGTTCAGGCGCCGATTATGGTAACTCTTCTGATGGCTATAAACGGTATGAGACCGCAGAATGTTGGACTCACCTATCTGATGGCGATACTGGCATCGATGGCGTTTATGTCGATTGTATATTATCTTAATACGCTTCTTGATTCAATCGGCTCGTTCTTACTGCTGATACTTCTGTGTCTGCAGCTGTCGGGAGCCGCGGGAACGTATCCGATTGAGTTATCGCCTAAATTCTATCAGATTATTCATCCGTTTATGCCTTTCTCATATGGAGTTGACGCATTCAGAAGCACTCTTTCAACAGGCAATTCGCTGACAACGGATATTCTCGTATTTATTGGAATAATTGCTGCAGGAATAGCATTAACCTGCTTAACTTATGAAATGAGAAGAATTAAACTCAAAAGAAAACAAGAAAACGAATTAATAGAAGCATAAATAAAAGCGGCATTACGCCGCTTTTATTCTTTATTAAATTGTTTCAAATATCGCATCGGTATAAACAGTAGTTGTTATTCCCTGGTCGTTTTTATATGAGATATATCCTTTATAAATAACGTCTCCGCTCAGTCCGTTAACTGCTATTGTAAACTGATGCGCTCCAACATCCTTTGTTGACTTAAATCTCGTCAGAGTGTATTCGCTTGAAATTCCGATATTTTCAAGTTTAACATCAGATGCGCTGATGCTGCCGCTTGAATTAGCCTTTCCCATAAGAATTCCGTATTCGGATATCTCATAGCTTCCGTCGGTTACAAACTGACCGTTGAAGGTAACCTTCTTCTTTCCGTTATCATTAATAACATAAGTTCCGCTCTGACGAACGTTTATCCACGGAAGTGAATAATTATCAAATTCAGACTTTTCAACAGGCCTTAGTGTTACAGATTCTGTTGCAAAGAATTCAACATCTTTTCCAACATAAAACGGCTTATAGGAATTAGTATTTCCGATTTTTTCAAGCCAGCCATATGTGTTACTGTTGCCTCCTAACAAAACCTTGTCATTATATGAAGCAGTAGTTCCATCTTTTTCTTCAACATTAATGGCAAACGGCAGAGTATTATCAGAAGTGTAATTAGCAATAATAGTTATATCTTCATCAAAGTTAATAATATCGCCTGCCAATATAGGATCACCATTAAATGTGTATCCCGCGAAATTATAATATGATAGAGCAGGAGCAACTGGAACAGTATAGCTACCGCTTACATAATCAACAAGCTGAACCGGAGTTCTTTCATTATCGTTATAGCTTCTCAGAATTGTAACTTTATTTCCAATTTCTTCGGTTTTAACACTGATATTTATATTACCAAAGACATTAGTTGAATATGTTTTGCCAATATCCTGGAACTGTTCATCCCTGCTGGCTGTTTCAGAATAAAAATCCATATACCAGGCTGCATTATCAGAATCAGAGGTCAGATTCATTTTTGTTCCGTATGTTGCGAAATATGAACCGCTTTCTTTATCCTCTTTATATTTACCGCCTGTAAAGGTTATTCCGTTAATATCACTGAGTTTGCCCTGAGAAATCTTAATTTCATACATTCTTGTATGATTTGTAAATGAGCTTTGAAGAATGCTTATTGCAGCATCAACAGTTGCAGCTGTAACTCCGCTCTTAAGAACATTGATATTTGCAGTTTCACCACTGAGATTTGTATATGTTACAGATGGACCGTAAACAAATTTCTTATAAGTATTAAGATCTCTTTGAAGAGTTGATTCAGGATAATCATAAGCATCGCTGTCAACACTCTGAGCATTCTCCCAAAGAGCATTATATGCGCTCAGGTCAACTGTTGATTCTGATAGTGATGCGAGTTCATCACTGATTGTCTGAGTCAGGCTGTCGATTTCAGCGCCGTTTGATTTAATTCCGAATTCTCTCTTTTCTGATGCCGTTGCATTAAGATACTTTTCACTGTTTTCAATCGCTTCAACAAGACTTTCGAGTTCTGCCCATGTATAAACAGCGGGCTGATTATCAAGTTCCATCAGGACTTCATCCGCCTGTTCGTAAGCGGTATTCAAAGGATCAAGTGACTTTGTATAGTCGAGATACTGTGATGAGCCCGTATTGATAAATTCAATCTCTTCATCAATTAGATTTTGTTCTGAAATCGGTGTTTCATTCTGTTGAGCCTGGGTGTAATGAGAGTATTTCGTATTATTAACCAACGCATCCCTGAACGCTTCAACAGATGCAGTTGTACAGAGATTCATTAAAGCACTGTTTGAATAATTAATTCTTGCTTCATATGCGCTTAAAAGCGTTGAGAAATCGGCTTTTCTAGAAAGAGAATGATGCGCATTTGAAAGCGCTGAATAAATGCTTGTTACAGTTGATTTATACGGATTCTCCGCAAGAAGAGCCATTTCAGATGCAGCATTATCATATTTTTCTTTAAATACTGCAATGGAAGAGGTTGTATAGGCTGTTTCAAGCTCAGTTCCAAAATAATCACTCATAGCAGAATTAAAGCCGTTATGAGATGAGCCCATCTCATTTCTCAGGTTATTATAAACATCTCCTGTTTTTGCAACATTTCTTAAACCTTCAACAACATTTTTAATTCCAAGAGCACAGGCATCAACCTTGCCAGACTGGTCGCTGTCCCAGTTACCGCCGCCGTATGAATTCGGGTCGAATGCTGTTGCAGCGTCATATTTTTCAAAGAAACTGCTAAGTCCGCCTTCTTTATAGTTTGTAATATTGTTTTTAGCAAAGTCTGCAGCACTGCTTAGCTGATTTAAAACAGCCGCATAGTTAATAACATAAATTGGTCTGTCAGAAGTCTGATAGGTTGAATCATTCTGATTGTTGCTTGGATATTCTCCCTCTCTTGCAGTTTGTGACGCATTTGAAGTATCGTTATTATTTGAATAGATAAATCCCCATGTAATTCCGTTAACAATCTTTGAATACTGATTGCTTGCAAACTGATTAGAGCCGTCAAAATTCATAATATTTGCATAACAGAAGCATTTAGCACCGCTACCGCCGGAAGAAACTTCGTAATAAATATCTCCGTTATTCCAGTATCTTACATTCTTTTCACCGTGATAGAACCACGAATAAACAAGATTTAACTGTCCGTCAGTACCGCGCCAGTTGTGATTCAGATACATTCCCTGTGCATTGCTATCAATATAAACAGCTCTGTGACGCTGCTTAAATGTTCCGCTTCCGCCCTTCCATCCGCGGCATCTGAACATAACGGGAATCCTCGGATCATCTCCGCTTTTTCCTGTATATACAAGAACAGCGCTTTCACGGTAAATAACCGGACGAATTGAGTTTTTATTTGTTCCGCCGTAGGTGTTTACCTCGTTGCCGATTGCTGTTGCAGATGAATAATCATTCTCTCCGGGAGCTCCAATGGGAACTCCACCGCTCCAAAGAACGTTATGGTAAAGCTCATCAATATAAACATCTGCTCCGTGAGCATCGTGGCTTGCCCATTTTTCTGCACTTCCGGAAGGAACTGAAAAACTCCTTGAAAAACCGCTCATATTATTAGTTGCATTATTAAGATTGGTTATTGCTTCGTTGATTAATTCGCCGTCAACTTCTTTATTACCAAATCTAACTGCATCGGCAAGTCTGTTAACCTTAACATACGCTTCATATGCGGCTTTAGTGTTGTTATAAACATTACCTGTTTTAATCTTATTTTCATAATTCGCTGCTGCCTGAGAAAGCTTATCGGCTAAGAATTCTTTTGAACTGCTTGCAAAAAGCTGTGTTACCTGTTTTTGCGACAGAGCTGCATTATAGAGTCTGAAATCTCTCATCCAAAAATCAGAACCGGGGTCCCAGTTTGGTGAGGCAGCGCCGATTAAAAGCATGGTATCATCAACAAGTCTGTCAAACCAACTTGGTGATAGTCTGTTAGTCGTTGTTGTTCCAATTTTAGCGCCGTCACGGTAAACGATAATTCCTCCCTGAACAACAGTAATCGTCCATACATGCCAGTTATCTAAATCGCTGACATTCGGAACCGCAGAATCCTCGCCGCCATTTGTTCTTGCGTTGATATTTCCTCCAGTTGAGAAATAGAAATAATTGTTATCCGAATCTCCGCCGAAACCGCTGTTTGCATTCGTCAGTTCAAAAAATCTCTGCCAAGAATCAGAATTTCTCTTGCCCATAAACGAAACAGTTATTCCCGTATATTCATCAGCACTGCTTAAAACACTGCCAAGTTGATTTTTTGAAAGATACAAAAAGTGGTTTTTAACATTGCCGTCAGTTGAATTCTGACCTAACATATGAGCAACACTGTATCCGTCTTTTTCAACCCATTCAGCACCTTGACCCTGAACGGATAAATTCGGAGAACCTGAAACAGCATTAGAAGTTATATCATCATTAAGGTATTTAGCGGCAAGATATGAGGATTCATCTTCATTTTTCTGATAGGAATAAGCAGATAAATCAAAGATATCAAGCCAGTTGCCTACTCCGTTTCTTCCGCCGATTGTTAGGGATTTTATTCCCTCAAAAAATTCTGCATTTGCAGAAACATCAGCACTAAATTTCATTTCGTCATTCATCAGAACGCTGATAATTCCGTTATGATATGCATATGTCAGTTTAAGCGGTTTGGGATTGTTTTCATTTCCGTCACCGAAGAAATAATCTTTGAGATTAACCCCTGTATCACCTAAGGGCGCATTAAAATCATTTGTATTAAAGTAAACCTTTCCGTTTGAGCTGACGCCAAAGCTTTTAATTCCGCCGAAATCTTCGCCGACTGTTTCGCTTGAAATTCCCAGCATTCTCTCAAGCCTGTTTGCGCCGATTCCTGAATTAGTTAAACTGAAAGAAAAATCAATTTTCCAGTTTTTATTATATCTTTCATCCCTTATCATACCGGGAACATGGGCATACATCCAGCCGTCACGTAGCCAGATATGATCGCCAAATTGCTGATATGCAGGGTCATTCCAAGACTGAGCAATAGTAAATGAACTTGAACTCTGTTCGTCGCCGAGTTCTTTTCCGTTATCAAAAGTATAGTGAAAAAGCTCTCTTGTTTCATCCGGAGTGCCAACGGTTATTTTCAGATTTTTCATATATCCGTTTAAAAGCGGATCATTCCAGATTGATTTTCCGATATAGTATGTTGTGTAGTTTGCAAAGGATTCAATATAACTATCGTAATTTGCAACGTTGTAGATATAGTAAAGGGTATTATCAAAATAGTAATAAAGTCTTCCGATATTACCGAATTTAAAAACCGAAACCTTTATATTATGCCACTGACCTGCAGACTGGCTTTCAAGGAAGTTTGCACGGTTATATATAACAGTTCCGTCACCGGAACCACTGCCGTAATAACGGATTTCATTTCCGTTTAACTTAGAAAAAATGCAATAACGAACAAATGCATCAGAATTATCACTTCCAGCATTGATTGCAAAATAATTACTTGTTGTTCCGTTGCTGAAATCAAGAATACGGGCATAGTTGCCGTTTGATGAATTTCTTTTAACATCTACAGAAACAGTGAAACCGCTCTTTTTTGAAACATTTTCAAAAGGAGCATTATTAATCTGAATATATGCTTCACTGCTTCCGTTAAATGACGCAGCATTTTCATTATTATCCCATGAAACACCGCTGTGAGCTGTTATATTCTCATCGCTAAGACTTGATGAATCAGTTAAATACTCATAAACTGTCTTTTCCTTAGCAGAAATCGAAACAGCATAGAAAGGTATGGACGCCATTACCAAAACGATGCTGAGAATAATACTTGATATTGCTTTTGTTAGTTTTTTCAAAACAATACCCCCAATTATAGATTAACTCAATTTTATTTTACTATATTGTTTCAGATATCGCATCTGTATAAACAGTTACAGTTGTTCCGCCGGCTGCTTTATAGGTTATATATCCTTTATAGATAACATCTCCCAAAAGTCCGTTAACTGCTATCGTAAACTGATGAGCCCCAACGTCCTTAGTTGACTTGAATCTTGTTAATACATAGTCCGATGATGTATCTATATTTTCAAGAACTACATCGCTCGCCTTAATACTCCCGTTTTCTGTTGCTTTTCCGAGTAGAACCCCGTATTCAACTATATCAGCGTTTCCGTCAGTTACAAACTGACCGTTGAAGGTAACTCTCTTCTTGCCGCCTGTTTCAACAACATATGTTCCGCTCTGGCGAACATTTATATTTGGAAGCGTATATCCGCCATTATTAAATTCTTGTTCTGTTACAGGCTTGAGAGTTGTGTTTTCTGTTGCAAAGAATTCAACATCTTTTCCGATATAGAACGGTCTGTAGCTTTCTGAATTTGCTTTCTTTTCAAGCCATGCATACGTATCCGCATTTCCTTCAAGATTAACCTTTCCGTTATAAGACGCTGTTGTTCCCTCTTTGCCTTCAACATTGATTGCAAACGGCAAGCCCTCTGCTGCTTCATAATTTGCGATAATAGTTATATCCTCTTTTACTGTCAGTTCATCGCCTGCTGTAATATTATTTCCATTTAAGGTGTAACCTGTAAATGTATAATACGGAAGTGATGATGCATTAGGAACAGTGAAACTGCTTTCAACATAGTCAACTCTTCCGATTGGATTTCTGTCGTTATCGCTATAATTTCTAACAATAGTTACCTTGTGACCGTTTGTAGCTGATTTAACGCTTACATTGAGATTTCCGAAAACATTTGTTGAGAAATATTTTCCGCTGTCCTGATACTGTTCGCTTCTGCTTGCGGTTTCTGAATAAAATTCCATATACCACGCTGTATCTGCGGAATCAGCCTTGAAATTAACCTTTGTTCCGTAGGTTGCATAGTATGCGTTTTCCTCAGCGTTATAGCTATGCGTTCCACCGTTGAAGGTTATTCCGTTTGTATCGCTCACTTTTCCATCAACAACCTGAATTTTGTATTTTCTGATATGAGTTGTTGCAGAGCTTTGAAGGAGGCTTACAACTGCGTTAACAAGCGACTGCGAAACATTGTTTTTGAGAACTTTAATATCTGTTCCGTTATAGTTAACCGTCTTAGTCAACGCTTTAGTTGCAATTTTCATATCCGAAGCTTTCTGCTCATCGGGATAATCGTAGGCATCTGTATCAAGATTTTCAAGAACATTAACAACCTCCTGATATGCTCCAAGGTCAACGCTGCCTTCAACTTCGCCCTGATCTGCGGCTATAAGGTTATTATAAGCAGTTTCAATATCAGTTTTCAGGTTTGCTGCTTCGGTTTCCTCTGCACCGCCCTTTTCATAATTTGCTTTGGCAGCGTCTGTTGCACCAACATATTTCTGAACATCTGAACTGCTAAGAACATTTATTAGTGCGTTGATTGATGCCTCAGTATATATTGCCGTTGATGAATTAAAATCTAGCACCTTACTGTTTATTTCATCATACTTATCAAGGAAGGACTGAATGCTTCCGCGCTCTTTGAGTATTCTTGAAACTGCATCTACAACGCTATCCTTTTCGCTGTTTATTGCGCTTTGTGAATCAGTTGAGGTATCTGCTCTTTCTGATGCATTTTTATTATGATAGGTTAAGCTGCTCATAAAGCTTTCAAAGGAAGAAACCGAATTAGGAGTATAAATGCCCTTGTTAAGCGAATTATATGCGCTCATTTCTGAATCGTATGCTGAATCAAGTGCAGAAAAATCTGCTTTTAATTTAAGGTTATGATGAGCAGTCTGAAGCTCGCTGAGATACGAGCCGAGATTTGTTTCATATCCGTTATCAGTGAGCCTTGAAAGTCTTACCTTTGCTTTAACATACTTTTCTTTAAATGCAGCGAAAGAAGAAGTTGTATAAATCTCGGGATGATTGATATCTGCCTGAGCTGAATTATGACCGTCGTGGCTTACCATAAGCTCGTTTTTAAGAGAATCATAGATATTTGCTCTCTTTGAAACATTAAGGTCAGAAATCTTTGTTCCGATATCGTTTGCGCAGTCATTAACCTTGTTTGCAGTATCGTTGTAATCGTAGTTTGCAGGATTGAAATTCTGAGCTGCCTGATACTTATCAAAGTAATCACTCATTCCGCCCTCTTTATAGCTTGCAACCTGCTTTGAGGTTGAGTTTGAAGCATTGCCGAGCGCATCAATAAGAGCTTTATAGTTAATTACATAAATCGGTTTATTTGTCGGATCGTAACTTGAATCATTTTGTTTATCACTTGCACGATTTCCTTCGGTTGCTGTCTGAGTCTGAACACTATCATTATTATTTGAATACTTGAATCCCCAAGTTATTCCATTTACAGTTTTCGAATATTGGTTATTACCGAACTGCCCTGAACCATTATATCTAAGAACATTGGCATAACAATACTTCTTAACTCCAGTTCCGCCTGAAGATAAATCATTATAAGATGAGCTGTCGCTTGAAGATTTAAGATTTGTTACAGGATGATTGAACATAGTAAATATATAATTTAACTGTCCATCAGTTCCGTGCCAGTTTCCGCTCATATACATACCCTGAGCATTATTGTCAATATAAACACTGCGGTGCCGCTGAGTCCATGTTCCGCTTCCGCTTCGCCATCCTCTTGCTCTGAACATTACGGGCATATACGGGTCATCATTGGAACGTCCGGTGTAAACAAGAACTGCGCTTTCACGGTAAATAACCGGTCTGAGTGAATTCTTGTTGCTTCCTTTCTCATACGTTTTATCCTCATATCCAATAGCGACCGCGTCTGTGTAATCGTTTTCACCCGGATCTCCTGCAGACACGCCGCCGCTCCATAAAACGTTATGATAAACGTTACCGATTGTTACAGTTGCACCGTGTGCATCATGGCTTGCCCATTTATTTGCAGAGCCGTCGGGAACGCTGAAGGTTCTTGATGACCAGGTTCCCATATTATCGGTTGCGCTTCTGAGGTTATTTGCAAGGCTGTTGGCAATCTCGGTTGAAATTCCAGCTTCGCCAAAGGTTATTGCATCAATTCTTCTGTTAACCTCAATATAGTTGTTATATGCATTTTTTGCATTAGTGAAAACAGTTCCGCTCTGCATTCTGTTTTCATAATATTGAGCTGCATCGCCAAGAATTTTCAGCTGTTCAAAAGACTGGAAGTTAGCATTTAAATTGCTGTAAGCTCTGAGATCCCAGACATCCATATATGTTGTTGCGCCGCCTCTTCCGCCTAAAACGATGCTCGAAATATTTTCAAAGAAATCTTTGTTATCGCTGACATCTTTTTTGAATTTGAGAATATCGTTGAAATAAACTCTGATAATTCCGTCGTTATAAGCATAGGAAATCCTGTGGCGTGATTTATTCCCAACATATTCATTTCCGCTTCCTGTGAAATCAACGCCCGTATCACCTATATAATTATTTATATCACCTGTTTTGAAATAAACCTTTCCGTTTCTGCTTACACCAAAGGCATTGTTTTCATCGGTTGCATTAGTTGTATTAGAAATTCCCATAATAGGTGCATACTGACTTGCATCCAAATCATGACCGCTGACAAAGTTAAAACAGAAGTCAATAGTCCAGTTCTTTTTAACAGATTGCATAGCATCAGCAATATCAGCAGTTAAAAATGCATTTTGAAGATAAATATGGTCGCCGTATCCCCCATATGTTGCTCCATCACCTGCAACCCATGCGCCCATTCCTTTATCGCTTCTTTTTGCATCTTCAAGGGTGCTGTCGAAAGTATAATTTAATACGAGATTATCTTCCGTTCCCGACGAGGTTGTTATTCTGAGGTTTTTCAAATAACCCTTAAATGTTCCGTCGCTCGGATAGAAGCCCATTCCGACATAATAGGTTGAAAGAATGCTTCTGAAATTGCCGACAAAATCATTATAGTTAGACATTTCATAAACATAATAAAGAGTTTCATCTATATAGTAATAAAGCCTGCCGACTGTACCTGCCTTTGTGCAGACAAGCTTGAAATTATGCCATTCTTCCGCGGATTCTGTTGAAACAAAATTTGAATTTCTGACAAGAACATTTCCCTGACCGCTGCCGTCTGCATAATATCTTATTTCGCTGCCGTTATACTTTGTTAAAACGCAATATCTCTTGTTATCTCCGTTTTTGCTTCCGTTGATTGCAAAATAGTTGCTCTGACCGTTTCCGAAATCAAGAATTCTTGCCCACTCACCATTATTTGTTCCTCGCTTAACATCAATAGAAACAGTAAAACCTGAATCAGCAGTAACACTTGCAAGAGGAGTGTTTCCGATTGTGAGATATGAATTATCACCGCTGAAATATGCTGCGTTTTCATTTGCATCCCAGCGAACATTATTAACAGTACTCAGAGTATTTGAAGAAAGACTTAAAGAGTCCGTTAAATACTCATAAACCGAACCGCTTGATGCATTTGCAGAAAACGGCATTGCCAGAATAACTGGCATAGCCATAATCATTGCCATTAATAATGCTATGGTTCTTTTAGTGAATTTCGACATATTGTTACCCCCATTGTAAAAAAATATTATAATATTTCAATAATATTATATAATATAATTATTTTACTGGTCAATAAAAAAACAGCGCGATTTACATATGTAAATCACACTGTTTTTATGATATTTCACATTATTATTTTTAATATGAAAACTTATGTCCGTCGCAGCGTTTGAGGAGTTCGTCCCATCTTCTATCGACTTCCTTCTGGAATTCTTCAATCATCCATTCGTTTCCTGATTTAAACATATGCTTAAATCTTCCCTGTTTTGAAAGCCATTCTTCAACCGGAACATATTTTGCAGGCTCATAGTTTAATATCCATTTTCCATCTACAACCTCAAAAAGCGGCCAGTATCTTGTTTCAACTGCAAGACGGCAGATATCCATAATATCATAAGTCGGATATCTCCATCCTCTCGGACAGGGAGCCATAATATTAAGAAATGCAGCACCCTTTGTATAAATAGCCTTTTCGCTCTTGCAATGAAGGTCTCTGAAATTTCTGAAGAATGTTGTTTGAGCAACATAAGGAACATGATGCTCAGCAATAATTGCCGCAAGGTCTTTTCTGTATTCAACCTTACCCGATGACTGCTTTCCGACAGGGGTTGTTGTTGTATCAGCAAACATCGGTGTTGCAGAGGAGCGCTGAATACCTGTATTCATATATGCGCCGTTGTCATAACAGACATAAACCATATCGTGATTTCTCTCCATAGCTCCTGAAAGCGACTGAAAGCCGATATCATATGTTCCACCGTCACCGCCAAATGTTATGAATTTGAAGGTTTCGTCTTCAGATAGTTTGCCTTTTCTTCTTAGTGCATTATATGCGCCTTCAACTCCTGCAAGAGTTGCTCCTGCGTTTTCAAATGCATTATGTATATATGAATCCTTATATGCAGTATATGGATACATAAAGCTTGAAACCTCAAGACATCCGGTTGCGTTGCCTACAACAGCTTTATCACCCTCGTGAACAGCTTTTAATACATTTCTAACTGCAATTGTTCCGCCGCAGCCTGCGCACATTCTGTGTCCGGGAACAAGTCTGTCATCACGCGATACAAATTCTTTAAAATTATACATACCTATCCCCTCCTACTCTCTTACGCCCATATATCTATATGGGTTTTCAACCTTGCCTACCTGAGCAGCTGTTTCAAGTTCGGCATAAACATTTTCCATATCCTCAACTCTGACATCACGTCCACCGAGACCATAGACATAATTAATTGTTAAGCAATCTGATTTTGCTCTGTAAAGCGCTGTTGTAACCTCGCTTCCGAGTGGTCCGCAGTTGTCGTTATATGACTCTGTTCTGTCCATAATCGCAACCGCTTTAACACCTTCGAGCGCCTTTGCAAGCTCATCTGCGGGGAAAGGACGGAAAAGTCTGATTTTTATCAATCCAACCTTTTTTCCCTGAGCTCTGAGCTTATCAACAGCATCCTTTGTAGTACCTGCAGCAGAGCCGATAATAACAACGGCATAATCAGCATCGTCCATTTTATATTCTTCAAAAAGACCATAGCTTCTTCCGGTTATCTTTTCGTATTCCTTTGCAACATCAAGAACAACCTGTTTTGCGTTTTTAAGCGCCTCAGCCTGAGCTCTTTTAGCTTCAAAGTAATAATTAGTAACACTGTAAGGTCCGACAGCCATGGGACATTCTGAATTAAGAAGGAAGTTTTCGGGATTATATTCACCGACAAAGTTCTTAACTTCATCATCCTCATTTAATACAATATTTTCAACAGCGTGAGAGGTTATGAATCCATCCTGACAAATCATAACAGGAAGCATAACATCTTTATGCTCGCCTATTCTGTAAGCCATACAGAGATTATCGTAAACCTCCTGATTGTTTTCTGCGTATATCTGAATCCAGCCCGAATCCCTTGCGCCCATTGAATCCGAGTGGTCGCAGTTGATATTAATCGGACCCGAAAGCGCTCTGTTTACAAGAGTTAAAACAATCGGAAGTCTGTTCGAGGCTGCGAGATAAAGCTCTTCCCACATCAAAGCCATACCCGCAGAAGATGTTGCAGTAACACTTCTTGCTCCTGCAGCTTCTGATCCAATAACAGCAGACATTGCTGAGTGTTCACTCTCAACAGGAATAAACTCGCTGTCAACAAGTCCGTTAGCAACAAGCTTTGAAAAATACTGAGGAATTTCAGTTGACGGAGTTATAGGAAACGCCGCCATAACATCGGGATTAATCTGACGAAGCGCTTCGCTGACAGCTTCGTTGCCCGATAATCTGTCTTTTCTTGCCATTATTTAACCCCCTCCATTGTTAATGCACCTGTTGGACAGGTTTTAACGCATATTCCGCAGCCTTTGCAGTGGTCGTAATCAAGCGGACCTCTTGCATGTGTTCCCGGAATAACAGTAATACAGCTATCAGGACACACCGGAATACACATAAGGCAGTGAATACATTTTTCGTTATCAAGTTCGGGTTTAATTGAGGTCCATTCGCCTGTTTTGAATTTAACGGATGTTCCCTCACCGTAAATCTGCATACCTTCGGTCAAATCCTGCCACTTACAGTCAAGACCGAGTTTTGAAAGATCGCTTTTCATTATCCGACAACCTCCTCATAAGCCATTTTAAGAGCATTCATATTGCCCTCTATAACCTCGGGTTTTGATGAAAATTTATGCTCAAAAGAAACTCTCATTTCACTTAGAAAATTATTCCAATCCATAACTCTTGAAACCTTAACTATTGCAGCAAGCATAGGTGTGTTTGGAAAATACTTACCAAGGCAGGCTTTTGAAACCTTTTTTGCATCAATAGTAAATATTTTTCCTTCATATCCACCGAGATGCGGTTTTATTTCTTCTATTGATTTTTTTGTATTAACAACTATTGCGCCGTCCTTTGAAAGTCCGTTTGCAACATCGGCAACCTCAAGAAGACTTTCATCAACAACGACAACGAAATCGGGATCATAAATATTTGAATGAACTCTTATTTCATTATCGCTTATTCGGTTATATGCGGTAATCGGCGCACCCATTCTCTCAGGACCGTATTCAGGAAAACCCTGAACATATTTCCCTGTTTTAAAAGCAACATCTGCAAGGAGCAAAGCAGCAGTTTTTGCACCCTGTCCGCCACGTCCGTGCCAGCGAATTTCAACAGCATTATTCATAATAATCATTCTCCAATCTCAATTAACTAAGGTGTGGACAGAGTCCACCAGAAATTCTCCATTCTAAATTCTCGATTATTAATTAATAAAAAACGCCTCTCAGCCATAGGGCTAAGAGGCGATAATTATACCGTGGTACCACTCTTATTCGTTATTTTCATAACGCACTTCTCGAACTATTATTCGATATCTCTTTAACGGAAGAAACCGGGTTTTCTTACTATGTTCAGAAAGCCTGCTCAGAGAGGATATTCGCTACTTCATTGTATTGCCTCGCACCAAACGGCAACTCTCTGAAACGAAATCATCAGCGACATTGTTCTCATCAACGCATTTATTTGGATTTAATTTAGATGTATTATAATTAATAATTAGTCATTTGTCAAGAAATTTTTTTATTGTATATAAATAAATTATATGATAAAATAACAAAAAAGGAGGAAATTCTATGAATATTTGGCATGATATATCACCTAAGAGAATAAAGAAAGACAGATTTTACGCTGTTATTGAAATATCAAAGGGCGGTAAAAATAAATATGAACTTGATAAGGAAACAGGTATGTTAAAACTTGACAGAGTTCTTTTTACATCAACGCACTACCCTGCTAACTACGGTTTTATTCCTCGTACATATGCAAGCGACCACGACCCGCTTGACGTTCTTGTTTTATGCAGCGAAGCAATACTTCCAATGACAATTGTTGAATGCACTCCAATCGGCGTTCTTATTATGGAGGACGGAGGAGCAAATGATGAAAAGATTATTGCTGTTCCCGTTAACGATCCTAATTACAATGTTTATAAAAATATTGATATGCTTCCTGCACACAGATTTGAGGAAATAAAGCACTTCTTTAAAGTCTATAAAACACTTGAACAGGGCAAGGCTACTTCTGTAACCGAAGTTCAACCAAGAGAAACTGCTGAAGAAATCATCCAGAACTGCATAGACGAATATATTAAAAACTTTCAGATGTAAATAAATAAGACGGTTCAAGTGAACCGTCTTATTTTGTTGGCGCAGAAGGAGAGACTCGAACTCTCGCGTCGGTTGCCCGGCCTACGCCCTTAGCAGGGGCGCCTCGTCACCAGCTTGAGTACTTCTGCGTGTAACTTGCGTTTTCCTGTCAAGTTTTATACACTTTTCAGTGCTTAAATACTTTATCATATAGTTAATAAAAAGTCAAGACAGATTTATTAATTTTTTTCTTGACATAATAAAAAACTTATGTTAATATATCTAAGCACTCAGATACGCAGAGGTATCGAAGAGGTCATAACGAGGCGGTCTTGAAAACCGTTTGGGTTAACGCCCACGTGGGTTCGAATCCCACCCTCTGCGCCAAATGGCTCGGCTTTGCCGAGCCTATTATTTTATAATTTTGTGAAAGGTTGATTATATGGAAACTAAAACAAAAAAGAAAAAAAATATTCTAAAAAAAGTATTATGTTTTATTCTTTCAATTATTCTTATTATTGCTGTTGTTGATATAATCTCGATTAACTGGCATTCAAATCCTGATAATATTCAAAAATATGAAACGTCTAACAGATATATCTCATCAAATAATTCACCATTTGTCAGCGCTCACCGATGCGGCGGAGGAATAATGCCCGAAGAATCTATGATGGCATTTGAAAACTGCGTAAATAACAAGGATTTTAATGTTGATGTTTTTGAATTTGATCTTCATATAACAAAGGATAACAAACTCGTTCTTCTTCATGATGACACCCTCGACAGAACAACTGATTCTTTTGAGGTCTTTGGCAAAAAAGACGCTAAGCCTGAGGACTATACATACGATGAACTCAGAGTTCTGAATATAGGAGCGAAATTCGAAGATGAAAACGGAGACTTCCCCTACTCTTCTCTTCATGGCGACGAAGTTCCTGATACGCTGAAAATTGTTAAGGTTGATGACTTGCTTGACTATCTTAACAAATATGGAAAATTTGATTACATAATCGAAATCAAAAACAGCGAAGATCTTGGTAAAAAGGGCGTTGATATTTTATACGGAATTTTAAAAGAGAGAAATCTTCTTGACCGTGTTATTTTCGGAACCTTCAATGAAGAGGTTTCGCTCTATGTTGATGAAAAGCATCCCGATTTAAAAAGAAGCGCAACGATTAATGAAGTTCTCGATTTTTATAAAGCAGCAATGACTGACAGAAAAGATTTCAAGGTAAATTATATTGCCCTTCAGATTCCGTATAATATGCCGTACAGAGCAGTGGTAAATCTTGGAACGGCAAAGGTTATCAACTATGCCCACAAGCATAACATTGCTGTTCAGTACTGGACAATTAATGAAGAAAGCGAACTCGAATATCTTTCATCAATCGGAGCTGACTGCATAATGAGCGATTACCCCGATAAATTATACGATATAATTCATAAATAATCATAAACATTAAGCCTCTTATCATACTAATAAATGGTGATAGTATGAATAAGAGGCTTTTTAAAAATCAAGTAATAGGATTTATTTTTATTTCAATTTCAGGGACAATAGGTCATTTTATTTTCAAATGGAGTGGTAAAAATCCATTAATAGGATTATTCTTTTCAGTCAATGAAAGTCCTTGGGAGCATTTAAAGCTGCTGTTTTTCCCTTTCCTGGCTTTTACGGTTTATACCGCAATTAAGTTTAAACAGGATAAATTTAACATATTCTTTGCCAACTGTGTTTCAGTTTATCTTGGAATGTGGAGCATTTTGTCGTATTACTACACTTTTACATCGGCAACAGGAAATGCGAGCGAATTTATAAATGTCAGTTCCTTCTTTGTCGGCGTTGCTGTTTCATTTATCGTTAGCTATTTTCTGATTAATAACTCCATTGGAAGAGGTATGCCAAACGCATTCGGAATAATAATATTTATTCTGACATCTTTTGCGTTTTTTCTCTTCACTTTTAAACCGCCTTATATACCACTTTTCCAGGATCCGCAAACATTAACTTTCAGTTTCTGAATAAATAACTGATAGGCAAACTACAAGGTAGAGCGACGCACTATCAAAAGCTCCACCGGAGCTTTCTCCCGATTCCCTTCGACTACGTCTTGAAAATCGGAGTGCTTTTCGACGGTTCAAGTCCGCTGTAATATTGAAAAACACCCAATAGGCTTATGCCTATTGGGTATTTTTGGAGCTGATAGGCGGACTTGAACCGCCGACCTCATCCTTACCAAGGATGCGCTCTACCGCCTGAGCCATATCAGCGCAAAAAAAATGGCGACCCGGAACGGGCTCGAACCGTCGACCTCTAGCGTGACAGGCTAGCGTTCTAACCAACTGAACTACCGGGCCATTTTTTCTCTGCGTTATGTATTATAACTAATGAAGCTAACAATGTCAAGTAATAAATTATATTTTTAAAAACAAACGAGTATATGGGATTACCCTTATACTCGCTTATTTTTTCTTAATAAACAATTTGTTGTTTTTGCACTCCCATATACAAATATATCCGCTTGGAATTTTTGCCCAGAGATTGCCTGTATCAAGCAGTTTAACTTTTTCAATAGTTACCTTAGTTCCTTTTTTCAAATATGCATTTCCGCTCTTTTTTGTTGCACATTTTTTGCCGTTTTCGGTTAGTTCACTTACCTGCTTTCTTCCGCCTTTAGCGCCCCATTTTTTATAGACGCCTCTAATTGCAGTCAGCCTGTAAGTTCCTGTTAGTATTTCAGGATGAATGGCAATATTTTTTTGATTTTTTGGTCTGAGAAAACCCTCAACACCCTTCAGCGTATGAACAACCATATGCATTGCTTTTTCGCCATAGTTTTCATCATAGGTTGTTATTGTTGTTTTGGTCTGTTCGCCCGTTGCTATTGCAATATGACCATATTTTGATTTTCCGTTATAACCAATTCCCCAGACAACAAGGTCGCCTCTTTGTGATTTAACCCCTTTTTTATACTTTATTCTTGTAAAATAATTTTTTAAATAGGTTTCATTGAAATCATCGTAGTAACAATTCGCATTCCCTATTGACTGAGGTTTAACGCCTATTACTTTATCAATATATAATTTAGCAAGGTCAACACACTGAACGCCGCTTGTTCCGTCGTAGTCAGTTGCCTTGTTTAGATATCTTTTAACAAATTCGTTATACGTCAAATTAATTCACCTCTTAATTATTGTTTATATTCTATTATATTCAATAAGAGGAAAAAAATGAAAAAGCCGTTTTGAATAATCATTACTCAAAACGGCATATTATATAACATATTATTCTTGATTTGAAGTTGAACTATTTTTTGAAGTAGTATTTGATTTTTTCTTTGCGGCTTTCTTTTTAGTTGTTGTTTCAGGCGGAAGAGTTGTTGTTTCTGCCTCTGCTATAAGACCGGTTGATTCCTTATGAGTTATTACAGTATCTTTTCCGTAAAATCCCATTTGCTCAAGAAGCTGAAGAACCTCAAAATTAAGAAAATCACTGTTTGCGCCTTCGTCAATGATTGTATAGGCGGTTGTGCTCTTATCTTCATATTCAAGAGCTTTCTGAAGACCTTCAATGCCCTTGACTTCCACTGCGTCAACAAAGATATATGTTCCTTTAACAACTATTGTTCCTTTATAAACGTCCTCAAGCTTTGTTACTGCCTCAGTAGTTGTTGTTTTCTTAGCTGTAGTTGTTTCATTAAGAAACTTTATACTGCCTGTTACATACAAAGCAGAAAAAGCACCTGCAAGTATTACTATAATTATCAATACAGCAATTAGCCCTCGGTGGCTTTTTTTCTCTTTTCTGAAGCGGTGGCGTCTGAGGGTTGGATAATCTTCCTCTGAATGAGTATCATTCATTTCAACTGTTGCAGATGATTCATCATAAGAAGCATCGCTCTTTTTATGTACAACAAGCGGATTATCAAGTTTTTCGGACTCTTGTGCATTTACATCCTCATTATCAATAATTTCGTTTATATTATCGTTGCTCATAATATTCACCTTATTAAAGATTTATTATATTAAATAATAACATATTTCGGCTTTCTTTTCAACATTTTATTGAATTTTGAAAGACTAATTGATATAATAATATTAATTAAGTATAGCGGAGGCATGATATGAGAATTCTTACCTTTGATATCGGCGGAGATTTTATTAAATACGGAATATGTAATGAGAAATTCAAGCTTCTTGAAACTCATAAGGTTCCAACAGAATCTGAAAAAGGCGGTCAGGTTCTTATTGAAAAGATTATTTCAATAATCGAGAGTTTTGATAACATTGACCGTATTGCTGTTTCAACCGCAGGTCAGGTTGACAGTGAAAACGGAATTGTTGTTTATTCAACTGCAAAAATTCCCTACTATACAGGTATGATGGTTAAGAAACTCATCGAAAATAAAACAGGTATCAAAACCTTTGTTGAAAACAATGTTAACGCAGCAGCTATCGGAGAAGCTGTTTTCGGTGCTGCAAAAGGCGAAGATAATTTCATTTGCCTCACCTATGGAAACGGCATTGGCGGAGCGCTTTTCATTGACGGAAAGGTTTATAAAGGCTCTCGCTCTTCTGCCGGAGAAATCGGACACATGATAATTCATACAGGAGGAAAGCAGTGCAACTGCGGAGGTGAGGGTTGCTATGAGTGTTATGCTTCTGCAACGGCATTAATAAACTCAGTAAACAAGGTTGTAAAAGAGCCTCTTGACGCTTTTCAGATTTTTGAAAAGGAAAATATTAACAGACCTGAAATCAGAAGCGAAATTGATAAATGGATTGATGAAATAATCGCAGGTCTTATCAATATAACTTATATCTTCAATCCCCCGCTCATTGTTCTCGGCGGCGGAATTATGAATGAGGATTATATCATTGATTTAATCGACAGAAAAATCTATAACAGGCTTATGGATAATTTCAGAAATGTTAATATCGTTCGTTCAAGACTAGGAAATAATGCAGCGCTTTTAGGAGCAGCCTATGAAGCTGCAAAATTATAATCATTGAACACAAAAAACAGGGCTTGATAGCCCTGTTTTTTATGTTATATCAACTGTTGCATTGTATTCTGAATATACCCAAGCGTTATCGTTATTAGTAATCGATATATTTAAAGGATATTTATTATCATCAGATTTATCGCTGACATCAACCTTCACTTCAAGTTCAAGATCTGATGCAGGAATATCATTTGGCATTATAACCGTAACATAGTATTTATCAAGATTTCTGACATTTGCTTTATGCTTGCCTGAAACGCCTTCAACAAGCACATCGCTTCTTCTTATTGCAATAGTTTTAATCGCGTAAGAGGAGCTGACATTTACCGTAGCTGTTATCGTTTTCAGATTATCATTAAGCACGGTTATTCCCTTAAGCTTCGTAACATCAAAATCGAATTTATTCTCGCCAACAGTTATTTTATTGAAATCAATTGTACCCAATACTGCGCTTTTGATATTTGCACTGTCGAGAACGCCTGCTTCTATACTATCCTGAGAATATCCCACTGTCACAAGACCTTCATCAACGCCCTCGGGAGCGTCATCAAGCTGAACGGATACAGGAAGCGTTTCGACCTTCAGAACAGGAATTGTTACAGATATCTTTTCAAGAGGAGTTTTGGTATCGGTTCTTGAAGTAACATTAAGGTAATCCGCTTCAAGGCTAATTCCCTCAAACTCAATAGGACATTCCGTTTTATAAGGCTCTTTAATATTCTTCTTGTCGCCAAAATCAATATTCAGAACCGCCTTATCAATCTTATCTATTGATGATTTAGGACCACTTACAACAATTTTATCCTCACTGAGAACAGGATCTCCGAAAATATATCCGTCGGCTGCATAGCTTTCATCGTATTCAAGATTCAGATCAAATGTTTTGGTCATGCTTACATCAAAAAATGCATCTATTGATGAAGGACTGACATTTGTAACATTAAAATCAAGATTAGAATTATTTGAAACAAGTATAGGAACTCTCTGTTCCCCTGTTCTGGTAACAGCGCTTGTATCAAATTTTACATTGAAGTCGTTTTCGTCAACCTGACCAATAACATATTTTGCGCCCGAAAAACTAACGCTTATTTCAACTGTATCCTGAAGTGAATAGTATTGCATTGAAAGCTGATCCGAAACCTCGTCACTAAGTGTGATCGGAACATCAATTTTAATTGTTTTCTCTTCAACATCGCCGATATTGATTGAAGTTATTATCCAAACAACAATAGCCAGTAAAAGAGAAACAACAATAAGATACTTATCGTTAAAAATCAGCTTTTTCAGTATATTTCTTGTTTTCTTATCAGCCATTATCTTTTCATCCTCCTGACAAATTTCTTTATTGCAGAATCCTTTGAAGAGGACGGATCAATAACAAATTCCTTTGTAAGAATATCTCTCAGCTCTCCCGTTGAAACACCGGTCTGAAGATTACCAGAATCTGCTACACTGATTGAGCCGGTTTCTTCACTTACAACAACAACCATAGCGTCACTCTGCTGAGTAACTCCAATAGCTGCTCTGTGTCTCGTTCCGAGTGATGAGGATATATCTTTATTACTGGTAAGCGGAAGAATACATCCGGCAGCATAGATTTTGCCGCTTCTGATAATCATTGCGCCGTCGTGAAGCGGAGATTTCGGGAAGAATACATTTTCAACAAGTTCTTTTGTTGCAGTAGCCTGAAGAAGAGTTCCGCTTGAAATAATATCTCCAAGCATTGTTTCTCTTTCAAAAACTATCAAGGCTCCCGTTTTGGTATCGCTCATATCAGCGCAGGCTTTACAAACGGCATCTATCGTTTTCTTCATTTCGCTAACTTCAACTGCTGCGCCTGAGTCAAGGATGGCAATCAAATTGCTTCTTGCTGCTCCCTTGCCCATTTCTTCGAGAATATTTCTTATCTCGGGGCCAAAAAGAATAACAACAATTATCAGTATATTTGAGAATATCCCTTTCAATATATAGGTTGAGGCAGCCATGCCCAAAAAACTGACAAGGCCGTATAAAAGAACAAGGAATAAAAGTCCTTTAATAAGTTGCATTGCCCTTGTATCTCTAATAATTCTTATTACCATATAAATAACAACGGCAACAAACAGAATATCGATAACATCAATAAAGCCAAAGGTTCCGAATAATCCTTTAACCTGGGAAAAGAAATCAATAATTGTGTTGCCGAGATTCTTTATATACCTGAATCTTAATGCTAAATCAATCGGCATTTTTCAACATTCCTTAATAATTTTAATTAATATTATAATAGCATATATTAAAAAAGAAATAAAGCACTTTTATAACTTTTTTACAACATTCATAAATCTATAACAATCTTTTTCTGAATTAAAAGGACCAACGCTAATTCTTACAGTTCCCCGCTTGATTGTATTGAAATGCCTGTGTGCAAGATACGAACAGTGATAACCTGCTCTTGTGCAGATATTATGCTCAGCAAGAATTGCAGCAGTTTTTTCACTTGAAAAATCGTTTATATTAAAAGAAATTATCGGCATTGATTTGTTTTTTTCAGGCTTTGGTGCATACAATTCAACATTTTTCATTTTGCTCAGTTCATCATAAAGATATGAGCTTAGCTTTAATTCGTGATTATAGATATTTTCTGTTCCGATATTATTTATATATTTTATTCCCTCGCCCAAACCGATTATTCCGAGATTATTCAGAGTTCCAACCTCGTACCTATCCGGAGAAAACTCAGGAGATACCGGGCTGAGGGAATTGCTTCCCGTTCCTCCGTCAAATAAGGGCTTTAGTTTAACGCCTTCTTTAAGTGCCATAAATCCGCTTCCCATAGGTCCTAAAAGGCATTTATGTCCAGCACAGCAAAGAATATCAATATTATCTCTATTTGCCTTTATATCGGCAACTCCTGCGCCCTGAGCTCCATCAACTATAAATCGTATATCATGCTTTTTACAGAGCTTTCCAATTTTCTCAATCGGAAATGTTACTCCGAAGACATTGCTTGAATGCATACAAATAATTGTTTTGGTATTATCTCTTATCAGGCTTTCAAAATTTCTTACTGCTTCATCTTCGTCAAAAGAAAATGCAGCAATATCATAATCAATTATATCATCAAGAAAAAGAGAATGAACAACTCGAAAAACGCTGTTATGCTCAAGAGAGGATATTATAACGTGGTCCCCTTTTGAAACGCTTCCTTTTATTGCCATATTCAGAGCTTCAGAACAGTTTTTAGTAAAAATAATATTTTCACTTTCAAACGCAAACATTTCTCCTATCAAGTTTCTGACTGAATAAATCTTTTCAGCAGCTTTAAGCGACTGATAATATCCTCCTCTTCCGCTATTGAAAGAATAATTTTTAAGCGCATCAAGAGTTTTAGTAATAACTCCGTACGGTTTCGGATAGCTTGTTGCTCCGTTATCAAAATATATCATTCATTCTCAACTCCGAGAATGTTTATGCCTGAATTATTTAAAATATGAATTATTTTTTCTCTGTCTTTACTGTTTGCCTTTAAAACATACCCACACCCATCACTTGGTTTTGGATTTGATAGCCTTGAAATCTTTGTTGCAACTCCGTTTTTTGACAAAATTTTCTGCGCTCTCTGAGTATTTGTTATCGACCCTAATTTAATTACAAAAGACATAAAAAATCACCTCACTTTTTCATACTTCATAATATGAGAAAAATGAGGTGATTGTTAAATATTATATTCGATTAGTTTAAGCGCTTTTGCCGACATATATTAATTAATCGACATTAATACGACGAATAATCAAGATAGTGCATTGATGTGTCTCCGTATTTTTTCTTTCCGTTCACTATTTTATATGGTCTTATTTCAATAATTCCTGCACACATAATCCATCCTGTATATGATGTTTTGTTTTTTACATTTATTCTTGTAACGTCATTATAATCATAGCAGGAATGGGCAATAATCTGATAACCGCTCATACCAGTCATCTTGTTCCAGGTTAATTTAAGCTCAAGATTCGGACTATAATCATTATCAAGAATTTTCCCCTTGAAACCGGTCACCTGATTAACTGTTTTGAATTTTGTTTTCTTAACTTTACTCCAACTACCATATACTTTTTTACCGTTTTTATTTTTGTATGCACGGATTTTTACAGCATTATAATAATTATCAGGATCATAATAACCGATAGAAGGCTTGTAGTTAGTTTTCTTTGCGCCCTTTATTGTCTTTGTTTTAACATAATATGATCCACTGTCATCTCCGCTTTCAACTGCAAGTTTGATTTGGTAACCCGCAACACCTTTAAGTGCTTTCCATGTTACTTTATAAGTACATTTCTTATTAAATCTGTCGGCAGTTAATACTGCAGACGTGATAGTTACCTTCTTTGGCTTAGAGACTGCCTGAACAGTTACTGCAAATCCAAAAGAGCTAAGCAACATTGTAACTGCTAAAAATAAGCTTATCCATTTTTTCATAATAACACACTATCCTTTCTTAAAACAATTTAAGCTTCGGTTTCTTCAACAACCGTCGCCTGTGTTTCGATATCCCCTGCCGACTCAACAATTTCATTTGCCTGCTTAACGAGTTTTCTGACCTGTATAAAGGAAATAATATCCATGACAGCATAAACAAGCAAAGCGACACCGATAAACTGAACGATTGTTATTGTCAGTTCACCTGATTTAGTTATTGCAATAACACCAAAAACACTTGATATTATCGAGAGTCCGAACGTTATCCATCCAAAAACAACACTTGATGCGATAACCTTTATTGAAGTAAATAGATTAAACACTCCGCTTGCAAGAATAAAGATACCAAAGATAATAACAATCAGAGAAATAATCGCCTTATACTCTGCACAAACTATAATTCCAACAATCGCTGAAACAATTCCGAGAGCTAAAGTAAAACCACTTGTTTTATCAATGAAATATCCGATAACGCCTGCAACACCAAGCATGATAAGAGAAATGCCTACTGCAAGTGAAATATAGGTTATACATTTATCTGGAAATGCTATAAATGAAATACCGAGAAGAATTGAAATAATAATTGACGCTATGGAAATCTTTTTTATCTGAGCAACAAATTTCATGTAATCAAACCTTTCAAATTTATTTCAAATATAGTTCAAATAAGGGAGGGCAATACCCTCCCTATAAAAATTACTCTTCGTTCTGAGCTTCCTCAATAACCTTCTGAGTAACCTGCTCCGGACATCTTTCATATCTTGCAAATTCAGTTGTGAAAGAGCCTCTGCCCTGGGTTATCTGACGCATAGAGGTTGAGAAAGTTGTCATCTCTGCCTGAGGAACCTCGGCAACAATTTCCTGCATTCCGTCGGAGGTTGGATTCATACCAAGAACTCTTCCGCGTCTCTTGTTTATGTCACCAATAATATCGCCCATTGCTTCGTCATTACAAATAGCGTTAAGAGTGATAATCGGCTCAAGAAGAACAGGACCGGCGTTAGGAATACCGTTCTTAAACGCGATTGAAGCAGCCATCTTAAAGCTCATTTCACTTGAGTCAACAGGATGATATGAACCGTCGAAGAGTGTTGCCTTAACGCCAACCATTGGATAGCCTGCAAGAACACCTCTCTCCATTGATTCCTTAAGTCCTTTTTCTACTGCAGGGAAGAAATTCTTAGGAACTGAGCCGCCGACAACTCTTTCAGCAAATACAAGCTCATCACTGTCACAGGGTTCAAACTCGATAAATACATCACCGAACTGACCGTGTCCGCCCGACTGTTTCTTATGCCTACCCTGGCACTCAACTTTTCTTGAAATTGTTTCTCTGTATGCAACCTTTGGCTGAATAAGAGAAGCAGTAACATTATATCTTGACTTAAGTTTAGAAAGAGTTACTTCAAGATGCTGTTCGCCAAGACCGGAAATAATTGTCTGGTGAGTTTCGTTATTTGTTTCAAATTTGATTGAAGGATCTTCATCAACCATCTTGTTTACTGCATTAGCAATCTTTTCCTCGTCGCCCTTCTTTTCAGGAATAATTGCCATTGAATAAGATGCGCCGGGAATATCAACTCTGTTAAGAGTTACTACATTGTTCTGAGCGCACATTGTGTCGCCGGTTTTGAAGGTTGAAAGTTTAGCAATAGCGCAAATGTCGCCATTTGAAACTTCTTTTACATCGCTTTGTTTTGAGCCGAGCATTGAAACAAGTTTACCGACTCTTTCTTCATCACCTGTTCTTGAATTAACAACAGTAACGCCCTGAGTGAGCTTTCCACGGATAACCTTAAAGAAATTGAGTTTTCCAATAAACGGATCGGCAACAGTTTTAAAACAAACAGCAGCAAGAGCGCCTGACGGATCAACTGTTATTTCAACCGGCTCGTCGTTTTCATTGCTTGCGTATTCAGACTTCGGCGACGGAGCACAATCAGAAATAAATCCTAATAACTGATCAACAGCCTCACCTGTAATACCTGAAAGTGCAAAAACAGGAACAATACTTCCATCAGCAATACCGATTGAAAGACCCTTGATTTTTTCTTCTTTTGTTAACGGCTCGCCTTCGAAATACTTTTCCATAAGTTCATCGTCAGCACCTGCAACAGCTTCATTGAAAACCTCTTTAATGGCATCAAATCTGCCTTCATCATCGTGAGATATATCGCTTGAAGATGCTTTTATTCCGTTATAGCTATATGCCTTATCCTCGATCATATTGTAATAGCCTGCAACCTTTCCACCGCTGATTACAGGAACAACAACAGGACATACAGATGTTCCGAACTTAGCAACAAGACCGTTAAATGCCTTATAGAAATCAGCTCTTTCATCATCCATCTTTGTTGTTACAATAATTCTTGCTTTTCCCTTCTGGGTTGCAGCCTTAAATGCTTTTTCAGCGCCTGCTGCTAAGCCTGAACGAGCAGATACAACGATAATTGCTGTATCAGCAGCGCGCATTCCTTCAGCAGGACCAAGTGCAAAGTCAAAAAGACCCGGAGTATCTATTGCATTGATTTTTGCATCCTTGTAACCGAACTGAAGAACAGAGGACGAAATACTAACGCCTCTTTTCTTTTCTTCTGCATCAAAATCTGAAACAGTATTTGAGTCCGCAACTTTACCCATTCTCTCTGTTGCGCCTGCAACGTTGAGCATTGCTTCTGCAAGAGTTGTTTTACCCTTTGATGCGTGACCAACTATAGTTATGTTTTTTATAGTACTCATAAATTTTCCTCCAAATAATCGATTGTATAAATTGTATAATAAATTTCAAATAAAGTCAATATAATTTGATTATTTTCAACATATCGCATAAATTTGTAACAGTTATTTTGTGAGTATTACTGATACAACTGACTGCATAGGTATCATAAGCTCATTCTGCGAATAAAAATCTCCGCTTGAATTCAGTTTAATATTATCCAGTGCAGTTGTTCGGTAAAGCTTATATTTTGAGTAATTATTAGCATCAATATTGACATTTATATTCTTAGTAGTTTGGTTAACATAAACAATAACAAGTGATCCATCAGGATTCAGAAAAGCACTTGAAAGAAGGTCTTTTTGTTTTTCTTTGACATCAACTCTTACTGCCCCGCTCTTAATAAATTTTGAATAATTACCAAGACACCAAAGGCGTTTGGTCAGTTTAATATCACTATGATTTGAATCGTTGATATAAACAAGTCCGTCAGGATAAATTCCGTTTGAGCATGCGGTCCACCAATTCCACTGGGTTGCATTCAGAATTGTTAAATCCTCATTAATAACTCTTGCAAGCTGAACGCCGAAATCGATTGTATAACCGTTTTTAGCTTCTCCTTCAAGAGATTCAAGTGTTTTAACTACTCCGTTGCTTTCATCATTTAGCATCTGACAATATTCGGTGCATGCGATATTTATAGTCGAATCGATTGAATCAACATAATCCCTGCAGGCTTTCTTTCCATCAGCATTTGCCCAATAGGAATGAGTTGATATTGTTCTTAACTTATTCTTATTAATGAATAGACTGTATATTTCATTAACATAATTAGTGAAGTGAGTATTATCTCCTTCTGGAGTTAACCCTTCAGCAGCACCAGCTTCAAACATTGAAACATTGTAGCTCTTTCCATCAGCTTTTAAAACCATCTCTTTGAACAGATTTTTGAGTTCATCGGGTTTATAATGTGCGCCCTCCTGCCCCATTGAAAATGTTCCGTCGCCATTCTTCCACTCTGCCCATGCAAACTGAGGCTCGTTTACAGGTGAAATATCAATAACATTATATCCCTGTTTAACGAAGTAATCTGCAACATCACATTCAAACTTAGCATAGAGTTTATAGTTTTTCGGATCAAGATTAGACTTCCATCCCCAATACCAATCTTCTTCATTAAAGGAGCAATATGCTTTTCCGTTCTTTGTAAGCTGAACAGGAGGAGAATTAGAAAACAACGATACTTTAAGGTCTTTTCCTGCAAACTTCTTAGCAATTTTCAGTGAATTCTGAGCTTCTGCGTCCCTTGTAAAATCATATGTAATATTCTGTTTAACAAAGTCAACATCTTTAATAAATCCATCTGTTCTGGACCAGTAATTATAAATCTCGGTATCATTTCTTGATCCTGTTCCAACATTATAACGATATATATTTAGACCAATTCCGTCTTTTTTATCATAAAGATACTTAATTATATTCTCGGCATTATCCCAACCGCCAACCTTATGTCCCCACCAGGCAGCAGATGCGCCAAAGCCTTCTATTGTCTGGTATTTCTTCGATGTGTTAACTGTTGATAAAGTTGATGAATTAATAGCTGCAGTTTTTATGGCTGACGACGGTGCAGATAAATATGTTTTTTTCGCTAGCTTTTTATATGCATATATTCTTATATAATAAGTTATATTTGAAAGAGATTTAACCGTTGCCTTAACTGAAGTTGTTTTAGTGCTTTTAACATTCTTCTTGAAGTTTTTATCAGTTGAATACTCAACTTTATAGCCGCTTGCTTTTTTAACTTTATTCCATGATAGCTTTACACTTGAAACATTTCTTCCAAGAATTTTTATTCCGCTAACCTTACCCGGCAAAGTTGCAACTCTTGTTTTTGCTGAATAAGCTGAATAGTATGTCTTATTACCACTCTTTTTATATGCTTTAACCGAAAAGATATAAACTGAAGCTGAACTTAGTTTAGAAATTTTACAAGTATTTTTTTGTGCAGTTTTCAAATATGAATACTTTTTTGTTTTACTGTTATAAGAATAAACTTTGTATCCATTCGCTGAATTAACCTTTTTCCATTTCAGTGTTACAGAATTAACAGTGGAAGAAGCAGTAAGCGAAGTTGGCTTTGACGGATTTTTTGCACTTGCCAAAGTTCCAACAGGAAACACTGTTATTATTAAAATTACAGTAAGAATAACCGACAACAAAACTTTAAACTTTTTCATTATAAACTCCTCCATCATATTTATATTATATCATTTTTTATATCTATTGCAAACAATCTTTTATTGACTTGATAAAACAAACCGATTAAAATATTATATAAACATAAATAATTCGATTTCAGAAGGAATATTATGAAAGAATCAACTAAAACAAAATTGCAGGAAAGCTTTTTCGGTATTGCGTTTATACTTTCCTGCTTTACAATGAATAGCGATAATCTTGGCGGATATTGGGAAAGCAATGGAATGCCGAAAATAATGCTTAGGTATTTGCTCATTTTTGTTTTTTTAACTTTTCTCACTATAATTAATAAAACAAATTTTAGCTTCATATCAAAGTTTGTTAAATATACGCTTTTTGGAATAACACCGCTCGTTATTTTTGATTATTATGTTACAGAGTTCAGCGGAGGTCAGTTTCTTTACAGAGTCTGGTGGATATCATATATAATTATCGCTGCTGCAACTGTTTTCTCTGTTGCGACTATAATAAAACCAAAAGAATATAAATGCTTTTATTATGAATTTTGGCAGGGATTTTTGCCGATTTATCTTTTCACATTATTTATCTGTTTCCTGAGAACCCCATTTACTAGCCTAACAACAAATTATATAATCGGTAACGGAACACTTCTTATGCTCAAAGCAATAATCAGGAATCCGCATATTGATTTTGAACCATATTTGATATTTTTTGGTAATGTTATTATTTTTATTCCCCTGCCCTTTATTCTTTCTGCGTTTTTAAAAAAAATAAAGCCATATCAGCTTGTGCTGATAGGATTAATAACGCCTTTTATTGTTGAGGGATACCAATACTTTCTTAAATGCGGGGATGTTGATATTGATGATATTATTTTAAACTGGCTGGGATATTTCATTGGAATGGGAATATATTTGATTATAAAAAAGCGATTGCTCACAAAAAGTGAGTAATCGCTTTAACTTTAATATTCAATACCTTTTCTGGCTTTAACACCTTTATCGTAAGGATGTTTTATTTTATCCATATGAGTAATATAATCAGCTTTATCAAAAAGCGCAGGAATCTCTTTATGTCCTGTTATAACTAATTCACAGTCTTTTGAAAAAAGTTCAAGTGCCTTTTCCTTACTGCAAAACTCAGGAATAATATCCAGAAATTCATCAAGTATTATAATATCGACTTCACAAAGATTAATGTATTCAAGTGCAGAATCAATCCAACTCTGATAACTTTTATCCGGATTGAATGATACACTTTCAGGTGATTCAAACACTTCAAACGGAACTGATTTAAGTTCACTCGACTTATTATCTTTCAGAAATTGAATCAGGCATACAGTTTTACCCGCTCCGTAAGCTCTCATACCTAGACCGATTGCAGCGCTCGTTTTGCCTTTTCCGTAGCCATAATATATATGAATCATATTAATAAAACTCTTTAATGTAATCTAAAACATCTTCCCTCGTGCCTTTGAAAGGTCCGGGGGTTTCCATTTTCAGTGAAACAAGAGCTGTGCAATACTGCAGTGCATCTTTAACATCAGCTCTCTGACGTTCGGTTATATAACCCGCAAAGGTAGTATCTCCCCTTCCCGTTCTGCCTGAAAGATTGCGGGCTTTAATCGGGCAGGTATAAATCTCTTTGCCGTCATAAGCAAGAACCTCGGTATTATGAGTAATAAGAACCTCTTTAGCACCCCAAGAATGCAGAAGCTTAGCTGCTTCAGCTCTATCGGTCAACCCGGTTAAAATCTCAGCTTCCGCAGCATCAGTTTTAAGATAGTCTATGTACTGAAGATACTCCATCTTTTCAGCCCAGTCGTGAAAAGCCATCGATTTATCCGCTTCAACATGGCGCAAAAGGCACTGAACATCAACTGCAACCTTGCCATGCTTTGAAGCCTCTTTGAAAAGCTCGCCATAAAAATCACCATATACAAGACCTGCAAAGTGATAAATCTTTGAGTTGATATCGGGAAGTTCATCAAATCTGAAAGTGTCGCAAACGCCCATTGAGGTGCATTCTCTTTTCTCTTTATCAGCAGTAAAATACTGATTTTTTATTGAGCAGGTATCTTTCGAATCACCCCAGTATAAATCAGCGTCTGAATCTGCAAAACGCTTTTCAACCTCAGCTTTATCAAATGCCTTTGATTTGGTAAACAATGCGGTTTTATTGCCGCTCTTAGCAGCAGCAAAACCCGAAGCAACAACCGCTCCGCCAAGCTCCTCGAGCTTATTTCCCTGGTAATCAATATTGCAGTCCCAAGAAACAGGACCAATAACCAAAACATCGTAATCTTTTTTCATAATTTTTCCTCAATATAAGTAGGTTAATACTCATTAAGTTTTTCTCTTAGCAGGGTTGAACTGGTTCCGTCAGTATGAGGAAGATAAACGACTTCAGCGCCAACTTCCTTCATTTCGACTTCGGTCTTTTTCCAGCGTTCGTTATCTTTCCAGTCATCGCCGATAAAAATCTTATCAAAATGCAATTTTTTATGCATTTGCACCTTATCAAGAGTGTTACATATAACAACCTGATCAACATAGCGGATAGAACTGATAATATCAATTCTCTCTTCCAACGGTACAATCGCTAATTTATTTTTATACGTTTTAACAAGCTCATCCGTATTAACGCCAACAATTAAATAATCACAATGCAATTTGGCGTTACGAATAAGATTTAGATGTCCGATATGGAACATATCATATGTTCCCTGAGTATATCCTATAATCATTAGAATTCTCCAATTAAGAATTATTACTTAAATGACGTTTTCAAGTTCTTGTTATTCACAAAACAGATTATCCTCTATTTCCATACATTTTCTCATAATAATCCTGATATTCACCTGAAATGATGGTTTCCCACCAATTAATCCTTAATGCTAATATATTGCCAATTCTTATCTTTGTCACTTAGCAAGATTTCCATATCCTCTGGAATCGGCCATTCAACGCCGATTGTCGGATCATTATAGGCAATTCCACCTTCATCATTAGGATGAAAGAAATCGTCAACCTTATAGCAGAATTCAGCATAATCAGAAAGAACAAGAAATCCGTGAGCAAAACCCTTAGGAATCAAAAACTGCGTTTTATTCTCAGCAGTTAAAAGTTCACCGTGCCATTTAAGATATGTTGGGCTTCCCTCTCTCATATCAACTGCAACATCAAAAACCTCACCGACTATAACACGAACAAGCTTTGTCTGAGGAAAGTTTATCTGACGGTGAAGCCCGCGCAAAACGCCTTTCGTTGAAGCGGACTGATTATCCTGAACAAACTTGATATCAAATCCTGCTTCTTTCATATCATTTTCATTATAGGTTTCCATAAAATACCCTCTGCTGTCGCCATGAACAGCAGGAGTTATCAGGCAAAGCCCTTCAATACCGCTTAAATTTTTTTCAACTTTAATTTGAGACATAAGAATTCCTTTAAACCAATATATATGTTAATTACCCTTTCAAATATGACTCGGCAATCATCTCGTCAAAAATCTCCCTAATGTAAAAAAATCCTGTTTTTCCATAAATATAATTAGCTGCAATTAAAGCGCCATTAACAAATGCATCTCGGGAAAATGATTGATGCTCAAGAGAAATACATTCATATCCGTTTGTTGCTATTACTTCATGAACACCAACAAAGCCATCTAATCTTACTGATGAAATATTAACATTATTTCTACAAATTGATTCTCCAATTACTTTTGCTGTTTTAGTTGGTGAGCCCTTTTGAGTTCCGTGTTTTTCAATTATTTCAAATGAAAAGTCAGAAAAAATCGATGAAAGTTTTTGAACAAAATCTATTAACATGTTGATTCCAACTGTTAAAGTAGGTGCAAAAACAATACCAATATTTGATTCTTCTGCTTTTTGCTTAATTCTATCAATTTCAGAATCTGAAAAATTTGTTGGACAAATTATAAGATTAATTTTGTACTTACTGCATAAATCCACTAATTCGAAAGTAGTTGGATTATTAGAAAAATCAATTATGACATCTAATTTTTCTTTGTTATCAAATTCAGAAATTTTTTTTACAATGAGATTAGGATTAACATTAATATTAGTCACTTCTGCCACTTTTTTACCCGCTGAATTACTATTTTCTCTGCAAAGAACAGTATTTAAACAATACTGTTCTGAACCTATAGTGAATTCAACAAATTTTTTCCCTGCTTTACCAAGTCCACATAATCCAATATTCATAATGATTCCCATAGCCTTTCTGCCCACAAATAGATTATTAAAATTCACACATTACGATTCCCTTGCAGGGCGGACAAGGCGTGTAATGGGAATTTAGCCATCGCTCATTGCCGCTTCACGACAAACTAAGCTGGCAAATATAATCTTAGGATAGCGTGAATTTTCACACCATCTCCTTATATTTACCAAATTATTCCCTTTATACCATCATCAGTGATAACTCTAATATCAAGCGTTTTCTCAATTGTTTTAATTACTTCTTCTGCCTCTGGAATACTTTCTGTTAAAAAAATAATTGGTCCATATTTTTCAGCATCATGTGTTAACCCACTAACCCTTTTACCAACATACAAATCATTAAGATGAAGCATCTTTATACTTTTCATATTAGATAATTCTTCAATTCCGCTTATAGATTCTATTACACCTTCAGGCAAGGCAAAACAAGCATAACCGGATACCTTGTCAAGAGGTCTTTCAAGTTTTGTAATAATTCCTTCCACTATATAGTCTATCAATGCTTTATTTGAATTAAATCCAGTAACCATTGGCGTAATATTGGAAGAAATAAATGTGCCTCCACCTCTCGCTGCGATTTCAACTAAATAAGCTTTCTTTTCCTTTTCGTTATACAAATAGTCAGCATGTGTAATACCAGCATTAAGCCCAATGCCTTCGACAAGTTGTTTATTGGTTTTTAATACAGTTTTCTTAATTTCATTATCAACATAACAAGCTGATTCAAAAATACAACGCCTTGTAATAAATAAATCAATAGATTTAAAATATGATTTATTAGCAATATCTAAATTATAGTATTCACCGTCTATCGCAAATCCGTTAACTATAAATGGTATTCCTGTAATAAACTGCTCTAAAATAACATATCCATTTGACGAGAATTTCTGCGCTTGAGAAAACCTATCCTTTAATTCATCAATATTATCGATTTTTGAAACTCCTCGGCTACCGCTACTGTCTACAGGCTTCAGCATTAAAGGAAATCCAATTTTTTCAGCAAAAACAACTGCATCACTAACATTGTTGAATTCTTCAAATTCAGGAACAGGAACGCCTGCATCTTTTGCTGCTTTTCTCATTTCATACTTATTTGTAAATTTTAGTGAAGTATTATAACCGATTCCTCTCAATCCGAGTTTTTCACTCACATAAGCAACTGTTTGAACAGATGCATCTGTTTGATCAGTTAAGATAGCATCAATACCTTCGTGTTTTGCAGCTTTTAGAATTGATTCTTTATCACGAGTATCATAATAATATGATTTATCAGCAAATTCAAAACCAGGATAGTTGCCTTTGATACTTACAACAATTACATAATATCCATTGTCTTTACAAATTTTTATGAAAGGAAGCTGACCATTCGCTGCGCCTAAAATCATTACTTTCTTCTTTTCCATAATTTAATCACCAATCAAAAAATCCTAATTATTTGCATTAACTTCTTTTATTATTAGCTCAACATCTTCATCAGTAAGCCACATATGAAGGGGCATTGTTATAAGGTGTTGGCTTATTTCGTGTGCCTTCGGACAGGTTCCGTTAGCATATTTATACATACTGTATTCAGTATTATCCCTGTAATGAACGCCGCAGTTTATTCCTTTTGCAGAAAGCTTCTGAAGCAAATCTTCTCTATCCGGAACTGCAAGTTCAAAAAGATGATATGAACACTCATCTGAATAATTAGCAGGAATAATCTTAATTTTATCGTTATTCTTAAAACCTTCCGTATACATCTTAACAATTTCTCTTCTTCTTGCATTTTCTTCATCAAGATACTGAAGCTGAACTAAACCAATTGCTGCCATAATTGCATTGCCGTTATACTTATAGCCAACATAGTCAACATCGTATTTCCATGCATATGTTCCTTTATTTGAACGGGAATATGTATCTTTATTTATACCAAGCCATGCAATCTGACGTGAGAGCTTATCGCCATCTTCATCATTCCAGCAGATCATTCCGCTGTCGCCTGTTGCAAGGTTTTTTACTGCCTGATAAGAATACACAGTTACATCAATTCCGTGAAGTGTTCCCGGAACAACGCCATTCATTCTTGTTCCGCTCATATGAGCAGCATCAAGAATTAATCTTAAATTATGCTTTTTGCAAAGTTCGATTACTTTTTCCAGCTGACCGACTCTTCCGCCGTAGCCAACAAAAATAACCGCCTTTGTTTTCTCAGTTATCTTTTTTTCAACATCCTCGGGGTCAATACAGAGATATTCATCAACATCTGCAAAAACCGGTTTCATATTTTCATAAAGAATTGCGTGGTTTGTTGAAACGAAAGTTATTGGAGATGAAATTATCTCATCGCCGTCTTCCCATCCGTATCTCATTTTTAAAATCTTAACCGCAAGATGAAGACCAACTGTATTTGAATTAAGATAATAAGCATATTTATGCCCCGTATATTCCTTCCACTTTTCTTCAAACTCAACAGTTTTGAATCCCATGCCCGTCCATCCCATTTCAAGGCACTCCCTAACTGCATCAAGACACTCATCAACATGAAATTTTGGTTTTAATACTTGAATTGCCATTATCTTATCCTCCTGAAATTATAGTTTATGAATTGATTTATGAATTTTACAAAACAGATTTGGGGAAATATAGAAAAATGCAAACTTGATCTTGTTTTTTATAGGTAAATCGACATTTTTTCGTACTTCTTTATATCTGGTTTTATATTCATTATAAACGCTTTTCATTTCCGAACTAAAATCGGATTCATCAGCATACATATCATAATAAAGTGTTATTGGTAAATGAAGCGTTCCTGATAAAAAAATCTTCCAAAGATTTGGATATTTTTTTTCATAAAACTCTTTATAAACATCATAAAGCTTCATCCCTGTTAACTGAACAGATCTGAATTTGCCGCGAACAGCACTTTCTTCAGACTGAACATAATGATACATTGCTCTTTTATCAAAAAAGCATTTTTCGCTTTGTTCAATTGCCTGATGAACAAAAAGGCTATCCTCTCCTCTGAATATTGTTTCATCAAACATTAAGCCAGAAATAGAATTCTTTGAATAAATTCTGTTACAAGCAAAAGGTATTCCTTGCAAAACTGCTCTGTGTGAGTTTTCAACATCAAAGAGTCCATAAACACTACCAGAAAAATGCTTTTCGTCTTCATGATCACTATAAGTTACATAATAATCAAAACTAACAATGTCACAGCCGTGTTTGTTCATAAGTTTCAAGCAATATTCATAGCAGTCCTCATCAATATAATCATCACTATCAGGAAAATGGAAGTAATCACCCTTTGCATTTCTTATACCTGCGTTTCTTGCTTTTGAAACTCCACTATTTTGCTGATGAATAACGGTTATACGGCTGTCTATTCTTGCATATTCATCACAAACTTCAGCACTGCCGTCTGTAGAGCCGTCGTCAATCAGTATTATATCAAGCTCTTTATATGTTTGATTAATAATTGAATCAATGCAATTATATAAATATTTTCCCGTGTTGTATACGGGTATAATAACTGAAATAATTGGTTTATTCATTTTAATCTCCGGTTAAAAACTCTTCAAAAAACAATATTCGATTATATGGATTATACATATCTCTCTTAACAAAAGAACAATAATCTATAGGTTTTCTTATAAAATCAAAATCTATATCTTCAAAATTAGAAAATACACTCATGTTAGAAGCATCATAATAATCTTGATAAACAATGCTAATGTTATTTGTCAACAGTTTTCGCTTATAAACCTGTGCTTCACTGGTTCTCAATGTCGCAGAGCTACTTCCCCCTTGTATTAACTCTAAAACACATTTGCTATTTTGAACATTTTTTAAATTTTCAAGATAAGAAATAGGTCTATTGTAAATTAACCCTTCTTCACTAAGTTTTTTATCATTATCAACTCCGCAAACAATAAACTTGCAATTAAAACCCTGATTTTTAAGGGATAAAAAGGTGTTGTGAATCTCGTCAAGCCTGTCTTTAGCGAAGCCCAAAAAATAAACATCGTTTTCAAATTCAGAAGGCGTTGTAATATCAATCAATGCACCATAGTATTTACCTTTATAGTGGCATATATCATATTTTTCTGCTTCGCCTTTATCGTATGTTACGATATAATCACAGTGCGATTTAACTTTGTTAATATTCCAATTCTTCTTAGATATCAAATCAGCACAGTAAATAACAACCTTATTCTCAGGATTAAGCTTTTTAATATAATAAAAAAGTTCAGGAGCATCATTGATGTATTTTCCGCCTAAGAATACAAAACAAATAGGTTTATTGTTATCAAAACTATTATTGCATATTTTTTTAAACCAAAGTTTTTTAAATGGAACTCTGATTCGTCTATTTAGTTTATATGAATAGTGAAGAAAAAACAGTTTTTGAATCAGATTATTAGAAACAAAGGCGTTTTTTCTCACTTCAATTTGCGGATACTTTTCAAGCGGTTTGAAACTTGGTTCTAAATAATCTTCATTGACATTATAAAAAACATAGTTATAGTTTGTATCGTTCAAATCTTTCATTACGATCTATCCCCATACATCTTTTCATAATAATCCTGATATTCGCCGGAGATGATGGTTTCCCACCAATCACGATTTTCAAGATACCACTTAATTGTTTTCTTTATTCCATCTTCAAACTTTGTTTCAGGCAGCCATCCGAGTTCACTGTGAATCTTCGTCGGGTCGATTGCATAACGCATATCGTGGCCCTTTCTGTCCGCAACAAAGGTTATAAGACTCTCGGGCTTACCAAGTTCCTTGCAGATGAGCTTAACAATATCAATGTTTTTCATCTCATTGTGACCGCCGATGTTGTAAACCTCGCCGACTCTTCCGTTATGAATAACAAGATCAATTGCCTTGCAGTGGTCTTCAACATAGAGCCAGTCGCGAACATTCAAGCCTTCGCCGTAAACAGGAAGAGGCTTATCATTAAGCGCATTTGCAATCATAAGCGGAATGAGCTTTTCGGGAAAATGATAGGGTCCGTAGTTATTTGAACAACGGCTGATAGTTACGGGCAGACCGAAGGTTCTGTGATACGCAAGAACAAGAAGGTCTGCGCCAGCCTTTGATGATGAATAGGGCGAGCTTGTATGAATCGGAGTTTCCTCGGTAAAGAACAAATCGGGTCTGTCAAGAGGAAGGTCGCCATAAACCTCATCAGTTGAAACCTGATGATAGCGCTTTATTCCATATTTTCTGCAGGCGTCCATAAGAACCTGAGTTCCGAGAATATTCGTTTTAAGAAAGATTCCCGGATCCTCGATAGAACGGTCAACATGGCTTTCAGCAGCAAAATTGACAACGACATCCGGATGCTCCTCTTCAAAGAGCTTTTCAACAGCTTCCCTGTCGCAGATATCTGCTTTAACAAATCTGAAATTTTCATTATTCATAATCGGAGCAAGCGTTGAAAGATTGCCCGCATATGTAAGTTTATCAAGGCAAATAATGCGATAATCGGGATGCTTTTTAAGCATATAGAATATGAAATTCGAGCCGATAAATCCTGCTCCGCCTGTTACAATTATAGTCATCAGATTTCTCCCTTTGCAACTTTTTTAAGATACTTTCCGTAGTCGCTCTTTCCGTACTTTTTAGCCGATTCCATAAGCTTTTCATTATCAATCATACCCATCCTGAATGCTATTTCTTCAGGCGCAGATATACGGATTCCCTGCTGTTTCTGAATCGTTTGAACAAAGTCTGCTGCATCTATAAGGCTTTCCATAGTTCCTGTATCAAGCCATGCAAAGCCTCTTCCAAGAAGACGAACATCAAGTTCATCTGATTCAAGATAAAGCTTATTCAAGTCTGTTATTTCAAGCTCTCCCCTATCAGAAGGTTTGAGTGATTTTGCATATTTAACGCAACGGTTGTCATAGAAATATAATCCTGTAACAGCCCACGGTGATTTAGGGTGCTTTGGCTTTTCTTCCAGGGAAAGGACCTTATGTTTTTCGTCAAACTCAACAATTCCGAATCGCTCAGGGTCATCAACATGATATGCGAAAACAGTTGCTCTTCCGTTTTCCTCAGCATTCTTCTTTGCATTTTCAAGAATTTCTGCAAAGCCTGCGCCATAGAAGATATTATCACCGAGAATCATTGCACAACAATCATCACCGATAAATTCATCGCCGATAATGAACGCCTGAGCAAGTCCATCGGGTGACGGCTGCTCTTTATATGTAAGCTTAATACCATACTGAGAACCATCGCCGAGCAGCCTTTTGAAATTCGGCAAATCGGCAGGAGTTGAAATGATTAAAATATCATCTATCCCTGCAAGCATAAGAGTGCTTAAAGGATAATAAATCATTGGTTTATCATAAATCGGCAACAACTGCTTTGAAGTTACCATTGTAAGCGGATAAAGCCTTGTTCCGCTTCCGCCTGCTAAGATTATACCTTTCATGTTCATTCTCCTATAACAATTTTAAAATCTTATCAATTCCCTCTTCAAAAGATACTTGGGGTTTAAATCCTGTATCTTCAGTAAGTTTTGAAATATCTGCACACAAAAACATAACCTGATCGGGATAATAATCAATTGCACCGAAATTGAGTTTTGCATTTTTATTTCCGACTGTGTCATAAATAATCTGCGCATATTCCTTCATCGGTTTTGGCTTACCGCAGCCAATAATATATGTTTGATCAGGCTTGCCCTTTTCGGCAATAAGTTTTAACCCTCTTGCAATATCTTCATTAAAGATATAATCCCAATACTGCTCGCAAGGAGTTAAATTGCAAACATTTCCTTTTTTGCAATTGTTAATGATATGCATAACAAATGAATTTTCGTTATCTCCAATTCCGTAAGTTGAAAGAACTCTACACCAGTTAAACTTAATACCAAGCTCATTACAGAGCTTACGACACTCGTTTCTTGCTTTAAGTTTTGCTTTTCCATATGCACTTTCGGGGTTTTCTTTGAGTTCCGGAGAAAGCTTAATTCCATTTTTAACCTTACCGTATTCAGCCTGACTGCCTACTCCGACAAAGCATTTGCAGCCAGCTTTTTTTGCAAGTCTGACCGCTTCAAAAGAAATATTTATATTATTATTCTGCAACTCTTCATCAAGCCTTGATGCTCCTCTTGTGCCTGTCCATCCTAGATGAAAAAAGTAATCAAATTTCTCATTGATATTCAGAGAATCAAGAGCATTCAAGTCGCAAAAGACAACATCAACATTTTCTTTTTTGCTTAATTCTTCTGCCTTTGAGGATTTTCTTGCAATTACCAAAACCCTATATTCATTTTTAATTAATTCGTTTACCAATGCACTTCCGATTACTCCGGTTGCACCTGTTACAATGGCTTTTTTCATATATTTTTAAATATTTAGCTTTCTAAAAATAAACTGTTTTAAACGGTTTCCAAAATAATATGAAATACTACTAGAAACAATAATCAAAACAATGAGAACTATTATTTTAACAGCCTCATTTAAATTGATACCCAATAATTTAAGTAAGTTATCAATGTTATAAAACCAATACATATGGTTCATAAACAATACAAGTGTGCTTTTACCGAGACTACGCACAAATGAATTATCAAGTTTTTCATAAAAAAGTGATTTCTTTGAAAGAGTTATTGTAACAGCTATTAACATTGATAATAAAGCAGTAGTCATACCTATTTCTAAATCTTCAATTTCTTGTAAAAAAATCATATATAAAAAAGTGTACAAATATAACAGAATTTCAATAATTGTTATAAATAATCGAGAAAAATTATGCTTATTTATAACAACAGATAATTCATAAATAAACATTCCTATAGAAATCATTGCAATTGCTCGTAAAAAACCTGTATTTAATATACCTATATACTTATTTGGAACATTGAAAGTTCCAAAATTGGTCATTACTAAACCCATTGAAACCAAAAAAACAAGTATCGAATAGTACTTGGTATAAATGCTATAATACTTCAGAGCAATAGGGTACAATATCATTAAGGCAAAAAACATAGAAGATAAAAACCATAAGATACCAGTAAACGAATAGCCCCCTAATCCATAGTTTAAAAGCATGAATAAGTCCATTGGCAACGCAGTCAACGAAACTATACTCGTCTTTACAGAAGAAGCACTTATAGTCTTAATCACAAAAGCAATGATTGTAGATACTGCATAAAATGGAAAAACAGACAAAAATTTTCTAATTATTGATTTTCTTGAAAAAGCAAACAATTCACTATTTGAAACATCGTATTTGTTTTCAGAAATCGATTTTCCTAAAAAAGCACCTGTTATAGTAAAAAAGAATTCAACCCCTAAATATCCACCTCTAAAAGTCAATAAACCAAAATAACCAAATTGCTCACAGTAATGTAAACCGATAATTAAACAACAAAATATAAATCTAAGTATTTCAATATTGCCATTTCTTAATGTCTGTCTGTTAGTAGTTAGTATTTTCTCATTTTGCATTATTTGTGTCAACCTTTTTTAATTATTATGTTATTGGGTTAATAAACATATTTTCTTTTAATTCTTCTCTTGGCAAAAAAGGTGCTAAATCCTCAAGTGGAGGACTAACAATTGTTCCGTCTTCAAGTCTTCTTGCACTGCTCTTTGGTTCCCAAACCTGCTCAGTATCGGTAAATATTTCGCAAAATGCAAAACCTTTATGTTCGAGAACTTCATTAACAACAGAATTCATTTCTTCATTGTTGTGAGCTGAATAGTAAGGAAATCCAAAAGCGCTTGCAATCTTTTCAAATTCAGGAAATGAAAGGTCGTTTGATTCAGGACCGATTCCAACTTTAGAATGATCTGCAAAAATATTATTTTGAGTTATTCTGATTGAATGATAACCCTGATTATTAATTAAAAACAGTTTTATTGGCAAATGATTCGTTATTATCGTTTGCAACTCCTGTAAATTCATCATAATTGAGCCATCGCCTTCAAGGCATATCGTATCTTTGTTCCCTGCTGCAACACATAATCCAATTGCAGCCGGCAAACCATATCCCATTGAAGCTATTGCGTTATTTATAATAAATCGAGTTTTATTTTTAATAACATAATTCTGATGCCCAACAACGCAACATGCTCCGTTTGAAACAGCTGTATAACTCTCTTCAGGAAGAGAATTACTTAACTGATTTATAAAAGCATAAACATTAACTCTTTCGTTGCTATTCCAATGGCGTTCAAGAGTTACAGGATATTTCTTTTTCCAGTTTTGGCAAATATCAAGCCATTCCTGATTATTAAATACTTTTTTTTCAACGATTCTATTAATTGTAGATAAGAAATCTTTTGCATCAGCCCATATTGGCATATCTATATGAAGAGTATGCTTCATCATTTCAGATTTATCGATATCAACCATTATAACTTTTGCTTCTCTTGCCCAAGTTTTATAATCATATCCAACTTGACGAATAGATAGTCTCGTTCCTATTGCTATAACAAGATCAGAATTCTGAACGGCAAAATTACCTGCACGATCTCCCATATTGCCACCTCTTCCGACATATAAAGGATTATCGCTTTCAATTAAATCAATGCTATTCCAATAGGTTACTACAGGTATATTAAGCTTTTTAAGAGCTTTTCTGAATTCTTCATATCCTCCCGATATTCTGATTCCGCCACCTGCATAAATAACAGGTCTTTTTGAATTTCTTATACATTCAATAACTGTGTTTATTGTTTCGTTTGAAACTGATGGTGGAATTTCTAAATCATTTTCACTTGGTGAAAATCCCTTTAAAGCATCTGTTTCAATAATAGCTGCCTGTATATCAACAGGGACATCAAGCCACACTGGTCCAGGCCTTCCGTTTGTTGCGTAATACCATGCTTTTTCAAGTACATATCTTATGCTTTGGGGATCTTCAAGCATTTTTGAATATTTGGTCATATGCTTAACAGCGAATTCTATATCATATTCCTGATCGCCGAGCGAACGCAAATCAATCTCTGAATTTAGACTCTTTGCATATCTTGATGTTGTAACATATTTAACCTGACCTGATACAATGAACATAGGAATACTGTCAAGCCATCCGCCGCAAACACCTGTCAATGCATTAATGCCACCGGGTCCAGAAGTAACACAGAGTAGTGCAATTCTATTCTCCAATCTTGCATATGCTTCAGCTGCAATAGCACTTGCCTGTTCGTGATGATTGTAGGTTACCTTTAAGCCATTTTTGTGTCCAAATGCATCATTTAGATGCATTGCGCCTCCACCAACAACACTAAACGCATCAGAAACACCATGATTAACAAAAAAATCTGCAATATAATCCGCAACTCTCTGCTTCATTAAGAAAAGCTCCTTGTTTAAATATTTGTAGCTTCAATAATGGTTTTCGCCATATAATCTATCATTTCATCGGTCATTCCGGGGTATACACCAATCCAGAAAGTATCCTTCATAATTCTGTCTGTTACCGAAAGGTCTCTTGCAACTCTGAACCCTTCTCCGCTTACTCTCATTTCATCGAAAACAGGCTGTTTAACAACATTACCTGCAAAAAGCATTCTTGTTTGAACACCTTTATCTTCACAATACTGAACAATAGTATTCTTTGAAACACCTTCTTTACAAGTTATTAAGAACCCGAACCAAGAAGGATTGCTGTTTTTGCAAGCTTCAGGGAGAATGAGTTTATCTTCAACTTCTTTCAGTGCTTCTTTAAGTCTGTTAAAATTATGTCTTCTTCTTTCAACAAATGAAGGGAATTTTTCAAGCTGAGCACAGCCTATCGCAGCCTGCATTTCGGTTGCTTTTAAGTTAAATCCGAAATGAGAATAAACATATTTATGGTCATATCCCAGCGGAAGCTCTCCATATTGTTTATCAAATCTGTGTCCGCAAAGATTATCACAACCAGACGGACAAACGCAGTCCCTTCCCCAGTCACGAAGTGAATGAGCAATTTTGTTGAGAAGCGGATCATTTGTATAAACAGCTCCGCCTTCGCCCATTGTCATATGATGAGGAGGATAGAAACTTGAAGTTCCGATATCACCAATTGTACCTGTTAATTTAACCTCGCCGTCAATTTCATATTCACTGCCAAGAGCATCGCAGTTATCTTCAATAAGCCAGAGATTATGTTTTTCACAGAAATCCTTAACTGCCTTTAAATCAAAAGGATTTCCAAGTGTGTGCGCAATCATAACAGCCTTTGTTTTATCAGACAATGCAGCTTCAAGCTGATTAACATCAATATTATATTGAGGAATTGTTAAATCAACAAAAACCGGAACAGCACCAAATTGAATAATCGGGGCAATAGTTGTTGGAAAACCGGCTGCAACAGTAATAACCTCGTCGCCTCTCTTAACTCGCCTATCGCCAAGCAGGTGAGAAGTCAGTGTCCAGAATGCAAGAAGATTTGCGGATGAACCTGAATTAACAAGAGAAACATATTTAACTCCGAGATACTCGCTGAATTTCTTTTCAAACTCATCGCAGTATCTTCCCGCTGTAAGCCAAAATTCTAATGCAGAATCAACTAAGTTCTTCATTTCTTTATCATCAAATACTCTTCTGGCATATGGGATTCTGTCACCCTCTTTATACTCAGGAATTTGCTTGAACTTTTTATAGTATTCGCTAACTAATGAGAGTATCTCTTCTTTTGCCTGATTTTCTGTTTTATTCTCAAACATTTTTTAGTCCTCCGTGTTAAAAAACTCATTAATCTGCTTGTCCATTATATCTGAAACCGAACCATCGCTGAAATAAACCTTTGTCCATTCAACAATTTTCTCAATTGCCTGTTCAACACTCCAAACAGGCTTCCAGCCGAAGGTTTCTTTAACCTTTGTTGTATCAAGTCGTAAAAAGCTTGCTTCGTGGGGCGCGTTCTTCTGACTTATATCCTTCCATGAAGCGCTCTCGCCCCAGCAATTACAAAACAGCGTTACTAAATTTCCCGTTGTTCTGCAGTCGGTTTCGTTTGGACCAACATTATAATAGCCCTCAAGACTTCTGTTTTTATACTGTCCCTCTGCTATCATTAGATAGATTTTCAAAGGTTCTAAAACATGCTGATATGGTCTTGTTGAATAAGGATTTCTTACAATTATTTCTTCACTCTTTTCAACTGCTCGTATACAATCCGGAATAATTCGATCGTTTGCAAAATCTCCGCCACCGATAACATTTCCTGCTCGTGCTGTTGACACAGCAACATCCATATTACAGAAAAATGATTTTTTATATGAATGTGTTACAAGCTCTGAACAAGATTTACTGTTTGAATATGGATCATATCCGTCAAGCGGCATATCTTCTTTAAATGCAATATCCAAGTCATCATTTTCATAAACCTTATCGGTTGTTACATTCAGAAAAGATTTAACACAGGGATTTAGCCTAACACATTCACAAATATTAACAGTTCCAATAACATTAGTTTCATATGTATAAACAGGCATTTTATAGCTATCGCGAACAATCGGCTGAGCAGCAAGATGGAAAACTATTTCAGGCTGTTCCTTTTCAAATACCTTGTTTAGCTTTTCCAAATCTCTTATATCAGCAATATAAGATTTCATTTTCTTTTCAATGCCCGAAAGCTCGAAAACACTTGGATTTGTTGGTGGTTCAAGCGAATAGCCAACAACCTGAGCCCCTGCGTTAATCAAAATCTTACAAAGCCAAGTACCTTTAAAGCCAGTATGACCAGTTACTAAAACTTTTTTATTATTGTAGAACGATAAATTCATATTATTCCCAAACCTTCCATGGAGCATTTCCGCTCTCCCACATTTCTTCAAGCTGTATTTTTTCTCTTAATGTATCCATTGGCTTCCAGAAACCGTTATGTATATATGCATCAAGCTCACCCATCTTTGCTACTGTTTCAAGAGGAGTCTTTTCAAAAACAGTTGAATCTCCTTCAATAAAATCAAATATCTTTGGCTCTAAAACCATAAAGCCTGCGTTGATTCTGCTTGAGTCCATATCGCTTTTTTCTCTGAAAGAAGAAATCGTTAAATCGTCTTCAATGCCAAGGCAACCAAATCGCTGACCAACCGAAACAGCAGTCATAGTTGCAATATGGCCTTGTTTTTTATGGAAATCAACAAGCTTATTAATATCAACATCAGCAACTCCATCGCCATAGGTCAGCATAAAGGCTTCGTCGCCAATGTAATCTTTAATTCTTTTAACTCTGCCACCCGTCATTGTATTGAGTCCTGTATCAACGATTGTTACTTTCCAAGGCTCTGCGTGCTCTGAATGAACAGTCATTTTATTTGCAGCAGTAAAATCAAATGTTACATCCGAGCAATGAAGAAAATAATTGGCAAAATACTCTTTTATTGCATACTGCTTATAACCTGCACATATAATAAACTCATTATATCCATAGTGAGAATAGGTTTTCATAATATGCCAAAGGATTGGATATCCTCCTAAGTCAATCATCGGCTTAGGTTTATTCTGACTTTCTTCGCTTATTCGAGTTCCGTATCCACCTGCTAAAATAACAACCTTCATAATCAGTTTTCCTGCTTTCCTCTTATTCTTAATTTACTGCCAATTACTGTTTTAACTAATTCACATCCAAGATGATATGATTTTATATCCGTTAGAGAAGCTACTGCAAAATACAATAATGTAATAATAATTGTATATGGAATTACAGCAATAATTATTTTTATATATGATGACATTTCAACATGAATTAACTTGTTAACAAATATAATTACAACAAATAATCCGATATCAACTGCCCACTTTTTATACGTTATAAGCGCTGAGCTCTTAATAAGATGTTTTCTGTTATAAAGAATCATATCATTACTTCTGTAAAGCAATGCAGCAATTGTTCCAATTAATACGCCGTATATACCTATTAAATTAACGCAAACAAGGGTAACTGTTATATTGATAATCATTTCTGCAACAGATCTCCATTGAGTTTGCTTAAAATGGCCTGCAAAGCTGGCTGTTCTGCCCGACATTTCTCTTCCTGAAACCATTACTTTAATTGAAACAAACAAAATAGGAAGCCATTTATCAATATAATTAATATCCGCGCCTGCAGTATAAAGTTTTAAAAACGGAAGAATAAAAATATATGCTGTGCAGTAAAACGCAAAGGAAAGCGCCATCATATATGTTTCCCATACCTCAAAATACTTGCAGAATTTTTTGTGTTCTGAATTATACAGCTGACCCATTTTATAAATAAAACCATTATTTACATTTTGAAGCAGCGTTGCAATCATATCAAACAGCATATTATAAATTGCATACACACTTGCAACTTTATATCCGCAGAAAATTGAAAGAATAATTGTGTCGGTATTATTAAAAACAAGTCCTGTAACCTGATGAATAATGACATTTTTACTCTGAGATATTGCTTCTTTATTAGGCTTAGCTTTAAGATTTACCCATGAATAGTGCTTTTTAAAATAGAATGAATATATTATCATCTGAAAAATGTTCAGAATAAACTGGGCAAATGTGATTTCAACAACGCTCAAACCAAGTGTTATTAAAACTATTTTTGATATGCTGACAAGCAAATGGATAAAAGTTGTTATATTTGTTATAACATACTGCCTGCCGTCAGCCATCATTATCTGCTTCATTTTTCCCTGGAAAAAGAAGTTAATGACATTGCCAAGACCAATAAACAGAATAACTAAAACAACAGTTGTTCTTGGAATCTCAGATTTAACTGCTAAAGGATAAACAATTGCAAAGATGGCTATTGCAACAAGATAATAACAACCAACTCTTTTATAGAAATAGTGAGTAGCGGATATTATTTCTGAAACACTCTGCCGATCATTTCTTGCAATCGGTCCGTAAAGTGCTTGAATTGTTGCTGTACCTATTCCAGCCTCAAGAAGTGCAATATATGTAAAAATATTGTTAACTGAAGTCAGCATTCCGTTAACTTCAGAACCATATGAAAGTATAAACATTCTCGGAAGGACAATTCCGATTGCGATAGTTATCGCCTGTCCGAGTATTCCGAAAAATATGTTTTTAAAGCTTTTGTTCATTTAAATCCCAATCTTTAAAACTATTTATTCATTTTTTTTAGCATTAATTTCCACAGTATTTTTGAATGGCAGAAAAAATAAATCATTTTTTCTCTGAATCCGCACCAATCGGTTTCTTTTAATTCGTTAAAGCATTCATCCAGAAGATCTTTATTCAACAGGTTAAGGCATATATAAAACCTATCTTTTCTGATTCTGCCTTTAGCCATATGTGAGTAATAATCAAATTCTTTAACAGGTATTCTCTTTAGTGTTTCAATTATAGTTTCTTCCTGCCCTTTAAAAGCAACAACCTTTTTATCATCAGTGAAGGTTCCTGAATAGCTTGTTGATCTGACAAGATAGTCACCGAGAGGCTCATCAATATATCCCTGCAGATTATGATATAAAAAAGGCATCTGACATTGATAGTTTTCGCCATATTTTGAAATAAAAATTTCTCTTTTTGGATTAACCTTATCCATCCATTTGGTTGACATCATATAAGAGATAGCGGTATAGATTGAATCTTTTGAAAGAATAATATTTTCAAAATTCTCTCTATCTCTTGTTTGATGCTTAACTCTCATCATTCCGGTTTTTTCATAATCTTCGTTAACAACATTAAGCTGACAATAAACTAATCCTTTTTCCGGGTGGCTCTCAAGATATCCAGCCATTTTTTCAACATAATCGGGATGAATCAGATCATCGCTGTCGCATCCAAAGAAGTATTCTCCATGCATTTCCTTAAATGCTTGCTGTTTCAATTCACACGTATATGGATTGTTCTTCTCAAGTGTTTTAAGTATAAAAGTGACACCTTTATCTTCAAGCTTTTTTCGATAACTCTCGGCAATTTCAAGCGTTTTATCTTCAGACCCGTTATTGAAAAAGATTAGTTCAATATTGCTATATGTTTGCGATAAAACGGCTTCAAAGTATTTATCAACAAACGCTTCGCCGTTATAGCAATATGTTATCATTGAAACAAGTGGATTTGATTCTAACATATTTACCTCTTAATTTTATTAGCTAACTTAGTTTTATAATAATTCAGCTTCTTTTTAGTATCACCAATAAAGCTGTTTCCGTACCAGTTTTTATCAATGTATTTGAAATCATTGTTGCTGAATTCAGTGAAGAAATCACTTCTGTGATTATTTGGTTTAACAGAGCTTGTTGCAGCACTCTGAGAGGCACTAGCAAGTTCATAATCAATCTCCTGCAAAACATAGCTATCCTTGATTTCGTTAAATAATTCTTTGCCCTTCTCGCTGTTTACAAAGAGCATTGAAAGCCCTTTGTCGTCATCCTTAAGCTGCGATTTAACCATATTCGGTCGCCAGCAATCTGCAAGAGTAAAATCTGAGACTCTAATTTCTTTTTTAAACTTACAGTTATAGCAAGAAGGACGAAGAATAGTATTATCAAGAAACAGTTTAAGGAACAAATCTTCATCAAGTCTTTTTGTATAGTTCTTTTTGACTGTCTGAATATACATTGAAAAATAATGCCAACCATATTTTTTACTTCTAAAAGAAATATTTTTAATCTCTTCACCGTTTGAAATATACTTTAAATATTCGTTCCAAACATTCGGCGAAGGAACGCCATGGCAAATAATATCCTGAGTAAATAAATTTGTTTTTTCAACATTATCAAGATACGAATATAGTCCCTCAATCTGGCATGGGGTTCCGGTAAATAGAACTTTTATACCTTCTTTTAAAAGCTGTTTTACTTGTTTATATGTATCGCCTATTCCACTCTGAACATATTTTGAACCACGGAGCTTATTTAATTCTTCTTTAGATTCAACCTTAATATGTTCAACTTCATATTTTTCATTAAAGGCAGCTCCAAAAACTACTCCGCCATCATCAATGATTTTTTCTGCGATAGGAGTAAACATACCGCCCGATGAACTGTTTTTCCTGATTTGCTGCTCTTTATTAAAGCCTAAATATGAAACAGGATTATTATCTGTTTTATCAACATTCACCGCAGGACAAACTTTTTTGCACATATTGCAGTGAATACATAATTCTTCATTAATTCCCGGATACCAAAAGCCCTCTAAATCGTATTCCATTGAAATGCAACCTTTCGGGCAGGCATTATAACACGCATGGCATCCGCAGCAATCCTGTTTTGATGACAGGAAATCAACAAAATCAGATTTATTCTTAATATCAGTCTCTTTAATAGCTTCAGTAAATGCTGATTTTAAGAAATCATCAGTCTTTTGCTGAAGGTTGCTTATAACCGAATCAGTTTCTGAAAAATCAATTTCATCAACATTATCTATCTTAAAAAAATGCCTGTTTTCCATTTTAAAGGTTTTGAGCAGCGTTTCAATTCTTGAGCTCATACCCTGCCCTCCGCTTTCAATTCTGTTGAAAACAACAAAAGGGGTATGCATAATCAAAGAGAAAACACAGCCATGAAATGAATCCGTAAAAACAGCTTTTGCATTATGAATTAAATAAACAAAATGTGATGGATTAAGTGCATAATGTTCAGGTTCTCTCAAATCAAAGATATTTATTATCTCACAATTATTATCATTGGCATATTTCTCAATAAATCTTCTGTATTTATTTGTTTCATTGCCCAAAAAATATGTGAAAACATATGGTCTTGAAGTATCAAATTCGGGTTTTTCCTCAATTTTAACCCATTCTTCTTTTGAAAGGCACAGAGTCGGGTCTGCAAGAACAGGAACATCCCTTCCTGTTAAATCCTTAATTATTCTTGCACCCTTTTCCTCTCTAACTGAAAGCGCAGAAATACCACTCAGCCACTCTTTATAAAGCGGCTTAACATATTCAGGGAGTTTTGAAAGTCCGAAGCTCGGTGCCAACGCAATTCTTTTATACTCGGGCGCAAAGGTTAAGAAATTAAATCTTGAAGTTTCAGGATAAGTTGGGTTCCAAATCTGATCAGATCCTGCAACAAAGAAATCGTAATCATTCAGTACTTCATCTTTTTCACTTTCAAAAGTCAGAATGAAATCAGAAACATTTAAATGCTTCTTGGTAAATTCATCAAAAGAAGCATTTCTTTTTTTATTGAGCTCTTTCCAATCACTGTTTTTAACAAACTTAACTGATTTTATGATTCCGTCTCGGGAATTCTTATACTGATATTTATTCTTAAAGCGTGACTTAAAAACCTCAGAAATATATGATGGATTAATTTTTTTTAGTTCTTGATTATTGCTTTTGGGTCTTTGAATACCATTCGGTGATTTTTTAACTATTGTGTCAGCTTCAAAACTATGTTTTTCAAGAATACGCTGAACAGCATAATTTTGAAGCTTATTTCCATAGTTATTTCCAAAATGTGTTATAATTCCGATTTTCATATCTCACCTGAGTTTATTCATACGTATTTTCAAGAATTGTTTTAACAACCTCTCTATGCGCATCACAGCGAATCAGATTCATAGTTATCATTCTTTTTCTTTTTGAAAGAAGAAAATTTGCGATTTTATTGTTAAAAATTCTGTTAATCTTATTTAGTGTTCTTCCCCAACCATAAACAAGAGCTAAATCCATTGCTTCCTGAGTTTTGCAATAATCATTCCAGGAATCAATAATAAACACTTCATCATAAATCTTTTCAGAAAGTGTCAACATTTCTTCTAGTCTCTTATCACTATCTTCTCTATTTGCAAACGCGATACCATTGTTTTCTGCTTTAATCAGCTTGAATTCAAGTTTTTTATCTGTTTCAGTTAAAACAACATCAACTAAAAAACCTTGATTCCATCTGTTGTTTCCTTCTATTTTTCCAAAAAATGAATTCCCTTGCCCGTAAAGTATTTCAGAATCCTGATACTTTTCTAATGTTCCAATACAATGGCTATGTTGACAGAGAATCAAATTTGCTCCATATTCAGCAATCTTCCTGCATTTCTTCTGAAGAAGCGGGGACGGCAGCTCATAATGCTCGATACCACCATGATAAAGAACAATAAGATAATCACATTCTTCTTTTGCATCTTTAATCTGATCAAGGCTTATATATGGATCAAAAAGATTTGCTCCAAAACTTTGTTTACCAGCAATACTAAATTCTTCTTCAGCATAACTAAGAAATCCAATTTTCCAACCGCTTTTTTCAACAAATAGCGGCTTTGCCGCTTCCTCAAGATTTTTCCCTGCGCCAAACACAGAAAGACCAATTGAGCTAGCTTTGTTTATAGTATCGGATAAAGCCTCCTCACCATAGTCAAGAATATGATTATTAGCAAGAGAAATTACATCAATTCCAATTTGTTTTAAAGCATCTAAGTCGTCACTTTTGCAATGAAGGCGCGGACCGGTTTTTTCAATTGGATTTCCCTTATCAGAAGCAGGAGCTTCAAGATTAGCAATAGTTATATCAGAATCATTTATATATTCGCTAACATTATTAAATACAATTTCATTAGTATTTCTGAAAAAACGATTAAAACTTCTGTCAGGACATACATCCCCGAGTATAGATATTCTTAGATTTTCCTTCATTATTTCACCAATAATTAACTATTAATTTTCTTATATAAACTAAGATTATAATTTGGCTCGGGGAGCTTTAGCTGTTTTCCCATTAATTCGTTGAACCCATATCCTCTCGGCAAAAACGGTCTTAAACCTCCTGCCGGGAAAAAAGTAAGTTCTCCGAGAAGAATAGTATCATCAAAACTATAAAAATCAACTCTTACAAATGGAAATGGTTTACTAAGTTCTCTAGCAAGCTCCATCATCTTATCAAATTGTTCGGGTTTCTCAATAGTTCTTTCAGAAAACTTATAATCTGAATAAGTTGCCGGAATATGCTCCCATGTTTTCAAATCATAAAAATCAACATAGTGCTTCCCGTTAAAATCGTTATTAAGCTGCATATAAAGCGGTTCACCGTTATAACACATAAACTTATAATCATTTAACGGTTCATGATTAATGAACTCTTCAACCACTATTCTTGGCTTAATATCCTTATAGTTCCATTCTCTACCAAAAGCAAAGAGATTTAGTTTAAGCCAAGAATTCATTAACTTAACGGAATCGTTCCAATTAATGTCGTTTTTGTTTTTAACAATCAAATTCCATCCGCTACCATGGGTTGCCTTAGCAACAAATTTATTTGGAAGTGAATTATAATCAATATCCTTGGCATTTTCATAAACGCCTATAACTTTATTACCGAGATATCCGTAACCTATGCTTTCTAGATAATTATGAACCTCAAATTTATCCGAACATATGGGTAATCTATCATCACGGTAAAAAAGTTTAAGCCATTGAAGCTTTTCCGACAAAGTCTTTGGATCTTTCAAATTGATCTCTCTTCCAAATCTCTGAGCAAAAACTTCTCTTATATATGTTTCATCATTCTTTGTTGCCATGATATATTTTTCACGCAAGACTCTGATTTTATAAAATAGTATTTTGCCTTTAGAACTACTCATTAGAGCTAACTTGAATTTATTCTTGATTTTCATAGTATGCCTCCCAATTTATATCAACTATATTGCCATACAAAAGTAAAGTCGTTCAGTGATGGATTATTATAAATATCATACCACCAAAAAGCAAAATATAGAAGCACAATCACAGATGTTATTAATCGTCTGTTTTTGAATTCAATATCCTTTAGAAGCTCCGGAAAAGCAACAGCAACAAAAGGCGCTGTATATATTCCCATTCTTGCAAGATATGTGCTATTTGAAGCGGCAACCATAATTGCTGCATTCATCAAAACTAAATTCATATTAAATCTCTGTTCTTCATCAAATCCTCTTTTACTGAAAACTATCAGAAAGAATACAGCAGGAGCAACCGCAACCAAAATTCTTAGAATATTAACATTTGTTGATATATAGTTATATTCGAGCGAATAGTCTGTTTCTAAAAGGGACTCAGAAAAACCGAAAACAGAATCAAAAGAAAACAGCAAAGCCGTACTTGCAGCAAAAAGAATAACGGTATTCTTAAAGTTGATATTCCAATTGACTAAAAAATAAGCTGCAATCATAAGTAGTGCAGATCTGTGGAATGCACCGGCAAGAAGAACAATTATCAGATACTTAAAAAACTTTCTTTCTTTCAGCGAATCAAAACCTAAGCATAACACCGCCATTGCAAGACATTGGCGAACTGCATTTAGCCCTTCATGCCAGCATCCAAGAAAAACATATAAAAGTGCAAAAAGAAGTACTTCGCTTGTTCTTCTATAGAGCGGATAGATAGAAAGACAGACTGTTAAAACTGCACAAATCATTAAAACAGTCGTTCCATTGCCACCTATCCTGGTAACTATCCAACAAATAAAATAAAATCCAGGTTCCTTATACTGCTTAAGATGGTCAACAAAAATATCGGCAAATTCTTCATACATTTTATAATATGCTCCAAAATCAGCACCAACCTGATATCTGAATCCGGATATTAAAATCATCATTAATACGATTAACAGAAACCAAAATTGTGATGCTGCACTATGCTTAACTTTTTTGCTTTCACCTTCAAGAACAAGAGCTCTATCGGATATTTGTGAAAGATATGCAAAAATAAAAACTGAAGCAATAAAAATATAATAAACTGTCATAAACTCTCCGCAAAATGCCTTCTAGAATATTCTATCAATAATTATTTTTTACTCTGCCATTTTCTATATAGTAAAACTATTTTGGAAGGAACAAGGGATTTAAGAATTGTTCGTAAAGCTTCTACAACAATTAAATACTTAGGGAATCCCAATAATTTATAACCATACTTAGTTGTTTGAAATCCCATCCATCTGACTTTAAACGTTCTTCGCTTTATTGCATTGATATCTTCCCTAACCAAATATAAAGCCTCTTCCATATTAGCACCGTTAAAGCCTTCATAAAAGAATCTGAACCATAAATCATAATCCTGTCCGCGTTCAGTTCTTTTTGCAACTGTATATCCATTTAAACTATCATAAACTCTTTTATATGTCATAATGGTTGCATGGTTGAACGGAATGCAGCTTTTCATTGTGTTTTTATCGGGATGCTCAGGCTTTTTATCAATCATACCCATCCCACTTTCACTAAAACGCTGCATTGAACAACCCACAAGGTCAACATCAGGATGATTCCTTAAAAACTCAACTTGTTTTTCAAGTCGATCAGGAGTGCTTAAATCATCTCCATCCATTCTTGCAACATATTTTCCTGTTGCATATTTAAGACAATGATTCAGTGAATATGCAAGCTTAGAATTTGTTTCATTTTGAATAATAATAAACTTATCAGGGTATTCTTCTTTATATTCATTTATTATCGCAAAAGTTAAATCGGTTGAACAATCATCACATATAATAAATTCCCAGTTATCATACGACTGTGCAAGAATTGAATCAATGCTTTCTTTTAAAGTTTTTTCGCAGTTAAACACAGCCATAATTATGGAGATTTTTTCATTATCAGCTAAAACTTCTTTACTCATTTAAAACTCACTTAATTATTTATCAAGAATAATTTTCGGACTGTTTATATCAATCCAACTTCCGATTTTATAGTCCCATTCAAGCGGCTGAATATCATTACAGCCGCCGCCGTGATAAAATGTTATTTCTCCAAAATAGATTTTTCCGTCTACATTATATAAATCAACTCTGCAGTATGGAAAAGGTTCGGAAAGCTTTGCTGCAATTTCAAGCATTCTTTCCCAATTATCAGGTTTATCAACTTTTCCCTTGTAGTTCTCTCTTGTTTCCTTCACGGGAAGAAGATTAAATTCCTTATCGTAAATATTTCTCGGATAATCATGGTTATATATATTGTTTTCATCGAGTAATCCAATATCTAAAAACAAAAGTTTCGGATCACCGTTAAAGCACATAAACTTATAGTCAACCGGAAGATTTCCGTTTTTATCTCTGATAACTTTTTCTGCAACAATTTTCTGAGGAACATTTTTGTAATTCCACTCTCTACTGAACCAAAAAGGATTCTGTCTGAGTGCAAAATTAAGTCTTTTGACTATCATTTTGATATCATTTTTTTTATCCGGCGAATAAAAATAATTTTCTCCAGAACCGCTTGTGCATTTGAGCATTATTTCCTCATTAAATGTATCAAAAGGAATTTCCTTTGCATTGTTATATACACCAATCTGTGGAATTAAAATATCTTCATATCCCGCCTCTTTAACAACATTTCTTACTGCATATTTATCTGAACAAACGGTTAAAAATGGATCTCGGTTATGAAGTTTTAGCCACCAGACTTTTTCGTCAAACCGCTGTGGGTTCTTTAAATCAAGTTTTTCGCCGGTATAGAATTTATGAAACCACTGTGCATATGCTTCATCAGGAAGAATAAGCATAATCCTTGCAACAAGGCTTCTTGCAATCTGGAACACCATACTTCCAAAATTACTTTTATCAGACCATTTTCTTAGAAAAGTTTTTAATTTGAATAACATTTTCTATTCTCCGCTCCAAATTATAAATTAGATTTATACCACTCAATTGCGGCGTTAATTCCTTTTTCAAAGCTCCAGTCGGGGTCATACCCGAGGAGGGCTTTTGCTTTTGATATATCTGCGTTGCTGTGTTTGATATCCCCTGCTCTGTCGGGTCCGAAATTTGGTTCAATATCAAGTCCGAGTGCTTCGGTTAAACCATAGTAGATATCAATTAAAAATTCGCGTCCGCCGTATGCAATGTTAAAGGCTTCTCCCGCTGCCTCGCTTGATGCAAGGCATGCTTTTAAGTTTGCCTCAATAACATTTTCAATATATGTGAAATCGCGGCTTTGTTTTCCATCGCCGTTTATGGTCGGCGTTTCGCCGTTTATTAGCATTTTAATAAATTTCGGGATAACAGCCGCATATGCACCGTCTGGATCCTGTCGTCTGCCGAAAACATTAAAATATCTGAGTCCATATGTATCAAGACCATAGTGTCTTGTGTACTGCTTTGCCCATTCTTCATCAGCTCTCTTTGAAACTGCATAAGGTGAAAGAAGATTACCCTCAACACCCTCCTTTTTCGGAAGTTTCGGCTCGTCGCCGTATACAGAAGAACTTGAAGCATAAACGAACTTCTTAACACCGTTCTGTCTTGCCGCTTCAAGCATATTGAGTGTTCCCTGAATATTGTTTGCGCAGTAGAAAAGAGGCATTTCAATGCTTCTAGGCACACTTCCCCACGCTGCCTGATTAAGAACATAATCAACGCCTTCACAGGCTTTCATACAGGTTTCAAGGTCTTTTATATCGCCCTTTATAAACTCATAATTCGGATTATCAAGAAACATATCAACATTTTTCTGCTTTCCTGTTGATAAATCGTCAAGGCATCTGACTTTATAGCCGAGATTTAATATTGCTTCGCAGAGATTTGAACCGATAAACCCTGCTCCGCCTGTTACGAGGAATTTTGAACCCTCAGGAAATTTTATATCACTATATCCCATTTGTTACTCCTTTTAAATCGGGTACGGGCAGAGCCCGTCCGAAATTCTCAATTCTTAACTCTAAATTCAAAATTCCTTTATAAGCGCCAGTATAAGTATCCTGCTGCTTCATACTCTTTGCGGTTGAGAAGTCCTTTGATGTCAAGAAGAACTTTTTCGCCGTTCGCATAGAAAGAAGAAATCTTGTCCATCGTTAAGTTTTTAAACTCATCGTGAGCAACTGCAAGGATAACTGCATCCATATCCTTAAAATCATTAACATCTGCAAAGGTTATACCGTAGAGCATTTTTGCTTCCTCGGCATCTGCTGTTGGGTCTGCAATAATAGGATTAATACCGTATTCCTTAAGCTCGTTAACAATGTCAATAATCTTTGTGTTTCTTGTATCAGGGCAGTTTTCCTTGAAGGTAAAACCGAGAATTCCAACCTTAGCATCCTTAACGCTCTTGCCTGCTGAAATAAGTTTTTTAACAGCACTCTGAGCAACATAAGCGCCCATATCATCATTTATTCTTCTTCCTGAAAGAATTATCTGGCTGTGGTAGCCGAGCATTTCTGCTTTATATGTAAGATAGTAAGGGTCAACGCCGATGCAATGACCGCCAACAAGACCGGGATAGAAATTAAGGAAATTCCATTTTGTTCCTGCCGCTTTAAGAACTGCCTGAGTGTCAATTCCCATCTTATTAAAGATGATTGAAAGCTCATTCATAAATGCGATATTGATATCTCTCTGGCTGTTTTCAATAACCTTCGCTGCCTCGGCAACCTTGATGCTTTCAGCTCTGTGAACGCCTGCATCAACAACTATTTCATACACCTTTGCGATGGTATCAAGGCTTTCATCATCCATGCCCGAAACAATCTTGGTTATTGTATTGAGTCTGTGAACCTTATCACCAGGGTTAATTCTCTCGGGTGAATAACCAACTTTAAAATCGACTCCGCATTTCAATCCGGATTCCTTTTCAAGAATAGGCACACAGACATCTTCGGTTACTCCGGGATAAACTGTTGATTCAAAAACAACGATTGAACCCTTGGTAAGATTTCTTCCGAGAATTGTGCTTGCGCCTTCAACGGGAGTTAAATCGGGAGTATGGTCGTCATTAACAGGAGTCGGAACAGCAACAATATGGAACTTTGCCCTTTTTAAATCCTCTTCATTTGCAGTGAACTCAACTGTTGTTTCCTTTATAGCATCGTCGCCAACCTCGTGGGTTGGGTCAACGCCTGATTTATATGTTTCAATTTTCTTTGCATTAAGGTCAAATCCGATAACATTAACGCCTCTTTTTGCAAATTCAATTGCAATTGGCATACCAACATAGCCGAGACCTACAAGCGAAAGATTTTCTTCGTTTGCAATGATTTGTTCATAAAGATTATTTGACATTTTTGTTTTCCTCCAATATTTGATTAATGACTTCTATATATTTTGAAACAACAATCTGTCGATCAAATTCTTTTTCCATTTTTTCTCTGCCGAGCTTGCCCATTTCAATTTGTTTATCATATGGTGTATTGATAAATTTTTCAATCGCTTCAGCTAAAGAATCGGCATCTTTAACTTTGCATGAATATCCTGTTAAACCGTCATCAAATGTTTCTCTGCAACCCGGAACATCGCTCGCAATAACAGGTCTTCCAGTTGCCGCAGCTTCAAGAAGGACATTCGCCATGCCTTCGTGATACGATGCGTGAATTATTGCATGGCTTTTTTTAAGTTCAGGATGAACATCTGGAAGAACGCCTAAATAATTCAAAACTCCGTCATCAACAGCTTTTTGAACTATTTCTTTATATTCTTCCTCATCAAAGTCTCCGATAAGTTTAAAAACCGTATCGGGATAATCCTTTTTTATTTTATATGCTACTTCAATAAGTTCATTTATTCCTTTATCCCTCATAATTCTTCCAATAGTAACAAATTCTATAGGAGCATTCTTGTCAGGATAACCTTCAAACTGATGTACTTTTATGTCAACACCCGAACCTGGAACCAAGCAATAATTATCTTTGACAACCTTTTTTTCGCGCATAATTTTTGCATTTGTTTCATTCTGAAAGAATACGCAATTTGATTTTCGTAATCCAATTCTATATAAGAATAATGAAATTGCAGAAAGTATTCCGCCGTTCATTATTGATGTTCCCAATCCTGTGATATTTGAGATATACGGAATTTTCAGCTTTTGGCATGCAAGCCCGGCATAAACATTAGGTTTTATTGTATAAGACAATACAACATCCGGTTTATACTCTTTCAGTAATGAGCAATAATGTTTGAAAAGATTAATATCTGCAATAATATTAGTCCCACGTCTGTCGATAACAGGATTATCGTAATGAAAAGGTATATGACTAAGTCTTGTTAATTTATCTCCGAATGGACACGAAATCAAAATATCATAACCGCAACTATTTATTTCTTCAATTAATTCTTTCCTAAAATTATAAATATCAACATCATCGTTTGCAAGAATTGCAATCAGTGGTTTTTTATTCTGCATAAACAGTTTCCTTTTCTTCTTCGCCGAAATATGATTTATACTCTTTTCCAAAAACAGCGAAAACAGTTCTGAACATAGTTAAAACATCTGAAAAAAAGCTGAAATTCTTTATGCTAACTAAATTATATTTCATTTTTGAAGGAAGTACTTTGTTAACATATACCTCATCAGCATCTTGAACATTACTGAGCATTTCAGCTTCATCTTTAAACCTGATGCTGGCTTCGGACGTTATTCCGGCAGGTAAAAGCAGAGTTGCTTTCATTTCATTACTGTACGCATCAACATACTTCGGAACCTCAGGTCTTGTTCCAACAAAGCTCATATTTCCCTCAAGAACATCTATAAGCTGAGGAAGTTCATCTAAACGGTATTTTCTTAAAAACTGACCCGATTTTGTTATTCTGCTGTCGCCATCAACAGTTACAAGAGTTCCTTTTTTATCAGCATTTGCAACCATTGTTCTAAACTTATGTATTTTGAAAACTTTTCCGTAAGTTGTTACGCGTTCCTGTCTGTAAAAAATTCCGCCTTTTGACTCTGCTGCAATTATCAGCGAAATAACAGCCATAGGAACAACACATAAAATCAAAAAAACAAGCGCAACAATAAAATCGAATATTCTTTTTAATGCAATACTCAGTTTTTTTCGCTTTAAAATATCATAGTATTTTCTGACCTCATCGCATTGCAAATCATGGGGCAGGTTTTCCCACTTTTTCATTAGTTGCTCCTTAGATGTATCTTAGATGTATTTTAACACAGTTTGCTTAAATGCTTCACATACATAATCTACATCGTCATCAGTAAGTTTAGTATGCAAAGGAAGAGTAATTAAATTGCAATAGTAATCATAAGCATTAGGAAAATCCTTAATACTCCATCCGAGATTCTTATATGCTGTCATCATCGGCAAAGGCTTATAATGAACATTTGTTGCAACACCTTTTTCAGCAAGTTCAACTATCATTTTTCTTCTGAGTTCATCTTCAATTGGTTTTCCGTTACTATAGAAAATTCGGCTAAGATACAAATGGCCGGATGAAGAGCTGTTTTCAGTATAGTGATTAAGGTGTTTAACGCCGATTTCATCACACATTGCATCATATTTAAGAATTATTTCTTTTCTTCTTGCAAGAAGTGAGCTATATCTGTCAAGCTGAATCAATCCGATTGCAGCCATAATATCGGTCATGTTGCATTTATAGTACGGTGCAACAATATCGTATTCCCAAGACCCAAGCTGTGTTTTTGCAAAAGCATCTTTACTTTGACCGTGGAGAGAAAGAAGCTGGTATTTCTTATATAAATTCTCACTGTCTATTCCGTTTATGCTTCTCCATGTTGCGGCGCCACCTTCAGCAGTTGTAAAATTCTTTACTGCATGAAAAGAAAAATCAGAAAAATCAGCAATTGAACCCGCAGGCTTACCGCCTTTTGATGCGCCGAGAGAATGAGCACAGTCAGCAAGAACTGCAATTCTTCCCATTGCTTCCTGAATATTACTGCTTGGGCTGAATTGACTTCGTTTATTTTCGGCAATATTAAATATCTTATCGTAATCGCAGACAATACCGCCAATATCAACGCCTATTATTGCTTTTGTTTTTTCATTAACAGCTGCAGCAACCTTCTCATAATTCATCTCTACACAATCTTTTTGAGAATCAATAAAGATTGGTTTTGCGCCAATATGTATTACCGCTGAAGCAGTTGCAGTATATGTATAGGCAGGAAGAATAACCTCGTCACCTTCTCCTATACCAAGCACCCGAAGATTGAGTTCTTCAGAGGCAGTAGCAGAATTGAGACAAACAACCTTATCGGTTTTACAGAACTCAGCAAGTCTGCTTTCAAGTTTTTTTGTTCTTGGTCCCGTTGTTATCCATCCCGATTTCATAGCCTTGGCGACTTCTTCAATTTCCAAATCAGTTATATCCGGTGGACTGAAAGGAATTATCCTTTTTTCAGAATTCATCTATTGTCTCCGTACATAAATTAGTAGTTGTATCTAATAATTTTTTTAAGCCAATCAAAACAATTCACACCAAATAATCTGTGGCATATCTGAGTGACTTTCCTTCTAATTGGTCCCTGCGTAGACCAACTGTGGGCGCTCCAGTGAATTGAATAAGAATTATCAGTCTTATGCATTCTTCCAGTTTCGTCGTCAAACGGATTGAAATAATCATGGGGATAGATATGCATTCCATCAATTATTTGTTCTTTTCCGTTGGGCTGAAATCCTTTTTCTACAAGAAGCTTTGTTAAAATTCTCGGGCAAGCTATTGTTGAAATATTTTTACACTCGGCAAACGAAATCTCATCATATTGCTCAAGGTGTTCTTTAATCAACGGATTTCCTTTAACACTTCCAAGCATCTGACCGCTGTTTACATATTGATCAATTTCATAACCAATAAACGATTCATTATCGAGCAAATCATCTAAGTTCTTTATTATTTCAACATCGGCGTCAACATATATTCCGCCGTGTTCATATAATGCCATAAGTCTGACTATATCGCTTGCAAATGCATATTTACCTGCATCGTAGGCTTCTTTAAGAAACCTGTTACAGTTTATGTCAAAATTGCTTTCGTTCCATTCGATTATTTCGTAATCGGGACAAAACGTTTTCCAACTTTGATAGCATTTTTCCATTTTTTTAGTCTTAGGTCTGTTGCCAAACCAAACATAATGAATTGTTTTTGGAATCATAATAAACCGATTTCTTTTCTTACTATTGTTTCATACTCGATTTCCTGAGACGAAATATCTTTCACTGCCGAGTATTCTTTTTTTACTTTTTCCTTTTTTTCTTTACCTGAGAAAACAAGAAGGATAATTCTCGCAAGCCAAAGAAACGGAATAAGCAGCACATTCTTTCTTTTTACATTAAACCTTTTGAACAATTCTTCGCTTTTCGGAAAAATTCTTCTTATGATAAAAGAAGTCTTAGACTTATCATTTTGTTTGCTTTCAATCAACATGATTGCCTCATTTTCGCCTGTTTTACCGTATGTTTTAGTTTCAAGAAGATAATGTTGAACATTATCAAGAGTTCCGTCATCATCGGCATCACAAAACCAGATTCCGGCAATTTTAAGAAGATTATCATTAAATGCTTTCAGCTCTGTATTTTCAAATTTCTTAAGTATGTTTTCTTTTTGTTTTTCGCTAGCAGAGTTCCAGAGAACAAAGCAATCAACAATGCTTCTTATTCCCATTCCGACCTTGCTCATATTCTTAACATAGTGACCGACATTAAAGAAATACAAATCTTCATATGTCATTTCAAAAACGTGGGGAGTTTGAGTTTCAACAAGCTTGTCCCAGTCGATGGTGAAATATTCGTGATAGACATGGTTTTCTGCTGAAAAATCGTAGTGAATTTCGGTGTAGATAACAGGCAGCTTTTTAAAGGCATCGACCTGGCCGTCGTCCATCAGGTCTTCTTCGTAGCCGAGGGATTTCATAAGTTCTCTTATGGGTTTTCTGTCTTGTGCTCTGACAAGGAGGTCGATATCCGTCATTGTTCGCATATCTGGCGAAGGATAGTATTCCCTGATTTTGCTTCCTTTAAGGAAACAGATATCATAGCCTCTTTTGGTAAACTCCTCTGAAAGAAAATCAATCTCCATCATCTGCTGCAAACATTTCGATGCAGCTTTTGCATAAACATCCTGCCAATATGTATAAAGTTCGCCATCGGGCTTGTTGTTAAGTTTTTCTATCGAAAACCAGCAAAGATTTGCAGCATTCTGCCTTTCAGCGATTCTTAAAACATATTCCCAGTTAACTTCATCGGGCTTTTCAATCGGCTGTTCGTCTTTTAGTGCCGATTTAATCAGATGAAGGAAATATCCTTCGTTGCTTTTTATATTAAACATACTTCAACACATACTTATAGAATTTTGTTTATTATATATTAAATATAATATATTGTCAACCGATTATTAAAATTTGACATTTTTTGTTAACTAAATTAAAAAAGCAACCGAAAATTCCTGTTTTCGATTGCCTTTTTTTGTGATTTTTTATACAAAATTGAGTCTTTGAATTAAGCGTTCACAAGACAGACACTCAGCTTCTCTGAGCATTTTTTTATATCTGTCCATATTATACTGAGAATGCTCGGTTTCCTTGCTCCAGAGATGCATTGTCCATGCGTTTTCGCCCATATATGTATTGATTAAAACGCCTATTACAGCCATTTTTACTTTTGATAAAACATCTTTATCATAAATTGCCAAAAGAAAGTATTTATAGATAAAATAGCTTGCTATATTCTCGTTAGCAAGGGTGTTTTCAACTGATTTTATTGTGATATTTTTAACTTTTTCTTTCCATTCAGGATTGATAAGTTCGGGATTGTTGAATATCTCTTCAAACTGAACGTCATTGTTGCCTTCTTTATAATCGTCAAGATCTTTCTGAAGTTCACTTGCAAAATCAAGAAGCTGAGCAAGCCTTATATTAATGGGATTTTTTATGTTTTGAACTATGTTAAAAGCTTTCGTTCTCGCCTGTTTGATTTTGAAAAACAATTCTGCGTCAATATCATTAAGAGCCGGAAGCTCGTCTGTTATTTCACTTTCAAACTCAAGGTGAGTTTCACTGTGATAAATCAAATCTGCTGCAACAGGACAAGAGAATGAAATCCCCATTTCCCTCGTTCCGCCAAAATCATAAATGAAGCGTGGAAAATTTCTGCATGTAACAGGAGTATGCTCGCCGCCTATTGCAATATGCATGTCACAAAGATTTTCATCATTGAGAAAAGGACAGCGCTTTTTAGGAGCGAGAGTAAATATCGTATTATCAAATTCATCCTTATCAAGCACTCTGTCTATTCTCTGTTTTATTTCAAGAGAGTCGGGAAGTGTTTTATAGTATTCAAGCGATTTTTCATCGGCATCAACCTCCCATCCCTGGCAACAGGAATCGGGGCAATCACCAGCTATGCATTTGAAATTTTTATAGTAGGTCGGTTTAATTACAATCATTGTTTATTACTCTTAAGCGCTCTTGCAAGAGCGGCGTTTTTGTATTTTTTATCGTCTGAAACATCTTTTAAAACCTTTATTTCATCGGGGATAAAATAGGGATCTTCTTCGCTTTTGAGTTCGATTTCAAGAACAGCTTTATCCTTCCAAAAGGGATAAACATCAAGTTCCAGCGCTTTTCCTTTATAATTAAAAACATATCTGTCTTTTATTATAGGAGAGCAGTTCGGGTCAGCATCTGCTTTGAAACACTCATACTCCTCTTCACTAATCTCACGTTCGTATTCATAGCATTTTGAGCCGTTTATACGAATTTTTATTGTTTCAATATATGCAGTTTTGTCGTCTGATTTTCTTTTTCTTATACGGCGTGAGCCCTCTTTTGAAAGAAGATATATCTGTTCTATTTCATACTTTTTTGCACTATATTTTTCCATAATAAAATCAAGCTTGGGATACTCGATTAAAAACTTTTTCTCAAGCTCGATTTGCATTTCCATATCATTATTCATTTTTCATTCTCTCAACCATCATTCGTGCGACTTTATATACATCACCGCAGCCAAGAGTTATAACGAGGTCGCCTTCCCCTACGTTTTCGCAAACATAATCGCAGATTTCCTCAAAGGTGTTAAGCTGAACAGCTCCCGGGATTTTGTTTGATAAATCAGTTGCTTTAATACCGATTGTGTTTACCTCTCTTGAGCCCATAATTTCGCTTATAACGCATTTATCGGCAATTGATAAAACCTTTGCAAAATCATCAAGCAAAAGCGAAGTTCTTGAATATGTGAACGGCTGATGAACTGCCCATACATTCTTATATCCCATTTTCATAGCAGCATCAAGAGTAACCTTGATTTCTGCAGGATGGTGAGCATAGTCATCGGCAAAGGTTACTCCTTTATATGTTCCGAGAAGCTCAAAACGCCTTGAAGCTCCTCCAAAGCCCTTAAGTCCCCTGCATATACTTTCAACATCAGCGCCGCTTTCGTATGCGGCAACAAAAGCGCAAAGAGAATTCAAAATATTATGCTCTCCCGGAACAGAAAGCTCAACCTTTGAAACGAATTCGCCATTATGATAAACATCATATTCACTGTGAAAACCACCGGAAATAATAATATTTTTTGCGACCCATTCGTTGCTCTCTTTTGTTCCGACAGAGATAAGTTTTTTACCCTCAATTCCTTTTAAGGTATCAACCGTGTTTTCATCGTCACCGTTATAAATGATGGTTTTTGTTGTTTTTTCGGCAAATTTCCTGAAGGATTTTTTAATATTATCAAGATTGCCGAAGAAATCAAGATGGTCTTCATCGATATTAAGAATTACCGCAATATCCGGATTCATATGAAGGAATGTATTGTTAAACTCACAGCTTTCGCAAACAAAATTCTGGGTTTTTCCGTATCTTCCGTACGCATCAATAAGAGGAAGTTTCCCGCCAATAACAGCAGAAGGGTCAAGCCCTGCCTCCATTAAAACCTGGGTTGTCATTGATGAGGTTGTCGTTTTGCCATGTGTTCCGCAAATTCCTATACAGTTTGTGAAAAGTCTGCTGAGGGCACCAAGAAGCTCCGCTCTCTCAAAACACGGGAAATTTGCCTTTGCATATTCAAGCTCCTCATTGCCCTTAAGAATAGCGTTTGTATAAATAATAAGCTCGGTATCATCGGCAATATTCTCTTTAACCTGACCGAGATAAACCTTCGCACCCTCTTTTTCAATACGGCGAAAAGTCTCAGTATCATTATTATCAGAGCCGCTTATTTCGTATCCGAGAGAAAGCAGAATTTCAGCAACAGGACACATTCCTGAGCCACCGATTCCAATGAAATGAACCCTTTTAACTTCTTTTAATAATGTATCTATGTTTTTCAAGGTCACTGCCCCCAAACATTTTCATAAATTTTAACTATAATATTATACTACAATAGAATAAAAAAATAAATAGTTTTTTTAATTATACAAATAGTATTAACAAAAGCCGACATTGGTCGGCTTTCAATTATAGTTTGTATAATTCTTTTGCGTTATTCTTAGTTATTGTTAATACTTCCTGAGCATCCATTCCAAGCGTTTCTCCGATTCTTTCAGCAATGAAGGGAATGAGGGAGGAATCGTTTCTCTTTCCCCTGTTCGGCTCAGGCGCAAGATACGGACAGTCTGTTTCAAGAACTAATCTTTCAAGAGGTATTTCCTTAACAACCTCAAGACTTTTTCTTGCATTTTTGAAGGTTACAACGCCATTCAGCCCTATATACATTCCGAGTTTAACTATCTCTTTAGCCATTTCGGGTGAACCCGAGAAACAATGCATAACGCCCTTTGGCTTATACTTTCTCAGCAATTCCATAGAATCGCCGTGGGCTTCCCTGTCGTGAACAATAACGGGCATTTTCATGTCGTTTGCAAGTTCAAGCTGTGCAGCAAAAAAACTCTTTTGTTTTTCTTTAGTTGAACTCATCCAGTGATAGTCAAGACCAATTTCTCCGATTGCAAGGCATTTTTCATCTTTTGCAATCTTTTCAATCTCGCTTAAACTATCAAGTTCAAAACCTTCCAGATTTTCAGGATGAAAGCCTGTAGCAAAATAAAAATAATCAAATTCATGTGCAAGGGCTTGATTTGCTTTGCTTGAAACAATATCACACCCGCAGCTTACAACATTACAAACGCCTTTTTGAGGAAGCTCAGTTAAAAGCGTTTGAAAATCATCATTAAATCGTTCGTCATCATAATGGCTGTGGGTATCAAAAATATCTTTGTAGTTCATAGCTTTCTTAGTGCATAATAATCGCGTAACGCAAATCGCGAGTCGCGCAGCTTATCTAATCTTTGTTCCTTCAGGCATATCGACAAAAAGAACTTTAACATCATTTTCACCAATATCACCTGCAAGGAGCATTCCTTCGCTGAGTTCACCGCAGAGCTTTGCGGGCTTCAGATTTGAGACGATAACAACATTCTTTCCGATTAAGTCCTCAGGTTTATACCAAGGAGCAATTCCCGAAACTATCTGACGCGGTTTTCCGCTTCCGTCATCAACGCTGAGTTTCAAGAGTTTTTTAGCTCTTTTAATTGGCTCGCAGTCCTTTATCTTTGCAACCTTTAGTTCAACCTTTGCGAAGTCATCAATAGAGATTTCAGCAACACCCTGAACTTCTTCTTTAACTTCTTTTTCCTCTTTTTGAGCTGCTTTCTGTTTCTTTTCAAGCTCTTCATAAATAACCTTTGCATCAATTCTGTTGAATAAAGGCTGGGGATCATTTACGCTTTCCCCTGCTTTAAGAGCACCGAAAGAAGAAAGAGAAGAATAATCATTGATATCGCTTCCGAGCTGAGCAAATATCTTTTCGCTTGTTTCGGGCATATATGGAGAAAGCAAAACTCCGATAAAACGAATTGCTTCAAGAAGATTATATAAAACGGTGCCGAGTCTTGCCTGTTTTGCTTCATCCTTGGCAAGCGCCCAGGGCATCGTTTCATCGATATATTTATTTGAACGTTTAGCGAGGTTTAATACAGCCTCAACTGAATCAGCAATTCTGTATGAATCAAAGCTCTTTTCAACCTTTCCGACTGTTTCAAGCGCAAAGTTTTTGAGTTCTTCGTCAACTGCTTCATTATCAGAAGGAGTCTGAATAACGCCGTCAAAATACTTTTTCTGCATTGCAATAGTTCTGTTAACAAGATTTCCTATTGTGTTTGCAAGGTCTGAATTATAACGTTCAATAATAGTTTCATATGAAATTGAGCCGTCATTTGTATAGGGCATTTCAGAAAGAAGATAATATCTTACTGCATCAACACCAAAGAAATTTACAAGGTCATCGGCATAGATAATATTTCCCCTTGACTTGCTCATTTTATCCTCGCCAAAAAGGAGCCACGGATGGCCGAAGACCTGTTTAGGAAGAGGCTCGCCGAGAGCCATGAGCATAATCGGCCAATAGATAGTATGGAAACGAACAATATCCTTACCTATGATATGAACATCGGCAGGCCAATATTTCTTATATAAATCCGAGCTTCCGTCTGGGTCATAGCCTATGGCTGTTATATAGTTTGAAAGCGCATCAATCCAAACATAAACAACGTGTTCGGGGTCAAAATCAACGGGTATTCCCCATTTGAATGATGTTCTTGAAACACATAAATCCTGAAGTCCGGGTTTAATGAAATTATTGAGCATTTCCTTCTTCCTGAGTTCTGGATAAATGAAATCCTCGTTATTTTCGATAAAGTCTTCAAGCTGTTTCTGATACTTTGAAAGGCGCAGGAAATAAGCCTCCTCCTTGGCAGGCTTAACCTCTCTGCCGCAGTCGGGGCACTTTCCGCCAACAAGCTGGCTTTCCGTCCAGAAGCTTTCACAGGGAGTGCAATACATTCCCTCATATTCACCCTTATATATATCATCCTGTTCATAGAGCTTTTTGAAAATCTTTTGAATAATTCTCATATGGTTAGGGTCGGTTGTTCTGATGAATTTATCATAGCTTGTGTTAAGAAGGTCGCAAATTTCCCTTATTTCGCCTGCAACCTTATCAACATATTCCTGAGGCTCAACGCCTGCTGCCTTTGCATATTCCTCAATTTTAACGCCATGTTCATCAGTTCCGGTAAGAAAGAAAACATCTTTTCCCTGAAGCCTTCTGAAACGAGCTATTGCGTCGGTTAAAACAATCTCATAGCTGTTACCGATATGGGGCTTTCTTGAGGTGTAGGCAATCGCAGTTGTTATATAAAACTTTTCTTTTTCCATTTTATCCTCCATTAAATATATCATTATTGCCTCCCTTATCAAAGGGAGGGGGACCGCTTGCGGTGGAGGGATGGTCGTTTAAGATTTAGAATGCATTATTGCAACCCATTCTAAAATCCAACAAAATCCCTCAGTCACCTTCGGTGACTGCTCACTTTAGCAAGGGAGCCAAATATGTTTCTCACTTCGCTCGATCAATCATTAAACTAAAAGATTAAATGTATTTATTTCTCCTGAATGTTCAATTATTTCTTTTGCATCCGAGGTTTTAAGATTTACTTCAACTTTTGCATAGAGATTTCCGAGATTATCCCGAACTTCATAATTCTGAATATTTCCCTTTTTATCTTTTTGTTCAACATGGTATGCACTGCCATAAAAATCAGACATTTTTTCCAGCGCTTCTCTGCTTGAAATACCTACAGCATCTTTCGCCTTGGTTTCAGGCATCGGAGTTGTTGTTGACACCGTAGCGTTTTTCTTTGATTTTTTAGTTGTTTCTTTTGTTTCTTTACTTTTATCTGATGAAACGGCTGTTCCGTCGCCTGTTTGCGTTTGACCAGTTACGCCGCCTGAATCGGTTATAACGCCACTTGCTTCACCTTTTTTACAGGAAGAAAAAGCAAAAGCAATAATAACACAGATAAATAAACAAACTATCTTTTCCATTTTTATTATAATCGGGTGCGGGTAACCCGCCCTCAATTCTCCATTCTCAATTTTCAATTTTCAATTCATATAAGGCTTGCTGCTCCTTTATCAAGCATAAGTGTTACATCGGTGTGGAACTGCAAAACAGAGGCGGGACAACTTGGAGTTACATTACCGTCAATTAACTGTTTTATTGCCTTTGCTTTATGTTCACCGAGTGCAATAATAAGTATTCTTTTTGCCTGCATTATTGATCCGATGCCCATTGTTACAGCTCGGGTTGGAACATCATTAATATTATCAAAAAATCTGCTGTTATCCTTAATAGTTGACTCTTTGAGTTCAACAACATGGCTCCATCTCTGAAAGGACTGAGCAGGTTCGTTGAAAGCAATATGACCGTTTGAGCCAATACCGAGAAGCTGAATATCAATACCTCCGGCAGTCTTTATTTTATTCTCATAATCACGGCATTCCTTTTCTAAATCATCGGCATTACCGTTAAGAAAGTTAATATTTTCATCGGGAATATTGATATGATTAAAAAGATTTTCATACATAAAAGTATGGTATGAATTTCTGTCTTTAACATCAAGGTTAACATATTCATCAAGATTAAAGGTTGTAACCTTTGAAAAATCAACAGCCTTTTTGTTATAAAGCTCAATCATATGTCGATATGCTTTAACGGGAGTTGAGCCTGTTGCAAGGCCGAGAACTGAATCAGGCTTTTGCAAAACCTGTCCGCACATATAATAGCCTGCAGCAATTCCGATTTGTTCCTCATTATCAAAAGTAATAACATTCATAATTATTCTCCGTGGTTTTATTTTTTATATATTATTACTCAGAGTGTACTCTGTCAATCTTTTTTTGTTTATATTGATTTGCTATAAAAGTTATAATAACAAACACCGTCAATCCAACAATCGCACCCGCTGTATCAATCGCCCAGTCCCTGAGTTCACAGGAGCGTCCTTCAACAAATATCTGGTGGATTTCATCAGTTGCAGCATAAAGCGATGTAAGTGCAAGAGATAGCCAAGTTCTATTCTTTTTAAAAGTTAAATAAAACGAACAGTTAAATAAAAAGCACAACAAAACATATTCGCAAAAATGCGCAGCTTTTCTGATAATAAAATCAGTAAGCGTTGCGCCGAATATCGAATTGATAATTGTTAAAAGCCACGAACTCTGAGAGGCTGATTCATCTGCATTTCTTGAAGAAAGAAAAAAAATTATTGCCATAACGAACGCCGTAAGTATCCAGAAAACAACTGAAAGCGTTTTATTCTTTTTCTCTCTGGGCATTAACAAAGCTCACCCTTCCTGTTCCGACATGGAACTGAACATTTTTTACGCCCCTCGCCAGAGCAAAATAGCCCGATTGCCATAAAACGGGACAGACAGAATAAGATTCAATAATAATCTCTTCCGCCTTTTTAACATATTCAGCCTTTTTATTTATATCAGAAGTTTTTTCAGCATTTAAAAGTGCATTTTCCAGCTTTGTTTTATTAACACCGCTGTTTGTTAAAAATGAATTTCTTAAAAATGATAGCGCAGAATTTGATGTTGCCTTATACTCAACAAAAGCAATATCGTATTCGCCTTTTGCCATAGCACTTGAAAGTTCACTTTTTTCAAGAGATTTAACCTTGAGGGTAAAGTTTATCGTATCCCCGCTTTTATTCTTTGTCTGAGCACCGATACCGCTTTGAATTCCCTGAAGCATCAGTTTTGCTGTTTCTTCAAGCTGTGGTGTTGTTATAACTGTTACGGATATATCATTTATTTTTAAAATATCAATAGCTTTTTTGAAAAGCTCGTTGCTTTTGGTCTGATTCTGTTTTTTAACAGTTGTTCCTATAAGATCAGTTGCTTTTTTAGAGCCGATTTTACTTGATGAGGGAATCAGATTCATTGCAGGTGCAAGATATTCTTTTTCGGTTTTTTCATCCCTTGAAAATCCAAGACAAAATGCCTTTCTCATCATTTTGCTCTGGAATACTTCGCCCGCTGTATTGAAAACAAATGCAAGAGTTGAATCGTTATAAGGAATAAATGTCAGTCCTGAATCATCCTTAATCTGTTCACTCTGTTCAGATGTTATATAAGCAGCGTCATAATATCCGCTCACCAATCTTTCAACGGTCTTTTTGCTTTCATCCTCATCGGGAATTTTAAGAGTCAGTTCAGTTGCTTTAGTTGGAGAAGGTCCTTTGTAATACTCATTATTCTTAAGGAGATATGAGCTTTCCAAAATCTGATAAACATAAAACTGTCCGTTAAATAAAGTATATTTTGTTGAAAGACCGTATTTTCCCTTTGTTGCATTAAAAAATTCCTCGTTACAGGGCATTGCTGCAGCGCTTGTAAGAGTTTCCATAAAAGAGCTATCATTGCCGTTTAGTTGAATTTCGAGTGTATAATCATCAATAGCCTTAACGCCAAGAGCTGAGGTTTTCATTTTACCGCTGTTTATTGCAGTTGCATTTTTAATTGATGAAAGGGATGAAAACAATGGGCACTGAGTATTGCTATCAACAGCTCTTCTAAGGGCAAAAACAAAATCATGAGCAGTGATATCGGGGTTAAACTCACGTCCGAGGAACTGAAGTCGGCTATCCCTGAACTCACCTTTTTTCTCACCCTGGGTATATTTATCAGTTCTTATATCCCATTTGAGCCCCTTCTGAATCTTGAAGGTATAGGTTTTTCCGTTGTCGCTAATGCTCCAGCTTTCAGCAACACCGGGCTTTACTTTTCCGTTATCATCAATTCTGATAAGTCCTTCAAAGGTGTTTTCAACAATAAGATATTCGTCACTTGTTGCGGCAACCTGGGGATCATAGCTGTTAACATTACCCGAAAAAGGATATATAAAGTCAATCGGCTTATCTTTTTTTGAGCAGGAGGAAAAAACGCTTGCTGACAAACAAACGCAAAGGAGCAAGGTTATTATTCTTAAAATTGCCTTTTTCATATATTCCTCCGTCAATTATTCGAAATATTATTATAACAGAATATAATATATAAATCAATGAAAATTAGGATAATTATAAATATAAAATAGGGAGGGCAACGCCCTCCCCTGAAAGTTTTTTGTTTTATGCAGTCTTCTTTGATGTTATTGCTTTTATAATAAAGAGCGTTGCAATCATAAGAACGATTGAAATTGGAAGAACAATCCAAGCGTTCTGAATTAAACCTGCAAGAATATAGCTTACGAATGAAACGCCTGCAACTGTAAGCGCATATGGAAGCTGGGTTGAAACGTGGTTAACGTGGTTACACTGAGCACCTGCGCTTGCCATAATTGTTGTATCCGAAATCGGTGAGCAGTGGTCGCCGCAAACCGCACCAGCCATACAAGCTGAAACAGCGATAATTGTAATCTTGCTGTCTGTTCCTGCGAAAACGCTGAGAACAATAGGAATGAGAATACCAAATGTACCCCATGAGGTTCCTGTTGCGAATGAAAGTCCTACTGCAATAAGGAAGATAATTGCCGGAAGCATCATCTGTAGTCCTGCTGCAGAGCCTTCAATAAGCTGAGAAATGAATATCTTTGCTCCGAGAGAATCGGTCATTGTCTTTAATGTCCATGCACAGCAAAGAATAAGAATAGCAGGAGTCATTGCATTAAAGCCTTCCGGAATTGCGCCCATGCAGTCTTTAAACGAAATAACTCTTCTGCAAACGAAATAGATAATTGCAAAAATAACAGTTATAAATGAACCATATACAAGTCCTACAGAGGCATCGCTGGCTGAGAATGCACCGACGAAATCATGATAGTAATCTTCACCGTTTGTAAAGAAACCGCCAGTATAAATCAAGCCAATAATACAGGATATGATAAGGAAGAGAACAGGAATAATAAGGTCGAAAACTCTTCCCTTCGGATTTGCTTTTTCTTCTGCTTTTTCTGTTAACTCTTCAAGCTTTTCAACAGCTACGCCCTTCTGAGCTGCTGCTTCAAAACGCTTCATCGGACCGTAGTCAAACTTAGCAAGAGAAATAGTTACCATCATAACGATTGTTAAAAGAGCGTAGAAATTATAAGGAATTGCAGAGATGAAGAGACTCATTCCGCTTTCTGCACCTGCTCCCTTTGCGAAACCTGCTACTGCTGCTGCCCATGATGAAATAGGAGCAATGATACAAACAGGAGCAGCTGTTGCGTCTATAAGATAAGAGAGCTTTTCTCTTGAAATATTCTTCTTATCGGTAACAGGGCGCATAACAGAGCCAACTGTTAAGCAGTTGAAATAGTCATCAACAAAGATAAGAACGCCAAGAGCAATAGTCGCAAGCTGAGCGCCTATTCTTGTTTTGATATGCTTTGAGGTCCATTCACCGAATGCAGCTGAACCTCCCGTTTTATTCATCATCGCAACAAGTGCGCCGAGAAGAACAAGGAATATAATAATACCGATATTCCATGAATCGGTTATTGTATCAATAAATCCGTCTTTGAAAACATGAATAACCGTTTTTTCAAAGTTGCCTCCTGAATAGATAATACCGCCTGCAAGAATACCAAGGAAGAGGGATGAATAAACCTCTTTTGTTATAAGTGCAAGAAGAATTGCAATAATCGGCGGAACAAGTGCCCAGAAGGTAGCATATTTTGAAATAGACTCACGAACCTTTGCAAGTGCGGTTTTGATATTTGTTTCAAAGTTTGAATCGCTTGTTACATTATCTGCGTAGCCGTCAACATATTCTGCGGCGCCCTCATCCGTTGCAAGGTCATATTCAACAGCTTCTCCGTCAACATCAACTGTTACAACGCCTGAACCCGATGTAACTTCGGGAGCAGCCTCATCTGCAAATACAGGTAGTGCTGTTAATCCAAAAATAACAAGCATCACTGACAAAATGAGGTATGAACTTATTTTTTTTGCTTTGTTAAACATAATTTTCCTCCGTTTTCTCGTTTTAATAATTTAGCGTACTAAATCACTAAAAGATAATATCATATTTTAATACATATGTCAATTATAAATAAACACAAATTCTCATTTTTATCATAAAATGGTTTGGAGGGTGATTCATATTAAAAAGTTTTATATGCCCGATACCTCGGATAAAAGGATTGAATATGCAAAAAAAGAGCTTGAAAAGCTTGGTTATATTTCTATTAATAATTCAGATAATGCTGATTTTATTGTTTTAGGAGTTAATCCTGAAAAAGAATACCTTAACTACATCATTCCTGTTTTTGCAGGAAATGTTAGTAAGAAAGGCGTTATTGACTATACAAAGAATGAAATTTTTGCTATAAAAAATGCTTATTTAACGGCAGAAGCAGCAATTTCAGTTGCAATTAATAACAGTGATTTCAGTTTAATAAACTCCCCTGTTTTAATTTGCGGATACGGAAGAATCTCAAAGGCGCTAAAAAGATATCTTGAAGCGTTTACAAATGATATAACGATATGCTTAAGAAATCCTCAGCAAAGAGCACATGCCGAGTCAACAGGGGCAAAAACAATAAGCTTTGATGAGTTGAATTGCAGAGAATACGATTTTATTTTTAATACTGTTCCACACCCTGTTTTTAATAAAAAAGAACTTAAAACGATAAAAAAAGAAGCGCTTTTAATAGAACTCGCCTCATTCCCCGGCGGAGTTGATAAGCACTTTGCTGATTATTACAAAATAAATCTTATTACTGCAGGAGGACTACCCGGAAAATATTCGCCCCAATCTGCAGGAGAAATAGTTGCACATACAATAGATAATCTGATAAAGGAGGAAGGCTTATGAAAATCGGATACTGTTTAACAGGCTCCTTCTGTACTTTCTCAAAGAGCATTGAAACAGTTAAAGAGCTTGTTAAAGCAGGTCATGAGGTTACGCCGATAATGAGTGAAAACGCCTTTTCAACAGATACCCGTTTCGGCGATGCAAAAGATATTCAAAACGAGCTTATCAGCATAACCGGAAACAGCATAATCCACACCATTAAACAGGCCGAGCCAATAGGTCCGAAAAAAATGTTTGATGTTCTTTGTGTTGTTCCCTGCACTGGAAATACCCTTGCAAAGCTTTCAAACGGAATAACCGACACATCTGTTACTATGGCTGTTAAATCGCATATAAGAAATTCACGCCCCGTTGTTATCGGCGTTTCAACAAATGATGCTCTCGGCGCAGCGGCAAAAAATATCGGAACGCTGATGAATTATAAGAATTATTATTTTGTTCCTATTGGAATGGATGACTGCATAAACAAGCCAAAATCAATGGTATGCGACTTCACAAAGGTTTTAAACACTATTGAGCTTGCCAATGAAGGAAAAGAAGTTGTGCAAAAAATATTCTAAAAGCAAAAACCGTGGATGCTATATCCACGGCTTTATTTGTTATATTATTCTTCAGTTGTTTCTTCAGCAGGTGCTTCGGCAACTTCTTCAACAGGAGCAACTTCCTCCGCAGGAGCTTCTTCAACTGTAGGTACTTCCTCAACTGCCGGAACTTCTTCAACAGGAGCCCCTTCTTCAACTGCAAGCTCAGGAATAACTTCGTTTTCCTCGGGCTTTTCAAGAAGCTCTTTGATTGAAAGAGAAACTCTCTTCTTCTCAAAGTCGATATCAATTATTTTAGCCTTAACTACTTCGCCAACCTTAAGAACATCCTGAGGAGTCTTAATTCTCTCCCAGGCTATCTGGCTTATATGGATAAGACCGTCAACTGTCGGAAGGATATTAGCGAATGCACCGAATGTTGCAAAGCTAACAATTTTAGCATCAACAACAGAACCAATGGGATAATCTCTCTTGAGGATTTCCCACGGATTGTCTTCAATCTTTCTGAAGCCGAGTGAAATCTTTCTTGTTTCCTCGTCAAGCTTCTTAATTGTTACTTCAACAACGTCGCCAACCTTAACAACCTCGCTGGGATGCTTGATTCTTGACCATGAAAGCTCGGAAATATGTATCATTCCGTCGATTCCGCCAAGGTCAACAAATGCGCCGTATGAAGTTAATGATTTAACTGTTCCTTCGAGCTTCATGCCTTCTTCGAGCTTAGCCCAAGCAGCATCCTGCTCTTCTTTTCTCTTTGCATCAGCAACAACCTTGATTGATGCACGCGCTCTTCTTCTTGATGGGTCAACATCAATAATCTTGAACTGAACAGTGCAGCCCATAAGTACATCGAGCTCCTGATTTCTCGGGAGACCGGTAAGTGGTGCCGGAACAAATACTCTTGTTCCTTTTGTTGTAACAAGAATTCCGCCGCGGACAATCTGGGTAACAGTTCCTTCGAGAACTTCATCAGCCTCTTTAGCAGCAACAATATCTTCCCAACCTTTTGTTGCATCGAAAAGACGCTTTGAAAGCTTAAGAACTCCGTCCTGATCGTCGGTTTTCATAATAACCAGGTCGATTACATCACCAATTGCAACAACATCTTCACATTTTGCTACAGACTCAGCGCTTAAATCATCGAGAGCAACTACGCCGGTCTGCTTTCTTCCGGGAACATCAACGTAAACCTCTGTTGGAGTAATTCCAACAACAGTTCCCTTTACTACTTTTGAGTTGTCGCTTTCCTTAAAAGACTCATTGAGTAATTCTTCAAAGGATGCCTCACCATCAGCAGATGCTTCGACAGCAGGCTTTTTTTCAGCCGTTTCAGCGATTTCTGCTGTCTCCACAACTTCTTCAGTTACGGCTGAAGTTGTTTCAACTTCCTTTTCTTTAATTTCTTCGGACATGGATTTGAGTACCTCCTTGATAATTACCGAGGGTGTCGAAGCCCCGGCAGTAACACCTACAACATCGTAATCTTCAAGATTAATATCTTTGAGCTCATCAGCCGTTTCAATCAGGAACGACACGCAGTTCTCTGAACATACTTCATGAAGCTTACATGTGTTTGATGAATGACGCCCTCCAATGACAATCATAGCATCTGATTGTTTTGAGATTTCAGCTGCCTCATATTGTCTTTCAGACGTTGCATTGCATATTGTATCAAAAATTTGACAGTTTGTACATACCTTTTTAATAATTTTCTCGCATTTTTCCCATTCTTTTTTGGAAAAAGTTGTCTGACAAACACAAATGCACTCTAGATTATTTACATAATCGTTGTTTTGTATAATTTTTAGTAATTCTGTTTCATTTTTAAAAACAAAATATTTGCCCTTACAGTAAGATGCAATACCCAAAACCTCAGGGTGTTTTTCATCCCCTGCAATAAGAACAGTAACATTTTCGTTTTGCTTTTTAACTATATTATGGATTTTTGTAACAAACGGACAGGTTGCGTTAACAAAATCAACGTCGCTGTTTTCAAGTTCTTCAATAATCTGTTTTTCAACGCCGTGAGTTCTGATAACTAACTTATATCCTTCTTTGCAATCGGAAGGCGACTCAGCAATCAGGACTCCCCTGCTCTTTAAATCATCTACAAGCTGAGCGTTATGAATTATCGGTCCGAGAGTACAAACCTTCTCGCCCTTTTCAACCATTTCATAAACGAGTTCAACTGCTCTGTTAACTCCGAAACAAAATCCCGCTGTTTTCGCAAGTTTAATCTCTTTCAACTTCAGCCCTCCAGAGCTCAGTTATTCTGTCCATAACAAGATTTGCTGCCGCCTTAATATCGTGGGGACCGAAATCCTCTTTATCAAAGCCCATTTCTTCGGGAGTTATCAGCTTTCCGTATGAAACAGTTACCTTTGTTCCGATTTTAATTTTTTCATTAGCACAAATTGCAACGGGAAGAACGCCTGAATTTGTTGCTTTTGCAATAACTGCAACGCCTGATTTTGCCTTCTGAGGAACACCGTTTTTATCCTTGATTCTTCTTCCCTCGGGGCAAATTGCCATAACGTGGCCCTCTTCAATAATCTTTTCGCCGTATGTAATTGCCGAGTTATCGCCCTGACCTCTTTTAACAGGAAAACCGTACATATGGGTTATAAACCATGCTGCAAAAGGATTTTTGAAAAGCTCTGCCTTTGCCATAAAGTGAAGAGCGGGCATTTCTTTGGGCGCTGCCGCAAAAACAGGGTCAAAGGCGCAGGTATGGTTAACTGCAACGATGAATTTCTCGTTACCCTGAGGTATGTTTTCAACGCCTTTGAATTTCATTTTATAAAGCGGCTGAATAATCGGCTTAAAAACAGTTTTAATAAAGCCGTAAAGCTTATAATGCTTCACCTCGGAATAATCAAATTCTTTCATTATATATTCTCCTTAACGATATTTATAACTGCCTGAATTGACTCTTCAAGGTTAAGTTCTGAAGTATCAAGCATTATTGATTCCTCACTCGGTTTAAGGGGAGCAATCTCTCTGTGTGAATCCTGATAATCACGCTGATTAACATCTGCAAGAACATCTTCAAACATAACGCTCTCGCCTTTTTCAATCAGTTCATCATATCTTCTTTTTGCTCTGCACTCAGGTGAGGCAAAAAGAAAGATTTTAACCTTTGCATCCGGAAGAACAACCGTTGCAATATCCCTTCCGTCCATAATAACGTTATTCTTTTTTGCAATATCTCTCTGCAAATCAAGGAGGAATTCACGAACCTTTGGTATTGCTGAAACAGCGCTTGCTCCCATTGAGATTTCGGGTGTTCTTATTAATGAAGAAACGTCCTCGCCATTGAGAAAAACAGCCTGAACGCCGTCTATATATTTAAGCTCAACATTTATATCACTGAGCATATCTATGATTTTATCGGTATCGCCTAAAAATCCTTTTCTCTGAGCGCCGAGCGCAACAGTTCTGTAAAGCGCGCCTGTATCAACATAGATATATCCCAGCTCCTTTGCTGCAGCTTTAGCAACTGTGCTTTTTCCTGCGCCTGCAGGTCCATCGATTGCAACATTAATCATTTTGTTTTCTCCTTATTTCAGTTAGGAGTGAGGGAAGAGAAATGAGGAGTTAATGTTTCTCGCTTCGCTCAATCAATAATAGAATAGCTGTCTGCAAGACCCAAAATTCATAATTCCTAATTCCTAATTCCTAATTTTTATATGTTTTCCCCGCAGACATATCCCGTTGAAAACGCTATCTGCAGATTGAATCCGCCCGTATAGGCATCAACATCAATTATTTCTCCTGCAAAATAAAGATTATCAATAATCTTTGATTTCATTGTTTTCGGGTCAATTTCCTTAACGTCAACTCCACCCGAGGTTATAACTGCCTCATCAATCGGTCTGAAATCAGTTATATCAACAGAAAAATTCTTTAAAAGATTAACAAGGTTTCTTCTTTTTTCCCTGGTTATCTGATTACATTTAACTGATGGCTCAATTTTGCTGAGTTTTACCACAGTCGGAATAATCTTATTAGGAAGAAGCTTTGAAAGTGAATTGATAAAATCCTTGTTTTTATTTTCTTCAAAATCCCGCTGAATGCGTTTATCGAGAGTTTTTTCATCAAGTGCAGGTTTCAAGTCAATAACAAGTTTATATTTCTTTTCTTTCGGATTACTCATATGAGCTGAGGCAGAAAGAATAACGGGTCCGCTTACTCCGAAATGAGTAAAAAGCATTTCACCGAAATCACTATATATTGTTTTATCGCCATCAAACAATTTAATACTGATATTTTTAAGCGACAACCCCTGCAATGAAGGAATAAAATTATTTGAGCAAACAAGTGGAACAAGCGAAGGTCTGAGCGGAGTTACATTATGACCCGCCATTTTTGCAAATTCATATCCGTCACCGGTTGAGCCTGTCTGGGGATAGCTTTTTCCGCCTGTGCAAATTGCAAGAGCATCGCATTCAAGACTTTTTCCCTCATCAAGCATAACTGCTTTAACTCTGTTATCCTCAATAACAATTGATTTAACAGTATTGTTTATTATTCTTGCTCCGCTTTTTTCAGCATATCTAACAAGCGCATCAACAATATCAACTGCCTTATCCGAAACAGGAAAAACTCTGTTTCCCCTTTCGATTTTTGTTTCAACTCCGAGTTCTTCAAAAAGCGCTATTGTGTCATACGGCATAAACACTGAAAACGCAGAGAACATAAATCTCGGATTTTTCGGAACATTTGAAATTAATTCATTAATATCAAAGCAGGCATTTGTTACATTGCATCTGCCCTTGCCCGTTATCATAACCTTTCTGGCAGGACGTGCGTTTTTTTCAATCACTGTTACATCGAGTCCTCTTTTGCCACTTCTTGCAGCAGCCATTAATCCCGATGCGCCCGCACCGATAATTATAACCTTTTTATTATCCATAATTTAATATTATAATTTATACATCAAGTTCTGTCAATTCTTCGCTGAGATTTTCCCACTCTTCATAAAGACTTTCTTTCAGCTTTGTTTTTTCATCAAGCGCTTTTGTCAGCTCCATTAATTCTTCGTAATTTGCGTTTTGCATTTTTTCTTCAATAAGAGCGGTTTCAGTTTCAGCCTCTTCAATTTCCTGTTCACATTTTTTCAGCCTTGTTTTTGCTTTTCTCAAAGCTGACTGACGTTCTTTTTTGAGCTGATATTCATTTGGTTTCTTTTCCTTTGGTGACTTTTCAGAAGAAGTATTATTTATTGAAATACTGTTTTTCTTTTCAATATATTCATCATAATTACCGAGATACTCGCAAACGCCGTCTTTTTTGAGTTCAAGAATTCGGGTTGCAAGCTTATTTATAAAATATCTGTCGTGGGATACGATAAGCATTGTTCCGCTGTAATCAATAAGAGTGTTTTCAAGTTCTTCTCTTGAAAAAGCGTCAAGGTGATTAGTAGGCTCGTCGAGGAGAAGAAAATTGAACTTACCAAGCATCAGTTTAAGAAGCGCAACTCTCGCCCTTTCTCCGCCCGAACACTCTGAAAGATTTTTGAAAACATCCTCGCCTTTGAAAAGAAATGCTGCAAGCGCTGAGCGAACAGAGGTTTCACTCATAGAAGGAAATGACGACCAAATTTCTTCAATAACTGTTTTTGATAAATCGAGCTTTGCCTGAACCTGGTCAAAATAACCTGTAAAAACATTTGCTCCGAACTTAAAGTATCCGCCGTCGGCACTGTAATCCTTCATAAGAATTTTGAGAAGTGTTGTTTTTCCGCAGCCGTTTTCACCGAGAAGAAAAACTCTTTCATTTCTTCTTATGTTAAATGAAGCATTTTCAAATATCTTCTTTGTGCCGAAGCTCTTTTTAAGTTCGCTTACATTTAAAACCTCTTCACCGCTGATGAATTTCGGAGTGAAATCAAAACGTATTCTTTCAACTTTTGAATCGGGAACAACTAACTGAGCTTTCAGTTTTTCAAGTCTTTTTTCTTCGCTTTCAGCTTTTTTTATGCTCTTTTCTCTGTTCCACTGTCTTTGCTGAGTAATAATTCCCTCAATACGCTCGATTTCCTTCATATCGTTTTCGTATTTATCCTCAATAGCTTTCTGCTCTGCTTCCTTTTTCTTTAGAAAAACAGAATAATTGCCCATATATGAACGGCATTTTCCGTTTTCAATTTCAATGGTTTTATTTGTTATTCTATCGAGAAAATATCTGTCGTGGGAAACAATTAAGAGTGCGCCCGAAAAGTCCTTTAAAAAGCCCTCAAGCCATTCAAGAGCGTTTAAATCAAGATGGTTTGTCGGCTCGTCAAGAAGAAGAAAATCCGCTTTTGATAAAAGGAGCTTTGCAAGAATGAGTTTTGATTTCTGCCCGCCCGAAAGAGAAGAGGTCGGCATATCAAAATCCTTTTCATCAAAGCCGAGTCCTATAAGCGATGAACGGGTCAGGCTCTTATAAGTCAGTCCGCCGTCACGAGAAAAAACATTTGTTAAGTAGTCCTGGCGTTCGATATTCTTTTCCTGGTTGCCGATACCGTTTGTCAGGTTATAGGAAATTTCTTCAAGCTCATTTTCAATTTTAATTAAATCATCAAATACTGAAATGAGTTCATTATATACGGTTTTGTTTTCGGAACAGGTATGCTGCTCCATATATCCAATTTTAGCATTTCTTGAAATAAAGCAGTTTCCGTCTGTTGCCTCATATTCACCTGTTATAATTTTGAAAAGAGAAGTTTTGCCGGCTCCGTTACATCCGATTAAGCCAACCTTTTCCTTCTCTTTTATATCAAAGGAAACGCCCTCAAAAAGCGTTTTTTCTCCGAAAGAGAGTGTTAAATTCTGAACATCAAGAATTGCCATAATTTCACCGTTAATACACTAATGTGATTTCAATCTTTTATATTTTACATCAAAACTGCTTGAATGTGAAGTAAAAATTTGATATTATTATTCAAATAAAATAATTGTGAGGATTAATTATGGAAATACTAAAATTAAATCCCGTTTTTAAAGATTATATCTGGGGCGGAAACAGGCTCAGCAGCGACTATGGCTTTGAAACAGGTTTAGATAAGACCGCTGAGGGCTGGATGCTCGCTTGTCATAAAGACGGAATGAACACCATTTCTTCGGGTGAATTTAAAGGCAAAACACTTCAGGAGGTTTTTGACAGCGAAGGTCTTGAAAAAATCGCAGGAAAAAACTGCCTCAAATTCCCGTATTTTCCTGTTCTTATTAAACTCATTGATGCATTTGATAATCTTTCTGTTCAGGTTCATCCCGATGATGAATACGCAAGAAGAGTTGAAAATGAATTCGGAAAAACCGAAATATGGTATGTTCTTGATGCAGTTAACGATGCTGAACTCATTTACGGCTTTAAAGAAAAAATAACATCTCAGGAATTTAAAGAGGCTATTGAAAACAATACTCTGCTTGATAAACTAAACAGAGTTAAGGTTAATAAAGGCGATTTGTTCTTCATTGAAGCGGGAACAGTTCACGCAATCGGAAAAGGCGCTCTTATTGCAGAAATTCAGCAGAATTCAAACTGCACTTACAGAGTTTATGACTATGGAAGAGTTGGCAAAGACGGAAAGCCGAGAGAGCTTCACATTCAGAAGGCTATTGACGTTTCTAAAACCGAGCCGCCAAAATATGATATTAAGCCTCAGGGAAATGAAATAAAAATAAGCGGCGGAATATCCCAGCTTTTAACAAAATGCGACTTATTCACCGTTAATAGATATCTTGTTAACGGCGAAATAACTCTTAAAACCGATGAAACAAGCTTCAATCATATTCTTGTTATCGACGGAAACGGTAAAATAGAAAACGAAAATGCAAAGAAAGGCGATTCCTTCTTTATTCCTGCAAACTTCGGCAAATATAAAATCAGCGGTAACATAGAATTTCTGGTAACAAATATTTAATAGTATAAAAACACCCTTTATAGTCAAAACTAAACTATAAGGGGTGATTTTTTATGAGAATACTTGATAGAATTGCGCTTATTTTAACAATAATAGGCGGACTCAACTGGGGACTCATCGGAATATTTCAGTTTGACTTAGTTGCCTGGATAGGCGGAGGTCAGGACGGAGTTCTCGCAAGAATTATTTACACACTTGTTGCTCTTGCAGCAATCTGGTGCATCAGTCTTTTATTCAGAAACAAAAACTATGCTGACTGATTTGAAAATCGCACAGGATTATTTCCTGTGCGATTTTTACTCGGAGCTCGGCACTCGGAACTCGGGGCTATTTTATTGCCATATGATTTTGCATTTCATCCTTTATTTTTGAGAGTATTCGTTTTTCAAGTCTTGATATGTATGACTGAGAAATACCCATATTATCGGCAAGCTCCTTTTGTGTCTGAACTTTTACTCCCCCAAGTCCGAAGCGCTGCTGCATAATATGCTTTTCTTTTTGCGAAAGATTTGAAACAATATATCTTAGTAGCCTTTTTTCATCCTCATACTCTATTCCCTGACTGATTTCATCCGGCTCCGATCCGAGAACATCTCTTAAAGTCAGCTCATTGCCGTCCCAGTCAACAGATAACGGCTCATCAAATGACATTTCTGTTTTTGAATTTGACGCCTTTCTTAAGTACATAAGAATTTCATTTTCTATACACCTTGATGCATATGTTGCAAGCTTTATATTTTTATCGGGATTATATGTTTTAACCGCCTTCATCAAGCCGATTGTTCCTATTGAAACAAGGTCCTCTGCTCCTGCGGTTTTTGATTCATATTTCTTTGCTATATATACAACAAGTCTCAGATTATGAGTAACAAGCAAATCCCTGTTTTCATTATTGCCGTTTCTTATTTGATTAATTATTCTGTTTTCCTCCTCTTTACTGAGCGGTGGAGGAAGAGTTTCGGGTCCGTTTATATAACAGCAATACTCCTCATATGCTATTACTCTGACTATAAAATTAAATACTTTATTTAAAATACTCATTAAAATCACCTATACAGAAATAATTTCGGGGTTGATTATCGCAGAAAAGCTTTCAGCGTTCATCTCTTCACTAAGTGCAACATAAACATTTTCTATTTTCTCATACCCCCTTGATGTTTTAACTTTAACGCACTGCGGCTTGTATGCAGTTAAATAAGATGATGAATTAATTGTTGATGACGGAATAAGTCTTGCGCTGTTCTCATCAAAAAGCTCCTTACAACTATCCTTTTTAACAATAATAACAGGATAATCGGAAAACGGCTCTCTGAGTTTATTCCCTGTATCACTCAGCGCAAAAAGAGAAACCTCTTTTGAATTGTTTTCAATAATTATGCTGTATATCTCGCCTGCTCCAAGCTTTTTATTATAAAGCCTTATGATAATACATGCAGCAAGATATGCAAACAAAGCGCTAAGAATCAGTTCTTTTGCGTTGATATCAATATAGATTTCGCCGTTATTTGTGCATATTCTGTTGCTTTTAAAAAGCATCTGAATACCCGTTATTACTCCCAAAAATACAAAATTCGAAAACAAAAAAATCATAAGAACTGAAATAAAGCTCTTGATTCTCATAAAACCGAATGTAATAAGAATTAATAAAACTGCGCACAATATCTTTGATGAGAGAAATATGTAGATTGGTATATCATCAATAAGAATTATCAGTGAATACGCACCGCCAAGAGTTGCTCCTGCAACCAGGCGCAGTGTTTTTGCTCCCCTCTTTGCAATTTTCGATGAAATTTGAAGAAGCAAAAATGTTATGAAAAAATTTATTATAAACAAAATATCTGCGTAAATAACAATAAAAATCCCCCCTTGCAGATTTATTATAATCTGCAAGGGAGGATTATTTTGTCAAATTGCGTTCAACAATTAAAAATTAAAAGCGCAAGGAGTAAGAAAAACTATTCTCTATTATCTATTATGTTTTATCTCTTATCATTTTTTAGATAACGGATAATAGATAAGGGATAATAGAGATTAACGTCGGGTCTTGCAGACAGCATTTTTACTTTAAGAGACCGCGGAAGCCCTTCCCTACGAATTCGCAACTAAAAAAACAGTAGGGGCGTGTCTCCCGACACGCCCGATACTTTATTTAACTATTTCTTAGTAGTAACAGTTCTAGCTTTGCTCCAGGAGGAATAATACTTTTTGCCGTTAACTGTTTTATAGGTTCTTATGCGAACATAGTATTTCTTCTTCCCTTTAAGCTTCTTGATTGTTTTTGACGTTGTTTTGTTTGAAGAAACGGTAACAGTCTTTTTATTGCTTGTGAAACTGCTGTTTGTTGCATACTGAATCTGATAGCCAGTTGTTTGGGTGGTCTGTTTATTCCATTTAACTGCGAAACCTTTTGACTTAGATGAAACCGTTGAAATGCTTGTTCCTTTAGGATTGATTGTAAAGCGTAGAGTTTTTGATCCTTCAAAAGCACCTTTAAGTTTTACATTTACTTTATATTCTCCTACATTCTTTCTTCCACTGTCATATTTGATATCAGCATAGCCATCTGATAATTCAAATCTATTTTCATCATAATAAACACCATATGCTTTAGGTTTCTTGACGTTGCCGTTATAAGTATAAGTTGTTGTTGATAATTCTATTCGTTCTATTCCAAGAAACTCTTTAACATCCAGAGTTTTATTACAATTTGAACAGCGGATTTCATACTTACCGTTATATCCAATTCCAGCCTTCTTTGTTCTAACTTCGTATGTTTCATATACATTATGGTCACATGTTTCAGGCTCTTCTTTATAATTAGGATTAACTGTTCCGCACCCATTTTTACAATACTTTGAATTGCTGTCAAAGCTATGTCCCAATGCAGGAATTGTTGTTTGTGCTGTTATTACTGTTCCGCAAACAGAGCAATGGTTTCCCTCAGTCTTGCCGGATTTTGTACAAGTAGCAGCAACCGCTGAATCTTTAACAGGAGTATGCGCAATTTTAGGAATTGTTTCAGTATATGAATCACCACACAATGAACATGTAAAGGTTTTTATTCCCGTTGATGTACAGGTGGCTTCTTTTGTGACTTTGCTTAAATACAAGTGAGAACAGGTTTCAGATATTGAGAAATTGGCTTCCTCATATTTATATATACCGCCTTTATATATAGCATCAACATACGCTTTATATTCACCCGGCTCAAATGTTTTTGTTGCACTCGTTGTTTCAACATTCCAAATGCTGTAATCATCATCTGTTTCTTTACCGTTTTCTATCTTTTTGATTCTGACATTATAGAGTGTTGCGGTGGGATATTCTTTCCAAGAGAAAGTAATTTTTCTGCCTTGATTAAGAATATTTGTTTTTCTGGTTGCTGATTTAATTGTAAAACTTGCATTCTTGTATTTATATGTAGAATTACTGCAAACTGCATCAACATATGCTCTATAAGTTCCGTCGGGTAATTCTACCGAAGTTGATGTTGACTTAATACTCCATGCACTATAGTCTTCGCTTGTTTCAGCACCGTCTACAATACGTTTAATTCTGACGTTATAAACAGACGCACCACTATAAGCAGCCCAGCTAAACTTTGCCGTGCTGTTTGTTACAGACACATTTGTTGGATTAATACTATTGCTTGAATTAATTGTAAAATATGTTTCAGAATACTTTACAGTGCCGCTGCTGCATACAGCGTCAACATAGACTTTATAATAGCCATTTTCAAATTCTTTGCCGGTATATGGCGTGGAGACATTCCAAATGCTATAATCATCAGATGTTTCAGCGCCGTTAACTATTTTCTTAATTCTTACATTATATACTGTTGCGCCTGGATAGGCGTACCAACTAATATTTGCATAATTATCAATAACATTAACATAAGTCTCTGTATTATTAACAGAAACAGGTGAATCAATATATGTATATGCTAAAGAACTTGGATTAACATTCAAACAAGTTGAAGTAGAGCGAGTCGCTCCATATGACGTTCTGATTTCAAAATGCAAATGATAGCCGGTACTGTAACCTGATGATCCAACATTTGCAATTTGCTGACCTGCAATAACATTATCCCCAACTGAAACCTTTATACTATCTTTTTTCAAATGACCATAATATGAGCATTTACCATCGTTATGTCTTATAGCTACCATATTCCCATAAGTTGAATAATGTTCACATTGATAACCGCACGAAACATGAGGACAGCTATTTGCAACACTTACAACAGTACCAGATGCGGTCGCTACAACTATGTTAGCTTGTCCACTTGTTGCAACATCAATTCCGTAATGATATCCGCTATTTCTACTACCGTAAGGCGAAGAAATACTATAACTTCCTAAAACAGGAAATATATAATCCGCTGCCGATGAGGTAATAGTCATTCCCGTTGTAACACTTAGCAAAACGACTAATGATAAAATCACGCTTATTAATCTTTTCATTATTATTCCTCCTTTGATATAAAAAAGCGCAGCATTGAGCTGCGCAAAAAACGCATAGTTCACTGCTGCGACACAAATCTGAACGGTTAAAAATCAACACGCCAAATTGAGCATGCATTTTTATCAGAAGATAAAAATAGCGTGCATGATTTTTCCAAAAATATTCAGATTTATGTCGCAAAAATATTTTATCATTATTATTTGAATAAGTCAACAAATAAAATAAGCGTATAAGGCTTTGACTCCTTATACGCAAAATTTTTTAAAACGATGTTGCTTGCCAAAATGCGATATTGTTTTTTAAAACAGCGATATTTTAAACTTCATTTAAAGCGATATAATCAAAACAAGTTTTGATTGTTATTTAAAATACATATAATATTGGCATTTTATTGTTCCGTTATAGAGCTTACGGCGCTTATCTGCTTTTCTGCCGAAGGCTTTTTCAAATTCTTCATCGGGAGAAATAATTCCATATGACCATCCGTATTTTGAAACGAACTTTTCACCCATAATATGATAGATGCGCTTCGCTTCTTTGTAATCAAGCATTCTTTCGCCGTAGGGTGGATTTGTTACGAGCGTTCCTTTTTCGCTGGATGGAACAAAATTTTTAACATCGAGTTTATCAAGTTTCAGGAATTTATCAACCTTTGCATTTTTAGCATTAGTTAACGCAAGTTCAATCGAATTCTCATCAATATCGCTGCCAAAAGCACGAAAATCAGTATCTTTTTTAATTAAGTCGTGGCATCTTTCACGTTCGCTCATCCAGATGCTTTCACTGATAAAGCCCCATCTGTCGATATCAAAATTACGGTTGATACCGGGCGCGATATTATTAGCGAGCATTGCCCCTTCAATCAGGATTGTTCCGCTTCCGCAGCAGGGGTCATACAAAGTATGATAATGTCTTAATTTTGAAAGAGAACACATAGCAGCAGCGAGAGTTTCTCTTATCGGGGCGTCATTTCCTTTAGGACGGTATCCCCTTTTATGAAGGCTTGCGCCGCTTGTATCGAGCATAATACAAACTTCATCCTTCATAATTGAAAACTGAACCTGGTGAACAGGACCCGTTTCCTCAAACCACGAGATATTATAATCCTCTTTTAGCGATTCAACTATCGCTTTTTTTATAATACTCTGACAGTCAGGAATTGAATGAAGGGTTGAATTTATCGAAAAACCTTTAACGGGAAAAGTATCGCTGCTCCCGATGAACTCAGACCAGGGAAGATTTTTAACTCCCTGAAAAAGCTCTTCAAAGGTTACGGCGTTAAATCTGTCGAGAACAATTAAAATTCTCTCTGAAAAACGTGACCAAATATTTGCTCTTGCAAGAATTGTTTTATCACCTTCAAAAAACACCCTTGCATTTTCGCTTGAAACATTCTCAGCGCCCATCATTTTAAGCTCATCACTCACCAAACCTTCAACGCCAAGAAGGCAGGGAGCACACATTAACATTTTCATAGTTTTATCCTTACATATTAATAACGGGAGGGCGTGGAAGCCCTCCCCTACATTATATTATTTATGAAATATCGTAAAAAACGATTTCGCCGTCTTTAACATAGCCCTTTTCTCTTGCTTTTTGCTCAATATATTCCTCTTTATTATCGGAATTAAGAATAGCTTTAATCTTTTCGTTTTCTTTTATCTGATTTTCATACTGAGCATCAAGTTCAACAGCCTGGGCTTTAAGACGGCTGATATCCGAATAATTTGAAACAAGAGTATATGAGCAATATGAAACAAGCCCGATGAAGAAGATTGCTATAACGAGCTTAATAAACGATTTACTTTTAATGAATTTTGAAATATTTTTATTCATTCCTATCGCCCCTACACATCATATACGCTTAGTATATTTATTATAATACATTATATAGGTAAATTGCAATAGTTTTTTTAAAGTTTTTCATTATTTTTTTGTGCTTTTTTCGCTTTGAGAAGCTTCTTTTTAACATTTATTAAACGTATAGTTGAAAACTTGGCGATTTTATGGAATAAAGCCAAATATAAAAGGAATGACGACAGGCAAAAGGCAACATAAATCACTCTGATTTCTCCACTGCTGAAACCAATCAAAAAGCTAAAAAACAAAAAAGCGCTGACCACCATAAATAGTATATCGGCAAAAAATACAAAAATTCGATTTTTTATTATTTTTTCAAAAACATAAAACACATCGTATATTATTCCGAGAATTAATCCGAGAATAAAAAAAGCAACAAATCCCTTTTCTATGAAAACAACTTCCCGAAAAGTTTTTTTGCATCCGATTTATCGCTATATACTATTGCCGTTATTCTTCCGCTTACCTTCAGTATTCCGTTATCAAGGTCCAGGGTTTCAACTAAGAGGTGACTTCCCTTTATCAGAACATTACCCAAATCGCAAGCCGCATTTATTTCTTCTTCGTTAAAGGAAGAAACATCGTTAATTCCGGTTAAGTCAACTTCTTCCCTATTCACTGCGCTCAGGGTATGCTTTTTCTTTTCAAAATTATCCTGCATATAACAAAACCTCCGATAAAGCATATGCTAAATCGGAGGTTGTTATAACTAATTATTTCCCATATTTCTGAGATTGCTGACCAGATTTTCGATTTCGCCTTTAAGACTTTGAAGAATCTCTATATTTTCGCCGAGTTCGCGATTTGATTCCGCTAGCTGTCTTTCAAGATTTGCATTAATTATCTCAAGCCGCTGATTCTCAAACTCAGCTTCATTCAAAGCTGCCTTAAGTCTTGCGTTTTCTTTTTTCAGCTGTTCATTCTCTTTGTTTTTAGGATATATAGCCATATTATAAAATGATTAATTATGAATCAATATCTGTATCGGTTTCAAAGTAGCGTGAACCGAGCCATGTCTGTTTGATTGAATAACCTTTTTCGAGCTTTTCAATTGCTTTTGAAGTATCTTCACTTGCGAGTGACTGCTGAGCTGTATATTCCCAAACAGTTAAATCATTTGTCTTTTCGAAGTAGATAATATGATAACCATATTCAGTCTTAACAATACTTACATCGCCTGCTTTACGGCTTGAATCGAAGCACCATGCATTAAATGTCGGAACCATCTGGTTAGGAGTGATATTTTCATAGATTCCGCCGTCGCTTGCATTACTATCCTTTGAATATTCCTCAGCAAGCTTTCCGAAAGCAGCAGCAGTTTTCTTACTCTTGTTATATTCAGCAAGAACCTTGTCTGCCTTTTTCTTAGCATTTTTCCACTCCTTATCAGAAGCTTCGCTTGCATTCTCTGAATCAGTTTCGGTTGTTTTTCCGTCCTCGCCCTTTTCATTCTTGAAAGGCTTAATAAGAATGTGGCGAACGGTTACAGTCTTAGTATCTGAAAGTCTTGCAGGTGTAATGATATAAACAACTGATGTTGAGAGCTGTTTAACGTCGCCTGCTCTTCTCTTTGACGAGAATACCCAGTCAAGACCTGAATACTTATGCTCTTCTTCCTCGTCCTCAGAATGCTCGTGTTCATCAGCCTGAGCTATTGCGCCATTCATTCCCTGAAGAGTTGGTTTTGTTAAATCTTTATAAGTTGTTTCAACTTCGTTTTTATTAGCTTTTTTATCAAAGTCACTTGAAGAATACTTTGATGCAAGTTCAGCGAAATTAGAACCGTCTGCATTAAGTGCTTTTTTAAATGCTTTTGCATCATCTTCGCTATCACATTCAAAATACTTAATGTCAACGCTTACAAGGTCGTCCTTGTTTTCATCACGGTATTTTTCATATTCTTTCTTATCATACTGCTTTGCTTTAAGCTCTTTCTGATAATCTTCCTGATAGTTTTCAGAAATATATGAAATCTTTGCTTCCTTGCGGAAAACTTCCTCAGTTACACCCTTACCCATTGCAGCAGTAAGATATCCGCTTACGGTAAAGTCGTAGCCTTGAGCAGTTGATTTATAGTTATCAAGAGCCTCATCAAGCTCTTTTTGCTGATCCTTGGTGATTGAAGGCTCCTTGCCCTTGTTAGCCTTAACAGCTTCATAATAATAAGTGTAGGTTGATTTGATATTATCAAGAACCTGATCATGCATATACTGAGCCCAGGTGATTTCTTTTTTCTCATCATCGGGGTCTTTTGTTTTCTGAGCAGATAATTTCTTATCAAAATCAATCTTCTGATCCTCAGGAACTTCCATTCCGTACTGAGAATACTGCTCCTGAGTTTGCTGAAGCTGATTATAGAGCATTGCAAAATAGTAGTTATAAGTGCTTACTTTGATATTATGCTTATTTCCATCTCCGTCTTTAACAACAACTCCTACAAAAGTGCTCTGAGGAATGCCGAGTGAGCCCATTAAACCATGGCGAACCATTCCGGTCTGGAGATAAACAAAGAGAAGTGCAATAACAACAATAATTGCAATACAAGCTTTAATTCTCTTCTGAGCAAGCGGAGCAAGAGGAATTGTCATTCCGTCCTTACTCTTTATGATTGCATCGCGCTGAGCGATTAAATCATCACGCTGACGGCGGAGCTTTTTCTTCTTCTTTTCATCAGTTTCCTCGGCAATCTGAGCTTTAAGCTCACGAACCTGGGAAACAATTTCGCTTTTCTTTGCTTCTGCCTTTTCTTTTTTCTGATTAAGCTTTTCTTCTGCCTTCTTTTCTTTTGCGGCAGCTTTTTCAGCTTTCTTTTCAGCCTTCTGCTCCTTTTTATCAATAAGCTCTTCGGTTTCTTTTTCGATATCCTTTGCCATTTTTAATCCATAGCCTTTCAATTTAGTATTTTTTCCATAACATTTTACAATAAATTATAAAATATTACAAGTATTATTTTCATTCTGCAGTAGCTTCACTGTTCGTTGTTGCTGCCTGAGGCTTTGCAACAGTTGTTTTCTTCATTGCACCACTGTGTTTTTTTACTTCGAACGATTTGATATATTCCATCTCTTTTTCAGATTTAACTGCTGATTCGCATTTGAAAAGAGTTGAAGTAGTATCTTCTACAAAGAACATAATATGGTAACCAAAATCAGATTTAACGATATCGGTGTCCCCGTATTTTCTCTTTTTATCAGTTGACCACTCCTCAAAGCTCTTAACCATCTGTCCGAGAGTTGTTCCCTCATAAAGACCGCCATACAGTCCGCTTGAGCCTTTTGAGGTTGACTCGGTATCCTCTGAATACTTTTCAGCAAGAAGAGCAAACGAATACTCAGTTTTGTCGCCTTTTTTATATTCATCATAAATCTTCTTTGCTTTCTTTTCTGCTTCAGCCCACTGAGCTTTTGTTGCCTCTTTTGCTTCTTCGCCTTCTTTTGCCTCATCCTTCTTCGGCATAATAAGGATATGTCTTACAGAATAAACTTCATCATCTGCAACCTTTGGCTCGGAGGTTTTGAGAAGAATGAAGAACATTGAATTGTTTTCGTCATAGAAGTATTTGCAATCGTTAATATTTGTTTTTTCATCAAAGAGCCATTTTACTCCATCTTCTGTAAATGAAGTGTCATCCTTTGTAATTGAGGTTTCAACACTTTTTGCTATTTCTTCTGCGCAGTCATCGGCATTTTCAAAACTGCCTGAAGCGATAGCGTTGTCAATAATATCTTTGCAGGCATTCGGAATTAATTTCTTTAAATCTTTAATGTTTTTGATTTTTGAAACATATTCCTTAACGTCTTTTTCAACCTTTGATTTTGCATCCTTTTCCTCAGATGATATAACAACAGGAAGATATGCAAAGCTAATCTGGGTATATTCGTTTTTATGCTTATTGAAATAATCCTCAACATCTTTATCATCAACTTTATTGTTGATAAGATACTGATGATAATAGTTGTTTGCGATATAAGACTGGGTCATAAGCTTTTCGATTGTTGCAAGACCGCAATACTCTCCGTATGTTTCGGAAATATAAGCATCAATCGACTGTTCTGATTCTTTTGCTGAATCCTTTATTGTTTTAATGTTTGACTTAATCGCTTCTTTTTGAGTTTCAGTTATTGTAACACCGTTTTTAACAGCTTCCTGATAATACGCCGTTATATACTGAATTTGCTCAAAAGCTTCATTTTCAAACATCTGAGCCCAGGTTATCTCATTACCGTCGTGGTCCTTTGTTTTCTGTTTTGAAAAATCCTTAGTCGGATCAAGATCCGCAATTCCGCCCTGCTGAGCATAACTGATATAGTTATTTGAAACAGCGTTATAGTAGTAGTTATACATTCCTATTGAAACATCTGTATCGCCGATAGTTACAGCAACATTACCGGGATTCATTTTTTCGTTTGTATTAGGAAGTGTAAAATATCTTACTCCGAAGAACACCAAAACAGCAGTAATAATAACACACAATACTGCAGCCAAAGCAAATTTAACAGCGTTTTTTGAAGGTTTGTTTTTAACAGGAACAACAGCAGCCTTTTCAGGTGCTTTTGCCGGGGCTTCATTTGCAATAGTTATCGGAGCTTCATTTTTATCTTCGGTTACAGTAACTCCCTCATCAGCTTCAAACTCATCATTTTCAAGAGTCATTGCTTTTGCCTCAAACTCCCAGTTATCATTTTCTTCAAAATTTACTTTATTAGCATCATATGGCTTTTCTTCTGAATTCGTATTCTTGTTTTCATCGAATTCATTCTCTTTAATTTTATCGCTCATAATCCTACTCCTAAATAAAATTAATGTATTAATTATACTATATTATAATTAATAATGCAAGACCTAATAATTCTTAATAGAATAACAATATATTATTACAATTATTCTTGCATTATACAAGTTCTTGTGTTATTATCTCATTAAGATTCATAAAGTTCAAGGAAGTGAAGTTATGCTCACAAAGAGCACTTGGCAAACTGATAAAAAACTCTTTACGTTACTTTTGATAACGCTGAGTGTTTCATTTATTTTTCCTGAATATATCGCTCCCCTATTTGTTTTTTTTCTTTACATATATTTTATAATTCATTTTAAGAAAACAGGAAGAAACGCAAAACTTGGCGATTTAGGAAAAGTTTTTTTTGCTTACACATGCTATATGGTTATATCGGGAATATGGAGTAATACTCATATTCTTTCATCTTTAATCGGTCTTTTATGGATGGGATGTTTTCTTGGCTATCTCATGGTTGCAAACGCTGTTAATACCGAGGAAAAACTAAAAAATGCATTTACTGCAATCAATATTTCCGCGGGAATTACAGGGGCAATCGGAATTGCTGAATTTGTTACATATAACCTAACAAAACACACTAAATGGTTTAATTTTATTGTTGCAAATCCGCTGTATTATAAGTTTAATGACAAGATTTTTGACCTGTTCAGCTTTGATGTTGTTAATAATGTCTATCCATCAAGAGCAACTTCAACTTTTGATAATCCACTGATACTTGCAACATTTCTTGTTATGGCTGCTCCGTTTGGCATTTTCGGAATGATTTACTTTAAAGAAAAGGTACACAGAGCAATTAGCACAATATGTTTGTTGCTGACTCTCGGAGGACTTCTCTGCACTGAATCAAGAGGTGCTTATATTGCTGTTGCGCTGAGTGTTTTAATGCTTTTAATCAGCAATAAAAAGGTTTTCAAAAAGTTGATTCCGTTTATTATTATTCTTGCAATAGCACTTCCTGCAATTCTTTTCATAAGGTTTAAAAACTCGCCTCCGGGTGATTTATTTGTTTCAAATCAATCAAGAATGAACATTTGGAAAGCAGGCTTCAAAATTTTTACTGAACACCCGATTTTCGGACTTGGAGCAGGAACTGAAAACATTCATCAAATTATTATTAGCAGACTTCACGTTGACAGAGCGCATACTCATAATCTGTTTTTGCAGATTGCTGCTGAAGGTGGCATTATTGGTCTTGCCTTTGCAATTGCAATAATTGTTGTTTTAATTAAGAATCTTAAAAAGCTTTTCAAAAACGAAGACAGTATATTAAAAGCATATGCATTCACTTATATATCTGCTTTTGTTGGATTTATTACAATGTCTGTATTTGAACACACTCTTCAGACTCCTAAAGAAATGATGATGTTTCTTTTCCTTCTCGGATTTACTGAAGCCACTGTCAGGTTAGCTGATAATACCGTTCAGCTTGCAGATGATGAAAAAGAGGAAAAAGAAGAAATAACTGTTTAAAAAATAATATGAGGCGGTCAATTTGACTGCCTCATATTATTTTATACATTTTTGCAGCATCCTCTTTAAGGGCGTGTTCATTAATTTCAAGAACTTCATAACTTCTGCTATTTTGTGAAAGATTAACTGTTATTTTATCGCCTACTTTAACGTTATAAGACGCTCTGGCAATCTTTCCGTTAACCTCAATTCTGCCTGCGTCACAAGCTTCATTAGCAATAGTTCTTCTCTTTATTATTCTTGAAACCTTAAGAAATTTATCAAGTCTCATTTTTCAACTCCAAAAGAATTACGGGGTTGCAAAGCAACCCCGTCGAAAAGTTTAATTCAATTATTTAACAGCGTCCTTAAGAGCCTTACCTGCTTTGAATGCAGGAGCCTTTGATGCAGGAATTGAAAGCTTTTCGCCTGTGCGGGGGTTGAGACCTGTGCGAGCTGCACGAGTTTTAACTTCGAAAGTACCGAAACCAACAAGAGAAACCTTGTCGCCGTCAGCAAGAGCGTCTGTGATAGAAGCGATAACTGCAGATACAGCTGCTTCAGCGTCTTTCTTAGAAATTTCTGCTTTTGCAGCAACTGCTGCTACGAGATCAGTTTTGTTCATAATAATTTCCTCCGTTGCGATTTAATCGCGTATTTTTATTTTCTTAGCCTTGTCCCACAAAGCATCAAGCTCTTCTATTGAAGATTCTTTCATATTGATGCCAATTTCATTTGCCAGTTTTTCAACCTCAGTGAATCTTTCTAAAAACTTATCAGTTGCCAAGGTTAATGCCTCTTCACTGTCGGTTTTAAGAAAGCGTGAAATATTGACGCACGAAAATAAAACATCACCGAATTCATCCTCAATTTCGGATTTAACGCCATGAGCCATAGCTATTTTTAACTCATTAATCTCTTCATTAAGCTTATCAAAAGCGCCGTTGATATTATCCCAATCGAAGCCGACTTTTGCCGCTTTTTGCTGAATTTTCTGCGCTCTCATAAGAGCTGGAAGTTCCCTTGGAACACTGAGCATACTTTCACTTTGAGATTTCATTCCTTTGGATTTTGCTTTCGCATTATCCCAGGAGGATAAAGCCTCTTCTTCTGTTTGAGCCGAAACATCTCCAAAAACATGGGGATGGCGAATTATAAGCTTTTTAACAATATCGTTTGCTATATCATCAAAATCAAAGTTACCCGACTCTCTTTCCATTTCGGCATGGAGAGCAACCTGCAATAAAACATCCCCCAGCTCTTCCTTGAGCATATCGGGATTGTTTTTATTAATTGCCTCTATTACTTCATAGGTTTCCTCTATAAAATTCTTTTTTATTGAGGAGTGAGTCTGTTCTCTGTCCCACGGACAACCGCCCGGAGCACGAAGAACCTTGACTATTGAAATCAAATCATAGACGTTATATTTATCTTTAAATTCAAAATCAACAGACATTTTATTCTTCACTTTCACAAGATTAATTAGCTGTTATAAATATACTATATTTTACCTGAAAAATCAAGTATTTAAGCCATTTTTTTTGCTTTTAAATAACCAAAAAAGCTCGCCTAAACTGGGCACTTTGAACAAAAAACACAACATACAGAAAATTAAGCAAAAAACGACTGATTTCATCAATAAATTGATTGGTTGATTTTTAAAAAAGTTGATATGTTTTATAATAAAATCTGATGAAAAATAAGTTAAAACACTTACCAAAAGAGGCTTAATTATTATTTTAATCTCACTGATTTTTATATCACAGGCTTTTTTAACAATTTTTCTATTCCAGAAAAACATAACCCAATAACCGACAGCACCCGAAATAATGCAGCCGTTTAAAATCATTTTTTCATTACTAACAAGAAGTATGTTCAGTATAACTCTTATTATTCCTGAAATAACGTAAGGTGCAATAGATTTTTTCGCATTTCCTGTTGCCTGAACACAGAATACTGCAGTTCCTGCAAGCGAATAAAACGGAACTGTTAATGCAAAATATTTTATCAATTCATCACAGGATATAACAATATCAGGCGCAGAAGATGAATAAAACAAATTCAGAATATCCGTTGAACAAAGAGCTATCAGCATTCCTCCTGCTGATGAAATAATGAATGTATATTTAAAAACTGAATTAATCAGCGACGATAAATGCTCTTTATCATTTGTTTCATATGCAGCGCTGACGGCAGGAACAGCGCAAACGCCCAGAGCCATTGTTATTCCTGGAACAAGATTTTTAAAATCGGTTGCGCTTGAAAGAATTCCATAAACATATGCGCCTATATCATCGACCGACGTATTTGCAACTGCCAAGCTGTTTGAATAAATACTTCTCAGCTCATTTGAATTAATCAGTGAGAGCGCCCACTGAACACTCGCTGTATCAAGAAACTGAAAAACGCTTTGAACAGCACAGCTTATCATAATCGGAAACGAAAATGACAGAAGTTCGTTTTCGTAATGCTTTGTTTTTGTTCTGTTTTTCACAGGAATACTGGGTTTATTAATTTGGTGATAAATAAAAACATAAATAAGACTGAGAAAACAACCGAAGGTAACTCCAAGAATGGCAGCGGCAGAGGTTACAGGATATATTAGCGAAAACGCCTCTTCTTCAGAACTGACTTTGTTTCCGAGAACAATACCATATTTCAGATATGAAGTATATAAATAGCTCATTGAAAGCCTTGCAAAAACTAGACCAAAAACCATTTTAAAAAGCGCTTCAATAAGCTGGGACACCGAGGTTGGCTTCATATTCATAAAGCCCTCATAGTAGCCCCTATATGATGAGGCAAGAGCAGAAAAGAGTATTGACGGAGCAAGAACAACAACCGACAGAAAGCTTTTCGGCGATGAGGCTATAAGATTACAATATGGCTTTGAAATAAGAAGAATTACCGCCATACCGATTAAGCCAACTTTAAAAAACAACTTATGGGCTGCAGTTTTAATAAGAGAAACTGCCTCATCATTGTTTTGAGCATTATATTTTCCCGTTATTTTTGAAAGTGCAATAGGAAATGCGCCCATAATCAGCGCATGAAACGGTAAGTAGAGATTATATGCCGAGGCATAATATCCCCTGCCTACAGCGCCTATGTAAGCGGTTAAGGGAATTTTATATACAGCACCGATAATCTTAACAATGACAGAAGTCAGAAGCAAAAGAAATGCAGAAGAAAGATATTTAGATTTCAAATTCACATTATCACCAAAAAAATAAGGAAGTCTGATAAATTAGACTTCCTTAAAATATTTAAAAATAATTATTCCGTTTCTTCAACCTTTACATCAATATCATCTTCGGTTTTTTTATCGTGGCGCAAAGAATCAACAAATGCATCGTGAAGGTTTTTAACTTCAACCTCTAAAAGATCAACTCTTGATTTATTGAGTTGAATCTCCTGAAGCTTAGTCTGAATATCCTCTTCGCTGACATCTTCGCCGACATATGCTTCATACTGAAGCTTACCGAAAGCTTCATATGCTTTATTCAGCTTTGTTTTAGAATCAAGAAGCTCGATTCTTTTTCTTGATATTTCAAGCCTTTCAGCACTTTTTTTGGTTGCGTGTTCAGCATAATTTTTAGTTTTTGTTAAAACCTCTTCAAAATTTCCGTGTTTCGCACTGTTTAAAACATGGTCAACACCTGTAAAGATATCATTAAGACTTTTCATCGGAATCACCTCTCTGATATCATTATATTACAATCTGTTTAATATTGCAATACTATTTGCAATATTATTAATACTTATGCGTTATAAAATAATGATATTCCTTCTTTTCTATTTAAAACATTTTCAAAGTTATTGATATATTCATAAGGATATTTATAGTTATATATTCTCTCGATATGATTATCGCTGAGTCTTTTTAGTTTTGTAACGGCGCCTGCGCCCGCTGCGAAAACGCTGTGGGTTTCATCCATCATAAATATATTATAAAGACACTCAAAACCCTGTTTTGCATAGCCTGTGTTTTCAAGATTTCCGAGGGAGCGGCTCTGACGGTACATATAGTATGGATTATAGCCGTTTTTCGTGAGCATTTCATACGAAAAATCAATCATATCTTTTGTTTCGTTTTTTCTTGAAATATCGAAATACTCATTTTCGGTTACAAGAAACGCTCCGCTTTTTAGCGAAAGATTATGCACAGTTATGCTTGCGCATTCAAGATTAATAGCAGTTTCAACACTGTTTTTAAATGATGAAAGATTATCTCCGCTAAGTCCTGCGATTAAATCGGTATTGATATTCTTAAATCCAAGTTTTTTTGCAAGCTCAAAAGCATCTAAGGTCTGCTTGACGCTGTGTTTTCTTCCGACTGCTTTTAAAACATCATCATTAAAGCTCTGGGCGTTAATGCTAATTCTGTCAACATTATGTTTCAGCAATGTGCTGAGCTTTTCTTCGGTTATAGTATCTGGTCTGCCCGCTTCAACAGTAAGCTCTCTTAAAGTTGATAAATCAAAGTTGTTTTCAAGTGCTGATAATACTGTATCAAGCTGAGTGGCTGAAAGCGTTGTCGGAGTTCCTCCGCCGAAATATATTGTTTCAAGATTGAGGCTCAGATTATTCGCAATTCTTCCGATTTCTTCAAGCTCTTTGCAAAGCAGATGAACATATGGCTCAATTAAGTCTTTTGCATTTTCAATACTATGGGATACAAACGAACAATATGAGCACCTCGAAGGGCAGAAAGGAATTGAAATATAAAGAGAAAATGAGTTGTTTTTTGAAAGAGAAATAATCTCATTTTCTTTTTTCATAACCTCAAGAGCAAGAGCAATTTTCTTTTCATCTGCTAAATCTGCTTTGAACAGCTCTTTTGCTTTTTCTTCTCCGAACTTTTCACTTCTCGCGTGCATAAGTCTTGCAGGGCGAACACCGTAGAGTATTCCCCAAGGCGGTCTGAAAGAAGTCAGCTCGCTCAATGCCTCATAAAGCAAAACGGATATGCAGTGCTGCGTATCCTCGTTTTGTTTTTTTATTCTGTTTTTGCTAAGTCTCTTATCTCCCAGTTTAATATCTGCAAAAGCAGTATTGTTTTCAAGCCTTGTTTCAACAATTATATCATCTTCCTCATCTTCGAGCTTTGCAAGGGGAAAGAAAGTTAAGGCAATTTTCTCGGTCTGATAAGAAAATTCGTGGTTAATGTTTTTTAAAATCATAGAAGTTTCATATATGGATTGTTTTTGCGTTCATAATCAAGTGTTGAGGTTTCGTCGTGACCCGTCATAACTTTATAATCACCGTTAAGTTTTTTTAGCCTTTTCAGTGAACTGAGCATTTCTTTTTCTGAGCCTCCCGGAAAATCAGTTCTGCCAAAGGAGCAATAAAAGAGCGTATCACCCGAAAAGAGGTAATCCTCCGCAATAAAACAAACGCTTCCCTTTGTATGCCCCGGGGTTGAAATAACCTTAATCTCGGTTTCACCAAGATTGATTATATCGCCGTCTTTAATAATTATGTCGGCGCTTACATCATTCTGGGGCTCATTAAAGAAAAGAGCAAGAGAAAGTCTTGCTGAACTAAGCATACCCTCGTCCTCAGATGATATTGCCACTTTACAGGAATACTTTTCCTTAACCTCTTTAGTTCCGATTATATGGTCAAAATGCCCGTGGGTTAAAAGAATATATTCAAGTTTCGTGTCGCCTATTAAATCAATCATTTTCTGATTGAATTCAGTACAGTCAACAAGAGCTGATTTATTAGTTTTTTCATCGATAATAAGATAACAGTTGTTATTCATATTGCCGAATACTGAATGTTTTACTATCATAACTACCTATTAATCGGGTGTGGGAGTCCCACCCTAAATTCGTAATTCGTAACTCGTAATTCGTAATTATCCTATAATTCTTGAGAATCAAGAATTATAGTCACAGGTCCGTCGTTTATCAAGGACACCTGCATATCTGCGCCGAACTCCCCGGTTTCAACCTTTTTAATTCCTGCTTCCTTAAGTCCCTGAATAAAATATTCATAAAGTGGGATTGCCTCACTCGGTGCGGCTGCACCAATGAAGGAAGGACGTCTTCCATGGGAACAGTCGGCTGCAAGAGTGAACTGTGAAATAACAAGCATTTCACCATCAACATCAAGGCAGGATAAATTCATTTTATCATTTTCATCCTCGAAAATTCTTAAATATGGAATTTTTTTGAGAAGTTTATCTGCATCAGCTTTTGTATCTCCTTCAATAACTCCAAGAAGAATCATAAAGCCTTTTTCAATTTCTCCAACGGTTTTTGAGTCGATATCGACTTTTGATTTACTTACTCTCTGAATAACTGCTTTCATATTTCCTCCAGATAGTTGCGAGTTTCGTTCAAACATTCTGCGGACCACGGATCACGAGCCACGCACCACTCTTTAAGGAATCGGAGCGAAGCGACCCACAATCGAAATTTTTATAGTTCAGAGCGTTCTATAAGATATACGCCCTTAATCTTATTTAGCAGCTTAATAACTGCTTCAAGATGTTCTTTTCCATTGACGGCAATAGTTAAATTAGTTACGCAGTTACCATCGTTAATCGGTCTTGCGCTGATTGCGTGAATTTTGATATGCGCGCCCGCAAGTGCAGTTGTTATATCAAGCAAAACGCCGTCTCGGTTGATTGCATAGATATTAATTGTTGACCGAGCTTCTATCTGAATATCACCGTTCCAGCTTGCGTTAACCCAGCGTTCAGGCTCGGGAGAATTTGCAATATCAACGGGAACATTCTTACATTCTCTTCTGTGAATAGTAATACCGTGACCCCTGGTTATAAATCCGATAATATTCTCTCCCGGAAGCGGGTTACAGCATTTGCCCATATTTATCGGTGAGTTATCAAAGCCTTCAACAATAATTCCGTTACTGCCTTTTGATGAAGGTTTATTAATTTTTTCAATAGTTTCAGTTATGTTCTGAACTTCTTCCTTGGGTTTCCAGTTTCGGTTATATTCGTCTTTGATACCGGGAATAAGACGGCCCAGCTGAATTCCGCCATAGCCTATTGCAGCATAAAAATCCTCCGCTGTTGTAAGATGTGAGCGCTCGGCGAGTTTCAAGATGAATTTTTCATAGTTTTCATCATCCAGCCTTATATAGTTTCTCTTGAATTCTCTTTCAAGCTCCGCCCTGCCCTGAACAATATTTTCATCTCTTTTCTCATGTTTGAACCAGGCACGGATTTTTGAACGGGCGCCACCCGTTTTAACAAAGTTCAGCCAGTCTCTTGACGGCCCTTTATCCGGCGCCTTTGAGGTTATTATTTCAACAACCTGACCGGTTTTAACAACCGTATCGAGCGGAACAATTTTTCCGTCTATCTTTGCGCCAACGGTTTTATTTCCGACTGCAGAGTGAATAGCATAGGCAAAGTCGATAACTGTTGAACCTCTCGGAAGGCTTTTAACATCTCCCTTAGGAGTTAAAACATATATCTCATCCATCGAAAGGTCGCCTTTAATGGTTGAAATAAGCTCTGCTGCACTATCGGCGTTATCATTTTCGATAACGTTATTAATCCACTGTAGCTGAGCATCAAGGCTATCTTTTCCACTCTTTCCGAGCTTATACTTCCAGTGAGCTGCGATACCGTATTCAGCAGTTCTGTGCATTTCCCAAGTTCTTATCTGAACTTCAAAAGGAATACCTTTTTTAGATAAAACAGTTGTATGAAGCGACTGATATAAATTCGGCTTTGGCATTGAAATATAATCCTTAAACCTGCCGGGAAGCGGAGTAAACATATCGTGGATTATTCCAAGCGCATTATAGCAATCCCTTGTATCATCAACAATAATTCTTATTGCATAAATATCGTATATTTCATCAAAGCTTCTGCCTTTGATATAGACCTTTCTGAAAATACCATGAACCGATTTAACTCTTGAGGTTATTTTTACATTCTTCATTATAGGGCTCAGCTTATCGCTTATCTGCTGCTTTATTTCAGTCAGAAATTCAACGCCGTCCTCGGTTTTCATTGAAAGCGAGTTTTCAATCTCCTCATAAGCAATGGGATCAAGATAGCGAATAGCAAGGTCCTCAAGCTCTTCTTTAAACTGACGGATACCAAGCCTGTGAGCTATCGGAGCATATATCTCAAGAGTTTCAAGAGATTTTTCCCTCTGCTTATATTTCGGCATATGCTCAAGAGTTCGCATATTATGAAGTCTGTCGGCAAGCTTTATAATAATAACCCTGACGTCCTGATTCATTGCGATAAACATTTTTCTTATATTTTCAGCCTGAACCTCTTCCTTAGTTGAAAGCGGAATCTGACCGAGTTTTGTTACTCCATCTACAAGAAGCGAAACATCGCTTCCAAAGTTTTTTCCGATATAATCAAGGTTATACTCAGTATCTTCAACAACGTCGTGAAGAAGCGCTGCAATAATACATTCGTTATCCATTCCCATTTCAAAAAGAATTTTTGCAACGGCAACAGGGTGCATTATATAAGGCTCGCCGCTTCTTCTGCGCTGGTCCTTGTGCGCTGCTCTGGCAAGCTCGTATGCTTTTTCTATTTTTTCATAGTCATATGAGGGATTTTCTTTAACCTTTTCAATTAGTTCATCAAAATGGTCGTTATAATCCTCATATTTGATTTCATTGCTCAAAACCGATTATCTCCTTCAAAGATTTAAGAATTTTGGTTTCTTCAAGATTAACTTTGTTTTTTATTTCATTTAGTTTGATTTTATCACCGAAAACAGATATCAGCCCCGTTTCCTTAAAGGCTTCAAGGGAAAATAGGAGCTGTCCGTAAGTCAGCTTATCCTGCATACGAAAATAAAGATTTTCAACTCCGTAATTATATCCGCCGTTCAGTGATAAAAAGCGATAAACATCTGCGCTGACATTCCGCTTTGGATAAAGGCTTTTATCCGCTATTTTGCTTTGAATAAACAGTTCATATTTATTCTTTTCATCAAAATACCTTTCGTCATCAGAGGAACTAAGACGAATATCAGTTGCCTGAACAGAAAGAAAGTGTTTTCCATTAAAAAAATTATCAGTTATTCTGACTGCGAGATCAAGATAATCCCCGGTTGAATACGGAAATTCATCATATGGGGAAGAAAACTTAATAACTCTGAAAACTCTTCCTCTTTTTTCAAGTTCAAGCCTTATATGCTTTCCCTCGCTCATTGGCGAAACGCTTATGAGCTTCATTTTCTTAATACCGAAAACTGCCTGGGGATTTGATGCGCCATATGGTTCAAGGACGCTGAGATTTTTTAATAAATCAAGGCTTAAATAAAACGGAGAGAGCATACAGTCAACAACAAGTTTTTGCGGCGGCATTATTTCATATTCTCTGAGTGCATATTCATTTATATGCTTTGTAAACAATTCGATATTTTCTTCTTTAAGCGTTACTCCTGCTGCAAGCGGATGTCCGCCAAACTGAATAATATCCTCCTGACAGGAATTTATTGCTTCAAATATATTAAATCCGTCTATTGACCTTGCCGAACCCCTTGCAGTTCCATTTTTATCAATTCCGATTATTATTGCAGGCTTTGAATACTTTTCAACTATATGGCTTGCAACAATTCCAACAACGCCCTGATGATATCCCTGACCCGCTATAACAATAACCCTGTTTGAAACAAGAAAAGGATTCTTTTCTATCTTATGAGATATATCATCAAGAATGTTTTTTTCTTCTTCCTGACGGTTTGCGTTTTCAGATAGTAACTCATTGAATTTTTCAGAGCATTCTATATAATCATCACTTATTAAGAATTCAAGAGCTGCATTTGCGTGCGACATTCTGCCAACCGCATTGATTTTCGGACACAGCTGAAAAACAATATCATTTGCAGAATACTTCTTATCCTTATTAATATCTTTAAACGCTTTAACGGCAGGAGACGGATTATTATTAATCTTTTTTAAGCCCTCCCGAACAAACACTCTGTTTTCATTAACAAGAGGAACAACGTCGCCGATAGTTCCAATCGCAACTAAATCAATATATTCATCAATAAGTTTATCGGAATTATTTCCTTCTAACGCACAAATAAGTTTAAATGCAACCCCTGCTCCGCAGTATTCACGAAATTCGAGGTTATTGTCTTTTAAGTGGGGATTAACAACTGCCTCAGCTCTTGGAAGAATCTCAGAGGGCTGATGATGGTCTGTTATAACAAGCTTCATTCCGAGTGAGTATATGTGATCAGCTTCATCAAACGCGCTGATTCCGTTATCAACAGTAATAATGAGCGAGGTGTTTTTACGCTTAATCTCATCAATGGCGTTATTATTAAGTCCGTAGCCCTCGCCTTCCCTACTCGGAATATAGTGAAAAACATCTGCTCCCTGTTTTCTTAAGTATTTGAGCATAATGGCTGTTGAGGTTACGCCGTCGCAGTCGTAATCGCCAAAAATACATATTCTTTCGTTATTCTTGAGGGAAGTATTGATTGTTTGGGCAGCCCTGTCCATATCTTTAAAATCAAACGGCGAAACAAGCTTAACACTTTCAGACACAAAATCCGAAAATGCAAGCTCTGAATCAACGCCCCTTGCAACGAGTAAATATGCAATAAATGGGTCGATATTAAATTTTTCGCTTAAATCATTTGCCAAAGACTTATCAGCCTCTCGCAAAACCCATTTTTTGTGAGCCATTATGAATTCTTATCTACCTTGTGAAATATTTTTAGATTGCCCGCTTTCTGAGCTCTTTTATGAAGTTCCTTTTCAATATCCTCAACGGAAATATCCTGATATGCCATTAATACAAGAGTGTGATAAAGCAAATCACAGATTTCGCCGACGGTATCTTCATTTTTTCCATTTTTCGCAGCAATAATCACTTCTGAGGATTCCTCGCCGATTTTTTTGAGTATCTTATCTATTCCCTGTTCAAAAAGATAGCTTGTATATGAGCCTTCGGCTTTAGCTTCCCTTCTTTCAAGAATAGTTTCATAGTCATTTCTTATGTAGTCCATATATTCTTCCTCAGTTCTGTTTGTTAAACTCTATATTATTGAAAAAGCAAGAGTGATTGCCCGTATGACAGGCTGCTCCTGTCTGAATAACTTCTATAAGCAAAGTATCATCATCGCAGTCGCCCTTAATTGAAACAATTTTCTGAAAATGTCCCGAGGTTGCTCCCTTGTTCCAAAGTTCCTGACGTGAGCGTGAAAAAAACCAGGTGTAGCCCGTTTCAAGAGTTTTAGTAAGCGATTCTTCGTTCATATATGCGAGCATTAAAACCTCATTTGTTCCCTTTTCCTGAATTATTGCAGGAATCAAATCACTCTTTTTAAAATATTTTTTTACATCAATCATTGGCACACCTCAGAGCTTCTTTCAGATCAAGAGTTTTTTTATAGATTGATTTTCCACAGATTGCACCGTAAAGACCGTTTTCTTTAAGCGAAATGATATCCTCAATAGTAGCAACTCCGCCCGACGCGGTTATGTTACAGGATACCGCCTCGTTAAGCTCAGTTAACTGCTTAATGTTTGGTCCCGCAAGAGTTCCGTCCTTTGAAATATCGGTATAGATAATTGTTTCAACGCCGATTTGCTCCATTTTCTTTGCAAGGTCAACAAAATAGATTTCACTTTTTTCAGTCCATCCCTCCGTTGCTGCAAAGCCGTCTTTTGCATCAATACCAACAGCAATTAAATCTCCGAAACTATTAACAGCATCTTCAACCAATTTCGGATTTTTAAGCGCAACCGAGCCGAGAATTATTCGGCTTATTCCGTTTTCAGCATAAAACTCTATATCTTCAATAGTTCTTATTCCGCCGCCGAGTTCAACTTTTAAATTGGTCTTTTTTGCAACCTCCGTAAAAACCTCGTGATTAACGCGTTTTTTTTGAAGAGAACCGTCAAGATCAACCATATGAACCCACTTAGCGCCCGTTTCTTCAAAACTCTTAGCGGTTTCAAGTGCATTTTCGGCAACCTGTTCAGTTGTTTTAAAATCGCCCTTAAAAAGACGAACAGGCTTACCGTCAATAATATCAATTGCAGGAAAAATAATCATTAAAGAACTCCTTTGGTTGAAAGTGTTGAGCCGTCAGCATTAGGAGTAACGGCAATTTTCAGTGCGTGAGCTACTGCTTTGAATATCGCTTCAATCTGGTGGTGAGCATTATTTCCGTAAGGAACATTAATATGAAGTGTTATGCCCGCATTCATTGCAAAAGCTCTCCAGAATTCTTCGCATACCGCTGTTTCAAAATCACCGCATATTTCCTGAGCCAGTTTTGCATTGAAGACAAGGAACGGTCTGTTTGATAAATCAAGAGAAACATTTGCAAGGCTTTCATCCATAGGAATACTGAAAGAGCCATAGCGCTCAATTCCCGAAAAATCGCCGATTGCCTTTTTAAAAGCTGTTCCAAGAACTATTCCCGTATCCTCAGCAGTATGGTGGTTATCAACCTCAAGATCGCCTTTTACATCAAGTTTTAATCCAAAACCTGCGTGATGAGCAAAAGCAATAATCATATGGTCAAAAAAGCCTATTCCTGTTTTAACATCAATTTCTCCGCCATCAAGACAGATGCTGCATTTTATCTGGGTTTCTTTAGTGTTTCTTTCTATTTTTGCGTCTCTCATATTTTCACTTCCTTATTCAAATCGAACTTTAATCGAATTTGCGTGAGCAGAAAGTCCTTCAGTCTGAGCAAGTTTTATTATATCATCCTTTGCATTTCTTAGTTTACTGCAGGTATAGTAAATAAAGGACGATTTCTTGATAAAGCTATCTACTGAAAGAGGTGAGAAAAATCTTGCCGTTCCCGATGTTGGAAGAACATGGTTTGGACCTGCATAGTAATCACCGAGCGGCTCAGGAGACCAGTTTCCGAGGAAAACAGAGCCTGCATTATCAATTCTTCCGATATATTTAAGCGGTTCGGTTATGCAAAGTTCAAGATGCTCAGGAGCAAGCTCATTTGCAAATTTTATTGCCTGTTCTATATCCTCACAAACAATTATTTCACCGTAGTTATCAAGTGATTCCCTGATAATTTCGCGCCTTTCAAGGTTTTTAATCTGCTTATCAATTTCGTGGAGGGTTGATTTTGCAATATCATTTGAGGTTGTAAGAAGGATTGCGGAAGCCATCTTATCGTGTTCAGCCTGACTCATTAAATCCGCTGCAAGAAATGCAGGGTCGGCAGTTTTATCAGCAACAATAAGGATTTCACTCGGTCCTGCAACCATATCAATATCAACAATTCCGTAAAGCAATCTTTTAGCAGTTGCAACGAAGATATTTCCGGGACCGACAATCTTATCAACCTTCGGCACTTTTTCTGTTCCGTATGCAAGAGCGGCAACAGCCTGTGCTCCTCCTATAAGAAACACTTTATCAACACCTGCAATAGCAGCTGCAGCCATAATGCTCGGGTTTGGCATACCGTCCTTTCCCGGTGGCGTTACCATAATTATCTCTTTAACGCCTGCAATTTTTGCAGGAATTGCATTCATAAGAACGGAAGAAGGATATGCGGCAGTTCCTCCGGGAACATAGATGCCCACTCTTTCAAGTCCTCTGACTCTCTGACCCATAATAATTCCGTTTTCCTGAGTTGTCATCCATGACTGCTGGAGCTGGCGTTTATGAAAATCAAAGATATTTCTTTTAGCGTTTTCAAGTGCGTTTTTGAAATCTTCATCAACCTGGTTGAGATATTCATTAAGCTCTTCTTTTTCAACAACAGTTTTTTTAGGAAGTCCGCCGTCAAAGCGAACTGTATATTCTCTTACAGCCTCGTCGCCGCCCTCTTTAACGCCTTTGATAATTGCAGATACTCTTTTAACAATTTTACTATCTGTTTCCTGATTTCTCTTTTTGAGATTATCAATGAGAGCATATTCAGTTTTTCCGTTAGCTTTTGTTATTTTCATTTCATTACTCCTACACTTTACTTGCTAATTCCAAATCATTAAGAAATGACTCGATTTCGGCTTTTCTCAGTTTCATTGAAGCCATATTAACAATAACTCTTGCTGAAATAGGCATTATTTCATCAACAACAACAAGTCCGTTTTCTTTCAGTGTTGAGCCTGTTTCAACAATATCAACTATTCCGTCTGCAAGTCCGAGAAGCGGTGCGAGTTCAACGCTTCCTTCGATTTTAATAACGGTTACATCCATTCCCTTGCTTTCAAAAAATTCCTTTGCAACCTTTGGATATTTTGATGCAATAACCTTTCTTTTATATCCCGAATAGATGTCATACCCTTCAGGACATGCAAGAGCAAAGCGGCATTTTCCGATATTCAGATCAATTACTTCATAGAACGACGAGCCATGTTCAACAATAGTATCTTTTCCGACTATTCCGATATCACATACACCGTGTTCAACATAGGTTATAACATCGGGCGCCTTTGATAAAACCGCCTCATATTCATCAACAGGAAGAATGAGTCTTCTTCCCTTATTTTCAAGCTCTTTTGTATTTAAACCCATTGTTTTAAACAGTTTAATTGAGCTTTTTTCAAGTCTTCCTTTTGTAAGGGCAATTCTTAGAGGTCGCTGAGTGTTGATAGTTTCCCTCATTGCCTGGCATAAATCGGTTACCTCAACTGCAAAGCCTATCGCAGGCGCCGGCAAACCGAACTCACCGAGAAGATTATCATATCTTCCGCCCGAAAGAACTGTTAATCCCGACCCCTCTGCATAGCCTCTGAATATAACGCCTGTATAGTAGTTATTCTTTCCGAGAAGAGCAAGGTCAATCATAATATAATCGCCCAGCCCTTTTTCACAGAGAGCCTCATATATACGTTTTAAGTTCTTTAAAGCGTTTTTTGACTCCTCTTCATCAAAGAGCTTTTTCGCCTCATCAAGAACTTCCGCTCCACCGAAAAGACTCGGCAGTTTTTTAATTAGTTTAATCTCTTTGCTCTCTTCCAGTTCATCAAGCAAATCTCCGAGAGCTGAGAAGTTTTTATCTTCAATGAGTTTGACTATATCGGATTTAACACCTGAAGGAGCGCTCATATTCTTTAAAACAGATTTTAAAAACGCCGCATTGCCTATTTCAATTTTAAAGGAATTGAAATTACATCTTTTAAGGCTTTCAACCGCCATTGAAATAACCTCAACATCAGCATCTTCGCTTCCATCTCCGATAAGCTCGATACCGCTTTGAGCAACTTCATTAGGTCTTCCGTTTAAATCATTGTTTCTCGTAAAAACATTCTGATTGTAGTAAAGACGAACGGGAAAATCCTCTTTTGAGAGCCTTGTTGCAACCATTCGCGCAATGGGCATTGTGTTATCCGCTCTTAAAACAGTTGTTCTTCCCTTTGAATCCGTCATTTTAAACATTTCATCGGATTCAACAAGTGAGCTTTCGTTTCTGAAAACGTCGAAAAATTCTATTGATGGAGTAATAACCTTCTTATAGCTATTCTCCTTGAATAAAACAGCAAGGATTTTTTCGATATTGCGAATATCGTCGCATTCTTCAAAGAGATAATCCCTGCTTCCCTCAGGAGTTAATCTTGATAATCTTTTCATAATATATATACCTTTCAGCAATTCACTTTAGCGCGCTAATATGCTAGCACATTAAAGCAACGGTGTCAATATATATTTTTAATAATTAAAATAGTGAAATCTGGCGTGTTTCGGGCAAATCGCCGAGAGCGCCCGCATTTCTGAGCGCATCAACAACCGATTTACCTACCCCGGGCTCGGCTGCAAGGTCATCGGAAGCAACAAAGCCCTGTGGATTTCTTTCAACAGCATCGGCTATTGAACGCGCCGCAGTTTCGCCTATTCCGTCTATTGCAGAAAACGGAAGTCTTATTTTTCCGTCTTCAATTTTATAAATTCTCCAGTCGGATTTATGCAAATCAACGCTTAGGAATTCAAAGCCTCTTGCAAGCATTTCAATAACTATCTGAAGAACAACATACTGCGCTTCCTCTTTAGCCGTTGCGTCATTGCCCTTGAGCTTTATTTCCTGCATTTTCTTTTTAACCGCTGCTTTGCCCTGAACGGCTGCAACAGCATCAATAGCATCACCACGTACGGTAAAAAATGCTGAATAGAACTGCAAGGGATAATAAATCTTATACCAAGCTATTCTGAGCGCCGCAATAACATATGCCGCCGCGTGAGCCTTCGGGAACATATACTTGATTTTATAGCAGGAGTCAATGTACCACTGCTCAACTCCAACCTTTTTCATCTTATCCTCATAAGGAGGAAGCATTTTCATTGCCTTTCCCTTACGGGTTAGCTCCATAATTGTAAAGCAATCCTTGTTAGAAAGCGGTGATTTCTCACCTGTTCTCTTTTCATATGCGTTACAAACGTGGATAAGATGGGTCATAATATCATCACGACATCCGATTACATCAGAAATTGTGCAGGTTCCGTTTTGAATAAGCTCCTGCGCATTACCGAGCCATACATCAGTTCCGTGTGAAAGTCCTGAAATCTGAAGCAAATCGGCAAAGGTTTTCGGCTGAGCTTCCGTTAGCATTCCGATAACGAACGGAGTTCCCATTTCGGGAATTGCAAGCGTTCCTGTAGGACAGTCGATATCCTCAGGACTTACTCCGATTGGCTCGGTTGAGGTTATCAGCTTATATAAATTCTTATCGGATAAATCAACCTCCATAACCGGAATTCCTGTTAAGTCCTCTAGATATTTATAGAGCGTTGGATTATCGTGACCGAGCTCATCAAGCTTTAAAAGAGTATCGTGAAGTGAGTTTTTAAAGTCGAAGTGAGTTGTATATGTTCCTTTTTTCTCATCGTTTGAGGGATACTGAATAGGAGTGAAATCCTCAACAGTATATTTATCGGGAACAACAACCATTCCGCCGGGGTGCTGACCCGTTGTTCTCTTAATTCCCGTGCAGCCTTTTGTAAGTCTGTCTATCTCCGCCCTCGGAGTTACTGCAAGGAGTCCTCTCTCTTCAAGATATTTGCAGACATATCCGTATGCTGTTTTATCAGCAACGGTTGCCATTGTTCCCGCTTTAAAGACATATTCCTTTCCGAAAAGCTCTTCGGTAAAGCGGTGAGAACGTGACTGATATTCACCCGAGAAGTTAAGGTCGATATCAGGAGCCTTGTCCCCTTCAAATCCGAGGAAGGTTTCAAACGGTATTTCATGTCCGTCGCGCTTCATAGGTTCTCCGCATTCAGGACAGTTTTTAGCGGGCAAATCAAAGCCTGAGCCATATTCACCGTTTAAGAAGAACTCGCTGTGTTTACACTTTTTGCAATAGTAGTGAGGAGCGAGGGGATTAACCTCGGATATTCCTCCGAAGTGAGCAGCAAGTGAGGAACCGACAGAGCCTCTTGACCCAACAAGATAGCCGTTTCTCTCACTCTCTTCAACAAGGCGCTTTGCAATAACATATAAAACGCCGTAACCGTTTGAAATAATTGAATTAAGTTCTCTTTCAAGTCGCTTTGCAACATATTCGGGAACGGGGTCGCCGTATAAATCCTTAGCCATACTCCAGCATTTTTCGGTAAGCTCCTCGTCTGCTCCCTCAATGCTTGGCTGGAAAGTTCCGGGAGGAATCGGCGGGATATCATCCTGAATCATATCGGCAATCTTATTCGGATTATCGATAACAAATTCCTCTGCTCTCTCCCCTGCCCATGCAAAGTCGCTGAGCATTTCTTCGGTTGTTTTGAAATAGAGGGGAGCCTGCTTATCAGCATCATCAAAACCCTTTGATGCCATTATGATTGCTCTAAACTGAGCGTCCTTTTCATCAAGGAAATGAACGTCGCCCGTTGCAACAACCATTTTGCCCTGCTTGTCCGCTATTTCAACTATTCTTTTATTAATAGAGATAAGGTCTTCTTCGCTGTTAATATGAGCATACATTTCCTTATCGCTTCTTATCATAAACGCATTATTTCCGTTTGGCTGAATCTCAAGATAGTCATAGAAGGAGGCAATTCTTTCAATTTCCTCTTGACTTTCGCCTCTGATAATAGCCTGATAAACCTCGCCCTGCTCACAAGCTGAGCCGATAATAATTTCGTCCCTCTTCTGAGCAAGAAGTGATTTTGGAATAATCGGACGGGCATTCGTAAAGGTTTTAACATTGGAATGAGAAATCAATTCATAGAGATTTTTTCTTCCGTATTTTCTCTCTTCCTTCGGAATGCTCTCATCAAACGAGGTATCCTCTTTAACAAGGAGAATTATGTGATGGCGGCGATACTGGGAGCGCTTTAAGGTCATAAAATCGGGATAGAGTTCATCATCAACGATATATCCCTCCATACCTAAAATGAGCTTAATGCCGTTTGCTTTTGCTGCGCCATATGCCTCGGGGAGCGCCTGAACAACGCCGTGGTCGGTTACGGCAATTGCTTTATGACCCCATTTTGCTGCACGGTTAACAAGCTCTTTTGGAGCATTAATTGCATCCATTTCAGATAAAGAAGTATGTAAATGAAGCTCAACTCTTTTTCTCTCAGCATCGTCTGTTTTTTCGCTCTTTTCAACCCTTTCAATGCTTCTTGGTAGAAGAACATATTCGTTATTGAATTTATCAAACTGATAAGCGCCTGAAACAATAACCGTTTTCGCGCCCTGGAGCGCTTTTTCAGTATGCTCAACATCACTGCTCTTCTCAAATATCTTAACCGACATTGAAGAGGTATAGTCAGATATATCAAAAGTGAGTATTTTTGAATATCCCCTCTTCGTTTCCCTTGTTTCAAGATTAAGTATATCGCCCCAGATTGTTATCAGGTCATCCTCAGTTGTTATATCCTTAATCGGCGTGGGAAGTGTTCTTATAGAGCTGCCGTAGATAACTTTTCTTGTATCGTCATAAAGAGGGGTATTTCCAAGAAGAGTATGAACAACATTCTTCTTTTCTTCCTCTTTTTGCTTCTTTTCTTTTTCTTCCCTTGCGGCAACTGCTTCGCGAACAGCCTTTTCCATATCAAAGCTTTCAACTTCCATAAACGAAACATCAATATCAACATCGAATTGATTATAAATCAGCTTTGAAATCTCGGTATCAACCTTCTGTGCTTCAAGGAGCTCTTTACCGCCTTTTTTCAGGCAGAGGGTTAAGGTATTATCCTCCATTTCAGCATCAACGCCTTCAAAAAATCCGTTAACAACGGGCATTGTTTGTCTTATCGGAGAAATAATCTTTTCAATATTTTCTATTTCAAAAAGGCTTTTCGGATATTTCATCAATATCAAAACCTTTTTTAAATTCATTTTATCACAGAGTGATTTCTGAGTTCTTTCAATCAAGGAATAATCAAGCACAGTATCATTTGTTAAATCAATTTCCATGCTTCTGTCTTCCCTGAAAACTCTCATGCCCAAAATTCTTGCATATGCAATAGAGGGCAAATCGCTCTCATTTATGTAGTTTGAAAAATAGTTATAAAATTCAGTCATTATAGCTTTTCAATTTCCTTCATTAATTCATCAAGTAAGTTTTCTTCATCAACTTTTCTGAGGATTTCGCCCTTTTTGAAAATCAGACCGCAACCGTCGCCGCCTGCAATTCCAATATCAGCTTCCTTTGCTTCACCGGGACCGTTAACGACGCAGCCCATAACTGCAACCTTTATCGGCTTTTTGCAGTCCTTAAGTTTATCTTCAACCTGATTGGCAAGGGATACCAAGTCAATCTTTGTTCTTCCGCAGGTCGGACATGAAATAAGATACGGACAGTCGGTTTTAAGCCCGAGCGCCTTTAATATATCAAATGCTGCATAAACCTCTTTAACAGGGTTGTCCGTCAGGCTTACTCTGATTGTGTCACCAATGCCATGGGCAAGAAGCGAGCCTATGCCTATTGAGGATTTAATAATGCCCATTCGCTCTGTTCCCGCTTCGGTTACGCCGAGGTGCAGAGGATAAATGCTTTTTTGGGCAGCAAGCTCATATGCCTTAATCATAGTTTGAACGTTTGAAGATTTAATCGAGATAACAATATCGTCGAAATCAAATTTTTCAAGAAGTGAAGCGTGAAACATAGCGCTTTCAACCATTGCTTCGGGAGTAGGAGAGCCGTATTTTGCAAGTATTTCTTTTTCAAGAGAGCCTGAGTTTACGCCAATACGAATCGGTATCTGCTTTTGATTGCAGATATCTGCAACCGCCTTGACCCTGCTTTCATCGCCGATATTACCGGGGTTAATTCTTATTTTATCAATTCCCCTTTCGGCTGCGCCGAGAGCAAGACGATAATCGAAATGTATATCGGCAACAAGAGGAACTGAAACAGCTTTTTTTATCGGCTCAACTAAATTAAGCGCTTTTTCATTGGGTATTGCAAAACGAATAACATCGCAGCCAGCCTTTTCAAGCTCAACAGCCTGTTTAACGCTACCTTCAATATTTTCCGCAGGGATATTGAGCATACTCTGAACAAGTATTCTCGAATCACCGCCAAGATATGTGTTACCAAGTTTTATTCTTTTACTTTTTCTTTCCATAGCTTACCTCGTTATACAATAGCCGTGCGCAGCACCCAAAATTTGTAACTCGTAATTCGTAATTTATACAAGTTTGCTAATATCAGAAAACGTTATTACTGCCATCAGTCCCAAAAGCAGTGCAAGACCTATTGCATTAATCACCCATTCCCATTTTGACGGGAGTTTTTTTCTGAATATTCCTTCAAAAATCAAAAGGAAAAGTCTCCAGCCATCAAGGGCTGGAATCGGGAAGAGATTGAACAGACCGACATTGATTGTCAGCAGCGCCATAATTCTAAACATTGAAATACTGCTTGTTTTAACAGCTGTTGAAACAACGCTTACCGCGCCGACAGGTCCGCTTAAATCGGATACTCCATAGCGCCCTGCAATTAAGTCGTGAACAGAAAGGAAAACCATTCTTGCAAAAGACATAAACTGCATTGCAGTTTCTTTAATAACGCTCGAAAAAGTCTTTTTAACTCCGAGTATCCAGAAATCCATCTGAATATACTTCTTACCCTCGTATTCCTCCATATCAAATTCGGCAGTTACTTTCTTTTCCTTGCCGTCTCTGATAATAACCATATCAAGAGTATTGTCCTCGCTTCTCGTTAAGCCGGTTGTTACATCGGTTGAGGTAAAAACTCTCATACCGTCGATTGATTTAATTGTGTCGCCCGCCATAAGAGTCTGGGAGCTTTTTGCGTTTTCATCAAATCTTGCAATAGTTGTTGTTCCAACAAGATTCTGGGAACAAACAATTATTCCGACAATAATAAATCCCAGCAGAAGATTCATTAACGCTCCCGCAACAACAACGAATATTCTTTGAATAACCTTTTTATTTGAAAAGGCGTGTTCATCATCGCTGTCTTCATCTTCGCCTTCCATAGCGCAGTAGCCGCCGAAAAGAATCCATCTGAGCGAATATGTTGTTTCTCCTTTTTTAAACTGAAAAACCTTCGGTCCCATTCCGATTGAAAACTCATTAACCCTGATTTTCATCAGTCTGGCAGCAATAAAATGTCCGCCCTCATGAACAATAATAATCAGTTCAAAAAAAAGAATTGCAATTATAACGGGATAAACCGTATTCCAAATATTACTTAACAACCAACCGTCTCCAAAACATAATTTCTTGCCAATCTGTCTGCCTCAAGAACATCATCAAGAGTAAAATCATTAATATCCTTAGCATTCTTCATAGCTTCATTATTAAGATATGCAATATCACTGAATTTAATTTTACCTTCAAGAAATAAACGATTGCTAACTTCGTTAGCGCCGTTTGCAGCAGCAGGATGCAGTCCGCCGAGTTCTATTGCATCTTTACATACATTAATGCACTTAAAGGTTTTATAATCGGGCTCAAAAAATGTCAGTTTTCCATAGTCGGAAAGCTTTAGTTCTTTTACAGGGCTCGGCTTTCTTTCAGGATATGTTAACGCATACTGAATGGGTATTCTCATATCGGGAACACCGAGCTGAGCTATCATCGAATTATCCTGATAAACAATTGCTGAATGAAGAACACTTTCTCTGTGGATAACAATTTCAATATCCTCATTCTTCATATCAAAAAGCCATTTTGCTTCAATAAATTCAAGACCCTTGTTCATCATTGTAGCGCTGTCGATTGTGATTTTTGCACCCATATCCCAGTTAGGATGCTTTAAAGCATCGGCAGCGGTTACGTTTTCAAGTTCAGAAAGCTTCTTCCCGAAGAAAGGTCCGCCTGAAGCGGTAAGAATTATTTTTTTAATCGCCTTATCATTCGGGCATCCCTGAAGCGCCTGAAAAATCGCTGAATGCTCGCTATCTACAGGAAGAATTGCAACGCCCATTTCTTTTGCAAGATTTGTTACAAGATGACCGCCTGCAACAAGTGTTTCTTTATTGGCAAGGGCAATAGTTTTCTTTGCCTTAATAGCTTCAAGAGTGGGCTGAAGTCCTACCATTCCGACAACGGAATTTAAAACTGTGTCTGCGCCGTCATAGGTTGCGCACTGAATAAGTCCTTCCATACCGCTGACAACTTTTGTATTTGTATCTGAAATTCTTGTTTTAAGCTCCTTTGCGGAGTCTTCATTCATAAGACATACAAGTTCGGGTTTGAACTCTCTTACCTGGTTTTCAATAACATCAACCTTTGAATTTGCAGTAAGACATTTAACGCTGTATCCGTGCATTCTGCAAACGTCAAGCGACTGAGTTCCTATTGAGCCTGTTGAACCTAAAAGTGAAATATTCTTTGTCATATCATTTTCCTATTATCAAACGATGAAAGTTGCAACACAATAAACAAGCGGCAGTGTGAAAAGAGAAGAATCGAATCTATCCATAACCCCGCCGTGACCGGGGAATATTTTTCCGAAATCCTTAACGCCGAAATTTCTTTTAAGAACGGAAGCAGTTAAATCGCCCATCATTCCCATAAACGAAATAAACGGAGCGCAAATCATTAAAACGCTTGCCTGTGTTCTTGTTAATTCAAACAGAGCAAATTTATTATATAAAACGATTGCAACGGCATTTAATATTATTGAAAAAATAATTCCGCAGGCTGCGCCTTCAACTGTTTTTTTAGGCGAAATATTCGGACTCATTTTTGTTTTCCCAAATGCCATACCGCCGAGTTGAGCACCCGTATCTGTTGCAAGAGCACAGATAAGAGCATAAAATATTAAATAAACTCCAATCTGATCGCCATAGCCTGCTTTATCTCTTAGAATTCCGAAGATTGAAAATCCCATCGGAACAACTATTGAAGCAACAATAGCCATTGCAACATCTTCAAACTTTGTATGAGCATAATCCTTTAGCATTGCAAGAAAATAAATAAGAATTATTGCAATAAGCCAAACCATGAGCGGAACAAAGTTAGTTACTCTGTACCATACCTTATGTTCAACAATCGGCTCAAGAATGCTTGCACTTGATAAATAAGGCAAGCAAAATGCGACAACTGTTCCAAATATTTGAATAAATTTATTGCTGATTTTTGCACATTTCATTATTTCATTTGCGGCAATCGCTGAGAAAACTGAAATAACAATAATAAAAATAGGCGTATATATTTGCCAAACAACAACTGCAAGGAGTGTTAATAACACTGCTGCTGTTATAACTCTTTGTTTCATAGTGTAATCTCCTTCGTCAATTAGTTAGGAGTTAGGAGAGAGGAGTGCGTAGTTTTTGTTACTCGCTTCGCTCAGACAATTTTATTATTGCCGTCTGCAATCCCCAATACTCCTAACTCATTTATGCTCCGAATCTTCTGTTTCGGTTTTCAAAATCCTTTAAAGCTCTGTATAAATCCTTCTTTGAAAAATCGGGCCAAAGAACATCACTGTACCAGAATTCACTGTACGCAGCCTGCCAGAGAAGGAAATTTGATAAACGCTGTTCGCCGGAAGGTCTGATTATTAAATCACATTCGGGATAAGTATAGAGCTTTTGTGAAATATCATTTTCGTTTATCTCGGTTTTACCCTCTTTAATGAGAGCATTGACTGCGCTTGCAATTTCCTGGCGTCCGCCGTAGTTAACTGCAAGATAAACAGTTGTTCCTGTATGAGAAGAGGTTTCTTCTTCTGCCTCATCCATAAGCTTAAGGAGTTCCTGACTTATTCCCTCTCTCTCGCCGATAAACTTGATTTTGTTGTTTCCTGCTTTAACCATATCTGCTTTAGCTTCAAGAAGATAATCCTTGAAAAGCGCCATAAGCGCGTCAACCTCTTCCTTCGGGCGTTTCCAGTTTTCAGTTGAAAACGCATAGAAGGTTACATACTTAATTCCCAGAGCAGCACATTCATCGGATATTGTTCTGAAAACATTTGCTCCCGCCTTATGTCCCGCTGAACGAGGAAGTCCTCTTTTCTTTGCCCATCTTCCGTTACCGTCCATAATTATTCCGAGATGAGTAGGAAGTGTTTCAAACTGAGGAACTTCATTTGTTTCTTTTTTTGAAAATAAAGCCATAGTTTTTACCTCTGAAAAAAGAGTTATAGGGCGGAAAATTCCGCCCAAAATATATTTTTGTTCGCCGTTAGTGTGCCATAAAATTAACATCTATTCGTACGCCATGGGGACGCACCTCTACGCGTAACTAATAATAACTGTTCAACAAGGACGAGGAACGTCCCCGTGTGTCGTTGAGGGAACGACCTAAATTGAAAGGATTTCCTTTTCCTTCTTATCTCCCATTTCATCAATCTGCTTAACATAATTGTCTGTTATCTTCTGCAATTCTTTTTCGCCGTCTTTCTGATCGTCTTCGGTTATTGCATTATCCTTTTTAAGCTTTTTGATGTCATCCATTGCATCTCTTCTGATGTTTCTGATTGCAACCTTTGCTTCCTCTGCTTTCTTTGAAACATCCTTAACGAGAGATTTTCTGTGTTCCTCTGTAAGCTGAGGGAATGCAAGACGGATAACCTTACCGTCATTCTGAGGATTGATTCCGATTTCGGAAGTATTGATTGCTTTTTCAATTTCTTTAAGCATTGATGCATCCCAGGGCTGAACAGTTAATAGTCTTGGCTCCGGAACTGAGATTGCAGCCATCTGATTAAGAGGGGTCGGCGTTCCATAGTAATCAACAACAATATTGTTTAAAACCTTGGGATTTGCTCTTCCTGCTCTGATAGCTGAATATTCTCTATCGAGCGCATCAAGTGTTTTTTCCATTCTGTTTTTAGTATTTTCAAAAACCTGTTCCATAAATTACTCCTTTTATTTAAGTGTTGAGTGTTAAGAGTGGAGAGTTGAGTTATGGTTACTCGCTTCGCTCAAACAATTAATCACTATAATTGCCGTGCGCAGCACCCGAAACTCCACGCTTCGCTTTCCACACTCCAAACTCAATTTTTAACTGTTGTTCCAATATTTTCACCGTCAACAACCTTAACCATATTATCGGGATCGTTAAGATTGAAAACGATTATCGGCATATTATTGTCTTTACAAAGAGAGAACGCTGTTGAATCCATAACCTTGAGATCTTTTGTAAGAACTTCCATAAATGATACTTCATCAAATTTAACTGCATCATCAAACTTGTTAGGATCCTTATCGTAAACGCCGTCAACATTTGTTGCTTTAAGAAGTGCATCTGCATTAATTTCAACGCTCCTAAGAGCAGCAGCTGTATCGGTTGAGAAGAACGGTGAACCTGTTCCGCAACCGAAAATGACAATTCTTCCCTTTTCAAAATGGCGGATAGCCCTGTTTCTAATATAAGGCTCAGCAATCTGGCGCATTTCAATAGCGGTTTGAACTCGGACGGTTGCACCGAGCTGTTCAAGCGCATCGCAAAGAGCAAGTGAATTCATTGCAGTTGCGAGCATTCCGATATGGTCAGCTCTTGTTCTGTCCATATGTTCGCTTGTTCTTCCTCTCCAGAAGTTTCCGCCGCCAACAACAATTCCGACTTCAACTCCCATATCTGAAACCTTTTTAACCGATTCGCAGATTCTTAAAACGGTATCGTTATCAATTCCCTTTCCGAGGGGACCCGCAAGAACTTCACCGCTTATTTTAAGCAAAATTCTTTTATACTTAACACTCATTAATAAACAACCTCCATATAATATTTTATTTCTTTTATATAATAATATAATTATTCTTTAAAGTAAAGTATTTATAATTAACAATAAGTTACAAAATGGTAAAAAAATCCGCCCTGAGCAGGGCAGATTAAAAGATTTATTCATTTATTTCCGGGTTTTCTTCAGGTTTTTCCTCATCGTTTTCTTCGCCCGAATCAGTTTCGCCCTTGGTAACAAAAATCTTATAGTTTCCTGTTGCCTCTGAGTTAACAAGACCGGTTAAAATATGATATGTTACTCCTTCTTCACATTCATACTCAATTTTGAAATTGTACAAATTTCCGCTGTTATCATCATATTTTTCCCATGATACTGCATCATCGCCTATTTCAATAAAAGCCATAGTATCAAGAAGACCCGATGAATAGAAAGTATATGTTCCGCTTTCAGTCGGAGTGAATGTAAATTCGTGAAGTTCGCCGTCTTCAATTTTAACCGATATGTCTTCTTCTGCATCGGCTGTTATTTCTCCGTCGCTAACACGTTCTCTTCCATACTGCTCTGAAAATGACTCTTCTCTTTCTTCAATTAGCTTTTTCTCGTTCTTGCAAAGATACAGTATTCTTGAATAGTCCTTTGCATTGATAACTCCATTTCTATCTAAATCAAGATATCCCGAATTATCCGTTGCCGTTCTGTTAGGAGCTGAGTTAATGGGCTTTATTTCTTCCCAGTATTCCAGAAGAGTTTCAGGCGAAACAATCGTATTTGTTAAGCAGTGTGAACAAGTGAGAGTTACACCCTCATAGGACTGGCTTACATAGAAGTATTCATGCCCCAATCCGTCAGTTTGGTGTATTCTTGTTTCATTACATCCCGAGATTGAACATCTGTCGGTTGTATAGGTTGTTTCACATAGTGCAACACTGTTTCCCGAAGTTGTATAGTATCCCTCAATCCATTCCTTGTGAACAACTTTTCCTTTTTCTGTTGCTCCGCAGCGAGTGCATGTCGGAATTGCAAGAACGTGACCCGGTTTTCCGTCTTCGGTTAAGTCGGTTTCAACGTCCTGATAATCGTGTCCAAGCGCCTCAACAGTGTCTTCATATGCCTCTCCGCAAACTGAACACTGAGCAACAGCGAGACCCGTTTTTGTGCAATCAGGATTTGTTACAATTACATATGTTCCATCTGCAGGAGTATGTCCTGTTGCGGGAACTGTGTCGGTTTTTGACGCTGAACAAACTGAACAGTAGTAAACATTTTTTCCGCTTTCAGTACAGGAGGGTGCAACTGTTTTTTCTTCATCTAGAATATAATCGTGACCTTTTGCAGGAAGATACTCCGTTCTTGTCTGATCGCAGTTTTTACATCTGTATGTTACCGAACCCCTTGTTGTGCAGCCCGGCTCTGTTCTGCTTTCCTCTTCATATTCGTGCTCTCCCGTTGCCTGAACAACCTGAGTTCTTGTTTCTCCGCAGATATTACAGGTATCTCTTGCAAGTCCGGGAATTGTACAGGTTGCGCGGGTCAGCATATTTCTTGTATATAAACCTTCAATCCATTCGGTATGTTCTTTTTCTTCAACAATACCGCCGCAGTTTTTACATCTGAAATAATAATATGTGTGACCGTCCTCTTCGCTTTCTTCAGTTGAAATAAGGTCTGTGTCTTCATAGCTGTGTCCTATAGCAGGAATGCTTTCTGTAATAGTTTCACCGCACTCAGAGCAAACACCTTCCCTCTGTCCTGCTTCTGTGCAGGTTGCAGGAGTTTCGTTCCATTCAGCAATTTTATGTCCCGAATTAACAACTTTTCTGTCGCTTGTAGGTCTGCCAAGAGCATTGGTGCAGCCTTCTACAGTACAGGTATAAACAGCAACGCCCGGTCTTGTACATGAAGGCTCGGTTAAATAACTTAACTCATAGTATCCTTCAACCCAAACATGGTAAACTGAATTTTCCATTGCATGCTCAACTGTTTCATTTGTTTCATCGCAGCGAGAACACTTATATGAGCGATAGATATGACCGTCAAGCTCAGTACTGTCGTTTTCCTGGTCAAGAACAAAATCGTGACCTAAAGCAGGGATTTCTGTTTCAGAAACAACAAATTCGCAGTCATTACAGATTTCCTTCTGAAGCCCTGCCTCTGTACAAGTTGCCTCTTCTATAATTTCAGTTCTTGTATCAAGATGGTCGCAGTCGTCCATTGAAACAAAGGTATAGCCATAGTTGTTTGCAAAGGTTTGAGCAGTTGACTGTGAGTGACCGATAATTGTTACAGTCTGATTCGAGCCCGAGAAGTTATTTGATGTTGTATTATTAGTTCCCTTAAACTCCATACTTGCGTTGTTGACCTTAACGCTCATAAGCGAGGTATTATTTGCAAACGCTCTTGTTCCGACGCTCTTGATCTGGTCGGGAAATTCAATATCCTTCATGTTGCATTTATAGAAAGACTGGTTGCTGACCTCTGTAATTGAGCCCCAGTTAATTCTTTTAACTCCGCTTTCAGCAAAGGCATAATCCCCTGTTACCGAAAGCCCTGTTCCGAAGGTTACGGTTTCAAGAGCTGTGCAGTTAAGAAAAGCACATCTGCCAAGGCTTGTCAGTGTATTTGGGAAAGAAATGCTTTTTAACGCAGTGCAGTTTTTAAAAGCATATGGCTCAATGGTTTCAAGTCTGTCAGGAAGCGCTATTTCCTCAAGAGAAGTACAGTTTTGGAACGCACCATAGCTTGCAGAAGCCAAATCCATTCCTGCACCCCTTCCGTCAATTGAAACAAGTGTTGACGGAAGACTAACAGAAGTAAGAGCGGTGCAATTAAAGAAATTATATTCTCCGATATTTGTTATTCCCTCGCCGACAACAAGCTTTGTCATTAAGCTTTTAATAGTATCGTTGCCTATTTTTTCGGTTTCCCAAGGGGATCTTTTATTGGTTAATGCATCTGTTGCACGGTAATCGGGCATAGCGCCAGTTCCGGTTAAAGTCAGTGTTTTTGAGGCAGCATTATAAGACCACTTAATAGTAGTCGTGCAATCTCCACTTGTTGCAGCAGAAGCAACATTGACTCCCAGCGCAAACAAAGTAGTCATCATAAGAACAAGGCTCATTAATGCCGCCAGTGTTTTTTTCATAATGTTCTTCAAAATATCACCTGCTTAGTTAGACTATTTCACCTTTAGTATATCATATTATTATTTTTAATTCAAGTATGATATCTTGTAACAATTATAACAAAAAACTCCCCATCCTTGAGGATGAGGAGTTATAATGATTATCTATTAGCCGTTAATCTGCTTTGCGATTTCTTCTGCAAAGTTTTCTTCTCTCTTTTCAAGACCTTCACCCTTCATCATTCTGATGAAGCCGTTAACCTTGATATCACAGCCAAGCTCTTTAGCTACTGAATCAACATAACCTTTAACTGAGCCCTGGAAAAGATCTGATCTAACGAATTCTTGCTCAACAAGGCAGTTCTCTTTGTAGTACTTGCCCATCTTACCTTCAGCAATCTTAACAAGAACCTGCTCAGGCTTTGAAGCCATCTTCGGGTCTTCTTTCATCTGAGCAGCAAGAATGCCTTTCTCGTGCTCAACAACATCTGCAGGAACAGATGCCTGATCAAGGTATGCAGGACTCATAGCAGCAATCTGCATTGCAACGTTTTTACCCATAGCAACGAAAGCATCATCAGCAGCCTTTGCTTCATCTGAAACATCGAAGCCAACCATAACGCCTACTGCGCCGCCTGCGTGAATATATGTTGAAACAACGCCTTCCATTCTCTCAAAGCGGCGAACTTTCATATTCTCACCGATTGAAAGAACAAGGTCGTTAAGTGTTTCTGTTACAGTTCTGTCTGTTCCGTTGAACTTCTCTTCTTTAAGAGTTTCAACATCTGCAGGATTTGTTGCAAGAATAGTTTTTGCAACGCCCTCAACAAAGTTCATAAACTTCTCGTTCTTAGCAACGAAGTCTGTTTCTGAGTTAACCTCAACAACAACGCCCTGCTTTGCAGCTGCATCATAGTATGGAAGAACAACGCCCTCAGCGGCAATTCTTGTTGCCTTTTTCTGAGCTGCTGCAAGACCTCTTTCACGAAGATAGTCTATTGCCTTATCCATATCACCGTCTGCTTCAACAAGAGCTTTTTTACACTCCATCATACCAACGCCGGTTTTCTCACGGAGTTCTTTAACATCTTTAGCTGAAATATTTGCCATTTTCTTTTCCTCCTATTATTAGTGAGGAGTTAGGAGCGAGGAGTGAGGAGTTTAGGGACCTGCGGTCGGCAATATAAAATAATTGATCGAACGAAGTGAGAAACCGAAACTCCTAATTCCTAATTCCTAATTCCTAATTAAGCTAAGGGCGGAAAAAATCCGCCCTGATAATCAAATTATTCTGCAACTTCTTCTGTTTCTTCTGCTGCTTCTTCAACTGCCTCTTCAGCCTTTTCTTCTTCATCTGCTGCAGCGATAGCATCCTCACCGTCTCTACCTTCGATAACAGCATTAGCCATTGCGCCTGCAATAAGCTTTACTGCACGAATAGCATCGTCGTTTCCGGGGATAACATAATCGATTTCATCAGGATCACAGTTTGTGTCAACAATAGCAACGATTGGAAGACCGAGTTTCATTGCTTCTGCAACTGCAATTCTCTCTTTTCTCGGGTCAACAATGAACATTGCCTCGGGAACTTTTCTCATTTCGGTGATACCGCCGAGATATTTTTCGAGCTTTTCGATTTCAAGTTCAAGACCTGCAACCTCTTTCTTCGGAAGAAGATCAAAGGTTCCGTCCTCCTGCATCTTCTTGAGCTGAGCAAGACGAGCAACTCTGCCTCTGATAGTTTTGAAGTTGGTGAGCATACCGCCAAGCCATCTTGCATTAACATAAGGCATTCCGCAGCGAAGAGCTTCTTCCTTAACGCTCTCCTGAGCCTGCTTCTTTGTTCCTACGAAGATAATTGAACCTCCGTCTGCTGCAAGGTCGCGAACAAACATATAAGCCTCATCGAGCTTCTTAACTGTTTTCTGAAGGTCGATGATATAGATGCCGTTACGCTCTGTGAAGATGTATTCTGCCATTTTAGGGTTCCATCTTCTTGTCTGGTGTCCGAAATGAACGCCTGCTTCTAAAAGCTGTTTCATTGAAACTACATTTGCCATTATTAATTTCCTCCTTTAAGGTTATTCCTCCACGAAAAGCTATGGCAAAAACCCATTTTTATAACCTCAGGCTTTAACTCTTCGTGTGCGTATTCGTGCGTATATAACTATTAATTACACGAACGTGGAATAAATTATAACAGAAAGATATAAGAAAATCAAGAAAAAAATAAACAAATTTTTCCTATATTATAACATCAATATTGGTTGATATTTACCCCGATGCAAAACAAAACAGTTACAAAAAATTACAAAACTTTCATTCCTATTGATAAGAATTGAGCCTTTTGTTATTATAGCAAGGATAAAAAGATTATCAAAGGAGAACGAATTATGGATAGAAAAGTAGTAATATTTGACCATCCTCTTATTCAGCACAAGCTCAGCATTCTTCGCGATAAAAGAACAAGAACTATGGACTTCCGCGCTCTTGTTGACGAAATTGCAAGTCTTATGATGTTTGAAGCAACAAGAGATCTTCCGACTGAAGACGTTAAGGTTGAAACTCCCTGTGGCATTGCTGACTGCAAACAAATTGCAGGCAGAAAACTCGCATTTGTTCCTATTCTTCGCGCAGGTCTCGGAATGGTTGACGGTTGCATAAAGATGGTTCCTGCAGCTCGTATAGGTCATATTGGTCTTTACAGAGATGAAGAAACTCTTCAGCCCGTAGAGTATTATTGCAAATTACCTAAGGACATCGAGAGAAGAGATGTTTTTGTTGTTGACCCAATGCTTGCAACGGGCGGTTCTGCTATTGACGCTATCGGACAGATAAAGAAAAGAAATCCCAGAAAAGTAACATTTATGTGTATTATTGCCGCTCCTGAAGGACTTGAGGCTTTGCAGAAGGCTCATCCCGATGTTGACATTTATTGCGCTGGTCTTGACAGCCATCTCAATGAAAACGGCTATATTGTTCCCGGTCTCGGTGATGCGGGCGACAGAATATTCGGTACAAAATAAAGCAGAGAACAGAGAATGGAGCAATCCATTCTCCGTTCTCCGTTTTTTTGTTAGATAAAAAATTATTTATTGGAGGAAAAACAATGAAACTTACTTATGACATTAAAGACAAGCCAAGCTTTGGTAAGCTTATAATCTTTGCTTTCCAGCAGCTTTTGGCAATCCTTGCAGCAACAATCGCTGTTCCCGCAATCGTAGGCAACGGAATGAGCCAGTCGGCTGCACTTTTCGGAGCAGGTATCGGAACAATCGTTTACCTTCTCTTCACAAAGTTCAGAAGCCCCGTATTCCTTGGTTCATCCTTCGCTTTCCTCGGCTCAATGTTTGCAGCATTTGCAGGCGCTGTTTCAGCTGAAGCAGGTTTCGCAGGAATCATCCTCGGTGCATTCTTCGCAGGTCTTGTTTATGTTGTTATCGCAATCATTGTTAAGGTTGCAGGCGTTAAATGGATTGACAAGATTATGCCCGCAGTTGTTATCGGTCCCACAGTTTCAATCATCGGACTCTCTCTTGCAGGAAACGCAGTCGGCGATATGCTCGGACTTGCTGAGAAAACCGACAGCGGATTTGCAATGAATACTCACGGCTGGATTGGATTTGTTTGCGCACTTGTAACACTCTTTGTTGTTATGATCTGCTCTGTTTTCGGTAAAAGAATGGGCAAACTCATTCCCTTTATTATCGGTATTCTTGCAGGATACGCAGTTGCTACTTGTTTCACCTTAATCGGCACAAAAACAGGTAATCCTGATTTAATCGTTATTGATTTCAGCGTATTCAGTGGTATGAAGTTCTTTGCACTTCCAGATTTCACATTCATTAAGGCTGCAAAAGGCATTTCAGCAGTTGACGGCAAATATGTTGCTTCAATCGCAGTTGCATATGTTCCCGTTGCATTCGTTGTTTTTGCTGAGCATATTGCAGACCATAAAAACCTTTCATCAGTTATCAATAAAGACCTTCTTGAGGATCCCGGTCTCCACAGAACTCTTCTTGGTGACGGCGTTGGTTCAATGGTTGGCGCATTCTTCGGTGGATGTCCCAACACAACATACGGCGAATCAGTTGGATGCGTTGCTATCACAGGAAACGCTTCAATCGTAACAATTCTTTGCACTGCTATTATGTCAATCATTATCTCATTCTTCGGACCTTTCGTAACCTTCCTTTCAACAATCCCCGCTTGTGTTATGGGCGGCGTTTGCGTTACTCTTTACGGTTTCATCGCTGTATCAGGTCTTAAAATGATTCAGAAAGTTGACCTTGACCAGAACAAGAATCTCTTCGTTGTTGCAGTTATTCTTATCTCAGGTATCGGCGGAATGACTCTTAATATAGGCAAAGTAACTCTTACTGAGATTGCTTGCGCACTCATCCTCGGCATCATCACAAATGTTATTCTTTCAAAGAAAAAGGATGATGTTGTTGAAGAAAAAGCTGAATAATTTTCAAACAGCTTAATAAAAAATCAATTCCCTGTTCATAATAGAACAGGGAGTTTTTTTTAATTAAGAATTAAGACTTAAGACTGAAGAATATCGGGTCGCAAGCGACGATTATATAATACAAATCAAAAAGCAACGAAGTGAAATTTTGATTTGAGAGGAGAAACATTCGGAGTGATTATTAACATATTGCATTCAAATTAACCCAGCAATATGTTTCAATCACGCAGAATGTTTGGACGAAACGCGCAACGCGAGGCGCGAAACTATTAGTCTGTACATAAAAACTAAAGGAATGATTATGTGCAGTATTATAACAAAGTCGAAATTTGCGGAATCAACACGAGTGAGATTAAAGTTCTCAGCGAGAAAGAAAAACTTGAACTATTAAGAAAAGCTCACGACGGTGATATGAAAGCAAGGGATGAGCTTATTCAAGGCAATCTGCGTCTTGTTCTCTCGGTTGTTCAGCGCTTTGCAAACAGGAATGAAAATATGGATGATTTATTTCAGGTCGGCGTTATCGGACTTATTAAAGCGATAGATAATTTCAATCTCGATTTAGATGTTCGTTTCAGCACCTATGCTGTGCCTATGAGGTGTATCTTGGGGAAATGAAAAGAGAGGGATACACCAATGACGAGAAATACTGCAATAGCAACGGTTTTAGAATACTTTAGAGATGTTGACGATATTAATGCACCTATGCGTGAGGCATTAAGTGAATTACAAAAAGCATTTGATAACTATAATAAGGTTTGGGACGCAGAAACAATAAAGGAAGCGGTTGATAAATTCGTTAAAGAGAAAGGTAGAAGACCATTGTCAAGAGAACTTGACAATAACAAGGAACTACCATCTCATAATGCTATTTTGAGAGAATTCAAAATGACAGCGGCAGAATGGCTGGCTGAAAACTACCCCAACAATCTTAACCCTAATTGGAGAGAGTACTATAAACAGTTTTCTAATGAAGATTTAAGGAATATTTTTATTTCAGAACATAATAGGATTAATCCGAGAAGTGCAATTGAATACAACGCTAAAAGAGATAACAATACGCCCGCTTGGCAGTATATTGCTGCAAAAATGGGTACAAGCCGATGGATAGAATTGAAAGAAATCTGCGGCGTTGAATACATAAGACCGATTAAAACCTATAAGGTCACATCAATAGTTCAAAATATAAATTAGTTAATTAAACTACTCATTGAATAATGGGTAGTTTTTTTATATTCAAAATCAATTAAGAAATAATAAGAACAGGAGGCTAAATATGGCTAAATGCAAAACGATTGCTATATGCAATCAGAAAGGCGGTGTGGGAAAGACGACAACCGCCGTCAATCTCGGCGTAGGTTTAGCAAGGCAAGGAAAAAAGGTACTCCTTGTGGATGCAGACCCACAGGGAGATTTAACAATCAGTCTTGGATGGCAGGACAACGACAGTTTGGATATTACTCTTGCTGACAAAATCAATTCGGTTATTACCGACATTGACTTTGATAAAACAGCGGGTATTCTGCACCACACAGAAGGTGTTGAC
>JAFSRX010000010.1 GCA_017445905.1 Eubacterium sp.
TGCAGTTTTAATCGTTTGATTTTATTCAGGTTGGTGATTACAAAATTGTCTGCATACTCGCGTATTCAGGCGATTTTTAATCGCCAAGATGAGTGAAAGCAGGCGATTTAAACCTTGACCTCCTTTAGAACAGGTGGGCAACGCCTTAACCCTTGTTTTTTATCTTGTTTTAACTGTTTTAATTTTGCTCCAGGCTGAATAATATTTCTTGTTTTTAACAACCTTATATGTTCTTACTCTGATAAAGTATTTCTGTTTTCTGTTCAGTTGCTTTATTCTCTGACTTGTGTTTTTAGTTCCTTTAACAGTTGCGGTTTTCTTGTTTTTCGTGAAGTTCTTATCTGTTGCATACTGAACCTGATACCCCGTTATTCGCTTTGAGCGTTTTTTATATTTTATATCAAAGCCTCTTCTCAGCGGGGTTAAGGATTTTATTTCAGTTCCTCTCGGATTAATTCTGAAAGTCTTTGTAAAAGAGCCTTCATATTCATTTTTAAAGGTTATTTTAACCGTACCGGTTCCGATTGATGTGTTTTTTGAATACTTAACTTTATAATTCTTTTTGCTGATTTTTTCGCCCCTTCGATTCTTAACGGTTACTATCGGGCGCTTTTGCCTCGAGTTATAAGTATAAAAATTATGTGAGAGAGAAATCTTTTTAATCGACGGAATTGTTTTATTTGTTTTAACGTAATCGCATCCGTTTTTGCTGCAGGCGTTATAATACTTTCCGTCATAGCATTTCTTTAAATCCTTCTTATCTACATATGAGCGCATCTTGCTCTCATAGTATTCATGAGTATGTCGGTTAACAACAACATTTGATTTATAAGCCTTTTTTCCAACATTGATAACTGCGAGATAATAAGACTTATTCTTAACCAGCTTTGTGCTCATAGAAGGATTTGAAGTTAAGGAAAGCTTTTTATACTCCTTTGCATAGCTTTCATCATATGCAAAACACATTACCGTTGCTTTAGCCTCTTCATTCTTATTGAAAATAAATGCAATAAGAGTTGCTTCATCGCTTTTATCGATGAAATCCGTATCAAAAACAAATTCATAATATCCCGTTTTATCAGGAGTGAATTTTGCGCAATAGAAATCTGTTTTTGATAAATCATCTGCATTAATCTTTTCAAGCTGTTTAACGCTTATTGCTTTTTGCTTAACCTTGAAGTTTTCGCCTAAACTAACTGCAGGAGCTTCTTTTTTCGTATAAGCAAAAGCATTGCCTGTAAACGAAACAGAGCAAAAAAGCATTACAAATGATAAAATAATCGACAGTGATTTTTTCATAATAATACCTCACTTTCGCGGGTATTATAGCATTAATTGGAAAAATATGCAAATTTCAACAATTATCTATGGTGGTCAGCCCCCCATATAAAAACTGCCTTAATGACTAAACAAGGCGTCGAAAAGTCCGACGCCTTGTTTTTATTTTTTATATGTTAGTTTTGTTTTTCTTCCATTAACCGTTGTTGAGGAATCAACGATTTTATAAGAACAGATTTTAAACTTATATGTTTTTCCGTTTTTAAGAGTTGCACCAAAGGGTGTTTTTGAAATTGTTACCTTCTTCTTTTTTGCGCCCCTCATTGTTTTTATCAATTCATATTTATTGGTTTTTGAATTGAGCATATAAATCTTGTAGCCACTGACATTCTTTTTTCTGTTCCATTTAAGAGTCAGCGAGGTTGCGCTCTTTTTTTCAACCTTAAAGCCCGTTACTTTTTTCGGTCTTATTTTAAAGCTTAAAGTTTTGCTCGATTTATAATGCTCGCCGATGCCCTTAACCTTAACGCTCGCAACGCCCGGCTCAACATTTTTTGAATAACTTACCTTGAAGTCCCTACCCTTTTTCAGCTTTTTGCCGTTATAAGAAACGGTAACTGAGGGTTTAATTGCCTTTCCTGTTTCGGTAAAGGATTTGGAGTTGAGCGTTATTTTGCATTTTTTAATGCTTCTTTTAAGCATTGGAATTGTTTCGGTTACTGTTGTTTCACCGCAACGGTCGCAAACCTTATGGCGCTTTCCCTTTGAAGAATAAGTTGCCTCTTTATCAACAATCCAGTCGCTCTCGCTGTGGCCGAGCGGCTCAACATAAGTTCTGTTGAAATGCTCACCGCAGTAGGTGCAGGCGTACTCGGTATAGCCCTGTGCAGTGCAGGTCGGAGAAACAACATCGAAAACATATGAATATGTATGCGCGCATTCACCGTCGGTTATCAGAGTTATATTGTTATTATAAGCATATTGATAAGCCGCAGTGTTTGCAGGAGTTGTTATTGAAAAATCCTCATAGAGCTTATATTCATCCGTATCTTCAATATAATAGTAACCAAGAGCATGATTGCCGATTGAATTAACGCTTCTGCCAATTTTCATATTTTTAAGCTTCGGGCAGTTTAAAAACGCACATTCGCCGATATTTGAAACAGTTGCTCCGAGGATTACGCTGCTGAGCTGAGAACAATCTGAAAAAGCATATGAACGTATATCAAGCAGAACGCTTCCCATTTCAATGCTTTCAAGATTTTTAGCGCCGAAGAATGAATACGAAGCCGCAACAAGAACTGTATCAGGAATCTTATATGATTTATCAAGCTTTGCCGCAGGATATGCAATAAGCTGGGTTTTTGTTTTATTCTCGGTAATCGAGAACAAAACTCCGCTTTCAGCAGTATAATCCTCATTCTGAGAATTAACCGTAAAGGCACTCAGGCTTTCGCAATTTCTGAATGCAGCAAGACCGATACTGCTTACCGACTGAGGAATATTCACAGCAAGAAGAGAAGAACAGCCGTTAAAACAGTTTGCTCCGATTGATTCGAGTTTACTGCTCAGAGATATTCCAACAAGTGAGGAGCATTCCGCAAAAGCGCTTGCTCCAAGCGATGTTACTGAATTTCCGCCGCTTATCATACGCAGCTTTTCAGCTGAGTAAAACGCACAGGTGAAAACCGTTTCAACAGTGCTCGGAATTGAATATAGCGTTGATTCAATAGCATTCGGATAGCAATAGAGCGTTTTTCCCTCTTTATCAAACAAAATACCGTTTTGAGAGGAATAGTTTTCGTTTTTCTCGTCAACAGCTATTTCCTTCAGCGAGGTATGATAACGGTTAAGATGGAAAATATTTTCCATAATCTTAACTGTTTTCGAAATAGTTATTTTCGTTACGTTCACTGCGTCAAATATATCCATATTAACACTTTGAACTTCATATTTATTTCCTTTTGTTTCAATTATTTCGGGGATTTCAACCTCAGCTGCCTCGCCCTTGTAGCCCGTTATCATTGCCGCTGCATCCTCAGGAGTTACGGAATATTCAAACAATCCGTCATCCGAAGTTAAGGCAAAGGAGGTTAACGGAAAGGAGGTTAAAATGAGCAACGCAGATAAAACAACTGCCAAAGACTTTTTAACATTTTTCATTTACTTCCCCTCCGTTTTAAATAACTTTTTGATAAGGTTAACAACTCTCTGAATGAAGGAGATTTCTTTTTCCTCATCCTTTTCTGTGTTATCCTCCTTCGACTTTGCAGCTATCGGTTTTGTTGAGAAAACAAACTGAACTGCATTGATGTTTTCATTCTTTTCACTTGTATATGAAACAGGTTTGAAATCGGAATGGTCATATTCGGCAGTCATCGAATTAATTGCGTTTTCAACAACCTCGGGAAGATCCTTTGTTCCGTTATAAAGCTGAGCAGTTCCTTTTTTAAGCGCTTTAACTCCGCTTTCGTACTGACTCATACCGTCGGACATATCGGATATACCTGCGTCAAATTCGCTATAGTTATCTGCAAGAGTTGAAAGTCCGTTGGTAAACTGTCTTAGTCCGCTGTCGAAGGTCTTATAGTTATCTGCAAGAAGCTGCATTCCGCTTCTGAGTTCTTTGAGCTGTTCAATCATCTCTTTGTTTTTGAGAAGCTCATCTACCTGTTTTGAAAGAGTATTTATCTCGGTTGAAAGGATTCTCATAGTTGAACTCATACTGTTGTTTGAGCTTTCAAGCGCAGGACCAAGCGCATCAAAGGTTGATTTAACCGTCTGGGCTGCATAATAGGTCTGAACAAGTGTTCCGAGCGCTTCGTTACCGGGATTTTTTTCATATAAATCAGCAATTTGTTCAGAGGTAACAGTATTATCGGGAATAGCGTCAACTGCAACCTTGAGTGCATTATAAAGAGCGGTTGTTGTTGAACTCATTCCGTCGAGGACTTCGGGTACCTCTTTGAGAATTTTGTTTAAATCCTCCATCTCCTCATAGATATCCTTAAGCTTCTGAATATCCTCATCGGTTAAGGATTCATTGAGGGATTTTGCAATGAACCGGAGCGCCTCTTTGATTTCTTTTGAGCCCTGAACAATCTGGTCAGATGCGAAATTAAGCTGTTCAAGTCCGTTCATTATCTGAGTTGAGCCATCGGATAATTTCTTTGAGCCGTCGGTTAACTGCTTAGCGCCGTCCTTGAGCTTTGCAACGCCGCCATCGAGCTGTTCAATGCCGTCTGAAAGCTGAGAAAATCCGCCCGTCATTTCGCTTGTATCGGGCATATCAATCTCCATATTATAAGGAACTGCGTTTATTCCAATACCGCCCATTGAAAAATCCTTGATTTTCGCTGTTAAGGTATTATCGCTCTTTTTATTCGGAAGCGCTGTGAAATTAATCTGTTTATCAGTACCTGCATTTGCTATTGTTGCGCCCTTTGCCTGAATATCGGTGCATTTGAGAGTGCTTAAGGTTATTGATATCTGGAGCAGATAATGTTTATAAAACTCAGGAGAGATATTAGGCGCTTTGCTTGTTTTTATATTTATTTTAAGCTCGCCGCTCTTACCTGAAAGATTATCGGCGGTTATCTCATTTCCGTTGAGATAATAGTTTATATCAATTATCCAGGGGAGCTTTGCGTGGCTTATATTACCCTGATAGTAGAATTTTCCCTCTTCTGCCCAGCCTGAAACACTTGCATTTTTTGAAACAAGCTTTTCGGTTGAGGTCAGATTTTCAACTGAGGAATATGTTCCGAAATCGGTAAAATTGCCCTTTTCCTTAACATTGAGAATATTAACAACATACGCTTCAATCGGCTCGCCGTTATTATCAAGCGATGCATAAACAACCTCATCCTTTGATGAAACGCTCGCAATTTCATCGGTCTTATGTGAAGCTGCTGTTTTTGAGCCACCCGAAGCATATCCCGAAACTGCAAATGAAGCAATGGGAATAATCAAAGCAATTAAAACACAAAGGGTTTTTCTTAATTTCATTTTTTCCTTACCCCCTTGAAGAAATTTGTTTTTAAAGTCGTTTTTTCAACAATTTTATCAAATAATATCAGCATTCCCGGCAGGAAGAATACAACTAAGAGCAGCGAAAATCCCGTTCCTCTTGAAAGAAGTGTTCCAAGCTGGGCAATAACCGCATTTGATGAAACAAGATTCAGCGCAATTCCCGCACTGATAAGAATTGATGCCGAAACCATAATTGATGAAAGGTTTTTGTTTATCGTAAGCTCAATGGCATCGGCGGGCAGCATCTTTTTTCGGTTATGAAGATAGTTATCCGTAAAAAGAATTGCATAGTCAACCGTTGCGCCGAGCTGAACCGTTGTCATAACAAGATATCCTATATATCCGAGAGTTGTTCCCGTAAAATAAGGAATGGCGAGATTCATCCAGATTGATGTTTCAATCGTCATAATCAGCATAACGGGAAGGGATATAGACTTGAAGGTCAGAAGAAGTATAAATCCGATTGCAAGAATGTTAATAATATTAATCCTCGTTGAATCCTCGGTTACAACATTTTTAATATCATATGTATTTGCGCTCTGACCGCAGGTTAAAACATCGTCGTAATGCTTTTCGGCAACTCCCCTGACCGTTTCAACGCATTCAAACGCCGTTTTGCTTTCGGACGGAGTTGAAACATAGAGAATTATTCTTGCATAGTGCTCAGAATAAAACTGCGAGGTTATGCTCTCATCAAGATAACCCGGCGGAATAACATTGCCGACCATACTTGCATATGAAACAACGCTCGTTACGTTTTTAACCTTGCTCAGTTCATCACACAGCGCCTTTTCTCTTGCAACATCGCCTTTTTCAACAAGGAGAACCATATTGATTGATTCACCGAAGGTTTCATTTATTTCGTTAGTATCGAGCGCCGCTCTTGATTCATCAGCCCAACCGCTCGTTCCGTAAATGAAATTGTTACTGTTTTGAGCGATAAAACTCGGAACCATAATAAGAAAAACAAGAATTAAAACAGGGGTCTTGATTTTTCTTACAATCTTGCCGACGTTTTTAACCTCAACAACAAAACTCTTGTGTTTTGTTTTATCAAGCGCCTTGACCAGAAGAAGAGTAAGGCAGGGCATAAATACAACAACGCAGACAAAACTGATTAGAATTCCCTTAACAAGATTAAGCCCTAAATCAAAGCCTATCTTGAAGTTCATAAATGTTAGCGCTAAAAATCCGAAGGCTGTTGTTGCCGCCGAGGCAATAATTGATTTAAACGCAACCCTCATTGCCTTAACCATAGCCGCTTCGTTTGACTCCTCACGGGGTCGGTAGTATTCAAAGCGATGAAGAAGGAATATTGCATAGTCAAGGCTGACAGCCATCTGAAGAATAGGACTTATCGCAAAGGTTATGTAGGATATATTATCAAACATAAGATTTGTTCCCATATTGATGAGAACGGAAATTCCTATTGCCGCAAGATATAAAATCGGCTCAAGCCAGTGATTAGTTGAAATTATTAGAATGACAATAAGCATCGGAACAAGAATTGCCATTGATTTCAGCGATTCCGTTTCGCTCATTTTCTGACTCTGCGCCGAATCAACAGCATCACCCGAAAGGCAGTTATCCTCGCCGATTAATTCAAGAATAGCGTCAACCGCCTCGGCTTCTTTTCCAGCTTCTATTGCAATCTGAATCAAGGCGTTATTATCCTTGTAGTAGCCCGAAACAATGTCCTTATCAAGAACTTCAAGCGGCTCTTTGACATCAACAACATCATCAAGCCACATAACAAGTTTAACTCCGTCAACCTCAGAAATCTTCTGTTTATATTCAAGCGCCTGCGAAATTGAAACATTTTTAATCATCGCCTTGGCATTAGGAACGGTCTGAACAAATTCCTCTTCCATATCGCTGAGCGCTCTTGTAGATTGGGCGGTATCGGGAAGATAGTCAACCATATTATAGTTTACGCTGACAAAGGGTATGCACGCAGCGCAAAAAACAGTTACAACAATAAATATTGTTGCAACTAATTTTCTTCTTTTAAGCAGTTTAAAAAGTATCTTATCCAAGGGTATCTCCTACAAATTGGGTGTGGGCAGCGCCACCCTCAATTTTCCATTCTCAATTCAAAACGAAGTTGTATCAATGTTCATTGTCGCATAAGCATTTAGGCTCTCATCTGCAACAACGCCTTTTAAATATTCAAAATAGCCCTGCGAGGCAATCATAGCGGCATTATCGCCGCAGTATTTAAGCTGAGGAAACGAAAGCGTTATGCCATGCTTTTTGCACATTTTCTCAGCCTCACTCCTGAGCTTTGAATTAGCTGAAACGCCGCCAGCAATAACAATTTTCTTTGCTCCCGTGTTTATGGAGGCAAGCTCAAGCTTTTCTATAAGGCAGTCAACAACAGCCCTTTGAAAAGAAGCTGCCAGGTCGGCTGTTTTTATTTCTTCAGCCTTTTGCTCGGCGTTGTGAATTACATTAATTACCGCCGTTTTAAGTCCACTGAAAGAATAATCATAAATCGAATCGCTAACTTTAGGATGAGAAAACTGAAAGGCGTTTTCATTTCCTTCTTTTGATATTTTATCAATGCTAACTCCGCCGGGATAAGCAAGCTTCATAGCTCGCCCCGCTTTATCTAGCGCCTCGCCTGCTGCATCATCCCTTGTTTTTCCGATAACCTCAATTTCGGTGTAGTCCTTAACCGAAACTATATGCGAATGTCCGCCGCTTACAACAAGGCAGAGAAATTCAGGCTCAAGCTCGCAGTCAATATAATTTGATGCAATATGTCCTCTTAAATGATGAACAGGAACAAGGGGCTTATTTGATGCAAGCGCAAGTCCCTTTGCAAAATTAACTCCGACTAAAAGGCTTCCGATAAGCCCCGGAGCATATGTAACAGCAATAGCATCAATATCATCAACGGTGCAATTTGCCTGCGAAAGTGCCTCAGAAACAACGCCGCTTATGCTTTCAGCGTGACGGCGGGAAGCAATTTCGGGAACAACTCCGCCATAGAGCTTATGCTCCTCAAGCGAGGTTGCAATAATATTTGATAAAACCTTTCTTCCGTTTTCAACAACGGCTGCCGCCGTTTCGTCGCAGGAAGATTCAATGCCGAGTATTTTCATTAATCTATATCCTTTAAAAACTTTGTCATCAAAACTGCATCTTCATTTGGCTCACGATAGAATTTCGGGCGAATGCCAACCTCTTCAAAGCCGAGCTTTTTATATAGCGAAATTGCGGGGATATTGCTTTTTCTGACTTCAAGAGTTAAAAACTCCATTTCGTTTTCAAGCGTTCTTTCAATAAGCGCCTTGGCAATGCCCTGCTTTCTGAATTCGGGAAGGGTTGCAACATTCGTAAAATAGCCCTCACCTGAAAAAATCTGAATTCCGATATATCCCGCCGTTTCTCCATTAACCTTTGCAAGATAAAAATGGGAGCAGGGATTTTTCAAAGCTTCTTCAATACTATTTTCACTCCAAGGAGTTGAAAAGCATTCATCTTCAATTTTCTTTATATCAGCAACATCACTTAGTGTTGCAGGTTTAATTTCATAGTTCATTTTTTAGATTTTCCTCGAAACGGAGTGTTTACGCCCGTTTCGACACGAGTGTCAGTAACTTAAGATGTGTTCGCAAAAGGGGTTTCCAAAGGGGAATTGAGCTTCGCTCACTCCCCTTTGGTTGCTTTCTTGGCTTCACCGTTCTTTCGCAACCCGAAAGAATGGTGAAACGGCTTAATGAGCAGAATACCAATCTTTACCAATAGCTCCGTCCGCTCTTAAAACAACCTTCATTTTGCAGGCGTTTTCCATCTCCTCGGTTACGATTTCAAGAGCTTTTTCAGCCTCCTCCTCGGGAGCTTCAACAATCAGCTCATCGTGGACCTGGAGAATGAGTTTTGATTTCATTCCTTCTTTTGTAAGGCGTTCATCAACCTTAATCATTGCGATTTTGATTATATCCGCCGCCGTTCCCTGAATGGGCATATTCCTTGCAACTCTTTCGCCAAAGGATTTAAGCATATGATTTGATGAGGAAAGCTCGGGGAGATAGCGCCTTCTGTTGAAGAGAGTTTCGCTGTAGCCCCTGTCTTTTGCAAGGTCAATCATATGATTCATATAGGAAGCAACGCCACTATAGGTTTTAAGATAGTTATCAATATATTCCTGCGCTTCTTTCCTCGATACGCCGATATCCTTAGCAAGCGAGAATGCGCCGATTCCATAGACAATTCCGAAATTAACCGCCTTTGCTCTGGAACGAAGCTGCTTTGTTATCATATCAACGGGTAAGCCGAAAACCTGGGAAGCGGTTATAGTATGAATATCATCGCCGTTATTGAAAGCGTTTATCATATTTTCATCATTTGAAAGGTCGGCAAGAACACGAAGCTCAATCTGGCTGTAGTCCGCGTCAACGAGCATATTTCCCTGCCCTGCAACAAAGAATTTTCTCATTTCTCTGCCGAGCTCGGTTCTTATCGGAATATTCTGTAAATTCGGCTCAAGCGAGCTTATTCTTCCCGTTCTCGTTTCAACCTGATTAAACGAGGTGTGAATCCTTCCGTCGTCGGCAATAACTTTAAGAAGTCCGTCGCAATAGGTTGATTTGAGCTTTGTTAAGCTTCTGTATTCAAGAATATAACTGATAACGGGATGTTCATTGATAAGTCCTTCAAGAACTTCTGCATTTGTTGAATAGCCCGTTTTTGTTTTCTTTTTAAATGGAAGTTGTAGTTTTTCAAAGAGCGCGGCTCCGAGCTGTTTTGGTGAATTGATATTAAATTCATAGCCGACAGAGGAATAAATAAGTCCCGTCAGTTCATCAATTCTTGCTGCGAGCTTCTTTGAAAAGTCCTCAATTCCGCCTTTATCAACAGAAAAGCCGACAGTTTCCATTTTTGCAAGAACTCTGGAAAGAGGAAGCTCAATTTCTTTGAGCAGTTTAGTCTGATTAGCTTCATCAAGAAGCATATTTGTTTTATCAAAAAGCGGTTTTAAAACGGCTGCATATGAAACATTTTCATCCTCGCCGCCGAGGGGATTGCTGTATTTCGGAACGGAAATATTATAATCAAGGCATAAATGCTCAATATCATAATTATTATCCGAGGGTTTCAAAAGATATGCGCTGAGCATTAAATCGCCCTCAACGCCCTTTAATTCAATACCCATTTTAGCTGCAAGGCGGTGAAGCTGTTTTGAAAAATAGGTGTATTTCTTTATTTCTTCATTTTCAAAGAGCTTTTTAACTATTGCGCCGAAATTCTCATTTTCAGAGTGAAGAACAGAAATTTCATCACCAAAAGCAAAGTATAAATCGCTTACTGAATTATCAATAACAACCGGGTATAAATAAACTTCATTTTCGATTCTCTCAAAAAGCTCGTTTTCGCCCAGTATCTCAGTACAGCTGAGCGTTCTTTCCTTTGCAGGAGCTATAACCTCGGCAGCGTCATTTGCGCTGAGGTTGAATTTCGGCATTAGAGAATATAATTCAAGCCTTGAAAACTCGCCTGATGCTGCCTTTAAATCAGAGGGATTAACCTCGTATTCTCTTATATCTTTTTCAATCGGCGCATCACATTTTATTTCGCCTAAAGCAAGGGAAAGATAGGCGTTATCCCTATCCTTAATGAGCTTTGCTCTTAGTCCCTCTTTGATATCAAGAGTTTCAATGTTTTCATAAATATTATCAACGGTTTTATATTCCGAAATAAGACTTAACGCAGTTTTCGGACCAACGCCCTGAACACCTGGGATATTATCGGAGGAATCACCCTGAAGCGCCTTAACCTGAATTAATTGGTCAGGTGTTACGCCGTATTCATCAATTATCGCTTGTTCATCATATATATCGGTTACTGCCTGTCCCATCTTAGTTCTCGCAAGAAGAACTTTAACCGAGCCGTGAGCAAGCTGCAAAGAATCCCTGTCGCCCGTTGCAATAAAACATTCATCGCCGTTTTTTCTGCATTCAAAAGCAAGCGTTCCGAGAATATCGTCGGCTTCCCAGCCCTCACATTCAACTATTTTATAGCCGAGAAGACCAAGAAGATTTTTAAGAATGGGCATCTGCGCCCTGAGCTCATCGGGCATTGCGTGGCGCCCCGCCTTATAGGCGTCATACATCTTATGCCTGAAAGTCGGCGCGTGAACGTCGAAAGCAACCGCCACCGCATCGGGATTGCTCATTTCCTTCAGTTTAAGAAGAATGTTGAGAAAGCCGTATATCGCATTCGTCGGCACTCCGTCTTTATTTGTTAAAAGTCTTATTCCGTAGTATGCACGGTTAACTATGCTGTTTCCGTCAATAACTAATAGTTTCATTTTCACAAACTCCGTGTTTGGGTCGGCGTTTTCAAGACCCGTAATTAATTGATTATTATAGCACAATAATATATAATTTACAATATACTTGAAATTTATAATTAAAAGTTATAAAATAATACCAATAAGTTATAAAAATAATACCAACGATTTAATCGGAGGAATAAAATGTATTTTCGAACACAGGCTCAGATAGACCTTGATGCAATAGAGTACAACTATAATAACACAAGGGCAAAGCTCCCCGAAGGAACAAAGCTTCTCGGAGTTATCAAAGCCGACGCATACGGTCACGGCGCAGTTGAGATAGGAAAGTTTCTTGATAATAAATGCAACTTTTTCGGAGTTGCCTGCATTGAGGAGGCGCTCGAACTGAAAAGGGCAGGAATAAAAACGCCGATATTGATTCTCGGATATGTTTCGCCAAACGATTTCGGCGAGGTTGTTAAAAACGATATAAGAATTCCGATTTTTCATTATGAAGACGCAAAGGCACTTTCAGAGGAAGCAAAGAAACAGAGTAAAAATATACCCTATCATTTTTGTATTGATACAGGAATGAGCAGAATAGGTTTTCAGCCCAATGAAGAAAGCGCAGATATCTGCAAAAGGATAACTGAACTTGATAATATAAAAGCGGAGGGACTTTTCTCGCATTTTGCAACTGCCGACGAAAGCGATTTAACGAAGGCGCTGGGGCAAAGAGAAAAATTCGATAAATTTGTTGTTCTTCTCAAAGAGAGAAATATTGAAATTCCGATAAAGCATATCAATAACAGCGCCGGAATAATGAATTTTGATAAGGCTTATGATATGTGCAGAATGGGAATAATTCTCTACGGACTTTATCCCTCGCACGAGGTTGACGAAAGTCTTCTCGATATCAAACCCGTTATGAGATGGGTAACTCATATTTCCCATATCAAAGTTCTTGAAGAGGGGCGCGAAATCTCCTACGGCGGAACTTATAAAACCGAAAAAGAAACTCTTGTTGCAACAATCCCAGTCGGTTATGCAGACGGATATCCGAGAAGCCTTTCGAATATCGGAAGAGTTCTTATAAACGGAAAAAGCGCAAAGATTTTGGGAAGAGTTTGTATGGACCAATTCATGGTTGATATCAGCGAAATTCCGGAGGCGAAAATCGGAAGCGAGGTTGTTTTAGTCGGCGATGGGCTTTCAATGGAAGAGGTCAGCGAGGCGGCTTATTCCTTTAATTACGAGCTTCCCTGCCGTATCTCAAGAAGAGTTCCAAGAGTTTTTTATAAGGATGGAAAACAAATAGCTTTAACTAAAAATATTTAACTATTGACAAATGCAATTTAATTTTGTACAATTAAATTGCATTTTTTAATAATTATGGTGATGAAAATGGAAAAGAATTATGATAGTTTAAAGCTTGAAAATCAGCTTTGCTTCCCTCTTTATGCATGTTCAAAAGAGGTTGTTAAAAAGTATAAACCCTTTCTTGATGAGCTTGATTTAACATATACTCAGTATATAACAATGATGGTTTTGTGGGAGAATAAAACCGTTAACGTCAAAGAGCTCGGCGAAAACCTTTTTCTCGATTCGGGAACGCTCACTCCCCTGCTCAAAAAGCTTGAAAACAAGGGATATATTATAAGAGAGCGTTCAAAAAACGATGAGAGAAATGTTATTGTAACAATAACAAAAAAAGGAGAAGAGCTAAAGGAAAAGGCTGTTGACGTTCCGTATAAAATGGGTCAGTGCGTTCGCCTTACTAAAGATGAAGCAAAGGAGCTATACAGGATTTTATATAAGCTTCTCGGAAATATGTAAAAAAACACCGCTGAAAAGCGGTGTTTTTTTAAACATTTATTTCAACTTCAAGTCCGAGTAAATCTTTGTTTTCCTCAATTATCGGCTTGATGACTTCATTTAAGAAATCGGCTGTTTGCTCGGGTGCTCTACCAACGAAGTTTTCAGGTTTAAGAATCGAAAGAATTTCTTCCTTTGTTGTCATAAACGCAGGGTCGGCAGCAATTCTGTCAACTAAATCATTCTTTCCGCCCTCAACCTTAACAACTGCGCCCGCAGCCATTGAATGCTGACGGATTTTTTCGTGAAGCTCCTGACGGTCTCCCCCTCTTTTAACGGCATCCATCATAATATTTTCGGTTGCCATAAACGGAAGCTCGCTCATAAGTCTTGCTTCAATAACCTTTGGATAAACAACCAAGCCGCTTGTTACATTGATATATAAATCAAGTATTCCGTCGGTTGCAAGAAATGCCTCTGCAATGGAAACTCTTTTGTTTGCGCTGTCGTCGAGAGTTCTTTCAAACCACTGAGCAGAAGCGGTCCAAGCGGGATTGAGCGCATCAATCATAACATATCTTGAAAGCGACGCAATTCTCTCGCTTCTCATCGGATTTCTCTTATAAGCCATAGCCGATGAGCCAATCTGATTTTTCTCAAACGGCTCTTCAATTTCTTTAAGATTCTGAAGAAGTCTTAAATCATTCGAGAACTTACAGCAGCTCTGAGCAATGAGGGCAAGGCAGTTGCAAACGATTGTATCGAGCTTTCTAGCATAGGTCTGACCGCTTACCGGGAAGCACGCCTTGAAGCCCATTTTTTCAGCAATTTTTCTGTCGAGCTCCTTGCATTTTTCATGGTCGCCGTCGAAAAGCTCGAGGAAGGACGCCTGAGTTCCCGTTGTTCCCTTTGAGCCGAGAAGCATCAGGGTATCAAGAACATGGTCAACCTCGTTTAAATCCATAACTAAATCCATAAGCCACAGTGTTGCTCTTTTGCCTACGGTTGTTGGCTGAGCAGGCTGAAAATGAGTAAATCCGAGGCAGGGCATATCCTTATAATCCCCTGCAAATTTTGACACAGATGCGATTGCATTAACGAGCTTTTTCTTAATCAGAAGAAGCGCTTCTCTCATAGTTATAACATCGGTATTATCGCCGACATAACAGGAGGTTGCGCCAAGATGAATAATCGGCTTCGCCTCGGGACACTGCTCACCGTATGCGTGAACATGACTCATAACATCGTGGCGGAATTTCTTTTCATATTCCCTTGCAACGTCATAATTTATCTCCTCAGCATGCGCTTTAAGCTCATCAATCTGAGACTGCGTTACATTAAGTCCTAATTCGTTTTCCGCCTCGGCAAGCGCAATCCATAGCTTTCTCCAGGTTTTGAACTTAAAATCCGGAGAATAAATGTATTGCATTTCCTTGCTCGCATAACGAGCATTAAACGGTGAATTATAGGTATTATTTGCCATAGTCAAAAACCTCTTTTATTAATTGTCTGAGCAAAGCGAGTAACCGATAACTCTAAACTCGGCGCTCGGAACTCGTAACTTATATTAAAGCAGTGATTTTCTCAGTTCCTCACCTGATTTACTGCTGAGATATGAAACAGGAATATCAAAAATTGTTTTACAACCTGATACGCCCTCTTTGTTGAGTTTATATGCTGCTCTTGCGTAGGCAGCAATAACCGAGCCGGTAAATTCAGGGTTTGAATCGAGCTTGAGATTAAATTCAACAACATGGCTGTTTTCTTTTTCAAATCCCGTTTTTCCGCTTCTGATAACAAAGCCGCCATGAGGAAGAGACGCGTGATTTTTATCAAGCTCTTCTTTGGTAATAAAGTGAACGGTTGTATCATATGGCTCAAAGTAATTGGGCATTTCTTTTATTTCTTTTTCAATTCTCGCAAGGTCAGCGCCTTCCTCAGCTACAACAAAGCATTCTCTTGTGTGCTGCTGTCTTGCTGTAAAGGTTGGATTTTCTGCATTTCTAACGCTTTCAACAGCCTCATCAACAGGAATTGTATATTGTCTTGCATCAACAACTCCCTCAATTCTTCTTATTGCATCCGAATGTCCCTGGCTTACGCCCTTGCCCCAGAAGGTATAGTTATTTCCTTCGGGAAGAACAGCAGTTGAAACCATTCTTAAAAGCGAGAAAAGTCCCGGGTCCCATCCGATTGAGATAATTCCGACTTTGCCCGATTCTTTTGCCGCCTTGTCAACATTTTCAAAATGCTCGGGAATTCTTGCATGGGTATCAAAGCTATCAATAACATTAAACAGCTTTGCATATTTCGGGGTCTGCTCGGGAAGGTCTGTTGCGCTTCCGCCACCGAGAACAAGAACATCAATTTTATCCTTGAAGCTCTCGATTTCATCAACGTTATAAACGCCAACTCCTTCGGTTTTGATTTTAACGCTCTGAGGATCTCTTCTTGTAAATACCGCAACAAGTTCAAGATCATCATTCTGTCTGATGGCGCTTTCAACGCCTCTTGAAAGATTTCCGTAACCTAAAATACCGATTTTAATGCTCATTTAATTGTTCCTCCTTATTATAGTTGCCAGTGACCAGTGGTCAGTGGTCAGTTTGTTAATTATAATTTCCGTGCGCAGCACCTAAAATTCTTCACTCTTCACTCTTAATTTATAATCGGGTGCGGGTGTCCCGCCCTCAATTCTTCATTATTAATTATTAATTCTTAATTTCCCCTTCAAAAACGGTTGTAGCCGGTCCTGTCATAAATACACTGTCGTTTTCATCCCCGCTCCAGCTTATTTCCAAATCGCCGCCGAGGAGATGAACAGTTACATCGTTATCACAAAATCCGTTAATAATCGCTGCAACCGCTGTTGCGCATGCGCCTGTTCCGCATGCGAGAGTTTCGCCCGAACCTCTCTCCCAAACGCGCATTTCAAGATTTTTTCTGTCGATAACCTTAACAAATTCAGTATTTGTTCTGTCGGGGAAAACAGGGTTATTCTCAAATTTCGGACCGATTTTTTCAAGCTCAATATCCCTTGGCGAAGCATCGGTAAAAATAACCGCATGGGGATTACCCATTGAAACACAGGTCATTTTATATTCCACCCCGTCAACTGTAACAGGCTCGTTAATCGCCTTTTCATTTTCTGAAATAACGGGAATCTCGCTCGCTTTTAAAATCGGTTTTCCCATATCAACCTTAGCTGATATCGCCTTGCCGTTTTCAATTTGCAAATCAATATATTTGATTGCGCCCATTGATTCTATAGCAAGAGAGGTTTTATCCGTCAGCCCATGGTCGTAAACAAATTTCGCAACACATCTGATTCCGTTGCCGCACATTGCGCCCCTTGAGCCGTCGGCATTATACATAACCATTTCAAAATCGGCGATATCGCTTTTCTTGATTAAAATCATTCCGTCGCCGCCAATTCCGAAATGCCTGTCGGATAACTCAATAGCCGCCTTTTCTTCGTCTTCAATAGCATACTCGGTGCAGTCGATATAAACATAATCGTTTCCGCAGCCGTGCATTTTCGTGAACTTCATTTTCTCACCTGCCTCAATTTTTTATACATTCCTATAACAACAATCAGTATTATAACACATTTTATAAATGTACGGCAATAGAAAACAAAAGATATTTTCAATAAAATTTTTGCACATTTATGCCAATAATTGCTATACTTTTTCCAACAAATTGCACATATTTCAAAAAATATTTACAAATTCTTGTAACAAAATATACAAAAACTACTTGTTTTTTGATATAGATAATGTTATTATTATAAAAAAGTGTATCTAATTATATTTTAAAGGAGTGATGTTATGACTGAACTTAAAGAAGAATATCAGCTTCCTATATATCTGTTTCATAACGGAACGAACTACAAGGCATATGAGTTCTTCGGCGTTCATAAAATAGATAAGAACAGCTATGCCTTCAGGGTCTGGGCTCCCGGTGCTGAAGCAGTCAGCGTTGTCGGCGACTTCAACAACTGGGATGAAAATGCTCATAAATGTTTTCCGATTTCCCCCGGAATCTGGGAAGCTATAATCGAAGGGTTAAATATTTATGACTGTTATAAATATTCAATCAAAACTAAGGACGGCAGAACTCTTTTAAAGGCTGACCCATATGCAGTTCACCAGGAAACAAGACCTGCGACAGGCTCAAAGGTTTATGAACTGAGCGATTATAAATGGGGTGACAAAAAATGGAAAGCCGCTAAGTTAAAGGGCAACGTTCTTGAAAAGCCCGTTAATATTTATGAAATTCATTTCGGCTCATGGAAACAGCATGATGACGGCAATTTCTTAACCTACAGAGAAATGGCAGACGAGCTTGTTCCCTATGTTAGGGATATGGGATACACCCATATTGAAATGCTTCCGATTATGGAGTATCCGTTTGACGGCTCCTGGGGATATCAGGTTACGGGATATTTTGCCGCAACTTCAAGATACGGCGTTCCTGAGGATCTGATGTATTTCATTGATAAATGCCACCAGAATAATATCGGCGTTATTCTTGACTGGGTTCCTGCCCACTTCCCGAAGGACGCCCACGGTCTTTATGAATTCGACGGAACCTGCTGTTATGAATATGCCGATTTGAAAAAAGGCGAGCACAAGGAATGGGGAACAAGAGTTTTCGATTACTCAAAGAAAGAGGTTGTCTCCTTCCTTCTCTCCTCGGCAATGTTCTGGGTTGATAAATTCCATTTCGACGGACTACGAGTTGACGCAGTTGCTTCAATGCTCTATCTCGACTACGGAAGAAAGAACGGCGAATGGACTCCGAACAAAAACGGCGGACGCGAAAACCTTGAAGCAGTTGAGTTCTTCCAGAATCTCAACTCCTCCATGTTCAAAGAGCATCCCGATGTTATGATGATTGCAGAGGAGTCAACCGCTTGGCCGATGATAACAATGCCGCCCGATATCGGAGGACTCGGCTTCAACTTCAAATGGAATATGGGCTGGATGAACGATATGCTTCGCTATACTTCCATGGACCCGCTTTTCAGAAAGGGCAATCATAACTGCATAACCTTCAGTTTCTTCTATGCTTTCTCTGAAAACTTCGTTCTTCCGATAAGCCACGATGAGGTTGTTCACGGAAAAGCAAGCCTGCTCAATAAAATGCCAGGCGACTATGATATGAAATTTGAGGGAATGAGATTATTCCTTGCATATATGATGGCTCACCCGGGTAAAAAGCTTCTGTTTATGGGCAGTGAATTCGGTCAGTTCATCGAATGGAACTATAAACAAGGACTCGACTGGCTGCTTCTTGATTATGAAAAGCATAAAAAACTCGCCAATTTCACCAAAGAGCTTAACAAGTTCTATAAGGAGCACAGCGAGCTTTGGGAAATTGATTATTCCTGGGAGGGCTTCCAGTGGATTTCAAGCGAGGATAATTGCAACAGCGTTATCGCGTTCAGAAGAATCAACAAGAAGGGCGAAGAAATTATCGCAGTTTTCAACTGGACTCCTAACAGCTTTGAAAGTTATAAAATCGGAGTTCCCGAAAAAGGAACCTATAAAGTCATTCTTGACACATCGCTTCAGAAATACGGCGGTGATAAAGCAAGACTTTCAGGAACATATAAATCAAAAGCCGAGCCTATTCACGGCTTTGATAACAATATCAATCTTAAACTGCACGGACTTTCTGCAGTTTATCTCAAAAAACAAAAGGATTAAAATTCAGGAGGAATTAAGCATATGAAACACAAATCAGATGTTGTTGCAATGCTGCTTGCAGGCGGCCAGGGCTCACGTCTCGGCGTTTTAACAAAAAGCATTGCAAAGCCCGCTGTTCCGTACGGAGGAAACTATAGAATTATTGACTTCCCTCTTTCAAACTGCGTTAACAGCGGCATCTACACAGTCGGCGTTTTAACCCAGTATCAGCCGCTTGTTCTCAACGACTATCTCGGAAACGGACAGCCCTGGGACCTCGACAGAATCAACGGCGGCGTTCACGTTCTTTCACCGTACGAAGCTATCGGCGGCGCAGAATGGTATAAGGGAACTGCAAACGCTATTTACCAGAATATAACCTTCATCGAAAAATATGACCCGAAATATGTTGTTATTCTTTCAGGTGACCATATCTATAAGATGAATTACGCAAAAATGATTGACTTCCACAAGAAGAACAATGCTGACTGCACAATCGCTGTTCTTGAAGTTCCGTGGGAAGAGGCAAGCCGTTTCGGTATTCTTGCAACGGATGAAAACGACAAGATTTATGAATTTGCAGAGAAGCCTGCTCAGCCTAAATCAAATAAGGCTTCAATGGGCGTTTATGTTTTCTCCTGGGACAAACTCAAAAAGTATCTCATTGAGGACGAGGCTAATCCCGATTCATCAAATGACTTCGGTAAAAACATTATTCCGACAATGCTCGCAGATAATCAGAGAATGTTCGCATTCCCGTTCAAGGGCTATTGGAAAGACGTTGGAACTATTGATTCACTCTGGGAAGCAAATCTCGATATCATCAATCCCAACGTTGACCTTGATTTAAGCGATACCTCCTGGAGAATTTATTCACGCAACCCGATGTCTCCGCCTCACTATATCGGCAAGGATGCCAAGGTTGAAAACTCATCCATCGGCGAAGGCTGTGAGATTGACGGCGAAGTTGATTATTCAGTTGTATCCCCCGACGTTATTATCGAAAAGAGCGCCGAGGTTAAATATTCAGTTATTATGCCGGGCGCAACAATCAAGGAGGGCGCAAAGGTTTATTATTCAATAATCGCTGAAAACGCTGTTATTGAAGAGGGCGCTCAGATTGGCGAAATTCCCGAAAACCTTGAAAACAGCGCTGACTGGGGAATCGCGGTAATCGGCTCAAAAGCTAAGATAACAAAGGGCAAGAAAATTGCTCCCAAAGAAATGATAGCATCAGGAGAGGAGGTATAATTATGAACGGAAAAAAAGTTCTCGGAATGATTTTTGCAAACATTCATGAAGAAGCGCTTGAATCTTTAACTAATATGAGAACAATGGGCTCTGTTCCGTTTTGTTCAAGATACAGACTCATTGACTTCCCGCTTTCAAATATGGTTGACAGCGGAATAACAAAAATCGGTGTTGTTACAAACGCAAACTTCAATTCACTTATGGACCACGTTGGAACAGGTAAGCCCTGGGACCTTAGCAGAAAGAACGACGGTTTGTTCATTCTTCCTCCCTATTCAATCAACTCCGCAACAATGTGGGGCAACAGAATAGACGCTATCTATGGAAATATGGGCTTCCTTGATCAGTCAAATCAGGAATATGTTTTGATGAGCGACTGCTATAATGTTATGAATCTCGACTTTGAGAAGCTCTTTGAGGCCCACGAAAACAGCGGCGCTGCTGTTACAATCGTTGGCGTTAAGGGCAAGAAGCCGAAGGATATCAACTCCGTTCTCGTTTTCAACAAGGTTGATGAAGACGGAAAAATTATTGAAGCCTGCCTCGACCCGGAAACTGACGAAGATGTTTTCTATTCCTGCAATATTATCCTTATCAAAAAATACCTTCTTCAGACTCTTATCGCAACAGCTCACTCAAAGAATGAAGTATCCTTCCAGAGAAGCATTCTCATGAACTGCATTAAATCCGAAAAAGCATATGCATATGATGCAACAGACTGCTTTGTCGGAACTATCGACAGTGTTCAGAGCTACTACGATATTTCAATGAGCCTTCTTGATAAGGAAAATAAAAACAAGCTCTTTGATAAGGAAAGACCAATCTATACCAAGGAGCGCGACGATATGCCGACTCTCTACGGACCTAACGCAAAAATTGAAAACTCACTTGTTGCAGACGGCTGCGAAATTAAGGGATCGGTTGAAAACTGCATTCTTTACAAGGGCGTTAAGGTTGAAGAGGGCGCAGTAATTAAAAACTCAATTCTTATGCAGGATACGGTTATCGGAGAAAATTCAAAGATTAACTATATCATTGCCGACAAGAATGTTAACATTAAATCGGGCGTTGAGCTTTCAGGAGCTGAAAACTATCCTGTAAGTTTATCTAAAGACACAAGAATTTAAAGGAGGTTAAAATGAAAGTTTTATATGTTGCTTCCGAAGCGCTTCCCTTTATGGCGTCGGGCGGACTCGGCGATGTTGCAGGCTCGCTTCCGGTAGCTTTAAGAAAACGTCTTATCGGCTGCAGAGTTGTTATGCCTTTATATGATTCCATAAGACAGGAATATAAGGACAAGATGAAGTTCATAACCTCAATTTCAGTTCCTGTTTCGTGGAGAAGGCAGTACTGCGGTATATTTGAAGCAAAGCATAACGGAGTTATTTATTACTTCCTTGATAATCAGTATTATTTCAAGAGGGACGGAATTTACGGTCACTATGACGACGCTGAGAGATTTGCTTTCTTCTCAAGAGCAGTTCTCGAGATTATTCCCCACCTTGAATGGAAACCCGATATCATCCACTGCAATGACTGGCAGAGCGCGTTAACTCCTCTCTACTACTCCTGTTACTACGCTAATCAGATTGGATACGAAAACATTAAAACTGTTTTCACTATCCACAATATTCAGTATCAGGGTAAATACGGCGATGATCTTCTCAACGACGTTCTCGGCATTGCTCCGGAACACAATAACCTCATTCTTTACGACGGACTCGTTAACTTTATGAAGGCAGGTATTGAGTGCGCAAATATGGTTACAACCGTATCGCCAACCTATGCAAAAGAGATTCTTGACCCCTGGTTTTCCCACGGTCTTGACCCGATTCTCAACCAGCGTTCATGGAAGCTCTGCGGCATTTTAAACGGCATTGATACAGAAAACTATAATCCTAAAACCGACCCGAATATCGTTGCTAACTACAGTGCATCCGGCAACTTTATGAAGGCAAAGGCTGAAAACAAAAAAGCACTCCAGGAAACAATGGGAATGGCTGTAAGAGACGACGTTCCGCTTATCGGAATAGTAAGCCGTCTTGCAGGTCACAAGGGCTTCGATCTTATGAAAGAGGTTCTTGAAAAGAGCCTTTGGGAGAGAGACGTTCAGTATGTTGTTTTAGGTTCGGGCGAATGGCAGTATGAGAGCTTTTTCAGAGAGCTCCACGATAAATATCCCGATAAAGTCGGCGTTACCATCGGCTTTGTTCCCGAACTTGCAAGAAAGATTTATGCAGGCGCAGATTTATTCTTAATGCCAAGTAAGAGCGAGCCCTGCGGACTTTCTCAGATGGTTTCTCTCAGATACGGAACAATTCCGATTGTTCGTGAAACAGGCGGTCTTAAGGATTCTATTACCGACAGCGGTGACGGCGAAGGCAACGGCTTCACCTTCAAGAGCTACGACGCATATGATATGCTCGGTGCCATTTACAGAGGCGTTGACGCTTATTATAATAAGGACGGATGGAAAATCCTTGTTAAGCGTGCACTCGAATGTGATATGAGCTGGGGTAAGAGCGCAAATGAATACATTAAGATGTATAAAGGATTACTAAAAGACTAAAATTCAATAAATCATATCAAAGGGGCTTTCTCACTTTTAGGCGAGGTGCGGTAACGAAGGATAGGTTTTGACTTTGTCCTTTTGTCCCTCAAAGCATTAAAAAGTCCCTGCATACGCGAGTATGCAGGGAATTTTGTAATACATTTATGAACTAAAATTACTTTGTCAAAACTGCTTTGCATCCTAAAATCAGCAGATTTTTTGTCAGAACAAAGCACAAATGTCCGTTTGGGCTGACGCCCTAA
>JAFSRX010000011.1 GCA_017445905.1 Eubacterium sp.
TCGGCGAACTAAAGCCTCACACCTTCCCCTTGAGGTACTCCCCGCTTAACGGGGAGATGTCAGCGCTCGCGCTGACAGAGGGGAGCGTCTGCGCTAGCAAAAGGGGGACCGCTTGCGGTGGATGAGGTGTTTTCCCTCTTTCCTTCAGTTAAGGATAGACGAGGCGGACGAATAGACGCTCCCTCTTTCCTTCAGTCAAAAATACCAATCATAATTATATTAATTATACATCACTTAGTATTCAAATTCAACTCCGTATTTCCTTATCCAAACATATATCTGAACAATATACGCAAGAACCTGGGGAGTGCGCATAAGCTGGCCGTACCACGGCTCTCTCATTGATTCAGGATTAATCATCAGCTCTTTAATTGCATTTTTATTGAGCATTTCATAAAGCGAACAGGATTTATCATTTATAACATATTCCGCCATTTTTGAAACCTCACGAAGATATATCGGATTAAAGGTTTTCGGATAGGGGCTCTTTTTTCTCCAGGTTATAATCTCAGGAAGCTCATTTTCAAACGCCTTTCGCAGTATTCCCTTTTCCCTGCCGCCGAAGGATTTAATGCTCCATGGCATATTATAGGCATATTCAACTATTCTCCAGTCGCAAAACGGAACTCTGACCTCAAGAGAGGATTCCATGCTCATGACGTCCTTTCGAACAAGAAGCGTCTGCATAAACCAGTCGAGATTTAAAACAAACATCTCTCTCATTCTCGCTTCAAGCGGTGAATCGCTGCTGAGTTTATCGGCTTTTGCAACAGTTTTAAGATATGCGCTGTGAGCGTATTCCTCCCCTTCGGGCAAAAAGCCGTCTTTTAATATGCTTCTGCGAACTGCTGTTGAACGCGACCAGGGAAAGGTTTCTTCAAAGAGGATTTCACTTCTGTGATACCAGGGATAACCTCCGAAAATCTCATCCGCACATTCGCCCGAAAGCGCAACCGTATTATTTCTTTCAACCTCTTTACAAAAAAGAAGCAAACTTGAATCAACGTCGGTAAAGCCCGGGCTGTTTCGGGCAATCGCCGCTTCAATAAGCGCATCTGCAACGGCGATATTATTCAAAACAATATTATGGTGCTCGCTTCCAATATAATCAGATATCAGATTAATATAATCCGAATCCTTATTAGGCTGAAAACGGCTTGATTCAAAGTATTTATCATTATCAACATAGTCAACCGAATAGGTATGAAGTGTTTTACCCTCATCTTTGAAATGGTCGGAGGCAACCTTTGAAATAATCGAGGAATCAAGACCGCCGCTAAGAAATGTACACAGCGGGACATCCGATATAAGCTGACGTCTTATTGCGTCGGTAACAAGAAAATGCGTTTTTTCCTGCGCCGTTATTTCGTTATCCTCAAAAGGCTGAGCCGATAACTTCCAATATTCATTAATGCTGATTTTTCCGCCATTAAAATACATATATGAAGCAGGAGGAAGCTCGTATATATCCTTAAACACGGTTTTTCCGATTGTTTTTGCAGGCCCGAGCATAAATATTTCATTCAGCCCTTCCCTGCTGCAAACAGGCTTAACACCTTTAACATATAAAAGGCTTTCCATTCGGGAAGCAAACGCAAAGTTTCCCCCAATATTTGAATAATAAAGCGGCTTAACACCGATTCTATCCCTGCACAAAAAGAGTGTACGGTTTTCATTATTATATATTCCATAGGCAAAAATGCCGTTGAATTTTTCTGCGCTCTTTTCCCTCCACATATGAAAAGCCTTTAATACAACTTCTGTATCACAATCGGTTTCAAAAAGATAGCCCTGCTTTTCAAGCTCTCTGCGAACCTCTGCGGTATTATATAGCTCGCCGTTATAAACAATCGTATATGGACCGAAGCTCATCGGCTGAGCGCCCTTTTCAACATCAACAACGGCAAGCCGTCTGTGTATCAGCGCAACATCTTTTTTAATATACTCCCCTCTTGCATCAGGTCCCCTCATTTTAAGAGAATTGCTGATTTTCCATAAACTTTCCCTCTCGTTTCTTAAATCAATATTATCACTAAGTATTCCTGCAATTCCGCACATTGTTAATCACCTCAGGATTATCATATGCAAAAATAAAAATAATGTATTGATTTTCGAAAAAAAGTATTGACTATCAACAATTCTTGTGCTATATTATTAGGGCGTTGAAAATACGCTGGTGTAGCTCAGTTGGTAGAGCAGCTGATTTGTAATCAGCAGGTCAGGGGTTCGAGTCCGTTCACCAGCTCCACTATGGTAACGATTTTTCTCTCAACGGACGAGAAACGAACTCCAAGAGCAGCGCAATCATGCTGCGATTGGGAGAACAGTCCGGCGGACTGTTCGATAGTTGAGAGGAGAGTCCGTTCACCAGCTCCATCGTCGGCACTGATTGCGCATCATTCGTTTACGCGCAAGGCGCGAAAAGCTCATTCGCTCCA
>JAFSRX010000012.1 GCA_017445905.1 Eubacterium sp.
CACCGTCTTGACTGTGCCAAAAAATTACTCAAAGAGAATACGCATACAATAACCGAAATTGCGGAGCTTTCAGGCTTTTCAACAATACGCAATTTCAACGCTGTATTTAAAAATGCATACAATATCTCGCCTTCGCAATACCAAAGTGATTGCACGAAAGGGCTTGAAAACAATAATTGAATCCCGATAACTTCTGATTTGTAAAGCTGAAAGCCGCCGATTGCTCGGCTATACTTTTTTTGTATGATGTGGTATAATGAACACAACACGCCGTATATTCCAATTCCGTAAATCTTTGTACGCCAAGGTAATTTATCGTATGAATTGTTAAGTAACATTGCATAAGTTGTTAACAATCATTGCATAAATTGTTAAATTAGCACTCTCCTATTGACAGTGCTAATTCGTTGTGCTATAGTAATGACAGAACAAAGAAAGAAACACGAAACAGCATGCCTGAGTTTCAGAACAACTGCAAATGCTTCCGCAAGTTCAAATAATTCGAATAAAGCAAATCATAATGGCAATAACTATTAATGGTGCTTTTGAAAGGAGCGATGACTTATGTTGCCAAGCGTATTTGGAAGAGATTTATTTGATGATTGGTTTGATTTTCCGTTTTTTGATGATTCGGAAATGAGGAAAGCAGAAAAAAGGCTTTACGGACATCATGAAAAAGGAATTATGAAAACCGATGTTCAGGAAAACGACACAAGCTATAATCTGGTTATGGATTTACCGGGCTTCAAGAAAGAGGACGTTAAAGTTGCCCTTAAGGACGGTTATCTGACAATTTCAGCGGAAAAGAGCCATAATCACGATGAGGAAGAAAAGAAAAACGGCAAATACATCCGCAGGGAGAGAGTTTACGGTTCCTGCTCAAGAAGCTTTTATGTTGGCGAGGATATCACCGACAAGGACATAAAGGGTGAATTCAAGCACGGTATTCTTAAGCTGACTATACCGAAAACGCAGCCTAAGGAGATACCGAACACAACAAAATATATTGAACTCGATTAATCACAAATAAACGGCCCCGATGCTAAGCATCGGGGTCGTTACTCTTTATATTCATACTGGTTTTATTGGACGCTGGCAACCTTCCCGATGGCGTTTGTCGGTTGGTATATTCAAAAGAAAAACTGGCGCAGCGTTTTGATTTTTTCGCCGCAGGTTGCCTTTGAGGGATACGAAACGCTGCCTGATGAGCCTTCCTTCTCATCAGAAGCAACGCTTTCGGTTGAAGACGCTTCTATTGCAGAGGTAGAATTTGAACATGCCGAAGAAGGCAGAATTCATATAGACGCACATAAGTACGGCGAAACTACTATTACGGTATCTGACAAAGGAAAAGATTATAAGTACACAATCATTATTTATGACGATAACGGCGTTGACAGAGCGAGGTTATCGCCTGCTTACACAGATTATTCGAGCCCAACTTCTGATTTGTAAAACTAAAAGCCACCTCGCCTAATCGGCGACTGTACTTTTTTCGTATGATGTGGTATAATGAAACAGATAAATTGGGATTGACGAGGTGTAAATATGAAACGAATGACAGCAAAGGAAATACTTGCTCAGTCCTTTCGCGAGCTTGCGGAGAAGAAGAACATTGACAAAATAACGATTAAGGATATTACCGATAATTGCGGATATTCACCTGCCACATTTTACCGCAATTATTCAGACAAATACGACTTGATTGCTTGGGATTATGTTCACCGCACTACTGAAATTGTGGATAAGGTCGGCGTTGACGGTTACAAATGGAGGGACACATGGTTTGACGCTTTTCACTTTTTTGAGGATAATCTGCACTATCTCAAAAACCTTTTGGAGCACACGAGCGGTCACGATTCCTTTGTAAAATATATGGGCACTTTTAACTCCGAGCACATGGTTAGATGTATCAAAGATACAAACGGTCTGCAAAAACTCGACGACGATTTGAAGGTTTATGTTCAGGTTTACTGTTACGGAACCGCACAAATGGCGTGTGAATGGATACTCGGCAACATTCACTTTGACAGAGATCATTTAGCGGAATTATTTGAAAAAGCCCTTCCCGAGCCGTTAAAACAATACTTATACTGAAAATGATAGAATTTGATTGTTTTCTCTCGTTATGAGAAATACGCAATGTTTTATAAATTGAAAAAGGCTTTCCTTCGTTGTATAATGAAATAGTAGTTGTGCACAATATAATAGTGTACAACCGATTAACTTAAAACGGAGGTTTTTATTATGACAAAAATTGAATTATTAAAGGCATTTGCAAAGGGCTGGTTCGGTAACTCACAGCAGCATTCCATTCATGCACAGCTTCTCAAGGCAAGAGGACTTAATAAGCTTGCCGACAAGATTATGGCTGAGTCAGACGAAGAGTGGGAGGAAGCTAAGCAGGTTAACGCAAGACTTATTGAGCTCGGTGAAACTCCTGTTGTCGAGATTGAGGCGTATCCCGTTATCACTGATATTAAGGAAATGCTTGAATACGACTGCAAGGATTCCGAGGAAGCTCTCCCGATGATGAGCAAATCGCTCTCGATGTTTGACGATGACTATGTAACCAAGGCTATGATTGAAAAGTTCATTCTTGACGAGCAGGAGCATTACAACTGGGTGAAGGGACATCTCTGCCTGATTGAGCAAATCGGCATGGAAAACTATATCATTGAAATGCTCGGCGAATAAACTGCGAAAGGGCTGAATAATATGAAGTCAAAAACCGTAATCGGAATTATTGCAACAGTTTTAGTTTTATGCTGCTGTATTACGCACAGAAGAGTAATCAAGGCGCTGATTAAAGGCGAGGAAATGCCGAAGGCTCCCAAGTGGCATTGCTGGGTTCCGAAGGATAAAAGGAGAGATTGATGCCAAGCGTTGTTGAGGAGAAGTATGCTTGTATTCGGCTGGATAATCAGCTTTGTTTTCCGCTGTATGCCTGCGCCAAGGAGGTCGTGCGGCAATACCGCAAGCCTCTTGAAGAATTGAATTTGACATACACGCAATATATTGTTATGATGGTACTGTGGGAACACGGAGCAATGAATGAGGGTGAACTCGGCAGAAGGATACATCTTGATTCGGGAACGCTTGCGCCGCTGCTCAAACGGCTTGAAAAAACAGGATATATTCTGCGCAGCCGACCTGAAAACAACGAGCGGAAGCTGTTTGTCACATTAACCGAGCAGGGCGAAAGGCTTAAGGAAAAAGCAACCTCTGTACCCTATGCTATGACAGGCTGTCTTGACCTTACTCAGACGGAGCTTGTACAGTTAAAAGCGCTACTCAATAAAGCATTGACAGGAATGGAGAAAAATTTATGATTATTAAAGCAGTTAAATATTATGAAAAAGGATTTCATGCACAGGGTTTTGCCTTTGGCGGTGAGGACGGTATGGAGCATTTTGACAACAATGTGAAATACCGTGCGTCCCTTCAAAACTATGTGATAGATACCGGTGATGACGTTATTCTTGTTGATACGGGACTGCCACAGGAAACCCCCGATGCTGTCTGGGACGGAAAAGCCCACTCCTATATGGGAAGATGGATCGAGGATTATGTATCCGCCCTGAAAACGGCGGGTTATGAACCTTCTCAGGTTACAAAGATAATTCTGACTCATAAGCACAGCGATCATTCCGGTGAGATCAGGAGCTTTCCAAATGCCAAGTTCTACGTTAACAGAGTGGAGCTGGACACGGACGAAGTAAGTGCCTTGAAGGACCATACCGGCCTTACCCCCTTGGATTTCACGGACGGCCCTTATTACAACTTCACCAGAAGTCAAATTATTGCTCCGGGAGTCCGAATGATTCCCGCACCCGGTCATACATATGGAAACAGCATTGTGATTGCAGAGGATGAGGGTCTGTTTTATATGCTGCACGGAGATATCTCCTACACGGACGAAGCTATTTATGCCGATAAGCTGTCCGTTGTGTACGATGATATTTTCCTTACGAGGAGCACGCAGAATACAATCCGTGAATTCATCCGCAACCACCCAACGGTTTATTGCGGAACGCATACCCCCTTGGGATATGAAAACCTTGAAGCAAAGAGAGTTATGGACCTTGACAACCCGCCAGAGACAATTTGGCCGGGCGAAGACTATTTTGTCCAAAATGAAGGAACCGGAAAATATATATGCTCCGTTTGCGGATACGTTTATGACCCCGCAGAGCATGACGGCGTAGCGTTTGAGGATTTACCGGAGGACTGGCGCTGTCCGCGCTGCAAGCAGCCGAAAGAAAAATTCAACAAAGCTTAAACAAAAACGCCGCCGAGCAATCGGCGGCGTACTTTTTTCGTTTGATATGCTATAATGAACCCGACAAATCGGGAGTTGTCAGACTCATTTTATCTGCATTTTCCTTGCAACGAGGATTCAACAGTTTTTATTCTATCAGCAATTATTCATCCTCTTTCAAGTGGATTTTCCATCCCGTGTCTATCTTCTTTTTAACCTTTTCCGTTGTTTCCGAATCCAAATCCGGCCAGTCAATTACGGTAGTCGCTTTATCAGTTACTAAATGCGCCTTTTCCGCACATAAGGCAAGCGGCGTATCCGCAAGAGAATCCGAATAGAAATTATCAATAACGGGAAAGCCGTGGTCAAAGATGTACTTTGCCTTTTCCTTTGCATACATCAGATTGTTTAAAAACACACCGTACTCACGGTCATATTCCGTCGCCATATAGTTTACGCCGAGCCTTTTCGCAATAGGTCCGATAATGCAGTCGGGAGACGCGCTTATAATAAGGTCATCAGGTTTTTTCTGCGCAAGATACCATTCGGAAATTCTGCATTCATATTTGTCCCAATACTTTTCAATCTGCTCGTCAAAATCGTCTATCATTGTCAGATAACTGAACATTTTACGCTGCAGCTGACAATTCGGTATTTTACCCATTTCGTGTTGAATTAAGCTTTTAAGCAAACCGGGGAAATATGTGAACCATAATTTCGGGTGACGCTTAATGCACCATAAAGCAAAACCGATTGAACAATCCGAATAAAAAATCGTTCCGTCAAAATCATATACATTCATTGCTTTTTAACCCCTCCCTCATTGTTTGCTGAAGCTATCAACTTGATTATACAATAATAACTGTATTCTTTCAACATATTTTAATTCATAGCGTCCTGCAACTTGTGATTTACGGAGCTGAAAGGCACGGAGCAATCCAATCCCGGAAACCGCTTTCAAAACCGAGCGAAAGCAAAGCCATAAAACTGAACGCATAAAACAACACCGCCGATGATTCGGCGGTGTACTTTTTGTGAAAGGTATGATATAATGAACTCGACAAATTGTGATTTCTCGAGATATAATAATCGTCTTCGTTTTGAAGGCGATTATTTATTTTGCATATCTGGCTTTGTATTCCTCACCCCAAGTCCACAGGCTGTCAAGAATCGGCTTCAAGGTCATTCCGAGCTCGGACAGTTCATATTCCACCCTCGGCGGCACCTCTGCATAAACCGTACGAATGACTAACCCGTCCGCCTCCATTTCGCGAAGCTGTGCGGTTAACACCTTTTGCGATACGGAGCCGACGGAGCGTTTGAGTTCGCCGAAGCGCTTTTTACCGTCAATTAAATCCCTTAAAATTAATACCTTCCACTTACTGCCGATGAGTGTTAAGGTTGTTTCAACAGGGCAGGCAGGTAAAGCATTGATGTCTGTTTTTGCTTCCATTTCATTTTCCTCCAAAAAATTTTCAGTCGCAAAGCCGCATAAACACACAATAGTTACTTTTTGGTAACTACGGCACTTTATTGTGCTTACTTTACAAAATATACCACGAGCGTTACAATTTAGTCAAGAGGTGAGAACAAAACCATCTCGAAACAAATTATATTTACGGAGGTAATTAAAATGAAAATTGCAGTAGTAGCAGCCGCAGGTAAGGCAGGCAGAAAAATCGTACGTGAGGCAAAGGACAGAGGCTTTGAAGTAACCGCCTTTGTGAGAAAGGACGCAGAAATTGACGGAGCAGATAAAGTTATCGTTCGTGATATTTTTGATTTGACAAAGGATGACCTTGCAGGCTTTGACGCAGTGGTTGATGCTTTCGGCGCATGGACTGAGGATGTTCTCCCGCTCCACAGCACAACGCTTGCTCATCTTTGCGATGTGCTTTCAGGAACGAACAAAAGACTTCTCGTTGTAGGCGGCGCAGGAAGCCTCTATGTGAATGCGGAGCACACTGTTTGCGTATCTGACGGACCTGATTTTCCCGACATCTTCAAGCCTCTTGCAGCTGCCATGGCAAAAGCACTTGGAGAACTCAGAGAAAGAAACGATGTAAAGTGGACTTATATCAGCCCCGCAGGCGATTTCCAGGCTGACGGCGAAAGAACCGGCAAATACATTCTTGCCGGCGAGGAGCTTAAACTGAATGCAGCAGGCGAAAGCATTATCAGTTATGCCGACTATGCTATCGCAATGGTTGACGAAATTGAAAATGGCAACCACATTCAGCAGAGAATTTCCGTTGTAAGGGAATAATAATTTCAGAATAATCATTGTGCGCGGCGAATTGTTTTTGCCGTGCACTTATGCTATAATAAAGGCGGTGGTATAAATGTTATTTGAAAAGGATAATTATCAGGAAAAGATTGACAAAATCAAAAAGGCAATTGACGAAGCGGACGCCGTGTTTATCGGCGCAGGCGCAGGCCTTTCAACGGCTGCAGGGCTGACTTATTCCGGCGAGCGCTTTGACAAATATTTTTCAGACTTTAAGGAAAAGTACGGCTTTGATAATATGTACTTTGGCGGCTTTATTATGGCGAAG
>JAFSRX010000013.1 GCA_017445905.1 Eubacterium sp.
GTTCTATACATTGCCGCAGGATTATCAGATATATTTGACGGAATAGCAGCAAGAAAAACTAAGACTGAAAGTGAATTCGGTGCAAGGTTTGACACTGCAGCTGACTTTATGTTTTTTGCAGTTTGTCTTGTAAAACTGGTTCCCGTTTTGGCTTTCAAAGTGTGGATGTATATATTAATAATAATTGTTGCTATTATTAAGACAATTAGTATTATTTCCGGATATGTAATGTTCAAAAGGTTTATTGCCGTGCATACTGTAATGAACAAGGTAACGGGAATATTACTGTTTGCTCTTCCGTTTGCAGTGCGTTTTGTTGAATTGAAATATTTTGTCATACCTGTTTTTGCAGTAGCCGTGATTGCCGCAGTTCAAGAATTGTTATCAACAGTGTTAAAAAAAAGGAGTGTTTAATATGAGTAATAAAAATACAATGCGAATCTGTCAGTGCTGCGGAATGCCGTTGGACGCTGAAATTATCGCAAGAAACGCCGACGGCACACCGAATGAAAACTACTGTAAGTGGTGCTATGCCGACGGAATATTCACTTACAGCGATATGGAAACGCTGATTGATGTATGCGTGCAGCATATGGTGAGCGAAGAATTTTCAGAGGAGCAGGCGCGTGCGTATATGCAGCAGCTTTTGCCAACGCTCGACTATTGGAAACGCTACGAAGAACTCAGCGATAACGGAGAGTTTGAGCAGTTCAAAGAGCAACTGATCAAGGAAATCAATGCACTTCAAATAGAAGGAATGCCAAAGGTCGAAAGCCTTAATTCGCTCGTTGGTAATTTCGTCAATCTTGAATACGCGCTCCCGAGTGGAATGAAAGCAAAATTCCTTGACGACGGTACAACATATCTCGGAACGCAACTCGAATGTGCCTGCGGCGGCGAGCGCTGCTTCGGCGTATTGGCGTATATGGATTTTATTCTGATTTGCACTTACGAGGCAGAGGGTAAAAATCCCGAGCTTGTGCTATATAAAAAGAGATAATTTTAACTTATTAAGGAAAGAAACAATGAAATTCGGCTGGATCAATTTTTTTGGAGCGCTTATTATAGCTTTGATTTTGATACCCAATATCATTTATGCAATAAAAAACAAAGAAGAAAAGAATCTTTGCAAAAATACCTTTATGAATGCTATTGAACAGATAGGGCGGTATTCCTGTATAATTCTGATGGTCTTTCCCTTATTGGTATGGGAATTCGGCTTTTCAACTGTTACTGAAATGATTATCTATATTGCAGGTAACGCTCTTCTGCTCTTTGCATATTGGTTTGTTTTTATGCTATACTTTAAAAAAAGAACTTTTAAACGCGCGCTTACTCTTGCAATAATTCCGATTTGTATTTTTCTTATGAGCGGATTACTTCTCAGGCATTGGCTGCTCGTTGGTTTTGCTGTTTTGTTCGGAGCAGGTCACATATATGTGACAGTTGAAAATATAAAACACCTTTCAAAAACCAATTAATAAATGGAGAAAACTATGAAATATCCTTTAAGTGAAAAATATGATACTCCAGAGTTGATGGAGAAAATAATGGGACCAAACCCGTTAAAACTTGAAGAAGAATTATTGACTGATCATCTTATCCCCGAAGGGTCAACTGTCTGCGATCTCGGAAGCGGTCAGGGGCTGACAAGCGTTTTTCTTGCAAAGGAATGCGGCTTCAAGGTTTACGCCGCAGATTTGTGGAGCGATCCCGAGGAAAACAGAAAATTCTTTGATGAAATGGGTCTTTCGGAAGAAGAGATTATTCCCGTTAAGGCTGATGCTGAAAATCTGCCTTTTGAAAAAGAGTTTTTTGATGCAGTTGTTTCAACGGATTCATATAACTATTTTGGGCGCAATGCTTATTATCTTGATGAAAAACTTCTTCCCTTTGTTAAAAGCGGGGGATATATCTATATTGCAATTCCGGGTATGAAAAAGAACTGCCATGATAATCTTCCTAAAGAACTTCTTTTGTCGTGGACTCCTGAGCAGCTCGAATATATGCAGGATATTGAATACTGGAAGAATATTATTGCTTCCTGCAAGGGCGCCCAGCTGATAAGTATTTCTGAAATGGAATCAAATGAAGAGGTCTGGGCAGACTGGCTGAAACAGGAAAACGAGTACGCAATAGGCGATAGAAAAGCTATTGAAGCAGGCGGCGGGAAATATCTTAACTTCATAAAATTTGTTTTAAGGAAGAAATAATGAGAAAAATAACTAACATAAATAAAGACTGGGTTTTTGAAATGAATGGGGAAGAAAAAACGGTTAATCTTCCGCATTGCTTTAATGCCTCAGACGGATTGACTAAGAATTATAAAAGAACTAAATGCGCTTATAAAAAAGAACTGCCCCCAATGGATAATAATGTGTTTTTGCTTATTGAAGGGGCAAATTCAGTCTGTCAGGTTGCAGTCAATTCAAAGATTATCAACATTCATAAGGGCGGTTACAGTGCCTTTGTAAGTGATTTAACTGAGTATATTAAAAACGGTTGCACTCTTGAAATATTTGTTGATAACAGTGATTTTGAAGAGGTTTATCCCTCAACGGCTGATTTCACCTTCTGGGGCGGAATATACCGAAATGTTTCACTGATTCAAACAAATGACTGCCATTTTTCTTTCAGCGATTTTTCATCAAACGGAATATATGCAACGCCAAAGAAGTTCGAAAACGAATGGCTATTGGATGTTAACTGCGTTATTGATAATTTTTCCGATAATAAAAAGCTGAGATGCACTCTGCTTGATAAGGATAATAATGTTTTTGCGCACACTGTCAGCGATGAATGTAATATAACTCTTAAATGCGATAATCCGATTTTGTGGAACGGAAGAGAGAATCCGTATCTATATACCTTGCAGTGCGAAATTATCGAGGATGAAAAAATACTTGATAATGTTTCCCTTAAGGTTGGTTTCAGAGAGTTTTATATCGACAGTGAAAAGGGCTTTTTCCTCAACGGTAAGCATCTTAAACTCAGGGGCGTTTGCCGTCATCAGGATAGAGAAAATATCGGCAACGCTATAACCGAAAAAGAGCACTCAGAGGATATTAATCTGATATGTGAGCTCGGTGCAAATTCAATAAGGCTTGCCCACTATCAGCAGAGCAGCTTTTTCTATGATTTATGTGATGAAAAAGGCTTGCTCATCTGGGCAGAGGTTCCTGTTATTTCTTCTTTCAGCGAGCTTAAGCAGGAGAATGCAAAACAGCAGTTAACAGAGCTTATCAAACAGAATTATAATCATCCCTCAATTTTCTGCTGGGGAATTGAAAACGAGATAACCCAGAACAAAAAGAACGCAAAAAGCAAGGCGCTTGTTCCCTGTATGAAAGAGCTTAATTCTCTTGTTAAAACGCTTGATAAAACAAGGTATTCAACCTGCGCTCAGCTTTCAATTCTCGACCAGGAATCACAGCTTAATCAAATAACCGATATTTTAGGTTATAACCATTATTTCGGCTGGTATGATTTCGGCTTTGGCTTTCTTAATAAATGGCTTGATGATTTCCACAGGGATTATCCGAAAACAAAGCTCTGCTTGTCTGAATACGGTGCTGAGGGACTTGTTAACCTTCACAGTGAAAAGCCTGTTCAGGGTGATTACAGCGAGGAATATCAATGCGTATTTCACGAGGAATATATAAAGGCAATAAATAAACGCGATTGGCTTTGGGGCTCCTTTGTCTGGAATATGTTTGACTTCGGCGCTTCCAACAGACATGAGGGAGGAGTAACCGGCAAGAACAATAAGGGTCTTGCAACATATGACAGAAAAACTAAAAAAGATTCGTTTTATCTTTATAAAGCATATTGGAGCGATGAACCATTTAGCCATATCTGCTCCGAGAGATTTAAAATCAGAAAATCAGGAAAATATGATATAAAGGTCTATTCAAACAGAGAAAAAGTGACTCTTGAAGTTAACGGAAATGCTTTCACTCAAAACGGCGAAAAGGTCTTTGTTTTTAAAGATATTGAAATTAAAAACGGCGAAAATATTTTAAAAGCAAACGACGGGCATAGTATTGTTATCATCGGCGCTGATGAAACTGATAAAACATATTCAATAACCTCGGAAAACTCCTTTGTTCGCAACTGGGAGAGAAAGAGCGAAGAAGAACGCAAAAACTATCTTTCGCCCGAAAGCACTATTAAAGAGCTTGTTAACAGTTATGATGCTCATATTATGGTAAAAGGAAAGCTTGGAAAAGATAAACTCAATTCAAAGTGGCTGAAATTAATCTATCCGATGAAAATTAGTTCAGCATTGAAGATTTCGGGCATATTAGGAATGAGCAAGAATTATCAAGAGCTTCTCAAAGAATATTCCTATGCAATTCATAAATAAAACTGAGAATTATAGCGCCTTTGAAAAGCAAAGCCGAACCAAGCGTTAGAAAATTGTAAAAATGAATGCGTAAAACAACAACACCGCCGAGATTAGCCCTAATGGACATTTTAATGTAGTTATGGCGGAAAAGATGCGATTTTTGGACTATCCTTCGTTATCGCACCTCGCCTTTAGGCGGTGTACTTTTTTTAAAGGTATGATATAATGAACTCGACAAATCGGGAGTTTCGGAGGTAAGAAAAATGGTGTTAAAAGTATTACCATATGCTCTTACGGTGTGCAAGGTGGCGGACCTTGCCGATATTGATATGACATCAGAATTCTATTTTATAGGTAAAACTGATGAGGAATTATCGTTGGTTTGCAAAACGGAAGATATGCCGTCAAAAACAACGGAGTATGAACACGGATGGAAGGGATTTCGTATTGAAGGTGAGCTTGATTTTTCTCTTATTGGAATACTATCAAAGCTCTCAACGATACTTGCAAAAGAAAAAATCGGTATCTTTGCTGTATCAACATACAATACAGACTATATTCTCGTCAAAGAAGAACAATTTGACAAAGCAATAAAGGCTTTGAAAAAGAACGGATACGGGATTGTTTAAAATATTTGATTAAGAAGGAAATAATACTGTTGCAAAGGAGTTAATGATGGAATATACGGTTCAATGGCGCCTTAAAGGCGATGAATACGCAGGCTCGTTTGGAAACGGCTTTACGCTTGCAAACGGCGAAAGTGTTACAGGTATGAAAAAAATATATGAAAATGATGATGAAACTGTTTTTGAAGGAAAAAACGGTCACACCGTCACCTGCCTTCATAAAACGGAAAATGGCGTAACCGTTTTGAAAACCGTTTTTGAAAACAAAACCGATACAGCCACAGAATTGGAACTGTTATCAAGTTTTGCAATAAACGGAATAAAGGCAGATAGAATTCATCGGGCAACCTCGTTCTGGAGCGCAGAGGGCAAACTTCTTTCTCAAGATTTGGCTGAACTTAATATGGAGCCCTCCTGGGCAAAACACGGCTTAAGAATTGAAAAATTCGGTCAGATTGGCTCAATGCCCGTCAGAAAATGGTTTCCGTTTCTTGTGCTTGAGGATACCGAAAACAACGTTTTTTCTGGCGTTCAGCTCTATTGCCCGTCAAGCTGGCAGATAGAAATTATTACAAAGGATAAATCCGTAAGCATAAACGGAGGACTTGCTGACAGAGATTTCGGTCAATGGACAAAAAGGGTTGCTGAGCATAAAAGCTTTACTTCGCCGAAAGCTGTTTTTGCAACGGGTAAATCTCTGCTTGAAGTCTGCGATAAGCTCGTAAAGGCGCAGTGTCCCGACATAGCAAAGATTGATACAGACTTGCCCGTTATTTTTAACGAATACTGCTTCAGTTGGGGAAATCCCACACTTGAAAACATAAAAAAAGCAGCAGAGAAGCTTAAAGGATCGGGTGTAAGATATTTCGTTATTGACAGCGGTTGGTACAAAGCGCCGACAGCCGACTGGTTCAGCGCTTCAGGCGACTGGATTCCCGAAAAATCGTTATTTCCAAACGGCATAAAAGAAGCCGCCGATGTCATTCGTTCAAACGGAATGATACCGGGCTTGTGGTATGAATTTGAAACGCTTGGCAAGGATTCAAAGGGTTATTACGATACGGAAAACCTGCTCTGCCGTGATTTATATCCCGTAACGGTAGGTGGGAGACGGTTTTGGGATATGAGAAAGGAAGCGGTAACAAAATTTCTTGACGAGCGGGTTATTTCACTTTTAAAGGAAAACGGCTTCGGATATATAAAGGTGGATTACAATGAAAACATCGGTGCAGGCGCTGACGGGAGCGAAAGCTACGGCGAATCACTCAGGCAAACGGTTGAAGCCAGCCGTGACTACTTTGTGCGTATGAAAAAGCTTATGCCCGACCTTGTTATTGAAAACTGTTCAAGCGGCGGTCACCGCCTTGAGCCGTCATTTATGGAGGTTTCGTCAATGGCGAGCTTTTCGGACGCACACGAAACCGCCTCCATACCGCTCATTGCTGCAAATCTTCACCGCCTTATCCGTCCCGAGCAAAGTCAGATATGGGCGGTGCTTCGCAAGGACGCCGATATTCACCGCATTAACTTTTTGTTGACAAGCGGCTTCCTAGGAAGACTTTGCCTTTCGGGTGAGATTAATGAGCTTGAAAAGGAAAAATGGAACCGCGCGCTTAAATCGATTAAGTTTTACGGTAAAATCAAGCATATTATTCGTGACGGTTTTACAAGTGTTATTCGTTCAGATGTTATTGATTACTCCGCTCCAACGGGTTATCAGGCCGTTTTGCGTACGCTTTCGGATTCAGCGCTGCTTATTGTTCACACATTTAAAAATACAGCCAATCCGCCGATTGACGACCTGCTTGAGGGGTATGTTGTTGATGATGAATTCGGTTCACCGCTTGACAGTGAATTCAGAGGCAAGGCATTTTTGTTAAGGAAAATGAATACTTGAAAACGGAGCGTTCATACTGAAGACAAGCTGCAAAAGATATAATTTACGACAACTTATGAAGCAGGAACATTGCGAGGAAATTACCAAGCATCTATGTATGATGGATTACTACACCTTTGAAATGCAGGGCGCCGTGCTTGACAGAACGAAAACGCTCGCTACGGCGACGATGAATGTAATTTTCACCTGATGAGCAAGGAGAGAGCTGATGAACTCAGCTTTATTCCGAGTCCCGACGCAAAATAAAAGTAACACAGCCACCGAGAAATCGACGGCTGTGCTTTTTTGATTTAATCTTATGAGTATTTTTCTATTATTTGAGTTGCAACCTCTTTTTTTGTTATGCATCGGTTCATAGCTTCTTTTTCAAGGAATTTATGAGCCTCGGGTTCAAGCAAGCCTTCTTTACTTATGAGAAGCCATTTAGCTTTATTAACAAGACGTATTTCTTCCATCTTATCTTCCATTTTAACAGATTTCTTTTCAGCGCTTTCAAGACGCTTTTTTGCTGTTAACATCCATCTGAGAGAGGTTATTGTGCTTTGCTTTGATAAGGGCTTAGGAAGAGTGAAAACGCCGTAATCAGAAAGCTTTGCATATGTTTGATTATAAAATTCATTTTGTATTATAAACAAAACGATTGATTTGTTACTATTGCTGCAGTCGATGGCAAATCTCATTCCTAAATCATCGCTCAGCGGGGAATTGATAATAATAAAATCAAAGTCTTTTTGGGCAACTTCTCTTTTAGCTGAGGCGATGCTTTTTGCAATGCTGATACTATGAAAGCTTCCTTTGGGGAGCATTGAGGATATTGCAATATTAAATTGTTCATTGCCAGAAACAATCAGCGCACTATATGAATTAACGCTAACATCCATAATGCTCCCTCCTTTTTATCAGTTATTTTTATCTATTTACAATAGAGTTCAAATATTCTTTTTGGAATATATTTTTTAATAAATTCGCTGTTTGCAGCTTTTTTTGCTTCTTTGAGGTTTTTGGGAAGCATTCTGAATTGCTGCAGAGTTTCTTTATCGGCAGTAAATAAATTAAAATCAGCTACATAAGGTAAATCAAGCTCGTTTTTAATTCCGTAAAGTCCTGAATAAATCATCAAAGCGAATGCGATATACGGGTTAACAGATGGGTCAGCGCTCCTTAATTCAGCTCTTCTGTACTGTCCGTCTGCAGCGGGAATTCTTACAAGCTGTGAGCGGTTTTCGCTCGACCATGAAACATATCTCGGCGCTTTGTTATTTCCGAGACGTTCATATGATCTTTCAGTGGGATTAAGAAATGCAGTCATTTCAATAGCCTTATCAAGAACTCCTGCAATCATATATGGCATTGTGTTTTGAGAATCGTTATCCGACCTTACAGAAACATTGATGTGAAAACCGTTTCCCGGCTTATCATCAAGCGGCTTTGGAGTAAAATCGGCATATAGTCCGTTTCTGTGGGCTATTGTATTAACAACGGTCTGAAGTGTCATAACATTGTCGGCTGCTGTAAGAGGTTCGGAATAACGAAAATCAATCTCATTCTGACCGGGTCCCTCTTCGTGGTGTGAGCTTTCGGGGAAAATGCCCATTTGTTCAAGTGTTAAGCATATTTCACGGCGTATATTTTCGCCTTTATCAAACGGAGCTAAATCCATATATCCCGCTTTGTCATATGGAATTTTTGTAGGCTCATCGTTTTCATCGGCTTTAAAAAGATAGAATTCCTGTTCAGCTCCAAAATAAAAACTGTATCCTTCTTTTTCAGCCTCTTCAACCGCATTTTTAAGAAGTGTTCTCGTGTCGCATTCAAAAGGTCTTCCATCAGGATATGTTATTGAGCAAAACATTCTTGCAACCTTACCCTGTTCAGGACGCCATGGCAGAATAACAAGTGTGTCGGCATCGGGATGAAGAAGTAAATCCGAGTGAACTTCTCCGCCAAATCCGGCAATCGCTGAGCCGTCAAGTGCAATTCCGTACCCGAATGCACGTTCAAGCTCATCAGCCATTATTGAAATGTTCTTCTGTTTTCCCCAAACGTCGCAAAATGCAAGTCGTATAAATTTTATATCCTCTTCAATGGTGAACTGAATAACTTCATCTTTTGTATAACTCATAGTTAATCCTTCTTTCAACAAAATGAGCGTCCATTAAAAACGGAAAATCCGAAATTAATGAACGCCTTTGCTCATATAAATAATATATAATATGGCGCTACACTTGTCAAGAAAAAATTCAAAAAAAGGCTTGACAACTGAAAATTTTTGATGTAACATTTATTCTTGTAAAGGCAATGGGGTCTTTGAGTTAACGCTCAAAGACCCTTTATCTTTTAGTTTAATAATTTTGGCAAAGGCGTCTGTAGAAATAAAGCTACAGGTGTCTTTTCTGCTTTTTTAGGAGGATTTATTATGGCTTATGTTGATGAAGTAATGGAATTTTTAAAGAGAAGAGACGGCAATGAAAAAGAATTTCTTCAGGCAGTTGAAGAGGTTTTTGATTCACTTCGTCCCGTTATCGAGGCAAACGAGGAAAAATACAGAAAACTTGCTTTGCTTGAAAGACTTGTTGAACCCGAAAGAATTTTCCGTTTCCGCGTTCCGTGGATTGATGATAACGGTCAGGTTCATGTAAACCGTGCGTTCAGAGTTCAGTTCAACTCTGCAATCGGCCCTTATAAGGGAGGTTTAAGGCTTCATCCGAGTGTAACACTTTCAGTTATTAAGTTCCTCGGCTTTGAACAGATTTTTAAAAATTCGCTTACAGGACTTCCGATTGGCGGCGGTAAGGGCGGATCCGACTTTGATCCTAAGGGCAAGAGCGACAGAGAAATTATGATGTTCTGCCAGAGCTTTATGACCGAGCTTTGTAAGGTTATCGGCGAAAATACCGACGTACCTGCAGGTGATATTGGAACAGGTGCAAGAGAAATCGGATATATGTTCGGTCAGTATAAAAGAATTCAGAAAAAGTATGAGGGTGTTTTAACAGGTAAGGGATTATCCTTCGGCGGATCACTTACCAGAACAGAGGCAACCGGCTACGGACTTCTTTACATAGTTGAAGAAATGCTTAAATGCCATGGTATTAACATTGAAGGAAAAACTGTTGTTGTTTCAGGTTCGGGTAACGTTGCTATTTATGCAGTTGAAAAGGCTCAGCAGCTCGGTGCAAAGGTTGTAACCGTTTCGGATTCAACAGGTTGGATTTATGACCCCGAAGGTATTGATGTTGAACTCCTCAAGGAAATCAAAGAAGAAAAACGCGAAAGGCTTACTTCTTATGCAGCTGCAAGACCTTCTGCAGAATATCACGAGGGCAGGGGAGTTTGGCAGATTAAATGCGATATCGCTCTTCCCTGTGCAACTCAGAACGAACTTCATCTTGAAGATGCAAAACAGCTTGTTGAAAACGGAGTTATTGCTGTTGCAGAGGGCGCAAATATGCCTACAACAAGGGAAGCAACAGAATTTCTTCAGGAAAACGGAGTATTATTTATTCCGGGTAAAGCAGGTAATGCAGGCGGTGTTGCAACCTCAGCTCTTGAAATGAGCCAGAACTCAGAAAGAGTTTACTGGAGCTTTGAAAAGGTTGATAATAAACTCAAGGATATTATGGTTAATATCTATCATAATATTGACGATGCAGCAAAGAAATACGGACTTGAAGGAAATTATGTTGCAGGCGCAAATATTGCAGGCTTTGAAAAGGTTGCAGATGCAATGATTGCACAGGGCGTTGTTTAAAAGTTTCGAGTTCCGAGTGCCGAGTTGTTGGTTGCTCGCTGCGCTCAAAAAAATAATAATCCTATAACAAACTTTATATAAGGCAAAGGTGTCTGAGCTTAGGCTTGGGCGCTTTTGTCCTTTTGTGGGGTAATGCTATGATAAAAGACATACCGTTTATTGCACATATGTTCATTATTAAGGAAAATGTTTTTGAAGAAAAAGAAACAGATAATTCTTACTATAATTCGAGTTTAGACTTTGACAGTGAATACTGTCAGAATACAACAGCGTGGGATTGATATGACTAAATATATTTTTGTAACAGGCGGCGTTGTGTCGGGTCTTGGCAAGGGCATAACAGCAGCCTCTCTCGGAAGACTTCTTAAAGCAAGGGGACTCAAGGTTGCGGCTCAGAAGCTCGACCCATATATAAATGTTGACCCCGGAACAATGAGTCCGTTTCAGCACGGCGAGGTTTATGTAACCGAGGATGGTGCAGAAACCGATCTTGATCTCGGTCACTATGAGCGCTTTATCGACGAAAATCTAAATAAGTATTCAAATTTAACAACCGGCAAGGTATATTGGAGTGTTTTAAACAAAGAAAGACGAGGCGAGTATCTCGGCTCAACAGTTCAGGTTATTCCCCATATAACAAACGAGATAAAAGAATTTGTTTATTCAGTAGGAAGAAAAACTGATGCAGATGTTGTTATAACTGAAATAGGCGGAACTATCGGCGATATTGAAAGTCAGCCATTCATTGAAGCAGTTCGCCAGATTTCGCTTGAGGTTGGAAAAGAAAACAGCCTTTTTATTCATGTTTGCCTTGTTCCGTTTCTTAGCGGCTCGGATGAACACAAAACAAAACCTGCTCAGCATTCAGTTAAAGAATTGCAGGGAATGGGCGTACATCCGAATATTATTGTTCTGCGCTGTGATATGCCTCTTGAAAAAACTATATTTGATAAAATATCGCTGTTTTGCAATGTTAAATCGGATTGTGTTATTGAAAATATAACGCTGCCCAATCTCTATGAAGCTCCTTTAATGCTTGAAAAATCTGATTTTTCAGAGATAGTCTGCCGTGAGCTTAATCTTAAATGCGACAAACCCGATCTTGCGGAATGGACTAAGTTAGTTAATAAAATAAAGGCTGAGCGCAAAGAGGTTAAAATTGCACTTGTAGGAAAATATGTTGAGCTTCACGATGCATATTTATCCGTTGCCGAGGCTCTGAGACATGCAGGATATTACCACGATGCAAAAGTTAAAATATGTTGGATAGACTCAGAAAAAATATTCGCTGAAAACTGTCCTGAAATATTTGAAAATATAAGCGGTATAATTGTTCCGGGAGGTTTTGGAAATCGCGGAATCGAGGGAATGATTTGTTCAGCAAAATACGCGAGAGAAAATAATATTCCATATTTTGGAATTTGCCTCGGAATGCAGATTGCAGTTATTGAATTTGCAAGAAATGTTGCAAATATCTATGACGCAAACTCAGGCGAATTCAACGAAAAATGTAAAAATAAGGTTATTGATTTCGTTCCCGGACAGTATGAGGATATTGATAAGGGCGGAACGCTAAGACTCGGCGCATATCCCTGCGTTTTACAGAAAAATACAGTTATCCGATCTCTTTATAATCAAAAGAGTATAAGTGAGCGCCACCGTCACAGATATGAATTCAATAATGCCTACAGAGAATTGCTAAGTAGCAGAGGACTGACGTTAAGCGGTCTTTCTCCCGATTCCCGTCTTGTTGAAACAGTTGAACTCTCTGACAGGGATTTTTATATCGGAGTTCAGTTCCATCCCGAATTCAAAAGCAGACCAAACCGACCTCATCCGCTCTTCGTCGGATTCATCGGCTCTGCGATAAAAAATGATGAAACTAAGGAATAATTATGCTTAAACCAAATATGAATTATGCGAATTTAAAGGATTCGTATTTGTTTTATAATATTGCTAAGAAAACAGAAGCCTATCAAAATGAAAATGTACTCGTTCAAAAACTCTTTCCTTTAGGTATAGGCGATGTTTCTTTACCCCTGTGTAGCGCGGTTATATCTGCGCTGCACAGTGCGGTAGAAGATATGGCAAAAAAAGAAACCTTTGAAGGCTATCAGAATGAATGCGGAGCGCCTTTTTTAAGAGAGGCAATAGCAAAGCATTATGAAAAAAGAAATGTTAATCTAAGTATGGATGAAGTATTTATATCAAGCGGAGCAAGTGATGAGCTCGGCGATATTCTTGATTTATTCGATAAGAGCTCTTCAGCACTTGTTATTGAGCCCGCCTATCCTGCATATGTTGATGCAAATATTATGGCAGGAAGAAAAATACTTCATTTGTTTTCAGATGAAAATGAGGGCTTTGCTCCATATCCTGATGAAAACCTTAAAGCAGATATTATTTATATCTGCTCTCCTAATAATCCGACGGGCGCAGTTTTTTCAAAAGAAAAGCTCAAAGCCTGGGTTGATTATGCAAATAAAAACTCATCTGTTATTCTCTTTGATGCAGCTTATGAGGCGTTTATTGAGGAGGAGAACATACCCCATAGCATTTATGAAATTGAAGGCGCGAAAACCTGCGCTATAGAGATTTGTTCTCTTTCCAAAACTGCGGGCTTCACGGGAACAAGGCTGGGATATACAATCGTTCCTAAGGAGCTTGAAAGAAATAATATGAGCCTTAATAATATGTGGGTGAGAAACCGAACAACAAAAACAAACGGCATTTCATATATTCTTCAAAAGGGCGCAGCCGCTGTTTTTACCGATGAGGGACAGCGTGAAATAAAAGAAAACATCAAGGTTTATAAAAACAACGCCAAGGTTTTGATGAGGGCGCTTGATGAAGCTGATATTTGGTATTGCGGAGGAAAAAACGCTCCTTACATCTGGATGAAATGCCCTGATAATATGAATAGCTGGGATTTTTTTGATTACCTTTTAAATAGCATTCAGGTCATCGGAACACCCGGCGTTGGCTTCGGTGAAAACGGTGACGGATATTTTCGCTTCACTGCTTTTGGAGACGGCGAAGATACAAAGATTGCAGCAGAGCGAATAGAAAAACTACTGAGGGGTGAGTTAAAATGATTTATCCTTGTGAATATAAAAGCAAACTGACGTTAAGAGAAACTCAAAAAGCAATAAAAACAGTTAAAGATACATTTCAGAATGAACTCAGCGTTGCACTTAATTTAACAAGAGTAACCGCACCAATTATGGTAACAAAGGAAAGCGGTATTAACGACGACCTTAACGGTATTGAACGAAAAGTTCATTTCACAATGAAAAATGTTGACGGTGAAGCAGAGGTTGTTCAGAGCCTTGCAAAATGGAAGCGTATGGCGCTTTATAAATACGGTTTTGAAAAGGGCGAGGGGCTTTACACCGATATGAATGCAATTCGCCGTGATGACGATACCGATAATCTTCATTCAATGTTTGTTGACCAATGGGATTGGTGCAGAGTAATAGCAAGTGAAGAGCGAAATATTGACTTTCTGAAAGATATAGTTGAAAAGATTGTTAAAGCCATTGCAAAAACAAATGAAGCTGTTAAAGAAAAGTATCCTGTTTTAAGCTTTCAGATGAATGAAAATGTTTTCTTCATAACAACTCAGGAGCTTGAGGACAGATATCCCGAGTTATCTCCGAAGGAAAGAGAAAATAAGGCAGCAAAGGAATACGGAACAATCTTTTTAATGCAAATAGGAGGAAAATTAAAAAGCGGAAAAAAACACGACGGAAGAGCTCCCGACTATGATGATTGGAGCCTTAACGGTGATATAATAGTCTGGGATGAGCTACTCGGATGTGCGTTTGAAATTTCTTCAATGGGAATAAGGGTTGATGAAAACAGCCTTATTTCACAGCTTGAAGCAGAGGGATGTTCTGAAAGAAAAAATTTCCCGTTTCATAAGATGATTTTAAACGGAACTCTTCCTTTAACAATCGGCGGCGGTATCGGGCAGTCAAGACTTTGTATGCTTCTTCTTGAAAAAGCTCATATCGGAGAGGTTCAATGCTCAATCTGGAGCAAAGAGATGAGAAGAGCATGCGAAGAGCATAACATCTATCTCTTATAATTAAAAATGTTTACAAGGGATCTGATTCCTTGTAAACATTTTTTGTTGATTGAGGAGAATTAATGTGATATTATATTGAAAAAATAATTCAGGAGGCTATTATGGCATCAATATTCGAAACTCTTATGTTGATTAGCTTCGGGCTTTCGTGGCCATTTAATCTTGTTAAAAACATAAAAGCAAAAACGGCAAAAACGATGAGTCTTAGATTTCTGCTTCTGATTGAATTCGGTTATATATGCGGTATTGCAGCAAAATTTATAAGCGGAAATATTAACTATGTTCTGATAGCTTATTTTCTCAATCTTGCAGTTGTTGGAGCAAATATAGCAGTCTATTTTATTAATAAGAAAATGGATAGAAAAAACAGTGTTAACTAAGCCTCAACACTGTTTTTCTTATCAATAATCTTCATTGCAATAATAACGCAGGTGAAGGAAACAAGTCCGCCAACTGTTACATCGCTGAGATAGTGAGCGCCCATAACGAGCCTTGTAAATCCAACAATTCCTGTATAGATAAATGCAATAATGAATAATAAGGTTTTCTTTTCTTTGAACTTATCAGATAAATAGGGGAGGGTCATAATAAGATAGCTCATTCCGGCGCCCGCAGTATGACCCGACGGGAATGATTTATTTCCGTTGATACCGTTGGGATGGAACCAGGAGGTGAAAGCATCATAGCTTCCTGATGCGAGTAAATCTCTGAAACGAACTCTTCCCCAAAGGAACTTAACCCCTTCAATAGTCAAAGTCTGAACTGCCATAACAGCTATTCCGGCTGCTGAAAGAATAATGAGAACTCTTTTATATTCTTCGGGAATAACAATGAATTTTCCGATAAACAAGAGGAAAAGACCGAAACCAATGCCGTAAACTATTCCGAAAATAATGCTGTTCTCTTCAAGGAAGAAATAATCTGCAATATGATATCCGAGATAAGCCGAGCCGCCGAGTTCGATAAACAGACCTAAATTTCTGTGTGCTTTTTTATCAGCAAGCTTATATATCAGAAATCCTGCAATAGGACAGATGAGTCTGCTTGGCATTTCACCTGTATTACAAAACCAGATTGCAATAGGGTTTTTAGGATTGTTGAGAAAAATATCAAGTTTTAAATCAACAAAAAGTGCAACAACAAGTGCAGCGGCTGAGAATAAATAGAAAAAGATTATTTCATTTTTATACTTCTTTAACATAACATCACCTGTAATTATATTAACAGATTTCAACTTCTCTTTCAATATATCTTATATATTTTTGCTATTATTGATTTTATGTTATATATATGGTATAATGATAAAAATATTTTGTTCAGGAAAAAGTTATGTTTGATTGCAAAATGGTAATAAACAGATTAAGTATTGAAGAAAACAAACTTCGTATTTCAGTGGCATTCAGTTGCGAATATAACGCCGATGTTACTTCACCTAAGGCGAAGGTGTTCTTTCAGCAGGGTGAAACAACAAGAAGACTGCCCCTTCTGATGACGAATTATTTTCGCCAGAAGCAAAGAGAGAGCTGCGTTGTTGTTTGTAACTATACTTATTTGATTGATAAACTGTTTTTTAATAAAGACAGTGATGAGGATATAAAAATCAGAATTGATTTTTACTATGGAGAAAACGAAATAACAGGTGTTCCGTTCAGTATTTCATCCAATGTTATTCTTGATAATCCTGATATTGAAGTTAGCGAAGAAAACATTGAATATGAATGCTTTGACGGCGTTGCTGTATTTGACAGTGCTTCTGAATATGAAACATCAAATGAAAAATATTTTGATAAATATAAATTTGATTTTGATTTCAAAGAAAACCTGATTATTCTTAAAAAGACTGATAAGGCAAGAAAAAGAAGAAAATTCAAGCCTGTTAGTACGCTGATAAAATTCATTTTATTTGTTTTAAGAGTTTTGCTTGCAGTTGCGTTAGCTCCGTATTTTGTTATTGACGGATTTTTTGCTGCACTCGGAATTGTTCCGAGAAGAGCAACGAAACAGATTGATACCCTTTCAAAAAATATCTTTGTTCAGATAAAAATCAATTTTTCTTCATTTTTGAAGACAAGCTTCAAAAAATCAAATGTTGTTGAAAATCTTAGAAAACCGGTTTTAGCCCTTTTCAGATATTACTACAGAGTCCTTTGTGACCATCATGAAATCGTTCCTAACCGAATTGCATTTATGTCGGGGAGAAGGGACGAGATGGGCGGAAATCCCGAATTTGTTTATAATCTGATTAAAGACAGAGAGGATATCGATTTTAAATTCCTTCTTTTTTCGGACCCGAACGGCCATAGTAAGCTCAAAAACATTCGCCGCTTTATGCATTTATATGCAACGAGCAAGGTTGTTATTGTTGATGATTATTTCAGGCTTCTCAATGCAGTTGACAAAAGGGAAGGGGTTAATCTTTTTCAGCTCTGGCATGCCTGCGGCGCATTCAAAACCTTTGGCTTTACAAGACTCGGTAAAAAGGGCGGACCAAAGCAGAATGATGTTAACCATAGAATGTATGACTGTGCTATAGTCAGCTCCCAGGAAATTGCAAAGCACTATGCTGAGGGCTTTGGACTCAGCGATGAATGCATTGCCGCAACGGGTATTCCGAGAACGGATATATTTATGGATGAGCATTATGCAAAAAGCATTCAAGAACGCTTTTATGAAAAACGGCCTCAGCTCAGGGATAAAAAGATTATTCTTTTTGCTCCTACTTTCAGAGGAAACGGTCAGATGAGTGCATATTATCCTCTTGAAGCGTTTGACCCTGCCACTCTTTATGAAAGCCTTTCTGAAGAATATGCAATCCTTATAAAGCTCCATCCCTTCTGTCAGGAAAGATACGTTATTGATGAGAAGTATAAGGATTATATAATCGATTTATCTGAAGAGGATGAACTAAATGATTTGCTTTTTGTAACCGACTTGCTTATAACTGATTATTCAAGCGTTATTTTTGAAGCATCTCTTCGCGGTATTCCGATGCTGTTTTATGCTTATGATTTATATGAGTATATTTCAAGCAGAGATTTCTATTATGATTTTGAGAGCTTTGTTCCGGGTAAAATTGTTTTCTCACAGAGTGACCTTATAAAAAGCATTAAAGAAAACGATTTTGATACGGAAAAGGTTGACGGTTTTAAGAATAAGTTCTTTGACTCTCTTGACGGAAAATCTTCCCAGAGAGTTGCCGATTTAATAGTTGATAAGTTAGATATATAAAGGAGATATTAATATGGTTTACGGAGTTGTTTTAGCAGGCGGAATCGGTTCCAGAATGGGCGGAGATAAGCCGAAACAGTATCTTGAAGTTAAAAACAAGCCGATTATTATTTATACAATCGAAAAATTCTTTTCAGTACCTGATTTTGAGAAGATTATTGTTCTTTGCCCTAATCAGTGGGTTGAGCATACAAAAAATCTTATTGAAAAGTATATTTCTCCTGTTAAAGACAGAGTTGTTGTTATTGAAGGCGGAAATACAAGAAACGAAACAATTATGAACGCCATCAAATTCATTGACGGTGAGGGTAAGCTCGACGAAGAAACAATAATTGTTACCCACGACAGCGTTCGTCCGTTTGTTACCCACAGAATTATTAAAGAAAATATTGAAGCTGCAAAAGAATTCGGTGCTTGTGATACAGTTGTTCCTGCAACGGATACAATAGTTGAAGCACTTGATAATTCCTTTATCAGCGATATTCCCGACAGAAGTAAAATGTATCAGGGTCAGACTCCTCAGTCGTTTAATGCAATGAAGCTCAAGAGGATGTATGATTCGATAACTGATGAAGAAAAAGCAATTCTGACAGATGCTGCAAAAATCTTCGTTATCAAAGGCGAAAAGGTTGCTCTTGTCGATGGTGAAACATATAACGTTAAAATAACTTATCCATACGATTTGCGTGTTGCAAGGTCATTCCTGGAGGAACAAGAGGATGATTAATACAGTATTTCGATTAGTATCTCCGAGGCGCTTTGAAATAGCGTTTGAGGATATTGATTTGTTTTCGGGCAATGTAATAGTCAGACCGACAAATCTATCTATCTGCAACGCCGATATGCGCTACTATCTCGGAACAAGGGATGCAAAGGTTCTTGCCGAAAAGCTTCCAATGGCGCTTATCCACGAGGGAATAGGCGAGATCGTTTTCGATCCGACAAATACCTTTAAATCGGGCGATTTAGTTGTTATGGTCCCCAATATGCCCACTGAAGAGGATGAATATATTGGCGAAAACTATCTTCGCTCATCAAAATTCTGCGGTTCTTCTATGGATGGATTTCTTCAGGAATATGTTGAAATATCACCGAAAAGACTTGTTCTTCTTCCAAAGGAAATTGACAGAAATGTTGCAGCGTTTACTGAAATTGTTTCGGTTTCAGTTCATGCAATATCAAGGTTTGATAAAATAGCCCACGAAAGACGTAATGTTATCGGAGTCTGGGGCGACGGCAATCTCGGATATATTACATCACTGTTTTTAAAATATACTTTTCCAAATTCTAAGATTGTTGTTTTCGGAACACAGAGAGAAAAGCTCGCCGATTTTACATTTGCAGATGAAACATATCTCGTTCATGAAATTCCTGAAGGATTTACTATGGACCACGCCTTTGAATGTGTTGGCGGAAACGGAAGTCCTATTGCCATTGAGCAGATTATAGGGCTCATCAAACCCGAGGGAACAATATCAATCCTCGGAGTAAGCGAGTATCCCGTTTCGGTTAATACAAGAATGATTCTTGAAAAGGGACTTCGTGTTTTCGGCTCATCGAGAAGCGGAGTTGATGATTTCAGAAAAACAGTTGAAATGTATAAGGCTCACCCTGAAATTATTGATTATCTCGGAAACCTTGTTTTCAGCGTTAATACTGTTAGAACAACAAAAGACCTGAAAGAAGCGTTTGAAAGAGATACAAGAAAGCATTTCGGAAAAGTTATTATGAAATGGGAACTTTAATTATAATTTAGGAGAATACTATGTTAAGAAGAATAGTATCTGTTTTAATCCCAGTGGCATTTGGTATTATTATAATTGTTATTGGCTGTGTCAATGTATCGCAGGTTAAAAACTTTCCTGAGGTTAATGCTGTTGTTACGAAAATAGATATTGACTATTCAACCGATGCGGACGGCGACACAACTGAGGACGAAACTGTTTTTGTTGAATACACTGTTGATGATAAGACTTACAACGAAGAACTCAACTATGCTCCGAGCGGACTTGAAGAAAAACAGAAAATAACTGTTCGCTATAATCCTGAAAAGCCCGAATATGTTTCAGGCGCAACAAAAAAGAGCGGAATAATTAAAATAGTTATCGGTGCAGCGATTATATTAATTAGCCTTATAGCTAAATTATTAGGAATTCTCAGAGGAAGATAAAACATATATAATAAATCAAAGCCTCGGCAATCGCCGAGGCTTAATTTTGTAGTTTTTTATTTATTGTGTTTAAAGTTTTCTTTTTATCAGCACTCCAGAGGGGAGCGATGAGGTCTTTTTTTGCGCCGTCACCGGTTATTCGATGAACTACAACCTCTTTTGGAATAATATCAATGCACTGTTTTATTATATCTGCGTATTCTTCAAGTGAAAGTACTTTTACTTTACACTCATTGTATTCTTTTTCAAGGTCAGTTCCTCTTATAACGTGAAGCAGCTGCAATTTGATTCCGTCTGTTTTTTTGCAAACATATTCAACACTTTCAAGAATATCTTTTCTGCTCTCATTCGGAAGTCCGATAATTAAATGAGTTACAACATTAATATTGATTTTGTGGAGCTTTTCAACCCCTTCATCATAAACGCTGAGAGGATATCCGCGCCTTATGTACTGAGCGGTTTTTTCGTGAATTGTCTGTAATCCAAGTTCAACGAAAACAGGCTTGATTTTGTTTATTTCATCAAGTAAATCAATAACTTCTTTGCCGAGACAGTCGGGGCGGGTTGCTATTGAAATGGCAACGATATCGGGGTGATTTATCGCCTGAAAGTATTTTTCCCTGAGTTCATCAAGCGGTGCGTATGTATTGGTAAAAGCCTGAAAGTATGCAATAAATTTTCCGTCTTTTATTTTCTTTTCAACAAGGTGTTTTCCCTGTTCAATCTGATTGCTCACTGATAACTCTCTGTTACCAGCAAACTCTCCGCTTCCGCCTTTAGAACAGAAAATGCATCCCCTTGTTCCAAGAGTTCCGTCTCTGTTAGGGCAGGTAAATCCACCGTCAATGGCAAGTTTATATACTTTACACCCAAAGCGCTCTTTGAGATATGAATTAAGACTTGTATAGCTCATAGAATTCCTTAATATTCTTATCGTTTCCGCAGATATATGACTGAATTTTTGAGGGGTCAATATCTTTTCCATCGGCAGTTTTTGCAATTCCTCCAGCTTCCTGAAGAATAACTGTTGCGCCGACCCAGTCCCACGGACGAAGAATAAGCTCGTAATAAAAATCGGCTTTCCCTGCAGCAACATAACAGATATCAAGCGCTGCCGAACCCGCTCTTCTGACCTCGATTGATCTTAAAAACAGCTTTTCAGCTAAATCAAATGTTTTATGAGCAAATTCGTGTTCATAGGGGCAGGTTCCGAAAAGAACAAGGCTGTTTTCAATACTCTCATCAGAAGCAAAAATTCTCTCTCCGTTTAAGAATGCGCCCTTGCCCTTCTGAGCATAGTAGATATTATTTCTGTCGGGGTCAAGAACAACTCCAATATACAGCTCCTTATCCTTAGTTAAACCAACGCTTATTGCAGAATGCTGAAAGCCTTTTATAAAATTCGTTGTTCCGTCAATCGGGTCAATAATAAAACAAAAGTCGTCGGAAAGCTCTTTTTTCTCATCGCCCTCCTCACACATAAAATGAGCATCGGGAATGATTTTTGTTAGTTCCTCAATAAGGAACTCCTGAATCAATTTATCATATTTCGTAACGAGATTAACATTTGAGCCTTTTTTGATAATGTCAAGGTCACTTCCTGCACTTTTATAGATTTCTCCCGCTTGTTTAACAACTTCAACTATTCTTTCAAGCATAGTGATAATTCCTTTCCCCAGTATGCTTCCATTTTATCATATATTGAGGATTTTTCAATATAATTTACTATGGTATTTATAACAATTCTAACTGCAAAACTGATTTTTAAGATTTTAAGGCTGCTTGGTCTGGGGGCAACAACCCTTCCCGGAAAAGTTGCGCTTAAAATGAAATATAATATTCTTAACAAGCTCTCAAGGGGAGTTAAGATAATCTGTATAACAGGAACAAACGGAAAAACAACAACCTGCGCACTTGTTGAACACGCTCTGAAATCAGAGGGGTATTCATATTTCATAAATAAAAGCGGAGCAAATATGATAAGCGGAGTGGCTTCATCTTTTATTGTGAACTGTTCTGTTTTCGGAAACTGTAAAAAGGAGTATGCAATTCTTGAATGTGATGAAAACAGTTTTCCTGAAATATCAAGATATCTTGATGCAAGGGTTGTTGCTGTAACCAATATATTTCGTGACCAACTCGACAGATACGGAGAAATTCAGACAACGCTGAATACAATAGTCAGCGCAATAAATAATATGCCCGATGCTGTTGTTGCGCTTAACGCTGACTGCCCCTTAACATATTCAATAAGCGAAAAATGCGATAATGATATTATAACTTTCGGTATAAATGCGGACTATAAATTGAAATCCGCTGACGATAACCGCTTCTGTCCTGTTTGCAAAAGTGAACTGATTTATAAATCAAGAGTATATGCTCAGCTTGGTAATTACCACTGTCCGAAATGCGCTTTTAAAAGGGTTTATCCAGATATTTGTGCAGAGGATATCGTGTCACTTGATGATGGTTATTTTGAGTTCTTTCTAAGATATGGGAGCGAAAGAAGGTTTAAATCAATTTCACTCGCAGGAATATACAATGTGTATAATTTTTGCTGTGCGTCTGCAATTTTGAAAACTTTGAGTATCAGCACAAACTCGCTTGATTCCTTTACAGGGGCATTTGGAAGAATGGAAAAATTTTTCGGTGACGGCTATGAGGTGCTTTTACTTCTTGTTAAAAATCCTGTAGGATTTTCAAATTGCATTAATTTTGTGTCAAAAATGAACGGATATAATCTTGTATTTGCATTGAATGATAACGAGGCGGACGGAGTGGATGTCAGCTGGATATGGGATACTTCGTTTTTAAAATTAAAAGAAAAGAAAACACATTTTTTAACTATCGGAAAACGCTCATTTGATATGGCGCTTCGTCTGAAATATGACGGAATATCAGTATATGAAATAATTGACGGTGAGGACTATGAAAAACTTATCAGCTCAATCAATGAAAAGAAAAAGAACACTGTTATTCTCGCTAACTATACTTCTATGATGAATATGCGGCGGCATTTTGTCAGCCGTTTCGGAGGAAAGGAGTTTTGGGAGTGAAGAGAATAAAAATTGTTCATCTCTATCCTAAGGAGCTTAATTTATACGGTGATATCGGAAATGTTATCTGCCTTTATTACAGGCTGATAAAACGCGGCATTCCTGCGGAAATAGAAAATGTAGGAATAGGGGACAGACTCGGAGAATTCGACATTCTTGTTATCGGCGGAGGTCAGGACAGAGAGATGAATATAATTTCAAACGACCTGAAAAGAAAGAGTGAAATGCTTTCTTACTGCGTTAACTGCGGTAAAACTGTTTTTGCTGTTTGTGCGGGTTTTCAGCTACTGGGCAGGAATTATATTGATTCAAATGGACGGGAGGTGAAACTGAGCTCGGCTATTGATTTTTATACAAAAGCAGGAGAAAAAAGAATGATTGGAAATATAGTTTATAATTCTCCCTTTGGAAAAATAATCGGATTTGAAAACCACAGCGGAAAAACCTATCTTTCAAAAAAATATAAACCTTTGGGAAAGGTTATCAGAGGATACGGAAATAACGGTGAGGATGGAAACGAAGGTATATTATATAAAAATACTATTGCAACCTACGCCCATGGCGCAGTGCTTCCGAAAAACCCCGCCCTTGCCGATGAAATAATCAAACGTGCTCTTAAAAAAGACAGTCTTTTGGAACTTGATGACAGTATTGAAAACTCCTGCCATAATAAGTTAATTAATTTATTTAGTTGAAAAAATAATTCTTTATGCTATAATTATAAATAATTCTAAACAATTAAGGAACGTATAAATGACGGAATATACATCAATAAAAGAAATCCTCGAAAAAACAGGAACTTATACAGGACTTACTGTCGGTTCATCCATGGAGCCGCTGCTCCATCAGCAAAAAGATAATATTATAGTTGTTTATCCTGAGGAAAGACTGAAAAAATATGATGTTGCTCTCTATGTAACTCCGCGCGGAAAATATATTATGCACAGGGTAATTGAAGTTCATGATGACCACTATGTAATAATGGGAGACAATCTTCAGAAAAAAGAATATGTAAGCGATGATATGATTTGCGGAAAGCTAATCGGTTTTTATAAAAACGGAAAGAGATATATAGACTGCGAAAACTCAAAACTATATAAGTTTTATTCACGATTAATTGTTGCAGTCATACCGCTCAAGCCTGCTTACTATTTTGTTCGCAGATACCTCGGAGCAATAAAAAGAAGAATACTAAAACTGTTTGGGAAGGATAAATAAGTGGAAAACAAAGGAAAGAGGAAAATCAGCAAAAGTGATATAGCAACTTTAAAGTGGATTTATTCTATTTGCAGGAGTGAACGCTTTAAGGTTTATCTTCTTGTTTTAACAAATGTTATTCACGGTGTTCTGACCATTGTTTTTGCTGGATTTTCAAAAAAGATTATTGATGCTGCAACAGTTGATAAATCGTTTGAAAAGGTTATTTATTATGCTCTGATGTTTCTCGGCGTTCTTGTTTTTCAGTTGTGTCTTAATTTAATCAGCAGAAGTACTTCTGAGCGCTGCAAGGCTAAAATTGAGTGGCATTTAAAACAGTATATGCTAAAAAGCATTATGAAAAAGGATTATGCCTCAGTCAGTAAATATCATACAGGCGAACTTCAGAACAGGATGTTTAATGATGTTACCGTTATTTCAGACGGATTTACGACCATTCTTCCGAGCGTGCTTTTCTTCCTCGTTAGGCTGATAAGCGCATTCACATATCTTGTTATTATAGATAAAATCTTCGCAGTTGTTTTTCTTGTTGGCGGTATTGCAGTTTTTCTTTGCACACAGATGTTCAGAAAAACTCTTAAAAGACTTCATAAGGATGTTCAGGCAACGGAGGGAAAAACCCGTTCCTTTATTCAGGAAGCAGTAACAAGTCTTCTTGTTGTTAAGTCTTTTTCTGTTGAAAAGAAAATCGCCTCTGAAGCAGATGAACTTCAAAGTGAAAACTATAAAGCAAAGATGAAAAGAAGATTTTTCGGAATTGCTGCCAATGCAGGAATCAGCTTTGTTTTCAGCCTCGGTTATGTTTTTGCTCTTGGCTTTGGAGCATACAGACTTATGCACGGTATCAGCTACGGAACAGTAACCGCAATGCTTCAGCTTGTCAATCAGATTCAGTCACCCTTTGCAGCACTTTCGGGAGTTATGCCAAAGTATTTCTCACTTGTTGCTTCGGCAGAAAGACTTATTGAAATTGACTCGCTTCCCGATGAAACAAGCGAAAATTCTGCCATAAAGAATCCTGCTGAGGTTTACGAAAGACTTAAAAGCATTAATTTCAACGATATTTCCTTCAGCTACGACAGAGATATTATTCTTGATAATACCTCGCTCAATATTAACAAGGGCGATTTCATTGCAATAATGGGGATTTCGGGAATAGGAAAAAGCACGCTCTTAAAACTTCTTCTCGGAGTTTTCAAAGTCCAAGACGGCAATATCGAGCTTGAACTTGATAACGAAAAAATTGAGGTTGATAATAAAACAAGAAGAATGTTTTCATATGTTCCCCAGGGCAATTTTCTTCTTTCGGGAACAATCAGAGATAATTTAACCTTTATCAATGATGATGTGACTGAAGAGGAGATTGAAGAGGCAATAAGAATTTCGTGTTCGGATTCCTTTATCAGCGAGCTTCCCGAGGGAATTGAAACCGTTATCGGCGAAAGGGGAATAGGTCTTTCGGAAGGTCAGCTTCAAAGACTTGCGATTGCTCGTTCTCTTCTTTCAAAGGCTCCTGTTATTCTTCTCGATGAGGCAACCTCCGCGCTCGATGAAGAAACCGAAAAACGCTTTTTAACCAATCTTAAAATGCTTGATGAAAAAACCTGCATTATTGTGTCCCACAAAAAAGCAGCGCTTGAAATCTGCAATAAGCATGTTCAGATTGTTGATTCTAAAATAGTTGTGGAGGAGAAATAATGCTCTTAACAAGGTGGGGCAAGAATATATCTGAAACTCCGCTCTCTGAGTATCCAAGGCCTCAGTTTAAAAGAGAAAGCTACCTTTGTCTTAACGGAAAATGGCAGCTCTCTTTTTCTGCTCAGAAGAAAATACCCGAAGAATTTGATGAAGAAATACTTGTTCCTTTTTCACCTGAAACTCCGCTTTCGGGAGTTTTAAGAGAGCTTAAAAATGATGAATATCTCCTTTATCAAAAAAGCTTTACTCTTGATGACAGCTTTAATAAAGGCAGAGTTTTTATCAATTTCGGCGCAGTTGACCAGATTGCCGAAATTTATTTAAACGGCTCTTTTATCGGAGAGCATCACGGCGGATATACTCCCTTTTCTTTTGAAATTAGTAAGTATCTTAAAGACGGCGAAAACATACTTAATGTTATTGCCCAGGATAAATGCGAAGAAAATGAGTATTCAAGAGGAAAACAGAAAACAAAAAGGGGCGGCATCTGGTACACAAAGCAAAGTGGGATATGGCAGAGCGTCTGGCTTGAATCAACTCCGTGGGAGTATATTAAATCAGTTAAAATAACTCCCGATTATGATAATGAACAGGTTAGCTTTGAATTTGAGAATGCCGACGGAGTTGAAATATTAATTTATGATAATAAAGAGCTCATTGCCGACACAACTGATAAAACCGTAAAGCTTCCTCAGTTCAAAGAATGGTCGCCCGAAAATCCGTTTTTGTATGACGTTGTTTTCAAATATAAAGAAGACAAAGTTAAATCATATTTTGGCATGAGAAAGTTTTCTCTCGGAAATGATGAAAAAGGAATAAAGCGTCTGTTTTTAAATAATAAACCCTATTTTCATAACGGACTACTTGACCAGGGCTATTATCCCGACGGATTTCTTACTCCGCCGAGCAATGAGGCGCTTGAAAATGACGTTAAAACTGTTAAGCAGTGCGGTTTTAATATGTTGAGAAAGCATATTAAAATTGAGCCGCTTCTCTGGTATCATTACTGCGATGTTAACGGAATAATTGTCTGGCAGGATATGATAAACGGAGGAGGAAAATACGGCGCTGAAATAAGCGTTCTTCCGTTTATGAATATCACTCTTGATGATACAAATTATAAAACCTTTAAGCGAATAAATGAAAAAGCAAGAGAGCTTTATTATAAAGAGCTTAAAGAAATGGTTGATTTGCTTTATAACTGCCCCTGTATTGCAATGTGGGTTCCTTTTAATGAAGGCTGGGGACAGTTCGACAGCAAAAAGGCGTATGAAATATTAAAAGGATGGGATAAAACAAGACTTGTTGATTCAGCTTCGGGCTGGCACGACCAGGGAATAAGCGATGTTATATCAAAGCATATCTATTTCACTCCGATAAAAGTTAAAGCAGGGAACAGACCTTATGTTTTATCGGAATTCGGCGGCTACGGACTGAAAAAAGCGGGGCATACTTTTTCTGAAAAAATGTTCGGCTACCGTATTTATAAATCCGAAGAGAGCCTGACTAAAGCATATAAAAGACTTTATGAAAAGGTTATTATCCCTCAGATTAAAAAAGGACTTTCTGCAACTGTTTATACAGAGATTTCTGATGTTGAGGATGAACTCAACGGACTTTTAACCTACGACAGAGAAATTTTGAAAATAGATAAAAAAATATTAAGTGATATTAATTCAAAAGTTAAAATCTAAAGCCTTCTCCTTGAGGAGAAGGGGGACCGCTTGCGGTGGATGAGGTGTATGAATTAATAGAAAGGAAATATAATTATGAATCAGCTTGAAATAAAAGAAGGCATAAAAGCAACAATCAAAACAAACAGGGGAGATATGACCTTTATTCTTCTTCCCGAGGCAGCACCAAAGGCTGTTGAAAATTTCACAACTCACGCAAAAAACGGATATTATGACGGACTTATTTTCCACAGAGTTATCAAAGACTTTATGATTCAGGGCGGCGACCCGAACTCAACAGGAATGGGCGGAGAGTCAATCTGGGGCGCACCATTTGAAGATGAATTTTCCCTTGATGCAAGAAATTACTATGGCGCTCTTTCAATGGCAAATTCAGGTCCGAACACAAACGGCTCTCAGTTCTTCATTGTTCAGGCTAAAACTGCGCCTCCTCAGATGCTTTCTCAGATGGAGGAGCTAACCGACAGAGGATATCCGAGAGAGTGCATTGATAATTATAAGGCAGTCGGCGGAACTCCGTGGCTTGATTTTCATCATACGGTTTTCGGCCAATTAATTGAAGGCGCAGATGTTCTTGAGGATATTGCAGCAGTTCAAACAGGTATGAATGATAAGCCGTTATACGATGTTGTTATTGAAAAAATAGAAATATCAGAATAATATCGGATATTTATTTAATTTTTTGTTAACCCTATTGACAAATAAAAAAACAATGGTAAAATATGGTTAGCACTCAGGTAATGAGAGTGCTAAAGAATTTGGCAGAGGGAGAAATGAGAATATAATAGCTGTCCGCAGCACCCGAAAATCTCCATTCTTCATTCTCCATTTTCAATTTAATATACGAGGTGATATAAATGACTATTAAACCACTTGCAGACAGAGTTCTGCTCAAAGCTGTTGACGCTCAGGAAACAACTGAAAGCGGGCTCATTCTCGCTGCTTCTGCTCAGGAAAAGCCTGAAGTATCAGAGGTTATCGCAGTTGGACCGGGAACTGAAGAAAATCCTATGACAGTTAAGGTTGGAGATAAGGTTATTATTTCCAAGTATTCAGGAACTCAGGTTAAACTTGACGGAGCTGAATATACAATAAGCGAAATCAAAGATATTCTTGCAGTAGTAGAGTAATCTCAGTATTATAGGAGTATTATAGGAGGAAAAATTATGGCAAAAGATATTATTTACGGCGAAGAGGCCCGCAAGGCTCTTCAGTCAGGCATTGACCAGCTTGCAAATACAGTTAAAATAACATTGGGTCCCAAGGGCAGAAATGTTGTTCTTGATAAGAAATACGGCTCACCGCTTATTACAAATGACGGGGTTACAATCGCAAAGGAAATCGAACTTGATAATCCTTTTGAAAATATGGGCGCTCAGCTTGTTAAAGAGGTTTCATCAAAAACAAATGATGATGCGGGCGACGGAACAACAACCGCAACCCTTCTTGCTCAGGCACTCGTAAGAGAAGGTATGAAGAACGTTGCAGCAGGCGCAAACCCGATGAGCGTTAAAAAAGGTATTGAGGGCGCTGTTGAGGCTGCAGTTAAAGCAGTTAAAGAGAGCTCTCAGGCAGTTAAGGATAATGCTGATATTGAAAGAGTTGCAACTGTTTCGGCAGGCGATAAATATATCGGCTCTCTTATCGCCGAGGCAATGGAAAAGGTTTCATCCGACGGCGTTATAACAATCGAAGAATCAAAAACAGCGGAAACAGTCTGCGAGGTTGTTGAAGGAATGCAGTTTGATCGAGGCTACATTTCTCCCTATATGGTAACCGATACAGATAAAATGGAAGCAGTAATTGATGATGCAATGCTTCTTATAACAGATAAGAAAATCAGCGTTATTGCTGACATCCTTCCGCTTCTTGAAGCAGTTCTAAAAGCGGGTAAAAAGCTCGTTATTGTTGCCGAGGATGTTGAGGGCGAAGCTCTTCAGACAATTCTTCTCAACAAACTTCGCGGAACCTTCACCTGCGTTTGCGTTAAGGCTCCCGGCTTTGGCGACAGAAGAAAGGATATGCTTCAGGATATTGCAATCTTAACAAGCGGTCAGGTTATAACAAGTGATATCGGACTTGAGCTTAAAGATACAACAATGGAAATGCTTGGTGAGGCTCGTCAGGTTAAGGTAACAAAGGAAAACACAATTATTGTTGACGGCGCAGGCGACGGCGATGAGATTAAATCAAGAGTTGCTCAGATTAAATCCGCTATTGAAACAACAACCTCTGATTTCGACAGAGAAAAGCTTCAGGAAAGACTTGCAAAAATGGCAGGCGGAGTTGCAGTAGTAAAGGTCGGCGCAGCAACCGAAACTGAAATGAAAGAAAAGAAGCTCAGAATTGAGGATGCTCTCGCTGCAACAAAGGCTGCAGTTGAAGAGGGAATCGTTGCAGGAGGAGGAGTTGCTCTTATCAATGCAATTCCTGCTGTTGGAGCACTTCTTGATACAGACGATGCAGATTATAAAACAGGCGTTTCAATAGTTCTTAAAGCTCTTGAAGAGCCGATTCGCCAGATTGCAGCTAACGCAGGTCTTGAAGGCTCGGTTATTGCCGACAGAGTTATGAACAGCGAAAAAGGTCACGGCTATGATTTCGCTGCAAATGAATATGTTGATATGATAAGCGCAGGAATTGTTGACCCTGCAAAGGTAACAAGATCAGCGCTTCAGAACGCAGCGTCAGTTGCAGCAATGGTTTTAACAACCGAAAGCCTTGTAACAGATATAAAAGATCCCAAAGCTGAAGCAGCAGAAGCGGCCGCAATGGCAGCAGCAGCTCAAGGCGGAGGAATGTATTAAAAAAAGCCCCATCGGGGCTTTTTTTAATGAATAATTAAGAATTAAGAATTAAGAATTGAGGTTTCTCGCTTCGCTCGGTCAAATAATTATTATAATAGCCGTGCGTAGCCCTTGGAGCGGGCGCCAGACCCTTTTTTCTTGCAAACTCGACATTTCCCCTAACAGGGGAATAACCCGAAATTTTCCATTTTCAATTTGAGTTTATTTATAAACTCTTTCTATTCTTGGATTAACCATCAGCGGACTGATATCAACGGTTGCTAAATCGCCTGGTTTTATATCCGTTCCCGTTATATCTACTGCAGTGTGCGAAAGACCGATACCGCCGATAACATAGTGCATTTCGCCGTTAATTCTGACATACATCTGCTTCTTTTTCAGAAATGCCTTGAAAATGCTTAAAACATATCTGAAATCATATAGCTCTTTTTCTTTTCCGAGACCGAAACCGTCATAGTGACCAATGGGAACTATGGCGATTTTTGTTTCTCTTTTTGTTTTATATGTTCCGTTATATCCGATTGAATATCCCTTGGGAACGGTTTTAACATCAACAACCTCTGCTTCAAGAACTCCGAGGCGGTTGAGCTTGGTTTTGCTTCTTGTTATAACCCTTCCTGTGAACGCTGAACCAATGCGAACGGCGTCAAGACAAACGTCGCTGACATTGAGAAGAGCAGGGGAGTTTGCAGCATGGATAATTCCGATTTCTCCGACCTCTTTTTTTATCTGCTCCATAGTGTCTTTAAATAAAACAAGCTGAGCCTTTGTTAACTCGGCGTTTCTGAAAGCTGAAGAAAAATGAGTGTATGCGCCGATAAACTCAAGGTTTTCAAATGAATAACACTTGACAGCATCGTTAATCTCGCTCGGAAGAAAACCGTATCTTCCCATTCCCGTATCTATTTTCAAGTGGCATTTAACCTTAACGCCAAGCTCCTCGGCAACCTTGTTCATAATTTCGGCAGCATTAAGAGAGCCGATTGTTGCTATGGCGCAGTTTTGAGCAATGATTTTTGCTTCCTCATAAACGGCTGTTGAGCGCATAACAAGAATATCCTCGTTATCAAGAATTTCTTTTAAAATCGGAATATCGGTAACCTCTGTTACGGCGAAGGTTTTAATCCCGTGTTTCTTGAGCTCAACGGTAAACTCCTTTATTCCGAAGCCGTATCCGTTGCCTTTAACAACACCGATAACCTCTGTTTTTGCTTTTTCTTTAATAAGCTCAATGTTTTCACCGAGCTTTTCTTTATCTATAACATATCTGCTCATATATTTATCCTAATTAATTACGAATCACGAGTTTTGGGTGCTGCGCACGGCTAGCATAATTATTGTTTGAGCGTAGCGAGTAACCGAAAACTCGGAACTCGGCACTCGCAACTCGAAGGTTTATCTGATTTTCTTTAATATCTTAGTTCCGAAATTATAAAGATTATAAACGGGCTTATTGATAACATAGTCAAATTCGCCGATAAACTCTTTCATATATCCGCCGAAGCCGTGCTTGAATCTCCAAAGTCCGTAGTGCGGATTGTCGGGGTTCTGACAGTCGCCGCTTATTCCGCCGAAGTCATAAACCTTGCAGCCCTCATCCATGCCCCATTTAATCATTGCCCACTGAAGAGCATAGTTGGGATAAACATTTCTGTGTGCATTTGATGATGCGCCGTACTGATATTTCATAACGTTCTGTCCCCATTTAATGGCGAGCGTTCCTGCGATTGCTTTTCCGTCGTAGTATGCCATATAGAGCCTTGCGTCGTCGGTCATACAGTCGAGAATCTTTTCAAAATACCATTTCGGTCTTGTTGAAAATCCGTCTCTTTCGCCTGTTTCAGCCATAATTGCAACAAAGTCATCAAGCGCTTCTTTACCGCAGATTTTAACCTCAACGCCTTTTTTTGGAGCCTTACGGATTCTGTTTCTGTAGTCGCTTTTGAAGGTGAGCATAAGCTCGTCCTCATTCATACCGTTATAGTCGAAGCAATAAACAAATCTCGGCTGAACATTTTCAAAATCCATACAACCCGGATTGAGCTCAACAAAGCCTTTTTTAACTAAATGCTCTTTGTATGCCTTGTTTTCAATAACAATTTCGGGATCGATTTTTATGCAGTATGCCTTATATTCCTTTCCGATCTCAAGAAGCGCGTCAAAAAGCGCATCAAAGGTTTCAAAATCATCCTCATCTGCAACAAAACCTCTGCAGCAATACATAAGTGATGCTTTGATAACGGGGATTGAGCGGATTAAAACTGCGGCAGCACCTTTGATATTGCCGTTTTCATCCTTGAGCATAACTGCTTCCCATTTCCATGCGGACTTAACCTTTGCCCATTTGCTTGAATGCTGGAAGAGTCCCTTCGGGTGTGATTTTATAAAATTTTCATATTCTTCAAGATTGTTTTGGTTAACTCTTTCAATCATAATATATTTCTCCTAAAATTTATCTTAAATATTATAACATAGTTGGACGCAGTTGTAAAATGTATTTTCAATAATATTAATATTGAAATTTTTATATATTAATGGTAAAATAAACTGATATTGTTTGTTTTGATGTATTTCGGCAATAATATTCTTGGTGATATTATGTGTGAAGAAAAAGAAAACAAACAGGAAAACGGTTGTGAAGAGAGCAATTCTTCTTTTGAAACAGGATCAATAACTGTTGAAAGCAGCGGGCATTTTATTCACTGCTTAACTATTATTGGTCAGATTGAGGGACATTATATTCTTCCCAGCCAGAATAAAACAACTAAATATGAGCATGTTATTCCTCAGCTTGTTGCCATAGAAGAAAGCAAGGAAATCGAAGGACTTCTGATTATTCTCAATACAGTTGGCGGTGATGTTGAAGCCGGACTGGCTATTGCAGAGCTTCTCTCAACAATGACAACGCCGACTGCTTCCCTTGTTCTCGGCGGAGGTCATTCAATCGGAGTCCCTCTTGCTGTAAGCTGTCAGAAGAGCTTTATCGTTCCAAGTGCAACGATGACAGTTCATCCTGTTCGAATGAACGGAACAGTTCTCGGCGTTCCCCAAACGCTTTCTTATTTTGAAAAAATGCAGGATCGAATTGTTAATTTCATAGAAAATAATTCAAAAATCAGTGCAGAAGATTTCAGAAAGCTTATGATGAAAACAGGTGAGCTTATTATGGATGTTGGCTGTGTTCTTGATGGCGAGGGCGCTGTTGAGTGCGGACTCATTGATGAGCTTGGCGGGCTTTCAAGCGCGCTTTCATTTTTAAGCGACAGGATAGGTGAAAACAATGCTCCACACGATAATTAATCTTGACGATGTTTTTTATGATGAAAAAAGCTTTAATAACGTCAAAAATGAAAGGTCAAGCAACCCATATGATTATATAAGAACAGGCTGGTTTGTTGATAATTCAGCGCTGTTTGAAGGAGTTAACCATGTCAATTTTAGCAGCAATTATTCAAGCCATATTTCAGGCTGTAACATACATTCTTCCGTTAAGTGAAACAGGGCATTCAGCGATGTTCCACGATTTTGCAGGCAGATTTGATTCATCTGCCTCAGCAATAACGGGAATAATACATATAGGAATTGCAATCGGAATTATTATTGCAACATATAAACTGTTTCTTTCAATGTTAACTGAGTTTTTCGGAGTTTTCGGCGATCTTTTCAAAAAGAGGCTTACAACTGTACCTCCGAAACCTGCAAGAAAGTTTATGTATTATACGCTGCTTTCATTTGTTCCGATGATTTTGTGGCTTATTCCGCTGGGTGAAAAAGGATTCTTATTCACATTTCTCAAAAACAGCGGATATAATAAAACCTTGCTTGATGACGGAATATTTTTCCTGATAACAGGCGCGATTGTTCTTTTATGTATCCGCCAGCTAAAGCTTTCAAATAATAATAAAAACGTTAATCTTATTTATTCACTGATTATCGGTTTTGCAAGTGTTATTCTTGTACCTGTTTCGGGACTGAGCTTTTTATTCGGAGTTTTCGCAATATTAATGCTCCTCGGAGTAACTAGAAAGATTTCGCTGAGATATTCTTTTGTTATGAACGTTCCCGTTTTGATTGTGATGGGATTTATTGAAATATTTACTTCAAGCGAAGCGGCAAATATTATTGCTGCAATAATCGGCTTTATACTCAGCGCAGCAGTATCATTCCTTTGCGTTAAGATACTCAAATGGATTATCAAAAATGAGAAACTCAAGTATTTTGCATATTATGATTTAAGCGTTGGCGCTTTAGCGATAATTATCGGAATTTTCGAACTTATTTTAAGATAAAAGAGGAAGATTAAATGGCAAATAAAAAAACAACAACTAAAAAGCCTGCACCTAAAAAAGCTCCTGCAAAAAAAGCAGAGCCTAAGCAGGCCGAAATCAGTCAGGATAATGAAGACGTTAAAAGAATTATCAGCATAGTTATTTTTGCGCTTTCTCTGCTGTTTTTCTTTGTTGCGGTTATTCCGGGCGAAGGAGTATGGCTGGCTGTACATAATTTTCACATCGGTTTGTTCGGATGGCTTGCGGCAATAGTATTTCCGATACTCTGCCTTGTTTATTCGTTTTTATTTACGGTTAAAAAGCCGAAGAAGAATATGACCTTTGAAGCGGTTTCAATAGTTATTTTAATACTTCTTGTTTCAAGCCTGATACATATTATAAGAAATCAGCCCGGTGCTGCTTTTGTTGAAACTTTTAAAACTGCTTATCTTGATGCGCCTTCAACCTTTAACGGAGGATTTTTCGGAGCAGTTTTCGGATGGCTTCTTTTAACTCTCGGAAAAGCACCTGCAATAATTGTTGATCTTATTATCGCATTTACTGATATTCTTCTCTTATTCAGAGTAACTGTTAATCAGTTCTTTAAAAATACTGCAAAACCCGTTAAAAAGGTTGTTGAAAAGGCAACTCCGTATATTGAAGAGCGCAGAGAAAAGAGAAGAATAAGCAATATCGATATTCCTCTTGACGAAGAGCCTCCCACAGCGGAGGATGAAAAGCCTAAAAGAAAGAAGAAAAAGTCCGTCTCAGAAGTTGAAGAGACTGTCTCTGAAACCGGCGACCCGATGGAAGATATCATTCGTGAAATGAATGAGAAAACCAGAAAAAACAGGGAAAAGAAAAAGGCGGAAGAATCCGAAGAAGAAAAGACCATTGATGAAATAATCGATGATTCCGATAAAAAAGCCGAAGGAAAGAAAGAGAACAAAGAAAAGAAAACAGAGGAATTCAAAGTCAGCGATGATGATATGAATAAGGCTGTTGCAGAGTATGTAATTCCTCCGGTTGATATTCTTAAATTTATGGCTAAAAAATCTCAGAAGGATGTTAACAATGAACTCAGGGATAATGCCGAACTCCTTGTTGATACTCTTCATTCCTTCGGAGTTGAGGCTAAGATAACCGATATTTCAAGAGGACCTACAGTAACTCGCTACGAGCTTAAACCTGCAGCAGGCGTAAGAATATCAAAGATAACAAATCTTGCCGATGATATAGCGCTTAATCTTGCTGCAACCCATGTAAGAATAGAAGCGCCAATCCCCGGTAAAGCAGCAGTAGGTATTGAAATTCCGAATACAATCAAGAATGCTGTTTCAATGAGAGAGCTCATTGATTCAGACGAATTTAACAGTCAGAAATCAATCCTTTCCGCTGCGCTCGGTAAGGATATTGCAGGTAAAACAATATTCTGCGATGTTGAAAAGATGCCCCATCTTCTTATCGCAGGAACAACGGGCTCGGGTAAATCTGTATGTATGAACTCTATTATTGTTTCAATCCTATACAGAGCTAAACCCGATCAGGTTAAATTCCTTATGATAGACCCGAAGAAGGTTGAATTTTCAAAGTATGAAAACATTCCCCATCTTCTTGTTCCCGTTGTAACCGATCCGAGAAAGGCATCAGGTGCGCTTGGATGGGCAGTTTCTGAAATGCTGAGAAGATATCAGTGCTTCTCTGATACAGGCGTTCGTAATATTGAGGGATATAATGCCTTTGTTAAAAAGCATAAGGATATGGAGCCAATGCCGAGAGTTGTTATCTGTATCGACGAGCTTGCCGATTTGATGATGGCTGCACCTAAAGAGGTTGAAGATTCAATCTGCCGTCTTGCTCAGATGGCTCGTGCAGCAGGAATGCATCTTGTTATTGCAACTCAGAGACCTTCAGTTGATGTTGTAACCGGTCTTATCAAGGCTAATATCTCATCAAGAATAGCGCTAACAGTATCTTCTCAGATTGATTCGAGAACCATTCTTGACACAGGCGGTGCTGAAAAGCTCCTCGGTCACGGTGATATGCTTTATGCTCCAATCAGCGAAAGCAAGCCACTTCGTGTTCAGGGCGGATATATCAGCGATGAAGAGGTTGAAGAGCTTTGTGAATTTATTAAGTCACAGGGCGAGAGTCAATACAGCGAAGAAATCGAAAAAGAAATCGAAAGCAAAGCCGCTCAGGAAAAAGGCGCGTCCTCTCCGTTTAAGGATGACGAGCCAGCCGACGACCTTGACCCGCTCTTTGAAAAAGCAGTTGAGGTTATTCTTGAAAATCAGAGAGCTTCAACCTCATTCCTTGAAAGAAAGCTCGGAGTTGGTTATTCAAGGGGCTCAAAGATTATGGACCAGGTTGAAGAAAAGGGAATTATCGGTCCTCAGGACGGCGCTAAGCCAAGAGAAATCAGAATAACTATGCAGCAGTGGATTCAGATGAAAGCAAACGGACCCGCACCTGATTTTACAGCTGAGAATACAGAGCAGATGAGCTTTGAAACATCAGAGGAAGAAAAAGAGAAAGAAAACGATAATTTCTTCGATGATCTTGATGACGATGAACTTGCAAATACCGATTTAGACAGCTTATATAATATTGATTACAACGATGACTGATCAAAATAAATTTCTCCCTATCAGCAAAAATGATATGCGCCAAAGAGGATGGGATGAAGTTGATTTCGTTTATATAACGGGAGACGCTTATGTTGACCATCCCTCTTTCGGTGCGTCGATTATAACAAGGGTCCTTGAAGCAAAAGGATTTAAAGTAGCCGTACTAAGCCAGCCCGACTGGCGTAGCACGGCTGATTTTGTTCGTTTTGGAAAACCGAGACTTGCGTTTTTAATAACAAGCGGAAATATTGATTCAATGGTTGCTCACTATACCGTTGCAAAGAAAAAACGCTCAACTGATGCCTACACAGCGGGCGGAGTTATGGGAAAAAGGCCCGACAGAGCTGTTATCGTTTATTCAAAAATGGTAAAGAGCATATATCCCGACGTTCCCGTTGTTATAGGGGGTCTTGAAGCGTCGCTGAGGCGTTTTGCCCATTATGATTACTGGGATGATGAGATAAAGCCGAGCATCCTTGTTGAGTCGCTTGCCGATTTGCTGATATTCGGAATGGGCGAAAATCAGATTATTGAAATGGCGCAAAGGCTTGATGACGGCGAAAGTATAAGTGAACTCCACGATATAAAGGGAACAACTTATGCCGTTGATGTAAGAGAAACGCCATATGTTGGAATTGAATGTCCGTCCTTTGATAATGTTAAAAACTCAAAAAATGAATATGCGAAAGCCTCCCGTATTCAGCAGGACGAGCAGGATCATATAAGAGGAAAGGCGATTAAGCAGAAACACGGCAAACTTATGGTCGTTCAGAATCCTCCTATGCCGCCGCTTACAACTCAGGAGCTTGACTGGGTTTATTCTCTTGAGTATCAGAGAGCCTACCATCCTGTTTATGAAAAGCTCGGCGGTGTTCCCGGTATTCAGGAGGTAGAGTTTTCAATAACTCATAACCGAGGCTGCTTTGGAGCTTGCAATTTCTGTTCAATAGCTTTTCATCAGGGAAGATATGTTACAACAAGGAGTAAAGAGAGCATAATCGATGAAGCAAAAAAGCTGACTGAAATGCCTGATTTTAAGGGATATATCCACGATATCGGCGGTCCGACAGCGAATTTCAGAAAGCCCTCCTGTGAGTTTCAAAAGGAGCATGGACTCTGTAAGGGTAAAAAATGCCTTGCGCCAACTCCATGTAAAAACATTGAAGCAGACCATAGCGAATATCTCGATATTTTAAGAAATGTTCGGAATTTACCAAAGGTTAAAAAGGTTTTTATCCGTTCGGGAATAAGATATGATTATTTGCTTGAAGATAGGGACGATACCTTTTTCAGAGAACTTGTCAAACACCATGTTTCGGGTCAGTTGAAAGTTGCTCCCGAGCATTGCAGCGCGGCAGTTCTCGATAAAATGGGAAAGCCCCATATCGAAGCGTATATTGAGTTTTCAAAAAGATATTTCAAATATACGTGCGAGATTAATAAAGAGCAGTATTTAGTTCCTTATCTGATGTCAAGTCATCCCGGCTCAACGCTTAACGATGCGATTGAACTTGCTCTGTTTTTAAAGAAAAAGCGCATTCGTCCCGAACAGGTTCAGGATTTCTATCCGACGCCCGGAACCATCTCAACAACGATGTATTATACGGGACTTGACCCCTATACAATGAAAGAGGTTTACTGCGCTAAAAATCCCCATGATAAAGCGCTTCAGAGAGCGCTCCTTCAGTATTTTAACCCGAAAAACAGAGCGCTTGTTGAAGAGGCGTTAAAGAAAGCAAAGAGATATGATTTAATCGGAAATGGTGAAAAATGTCTTATCAGTGCTCCGAAGAATATGAATTATAATAATCAGAGGAAAGTAACGAATAAGAGAAACAAAAACAGCAAACCCAAAGGCAGAAATTATGAAAAGCGATAAAAAACAGACATATGTTATGATTGGAATAGTTTTGCTTATTCTTTCGGGAATAATGCTTTATGTAACTATGTCTGCGCCAAAGGTGTATGAGAATAAGCAGTATTCAACAACCTTAACTAAATCAACTACTCAAAAAGAAACAACTATAACTGTTAAATATCCGCTTAATATCAATACTGCAAGTGTTGATGAGCTTGTATGCATAAAGGGTTTATCCGAGAAAATGGCTTTTTCGATTGTTGCGTACAGGGAACAGATCGGAATGTTTGAGGATGTAAGCGAGATTATGAATATTAAAGGAATCGGCAAGAAAACTTATTATGAAATTGCTCCGTATTTAGAGGTCTGATTATATGATTAAAGAAGCAATAAAGAAGCTTTCTTTTGCCGTTTTTCCAAGGAGATGTGAACTCTGCGGCGAGGTAACAGAGCTTGATGAAGCACGCTGTGAGGAATGCAGAAAGCTTAAAAGAATTGAAGGCGAGCTATGCAGAAAATGCGGAATTCCAAAGGATATATGCAGCTGCAAAAATAAAAGGAAAAAATCTGAATACAAAGCCTTTATTGCGCCGTTTTATTATGAAAACAGTATTTCTGCAGGAGCAAACAGATTTAAAGACTATGGCTATCCCGAGCTTGCAAAAGCAATGGGAAAAGAAATGAGCGAGCATATAGAGGATTATTTCGGCGATGTTGAGTTTGATTTTATAACCTTTGTTCCGATGACTAAGAAAAAACAGAACAAGAGGGGATATAATCAATCAGAGCTGCTTGCAAATGAGATATCCGAGATTTTGGATATTCCAGTTCTTGCGCTTCTCGATAAGGTTATAAGCACCCGCGACCAGAAAAAGAAAAGCGCCCGTCAAAGAGCGGTTAATCTTCGGGGAGCGTTTGACCTTAAAGAAGATGCCAATGTTGATGATAAAACTATTCTTTTAGTTGATGATATAAGAACAACGGGCGCAACGCTTAACGAGTGTTCATATGTTTTAAATGCATACGGCGCTAAAGCAGTTTATGCAACAACCTTTTGTATGACAAAAAAACACTTGAAAAAGTAATAATAAAATGATAGAATATCAAAGCAAAGAAAGTTTCGCGTTTCGTTGTGTTCACAGCACAGTAATTAAACAAAACTAAATATGCGAGTATGGCGGAATTGGCAGCATCGTCGCCGAAGCGCTCGCAGTGCGAGATAAAGCGAGGCGGGAATGGCGCAGCGGTCAAAATTCATCGGCGCACCAAGCCGGAATGAATTTTGGGCACCGCAAGAGTCTCGCGTGTCGTTGTGTTCACAGCACAGTAATTAAACAAAACTAAATATGCGAGTATGGCGGAATTGGCAGACGCGCTAGATTTAGGATCTAGTATCTCCCGATGTGCAGGTTCAAGTCCTGTTACTCGCACCATTAAACAAAGGATACCGTTGCGGTATCCTTTGTTTAATATTTTTATTTTTTTGTTGTAACAGATTTCTTTGAACTCCAGGAAGAATAATACTTCTTGCCGCTTACAGTTTTATATGTTCTGATTCTGACATAGTACTTTTTCTTTGCCTTTAGCTTCTTAACCGTTGTCTTGGTCGTTTTGTTCTTCTTAACAGTTACGGTTTTAGCATTCTTGAACTTACTGCTGGTTGAATACTGAATCTGATAACCGGTTGTTTTGGTGGTTTGCTTCTTCCATGTTGCAGTAAATGCCTTCTTACCAGCCGTTACTTTTGAAAGAGAGGTACCCTTCGGGTTAATCTTATAAGTCTTTTTAATTGAACCGCCGTAAGCATTTATACCTGTGATTGTAACAGTTGCAGTACCTACGTTTTTGTTGTTTTTATAAGTAACTTTATAGTCAGTTCCTTTTACAAGTGTTTTTCCGCCGAGCTTTACGGTAACGGTCTGGCTTGTTGCCTTACCTGTATAGGTCTTTGCCTTAATTCCCGTAACCTTAGCTTTTGCAATGCTGATGAGTTTAGGAACAGTAACGGGAGTTCTGCTGAATTCCTTACCGCAAACAGAACATTTTTCGACCTCGTCGTATGAGCCTGTGGTGTTAAGTGTTGCGGGGATTATGTTTTCTTTAACAGTAATCTTGGTATGCTCTGCAAGAGGTGCCGGTGATGTAGAAATAACTTCGCCACACTTTACACACTTATAGCTTTTTATTCCGTTTTCCGTGCAGGTTGACGGTGTGGTAATGGTTCCACTGTCGGTTGTGCCGTGTACTCTATCCCATTTACGGGTGGAAACGCCCTGAATAATCTTGCTTGCTACGAGCGGATGGTCGCAGGCAGATTTTACATAAAGATTGTTAGCAACGCCCTTGAACGCCTCATCGCCGATAGAGGTCAAGCTATCGGGAATATCCATAATGCTCTTAAGACTTGAACAGCCGCGAAAAGCACCAACTCCGATAGAGACAAGCGACGAAGAGCTGTTAATTAGAAGCTGCTGGAGAGCAGTGTTGCCTTCAAATGCGTAATCAGCAATAGTAGTAGTTTCATCACGCAGTTCAAATCCTGTGTTTGATTTACCCTGCGGATAGAGAATAAGCGTTGTTTTATTTTTGTTGTAGAGAACTCCGCTTGCCGAAGAATAAGTTTCGTTTGCTGAATTAACAGAAATACTTGATAAAGCAGGGCAGCCTGCGAATGCACCCGATTTGATATCCGAAACTTTGCTGCCGATTGTAACGGTAGATAATTTCGTGCAGTTTGCAAATGCGCCACTAAAGATGGTTTTAACGCTGTTCGGAATTGTGATGCTTGTCAGATTTTCGCAATATTCAAATGCGTTTACAGCAATATACTGAAGCTTACTCGGAAGGGTAATGCTCGAAATAGCAGTGCTTCCAAAAGCAGCCTCACCTATTGTGATTAACTCGCTGCCGCTAGCAAATGTAACACTTGATAAACCGAAGCAAAGATTGAATGCATAGTTATTGATAGTCTTAACCGTAGCCGGAATGGTTACACTTTCGATATTATCATTTTCCTGGAATACCTCTTCGCCGATTTGAACAACCGTATTGCCGTTTATTATGGACGGAATTGTAATGTTCGCATCGGTAGTACCGGCAGAAAGCGCCTCAAAATCCGTAATCGTAGCCTCGGTTCCGTTGAGGTTATAATAGAAGGTATTACCGCCAAGCGTACTTTCCTGAACGTATTTGTATTGGCCTTTGTAGGCGTGTGCCGTAAACGGCAGCGCAGTCAGTGTGGTTAGTATCATCATTAAAGATAATACAAGTGATAGAGTTTTTTTCATATTGATTTCTCCTTTAAATTTACTTAACTTTTATCGTAACTGTTACCGTTACGGTTTTTGACTTATAGGCTGAAGTGCCTGCGGCTTTAACCTTAACTTTCACTTTATAAGTGCCTTTTTTAAGACCTTTTTTAACGGTGATTTTTCCGGTTTTCTTATCAACGGTTATCTTTTTGTTGCCGCTTGACTTGGCATAGGTAACTGTTCCCTTTGCATTTGAAACGGTGATTGCCTCCTTGCGGGTTATGTACTGCGTCTTTTTCTTAAGCTTTGAATACTTAACCGTTGGCTTCTTCGCTTTTGCAGAAAGGGTGTTGGTATATTTTTCGCATTTCGCAACGGTCTTTGTTTCTTTTTTGCCGCATTCTTCACAGACGAATTCTATCAGTCCCGTTTCGGTAGGGGTTGGATATTTAGTTATTACTCCTTGACCGAAAATGTGGTCGCAGAGTTCAATCGCATATCCTCCGTCTGTTTCGCTGCTTCCGCAGAGAACACATTCGTGATACCTGAGAGCGGTTTTTCCGTAAGTCGCACAGGTAGGCTCAATTTCATCATCTATAATATTCCATTCGCCCCAGTTATGCCCGATGGAAATGAAATTATAGTTGTTTTTTTCGGCATACGCCTCAGCCGTTGAGCCTTTGCAGGCATAAATCGTCGTTAAGGCTGAGAACTTAGCTTCAATATTAACGGAGTACGAATAGACGTTGACTTTAGTTAAATCGACGCAGTCTGCAAAAGCCATATTTTGAATTCTTTTAACGTTTCGCGGGATATCAATGCCCTTTAATGAAGCGCATTGGCTGAACGCTGCTTCGCCGATTTCCGTTAAGCTTTCCGGGAGAGAAACATAGGTCATATTAACAAGATTATAGAAAATACCGTCATCAATACATGTTATTCCCTCTTCAACAAATGCCGTCTTAACATCGTCTTTATAACCGTAAAATCCGGGATTGCCAAAGAAATAATTATCGGTAGAGCCGGTGCCTTTAATTGTTAAAGCCTTGGTTGTATCGTTGAAAACATAGTATGCGTTGTCGCCGCAGTTACCTGCAAAGCTGTATTCATTAAATTTTGCGCCGTACAGGCAGATATTGGTTTCGGCGATTTCAATATCATCATTGAAACTGTTAACAGAGTCTGCATAATAAATGAACTCTAATTTTTCGCAGTCCGTGAAAGCGTCATCCTTTATTGAAACGAGGGCGGTCGGCAGAGATATCGCCGATAAGCTTGTACAGCCTCTGAAGGCGCCTTCGCTGATGACTGAAACAGGTCCGCGGATAAAAGCCGTTTTAAGGCTGCTGCAACCCTTAAACGCCCAGCCGGCAATTGTTGTAACGCTAAAGGGAATATCAACTCTCTCAATGTTTTCACAATCATAGAATGCGGAATCGCCTATTTTTGTTATTCCCTCGGAGATAATAACCTTTTTAAGCGTCGTGTTTGCGTCGAAAACGCTGTCGCCTATGGCAACTACATTCTTTCCTCCGAGAGTCGCCGGAATTACAAGCTCCTCCGCGTTGCCGTTATAGCCCGTTATCGTTGCCTGACCTGTGGAAACCGAATAGGTAAAGTCCCCGTCGGTATCGGCAAATGCCGCAATCGGCGCAGCCGAAAAGACGGACATAATCATAATCAAGGACAATAGGATTGATATGGATTTTTTCATAAAATCATCCTTTCTTTTTTAATTCGGAATGCGGAATGCGAAATGCGGAATTAGCGGATACTCACTTAGTTCGGACAATTAATTATAAGAGGCGTGCGCAACACCATATAACTCCGAATTCCGAACTCTGAATTCATAATAATTATTTTACTTTTATCGTAACGGTGACCGTTACGGTTTTTGACTTATAGGCTGAAGTGCCTGCGGCTTTAACCTTAACTTTCACTTTATAAGTGCCTTTTTTAAGACCTTTTTTAACGGTGATTTTTCCGGTTTTCTTATCAACGGTTATTTTGCTGTTACCGCTTGATTTAGAGTAGGTCACTGTTCCTTTTGCCTTGCTTACCGTTATTGCGTCGGCACGCTTAACCGTTTGATTCTTTTTCTTTACGGCAGAATACTTAACGGTTTTTGTTTTGCCCTTTGCCGTTAAGGTGTTTGCCTTTTTAGCAAGCTTTGGAACAACCTTCTGTGCCTCGAGAATTTTTCCGCATTCTGAGCAGTGTGTGCCGGCGGTCAGTCCTGTTTTTGTATAGGTTGCTGCAACCGGTTTGTCAACAACAACCTTGTGTCCCTTTGCCATAATTGTTTTCTGCGCCTGAATAATCTCTCCGCAGGCGGAGCAATGGCTGCCCTCGGTTTTTCCCGCCTTTGTGCAGGTTGCGGCAACGGCAGAGTCGGTGACAGGTGTGTGTATGACAATTTCCGGTGAACTCGCAACAATGTATTCATAATAGTCCATATAGTTATATGAGTCCACCGACCACTCGACGCCGTCAACCGTCACATTCGTACTTTCGCTCAAAGCGAGTGTATCATTTTCATAGTTATATAAGCCGAAATGACAAATCATTTTATAGGTGCCGCAGGTGAAAGTTTCGCCGACAAGGACCTGCTTCCAACTGTCGCCGTCCTTTTTGTAATAATTTTTCGTGCCGTTCACATTATAATGTACAGGTGTGCCGACAGTTACCGTTACAGTAGGATTCACCGCTTTATTGCCTACGGCAAGAATGGAAGCAATATCGGAGGTTGCATCCATATGACTGATACGGGGTCTGTTGTCCTCTCTTTTGGATTTACAGATATTGCAGCGATAATCGGTATCGCTGTCGTAGATATGCGCTGCTTTTGTGCTATCCACCACTGCGCCGCAGTCCTTGTTTTTGCAGATGTTCCAGTGGTATTCGCCGTCCGACATCCACTGAGTTCCTGCGTTATGGGGGAGCATATCGCCCACTTCAAAGGTTTCCGTGCCTTTTCTGCCGCATTCGCAGGATTTATAGTAAACTGCTTTGCTGTGGCAGGTGGCGTCGGCTTTCTTATATTTATCTGCTACGACTTCCTGCGTAAACGAATGAGTGTGCCCAACCTGAGGCTCCATCTCATAATCGCAAACTGTGCAGAGGATGGGGTATTCCGCTGTTGCGCTGCCCTCATGGTCGGGAGTGTGCGCCGCCGTGTCCTGTATTGCTCCGCAGTCGGGACATTCGTGCCAGTGATTTGTTTCATCATAGTGCCACTCGGTAAAATCGTGAACGGTAAATTCGGGCGAGCGGAATACCATATACTCATATCCGCTCATAGGTCTGTACGAACGGTAGGTCCACTCTTCGCCGTCCACCGTCAGGGTAGTATTTTCATCAAGATAATAGGTGCTGTTATCGCCGTTGTATAAGCCAAAATAGCAGGTTAATCTATATGTTCCCGTAGTAAAGGTATCGCCGGACGAGCACGCTTTGAAATTGCCGTTGTCATCCTTTTTATACCAGTTGATATTGCCTGCGGGGTTATAGAGCGCGGGCGCACCGACGGTTACCGTAATCGTCGGATTAGTTGATGTGTTAATCGGATTGCCGAAGCCGAGGAGGGACTCTATATTCGAGGTTGCAACAATTTCGGGGATATAGGTTCTCTCCTCACCGAAAGCAATACCCGACGGTATTAAATTAAATACCATAACTATCGCCGTAACCAAGCTGATTAATGCTTTTTTCATAATTATTCTCCTTTTTGAGCTTTATTATAAGAGCAGTAAATACAACGGATAATTATTATTCCGTAAGCAGTCCTCCAAATGATATAATGTACCAAATTTATTATAATTAATTTTCATAAAATTTCATATCATCCAAAAGTATGATTTTAATACAAAACAGGATGCGCCTCGGCGCATCCTGTTAACTAATCTTTTCTTTTTTTAATTACTATTCCGAGACTTCTTGCTTCGCTGACGAGTTCCGTTCGGGTTTTAAAGCCGGTTTTTTCCATTAGGTGCTGAATATGACTCTTGACTGTGGGAAGCGATATGTGAAGTCTTTCGGCAATCGCAGTGTTTGTATCTCCCGTGGTAAGCTCTTTGAGAATTTCAAGCTCACGTTCGGTGAAATCGTGGTTTGTTGTGTTGCCGATATGAATGAGCGGAGTTTTATCTGGGTATATGTTTTCGCCCGCCATTGTTCTCTCCATAACATCAAGGATGCTATCCTTCTGTCCGTCCTTATACCAAAAGGAATCAACGCCGATTTTTCTTGCTCTCTCAAGCCACGAATACTCGGGCATCGAGGTAACTATAACAACCTTTATTTCAGGAAATGCTTTTTTGATTTCTTCTGCGGCGTCAAGCCCGCTGTGACCGAGCTCGGTAAGAACATCCATAAGTATTAAATCAATCTTGTTGTTTGAGCAAATCGACAGAGCTGCCGACGCATTGGAAACAGAAAGAAGATGGCTGAACTTTTCACTTGAATTTATATAGATTTCAAAAAGCTGGCGGGGCATATCTTGGTCTTCAACAATAAGAACATTATATGGCATATTGAACACCTCCAGTTTGATTATACATCAATTCAAAGCAAATGTATATAAGCCATTCGGATGATATTTCAATAGTTTTTGAAATATTTTGTATAGTATGGTATAATAAATTTAATTTGTTGCAGAGGAGGGAAAGTATGAACGAAGTAAAAACGACATTCAGGCGGATGGCGCTTTATTATCTGTTGCTTGCCGTTAATATTATTCCCTGCGGACAACTTATTCCCGATGTTTTTCCAATGCGCAATCTTTCGGTAATCTATCTTCTGACGCTTTGCGTTTGTCATATTTTATATTATTCTCACCGCGTTACTCCTATGGGCGGACTTTCCTTTATGATGAAGGCGCTTTCGGCGATGAGCCTTCTTCTGATTCTTTTTAGAGGAATTAAATACAGTGTTTTTGCCGAGATAGGCGTTATTGACCGCCATATATGGTATCTATATTATGTTCCTATGATTTTAATGCCTTTATTTCTTTTTTACATTTCGCTTTATGTTGCGCCGAAAAAGGATTTCAAAATAAAGAAATGGCTCTGGACTGCTGTGATTTCAGCAGGATTCATTATTCTGATTTTAACGAATGATTTGCACCAGCTTGTTTTCAGTTTTCAGCCTGATTTTGAGCGCTGGGACAGCGAATATTCCTATGGGATATTGTTTTATATTATAACTGTTTGGAGATATATTCTCTATCTTTCGGCAATTACCATTCTTGTTATGAAATGCCGTATAACATCTTCAAAGAAAAACGCCTGGATAATAATGATTCCTTTTGTTATCGGAGCTGTTATGAATACTCTTCTGGTAACAGAAAAAATGCCGAAAATCAACGGCACATATATCATTGAATTTCCGGAGGCGCTTATTTTCACCGCTGCGGTCGTTCTTGAATGCTGCATCGGACTCGGTCTTATTCCGACTAATACGGATTACGGAAAGCTGTTTCAGAAGTTTTCTATTGCAGCACAGATTACGGATAAAAACGGAGATACCGTTTATTCCTCACTTTGGGCAAGTCCTTTAAGCAAGGAGCAATTTCAGTCTGAAAGCGGAAGCCGAATAAGCGAGCATACGGTTTTGAATAAAATGGAGATTCCCGGCGGTTTCGGTTTCTGGCAGGACGATATGACCGAGCTTGACCGCCTTAACGATGAGCTTGCCCGTGCTAAAGAGGAACTTTTACAGGAAAACGAGCTTATTCGACTCAGAAATAAACTGAAAGAGAAGCAAACGAAAACCGAGCAGCGCTCAGTTGTTTATGATATGATAGCAAAGCGAACGCAAAAGCAATCGCAGTTGATTTCCGAGTATGCAAAAACCGCTCGCACCACGGAAGATTTAAGCATTAAGGAAGAATCTCGAAAGAGAATATTACTGCTCGGCGCATATATTAAGCGCTATGCAAATCTTATGCTGCTGTCTCAGGAGGACGGATATATTGAAACGGGCGAATTTGCGCTGTCTGTTTCGGAGGTTCTGAGATATCTCAATTATTGCGGTATTCCAAGTGAATTTATAAGCAATGCCCAGGGAATAATCAGCGCAGATACTGCACTGAAAACCTTTGAAATATTTGAAACTCTGCTTGAGAGTAATCTTTCCGTGCTGAAAGGAACCTTTGTTAATCTTTCAACGGAAGAATTAAAAATAACGCTTGAAAACCTCAATGATACCATTTCAAACAGTACGATAAATGAACTCAAAAGCTATGGCGTTCAAACGCGGATAAACAGCGAAGATGGTGTTACATACATCTGTTTTACTCTAGGGAAAGGGGGCGAAGCATAATGGTATCCTTTAGTATGCTCCCTGCTTTACTGCGCAGTTTGTTTGCGCTCTGGACATTGCTCCTCTGCCTGATAAATATCGGAAGCGGTGTTCTGGCGGCGGTAAAAAAGCACCTTGCTTATACTGCTTTCGCAATTTTGCTCTTTGTGCCGTCATACTTTATGTGGCAGGTTATTTTTGACTATTCGCTGATTGAAAAAATGAAGCATATATCCGAAATTACGCAGCGCATTGTTTTATTTCCCACAGCTTACTTGTTAATAGCTTTTGTTGCTTTAACAATCGCAAGCGCAGTGCTGTTTTTGCGAAATATTAAATTTGACAGAACCTTTATTACTCCCGGCACTATTAAACTTTATCTTGATAAAGTTCCTTGCGGTATTTGCTGCTGGCGCGAAAACGGAAGGATTCTGTTTTCAAATGTCTGTATAAATGAGCTTTGTATGGAAGTCTCTTCAACCCCTCTCCTCAACGGCAATCATTTTAATGAGACAGTGAAAGACGGAATACTGAAAATCGGCGATAAAGTATGGCGTTTTGTTTGTAACGAAATTGAGCTTGACGGCGAAAAGCTTCGGGAAATGATAGCTTCTGATATCACCGATGAAAATGCCAAAACCGAGGCGCTCAAAAACGATAACGCCCGTATTTCACAGCTCAACAGAGAATTGCAGGATTATTATATAAGTATAGACGAATCAGTTAAAAGAACAGAAATTCTGCAAGCGAAAATGAATATCCACGATGAAATGAACCGCCTTATGCTCTTAACTGTTTCCTGCGATAAGGAGGACGTTAAGAAACTTGATAAGGTCTTTTCACTTTGGGAACAAAATTCACTTCTGCTCTGTATGGAAGCGGATAAAAAAGCTTCAAATCAGAAATCGGAGAGTCTTAACGCTCTTGCAAAATCCCTCGGAATAAATCTTAAGTGGGATATGATGATTCCAAAAACGCTTACGGATGAACAAAAGGAACTCTTTTTCTTTACCTCTCAGGAAGCGTTGATTAACGCCGTTAAACACGCTGCCGCCAAGGAAATGACAATTTCTGCAGAGTCGGGTGAGGGTGAAGTTGTTTTCAGATTCACGAATAACGGAAAAATACCAACGAGTGAGATACACTATGAAGGCGGACTAGCAAATATTGAATATCTTGCAGGAAAACAGGGCGCAACCGTTAGTGTTGAACTCAGCGAAGCATTCACTCTTGTCTTGCAGATTAAACTCTCATAAAAGAACGTAAAAAAAGCATAGCTCCCTTAGAAAAATGTCCTAAGGAGCTATGCTTTTTTGTTTTATTATTTGAAATCCTTTTCGCAGAGCGCTTCAACCTCTTCACAAACTGCTTTAAGGCTGCAGGTTTGGCAGTCCATTTTTATATCCTTCATTATATGGTCGAGTGCCGTTGTTATGTTTTCCGATTTTTGCATTATTGTTTCAAGCTCATCATAAGGAAAATCCTTTGCAGTCACAAAGAGAAGCTTAACCGCTTCAACCTGGGGCTGTTTTTTATATTCTTCAATAAAGAGTTTTCCAATATCAGAAAAGCTGATTCCATTTTTTATGGCTTTTTTGCTTACTCTTGCGGCTTCCCTGTGGGTAAATGCGGAAATTCTCATCATATATCCCTCGGGATTGATATGATAGCGGGCATATTCGATTTTTCTTATAGTCTGATATAGCTTTTCGCCAGTTCCCATTTCATTTTCATTAACACGAATAAGCGCAATTCTTGCGAAAGGTGAATTTGCTTTTATATCGCATAAATCATCACCGATAAGAAGAATTTCGTCACAGGGAACATATTCCTCCTTGTCAGTAAATGCAACGCTGCTTACTGCAGGAAGTGTTCCTGAACCGAGTTCATATGCAGTATCGTTTAGAAAAACTATCTGGTTTTTATCAGAACTCTTCCATTTGGAAGGGCTGTTTGCTTCAAATTTCTTAACGCAGTGGCTTTTTAAGATTTTGCCAACTCCGTCAAAACATTCATTATATAGTTTCATATTATAATACTTTCAGTTTTTTCAGTGCCTCTTTTGTACCGAGAACAACGGGGGACTCCTCAGAGAGCTTATAAACGCTTTCACCCCTCATATCATTAAGCGCCATTTCTCTGTCATCGCTAATGCAGGAAAGCAGTTCAAGTCTTCCTGTATCAAGGCTATCCTTAAGTTGTATATCGGGCATTCTGTTGATTATAACTCCTGTTTTATCAAACATAACGAGTTCTTTTGCAACCTTGTGAATTGTCTGAATAACCTGCAAGCCTTTTTTGCTGGCGTCTGAAACAAGAACTAAATGAGTAACCTTTTCCATAACTCTTCGGTTAACCTGTTCAATTCCTGCTTCACCGTCGATAACAACAAAATCGAAATTATCGGAAATCATGGAAATGATTTCTTTTAGATATGCATTAACCTTGCAATAGCATCCTGCGCTTTCAGGACGTCCGATTGCAAGAAAAGAAATATTTCCTTTTTCAACAAGCGCATCAAACATCTGATATTTCGCTTCACCTAATAGCTCAATAGCGGCGTTTTTGTTTCCTCCTTCAACAGTCTGAACAAATGATTTTCTGATATCATCAACAGTTGAAGTTATTTCAATTCCGAGCGCAGTTGAAAGACCGACAGCGGGGTCAGCGTCAATAGCAAGTATTCTTTTATCAGGATACGCCTGTGAGAGAAGGCGAACGGTTATTGCCGAAAGTGAGGTTTTGCCGACTCCGCCTTTGCCTACAAGGGCGATAATAGTTGTATTAGTTTCTTCCATTTTTATTCCGTTTTTAATATAACATATCCGTCTGTCAGGCTTGCTTTTAAAAGTGAGCCTTCAACAGTACAGCGCCTGCCCATTAAATCAATTAATATAACCTGATTTTCGGAGCATTCAACTTCCATAACATTATTCATTATAGCTGTATCTTCGGATATTTCGTTTTTATATGCAGTTGATAAACACATAATTATAACTTCTTATCTTTCTTGAGATTATCGTAGTAAGGCTGCAGCTTATCATATATTTTTCTGACAAGCTTCATATCACTGTTTGTATAGTATATTGAAAAGGTTATAACAAAAAATGCAAACAAAACTGCAAGGATTATTAAAACAGCTTTTAAAAATTTCATTTTATTTTGCCATTCCTTTCTGTCTTGCATATTCAGCAGCACCGAGCGCACCCATTAACTGAGGGTCGGTTTTAAGCTCAACAACTTTAATTTTGAGAACCTTTTCAATAGCCTGTTTTAAACCGTCGTTTTTAGCGCATCCGCCTGTTAAGGTTATGCTGTCTGTTGCGCCCGCTTTTTTTGCCATAACAAAACATCTCTTTGCAACAGCGAGTTGAATTCCTGCGGCAATTTCATCCATCGGTTTTCCTTCACCGACAAGGGAAATAACCTCGCTCTCAGCGAAAACAGTACACTGAGCCGTAATTGGAATTGTGTTCTTTGCCTGAAGAGAAAGTTTTGAGAATTCAGGTAAAGTCATTTCAAACGCATTCGCCATTGCTTCATAAAAACGCCCTGTTCCTGCAGCGCATTTATCATTCATAGCAAAATTCTTAACAGTTCCGTCGGTATCAATAGCAATGCCCTTTACGTCCTGACCGCCGATATCGATAATTGCTTTAACATTGGGGTTTGTAACGTGAACTCCCATTGCATGGCAGGAAATTTCGCTTATGTTTTCGTCTGCAAAGGGAACCTTGTTTCTTCCGTATCCTGTTCCAACAAGATATGTTAAATCCTTTGCTGAATCTAATCCTTCAACCTGTGATACAGCATCATTTAGCGCTATTTCAGCCGACTGAACGGGATTAATTTTACTTCTGTTTGTAACATCGGCAACCATTTTGCCGTCTTCATCAAGTATAACGCATTTTGTGTAGGTTGAGCCTACATCACATCCGCCAAAATATTTCATATTATTTATCTCCTTACCATGCTAAAGTATCGTCAAAATCAACTAATGTCGGGTCAACGGGTTCTTCCTGAAGAACGGTTGTCATATATTTGTTTATATGCTCGCGCATATCTCTTCTTGAAATAGTGCGCGGGTCCATAAGGTCCTGAGGCACCCAGATAAAGCTGACATTATGTTCTCTTGCCTGATCGTCGAAAATTCCGTTTAATCCGTCCATTCCTTTGCAGGAAATCTGGTCATACATAATAACCATATCGGCGTTGAATTCTTCAACTATTCTCCAAAGCTCGTCAACAACATTTGCATAACCGCCCTTAGTGTGCTTACGCATTGTTGTTCTCTGAAGTGTTTTAGCAAGTGTTGATAGCGCTTTTTCTTTATCGTCTGTGTCGTACATATAATAGGAAATCATAGTTTCCATATCCATAACAACATTAACGCCCCAACAGTTTTCAAGCCAGTTTGCAAGACTGGTATAATAGTTGGCAGGGCAGGACCAGACGATAGCTCTGTGGCGCATTTCTTTTGAACATTTTGTTTTCTTTTCATATGCGTCAAGCATAAGCTTATTGACCTTTTTATCGGTCTTTAAGAATCGCTTATCCATACCTCCTGAAATGTGGAAATAAAACAGTCTGTAAAGCCAGAAGGTTGCGCCCGTCATCTGAGGATAATCGGTTTTGTTAACTTCCCATTTCTGAATTTCATATTCGGTTTGCTGATTATACTGCTTCATCGCTTTGAAGAAGTGATCCCAGTCCCATTTTTCGCCTGTTTGTTCTTCAACGAATTTAATAGCGGATTTAATCTCGTCAACCGCGTATTCCTGAACATCCTCGCCGTTATAACGAAGAGGAACATTAATAACCTGAGTCGGAATATTGAATCTTCTGTCTATGTATGAGGAATTGATAACCGAGCCGTCGCAGGGCATATTACAAGTCAGCGCGCATTTTCCAACAAGCGGATAATCATCGTTAATTGCAACGCCTGCCTCAGCGGAGGGAAGGGGGCATACATCGGCGGGAACACCATAGCTCTCTGTTATATCAAGATAGGGGGGAGTTATGTTCTGGTCAACCATTGATGTTAAGAAAATCGGAATAGTTGTAACATGGTTATCCCTTAAATTAGGAAAGCCTGCAATAAACTCCGACGAAAAAATTTCATCAACATTAACAGTTCTGTCAGCCCATTTTGAATTCTCATGAAAATGTCTGTCGTTAGCTAAAAGGAAATTGATTAAATCCGTTGTTGGTTTAACAAGCATATTCATATGAAGATGTGTTATTCTGAGTTGAGGACCTCTGAGACCTTCGGTATGTCGGTCAACCCATGCGGGTGCTGATAGATAACTCGCCATCCAACGATAATTTGCAAGACCCTTAACTGTTGAAACAGGAGCCTTGCCAGCCATAACAATAATATCTTTCCATGTTATAAGCCAGCGGTAGTAATCGTACATTGTGTCCGAAATTCCGCGCCACTCTCTGTGTTTGAGCAGTCCTGTTTTATCCTCGTGCAAATCTCCGAGGTTGCTCGGCTCGTTGCGCCAAAGGTTTTTAAGTTTTGATTTTAAACTCATTTTGCCTGCTCCTTTTCTTTTTGGATTTTCTTTATTTCAAGGCTTTCAACGAATGCCTGAACTCTTGTTCGTAACTGACCCGAGGCGTTTGCAGTATATTGACGGTCAACGCATACTGACGGAATACCGAAATCATTTGTTACAATATGTGAAGCGAGCGCTCTCTCATATCCCCAGTATTCACAGAATTTGAGCTGCTCATATAAAACGCCGTCAGCATGATAATCTTCAACGAGTTTCTTAACAAAGTCACGTCTGCCCTGAACCTTGTCCTGCGACATATATCTCGGGCACTGACAGGTTTTCATATAGTGAACAATAATTTGCTCTAAAACATCACCGTCATCTGTGAGATGTATTTCCTCTCTTCCGGGAAGTGAGCCGAAGCAGAAACGGTCTGCAACAACAAGCGCTCCCGAATCCTCGATTAGCTTGGTAAAATCGGGGTCATCCATTTCTGAGCCAACAACAACAATCTTTGCTCTGTAGTTCTTCTTCTCATCGGGAACTCTTGTTTTGAGTTCCTCAGCTGTTTCTCTCAGCTTATCGATGATAAGATATTTCGGACAGCAGTAGGTTATTAGATTGAGAACATGAAATTCATATCCCGTTATTCTCGGATTTTCTTCTTTTCTGTATTCACCGATTTCTGTAATCAGTCGGCAAATCTCATTATGCTCTTCAACCGCTTTTCTTAATGCGTCATCGCTGATATCAATTCCGTAAACTTCTTTGAGTTTATCGAGAATCTTTTCCTGCATCTGGCTTTTATAGTGCTTGATAGTGTGGGGCATAATCTTGAACGGAACATCAGAAATAGTAACAAAAAACTTTTCGTTATCAACTAAATTAAGAAGTTCAAAATGCTCATAAGCTCTGTTCATCTGGGAACAGGTTTCTGTTCCGAAAAGAGCGTTAAGATGCTGATAACCGCCCTCAATGCCTCTTTCAACCAGTGCCTTTGAAAATCCGCACAAAAACGAGCTCATATAATATGTAGAAATATCAAGAGAGCCCGTTCTCGGTGCACGAAGTCTTGTTGAAAAGCATCCGGGAAGATTAAGCAGAACTTCCGGAACATGATAACATGTGTAGGCAAGGCATAACTTGCCGTCTTTTTTTGCCTGCTGAACAAGCTCATTATTCGCTTCCTGCAGCAGATTTTCAAATTCATAAAGATACTTTAAATCCTTCATTTATGTTACCTCTTTAAAGTGTTTCAAGCACTTCTTTGAGCAGTGCATTTCCTTTGTTGTACACATTGATTGCTTCCAGCGTTTTTTCAGCCGAAGTATTCTTCCCGTCTTTTTTTAACCTTTCAGCAATCTGACATAGTTCATCGGTATGTGAAATATTATGTTTAACCATATATTCAACCAATACCTTTAATTCTTCTTCACTTTCAGCATTAACTGTGTGATGATGGTGTTCGTGCATAAATATCTGCAACCTTTCATTATATTATTACAATAGTAACATTTCTAACAAATTAAATCAACAAAAATATAAATTTTTCAGTAATAGATGACAATGAAAAATTAATGTGTTATTATTAATCAAACGGGGGGTGATTTAATGATTAAACATTTTTATGTTGAAAAGGGTGAGGGCGAGCCTCTTATAATGCTCCACGGAAACGGTGAGAATTGCTATTATTTCTCACATCAGATGGAAGAATTTTCAAACTACTATCATATTTATTCACTTGATACAAGAGGACACGGAAAAACGCCAAGGGGCGAAAAGCCGTTTACTCTGGAACAGTTTGCCGATGATTTGCTCGGATTTATGGATGATCATAATATAGATAAAGCAAATATTCTCGGCTTTTCTGACGGCGGAAATATTGCAATGATTTTTGCAATTAAATATCCTCAAAGAGTCAAAAAGCTTGTTTTAAACGGAGCAAATTATAACACAAGTGGAACTAAATGGTTTTTTCAGTTTGCAACTGATATTAATTATAAAATAACTTCGAAAATCGCTGACAAAAATGAAAAGCTAAAGAGAAAGAATGAACTGCTCGGTATAATGTCTAACGAACCGAACATACCCGAAGATAATATCAAAACTATAAAATCCGAAACGCTTGTTATTGCAGGAACAAATGATTTGATAAAAAGAAAGCATACCGAGAAAATTGCCAGCCTTATTCCGAATTCAAAGCTATGTATTCTAAAAGGAAATCATGCTGTTGCAAGAGTGAATCCAAAGGAATATAACAGAGAAGTTCTTGAATTTTTGAAATAGAAAAAAGTTTTTCTTGCAATAATCATTTTTAAGTGTATAATTGATATATGTCTATTAATTTATTATTTGTTTAGAGTTACGGTGAATTACTTTGAGATTATTTGTTATTGCAATAATTGTTTTTGATATATTGGTCTTGCTTATCGGCGCGTTTTTGATTTTTGATAAAATTATGAGAAAAAAGCGCTCGAAGCCCGAAGATCATTATTCTTTGCACCCTTTTGAAAAGAATGAACAAAGGGGATATGCTCTTTATAACGATGAAGAGAGATATGTTTATTACGCTGTTAAAGAAAAAACAGAGGATAACTGCGAGGTTTACTATTTTAAAAATTGCACAACAAATTCTGTTAATCATCATAAGATTTCCGAGATACTCAGAAATAATAATGCACCGAATTTTTCGAGAAAGTCGTTTTATTTCAATGATAAGGAAATATGGAAATATCTTGAAAAACAGGGAATCGGTATTCGCGCAACAATTGTTGAAGAAAACCTGACCCAATATAAAATAACTAGGTATTCCGATATTATTGCTTTTATAAGAAAACGTGCAGGAAGCGGAAGAGTATATACAATGAGAACATATGAAAAAAATCTGGATATATTATTCCTTGTTCTTTTTGCAATTGCTAAAACAAACGAAAAAGTTAATAAAGATACAAAAAATGAGCCCTAAGGGGCACCCTGCGAAAATATGGTAGCCCAAAAATGGCATCTTTTTCGCCATAACTTCATTAAAAATCACCGCAAGGCGCAAGCCTTACGGTGGTTTTTTGCTTTGTTCTAACAAAAAATTTGCTTATTTTTTAATTGATTTCCATCCTCATAAGAACAAGCGTCTGAAAGCCGTTTATCGGAGATTTGAAAGCGCGGGGGTTTCTTCCGTATTCTATAAAGCCTAAGTCTTTATAAAGTTTTATTGCTCTTTCATTATCATCAACAACTTCAAGTTCAAGCTGTTCATAACCTGCTTTTTTTGCGTATTCAATGCATATCTTTGTCAACTCTCTTCCGATTCCAAGTCCCCAGCATTCCTGAAGAATACCTATTCCGAATTCTGCACGGTGTCGGGTTTTTATATGCTTCCCCGCCTGCTCAATACCTGCCGAGCCAACAATTCTTCCGTCGATAAGGGCAACTATTTCAATTTCGTTTTCGCTTTCAGCTTTTTCTTTAAGGAACTTGCTTTCCTCTTCTGCTGTAAAGGTTATTTCTTCGACAACAGAAAGAAGATTATCGGTTTCTTTATGGGTCTGAATAAAGACGTCGAGCATCTCTTTTCCGTCTTTTTCGTCGGCATTTCTGATAATGCATTCTTTTGAATTCTTTAGTGTTATTTTATTATAGTATTTCATTGCTATTAATCCTTTCGCTTCAGTGATACAACTGTTTCAATATGTTCTGTGAATGGAAACATATCAACACCCTGAATTTTTTCCGCTGTATAGTCTTTTTTAGTGAGTATTTTTAAATCTCTTGCAAGCGTTTTAGGATTGCAGGAAATGTATATTATTTTCTTTGGTTTCAGTTTAAGCAGTGAAAGAAGAAATTCTCTGCTTGCTCCCGCCCTTGGCGGATCCATAAAAACAACATCAAAATGTTCTTTTTCTTTTGCTAAATCATCTATTAGCTTTGTTGCGTCAGCTTCAATGAAATAGATGTTTTTTATATCGTTTTTCTTTGCGTTTGAAACGGCGTCATTAACAGCCTTTTCATTGAGCTCAACGCCGAGAACCTGACCTGCCTTTTTAGCGGCAATAATGCCGATTGTTCCGGTTCCGCAGTAGGCATCAAAAACGGCATCGTCTTTTTGTATTTCAGCAAATTCAATAGCCATATTATATAGCTTTTCGGTTTGAACAGGATTAACCTGATAGAAAGAAGCGGGAGATATTCTGAAAGTGCAGGAGCAGAGAATATCTTCAATATATCCCTTTCCATAGAGAATATGGCTTTGCTCACCTAAAATCAGATTAGTATCCGTCGGATTGACGTTGTGAATAATTGTTGTTATTTCACTGTGTCTTTTCAAAAGCGCTTTAACAAAATTATTTCTTGACGGAAAAACAGGGGAGGCGGTAACAATAACAACCATTGTCTCTCCCGTTTTAAAGCCTTTTCTGATTAAAACATGCCTGAGAAAGCCGCTTTTATTTTTAATGTCATAAGGTCTTAACTTAAAATCATCAGCAAGCTTTCGTATGCTTATTATAATATCATCGGCGCCTTTATCATCAAGCATACAGTAATCAATCGGAATAATTCTTTTTGAGGTGCTCTGGTAAACGCCTGATGAACATTTTTGTTTTCTGTAATCAAAATAAAATGCACACTGAACTTTATTTCTGTAGTTAAAAGGATTTTCCATAGGAATTATTCTTTCAACTTTTGAGAATTCAGAAAGCAGATTATTAAGTCCGTTTTGTTTATATGCAAGCTGCTTTTCATATTCATCGCTCTGAAATCTGCATGCTCCGCATTTTTTAAACTGTTTACATTGCATAATTTTTGCCTTTTTACACTTCCCGAAGGGAAATATCGCATTGAAAATATATCGCACCGAAGGTATATCGCTAATTATTTTTATTTTTAGCAGTTGTTATCGACGCAATTAGTATTCGGCGTATAGTTCCGCATTTTTTAGAAGTTCTTTTATTGTTTTATCACTCATAAGCAAAAACATCCTTTTGGGGATATGTTGCTGAAGCAACGCGATATATTTGTTTGCAAATGCGATATTCGCTGAATATATCAGCGAGCGATATATACTTGCATTGCTCGTATGTAATTATAATAACATTTTGATAATTACTTTTCAACTTTCAATTTAGTGATTTACCACAATAAAGTTCTAATGTCAAAACATATTTTTATAAATATAATAATATTGCATTATTGATTAAAAAGTGATAAAATATTTAATCATTTTTAGATTTTCGGATAAAAACGAGGAGAAAAATATGGCTGAATATACTAATATGTCGAAAGAAGAATTGCTCAGAGAAAAAGAGCTTCTTCAAAAGAAATATGATGAATTTAAAGCAATGGGACTAAGCCTTGATATGTCAAGAGGAAAGCCCTGTAAAGAGCAGCTTGACTTATCAATGGGAATGCTCAGAGCTGATATAGATTATACGGAAAATGGAATTGACACAAGAAACTATGGCATTCTTGACGGAATTCCGAGCTGTAAAAAGCTTTTTGCCGAGCTTTTAGGCGTTGATGTTAAGAATATTATTGCAGGTCCAAATGCAAGCCTAACGCTTATGTTTGACTATATAACTCAATGCTTTGCTCACGGTGTTCTTGGCGAAACACCGTGGAGGGAAATTAAGAATTTAAAGTTTATCTGTCCTGTTCCCGGATATGACAGGCATTTTACAATTCTTGAATACTTTGATATCGAAATGATTAATATTCCGATTAATTCAGACGGTCCGGATATGAACGCTGTAAGAGAGCTTGTTAAAGACCCGAGCGTTAAGGGTATGTTCTGCGTTCCTAAGTATTCAAATCCTACAGGAATAACATATTCCGATGAAATTGTCAGAGAGATTGCAGCTTTAAAGCCGGCAGCAAAGGATTTCAGAATTATCTGGGATAATGCATATTTCATCCACGACCTTGATGATAACGGCGACGAGCTTCTTAATATTTTTGATGTTCTTAGCGAATATAATAATGAGGATATGGTAATTGAGGTTTGTTCAACTTCAAAAATTACTTTCTCAGGCGCAGGCGTTTCCGCTATTGCGGCAAGCGATGCAAATATCAAGCAGATTATGAAAAGACTTAACTGCCAGACAATCAGCTATGATAAGATGAACCAGCTTCGCCATTCAAGATTTTTCGGCGACGTTTCGGCTGTTAAGGAACATATGAAAAAGCATGCTGCAATACTTAAACCAAAGTTTGAAATTGTTTTAAAGCATCTTGAAAATGAACTCGGCGGACTTGGTATTGCAAGCTGGGTTAACCCGAACGGCGGATATTTCATCAGCCTTGATGTTATGAACGGCTGCGCTAAAAGAGTAGGGGAGCTTTGCAAGGGGGCAGGCGTTACATTAACTCCTGTCGGCGCAACATATCCTTACGGCAAAGACCCGAATAACAGCAATATCAGAATTGCTCCGTCCTTCCCGCCCGTTGATGAACTTGATTTAGCGGCGCAGATTCTTTGCGTTAGTGTTAAAATCGCAGCTATTGAAAAATTGGTAGGTTAGTCATTTATATGGAAATAGGTGCTTCAACCTCGTGCTTTTATCCGCTTGAAACGGAAAAATCACTTCAGAAGGTTATTGATTTAGGTTTTAAAAGTGCAGAGATATTCTTTAATTCCTCAAGCGAGCTCGAGCCTGATTTTGTTATGGAAATGAAAAAGCAGGCTGATGCAGCAGGTGTGAGGATTTTATCGGTGCACCCTTTTTCATCAGCGCTCGAAAACACCTGTATTTTCGGTGAATACCAAAGAAGATATGATGATTTTATAGATTTATATAAAAAGCATTTCCACGCTGCAGCGCTTCTCGGTGCAGATGTTGCAGTTATCCACGGGGCTCTTTCAAAACAGAAAAGAGATATTCCTTCGGATTTCTATATTGAACGCTTTGCTTCTCTTATCGAACTCGGAAAAACAGAGGGAGTTCGTGTTTGCCAGGAGAATGTTGTTCGCTTTCGAAGTGAGTCGCTGGATTTTCTAAAGGAGATGAGAAAGGCGCTTGGCGATGATTTCAACATGGTTTTCGATGTCAAGCAGTCTATTCGTTGTGGGTATGACCCGTTTGAAGTTTTAAATGAGATGAAAAATGATATTGTTCATGTTCATCTTAGTGATAATACTCCTGATTGTGATTGTCTTCCTCCGGGAAGAGGAAATTTCGATTATGAGCGTTTATTTAAAGAGCTTGAAAGTGCGAATTATACCGGCGGATATGTTATCGAGATTTATTCAAAAGGACTTAATGTTGAAGAAGAATTAAAAGCAAGCAAGCATTTCTTTGATAATAATTTTTAGGATTAATAAAAATGAAAAAACTAAGCAACAAGACTAAAGGAATTATATGTATTCTCTTTTCCGCTTTATGTTTCAGCGGTATGAGCTCATTTATCAACCTTTCGGGCGACCTTCCGATTGCCCAGAAGGTTTTCTTTCGAAATCTTGTCGCCTTTTTTATCGCTGCGGGCGCGCTTATAAAGAACCACGAGAGCTTTAAGCCTGTTAAAGGCGCTTTGCCTTTTCATTTTCTGCGCTCGGCTATCGGTCTTTTGGGCGTTTACGGAAATTTCTATGCAACAACCCATATGACGCATACAGCAGATGCGGCAATGCTGAATAAACTCAGTCCGTTTTTTACATTGATTTTTTCGGCGCTCTTCTTAAAAGAAAAGGTTAAACCGAAACAAGCCCTTGCAATTTTAGGCGCTTTTATCGGTTCCATGTTTGTTATAAAGCCGACATTATCAAATGTTGAGCAGTTGCCGTCGCTTGCAGGACTTATCGGAGGCCTTGGAGCAGGAGCGGCATATACCTGCGTTCGCCATCTCGGAAATATCGGCGAAAACTCAAGATTTACTGTTTTTCATTTTTCTGCTTTCTCAATAGCGTTAACGCTTCCATTTTTCATTATCAGCTATAAGCCGATGACTTCAAAAGAGTTTATATGCTTGCTTCTTGTCGGCGTTTGTGCTGCGGGAGGGCAGTTCGGAATTACCGCTGCATATACCTACGCTCCGAGCAGGGAAATATCGGTTTATGATTATTCAAATATTGTTTTCGTTGCGATTGAAGGATATCTGTTTTTGGGTCACCAGATACCCGATATTCTATCGATTGTGGGTTATATTACCATCTGCATAATGGCAATCTGGATGTTCATATACAACAACAAGGGAACAGGACTTCAAAAGCAATAAAATCATCAATATGTTGTTGTAAAGTAAAAGCACTTGCATTTTTCTATATCTTGTGTTATAATGCATTTTGTAGCGAATTTTCATAAGGAGGATTTATTATGAAATGTCCATTTTGTTCTTTTACAGACAGTAAGGTTATTGATTCAAGACCTACTGACGAAAATGAACGCATAAGAAGAAGGAGAGAATGCCTTCAGTGCGGAAAAAGGTTTACAACTTATGAAATAATTGAAGATGTTCCTATTATCGTTATTAAAAAGGATAAGTCCCGTGAAGTTTTCGACAGAAATAAGATTTTAAAGGGAATGCTCAGAGCTTGCGAGAAAAGGCATGTAACCGTTGCCGACCTTGAAACAAAGATTTCGGAAATTGAGGCTTCGCTCCAGAGCTCTGTAGATAGGGAAGTAACCTCTGCAAGAATCGGCGAGCTTATTATGGAAAAGCTCAAGGAAATCGACGAGGTTGCATATGTTCGCTTTGCATCAGTTTATAAAGAGTTCGACAGCGCAGAGTCTTTCAGAGAAGAACTTGCGAAACTAAATGACTAAAAATTTAACTGCACCGCATAATTCGCGGTGCAGTTTTATAATGTATTAGGGGTCAGACCCCTAATACATTATGCTTGCATATTGGTAAACTTTTGTTTTAGAGTATTGATTTTATCCTGCTGTGCAGTATCGGTCTGATACCAGCCCTTTTCCTGCATTTTCTTATAGATATCATCCTGCATACAAAGTGACTCGTTGAGTGCGTTTTTAAAGGTCTGATTGATGTTCTGGGTTGATGATTCAATAGCACCGTGCATATATAAATCGCAAACCCCTTTTTCAAGCAGGAGAATATCCTGCATTAAATTTTTATCGTCCATTTTCTTCTCCTTATAAAAGATTCATAAAACTCTGAAAAATCTGCTGATGCTTTCCCGTCATTGTCTGAACAGTGTTTCTGAGTTCACTGTCCTGAACATTGTTGATAATTTCGCTGCATTTTGTCTGAAAATACTGCTCGTGGCCAAGAGCATCTTCAACATATAAAAGTTCCTTTGATGTCATTTCTTTCACCTCCGCAGTAGTAGTTTTAACAAATAATTGAAATTTATTCCTTTTAGTGATATAATATGAGCAGTGGTGATATGAAGAAAACAATTTAATAGGTACAGAGAACCGTCCCCTGTGTTTCTTGTAACGAAGCAATATAGCTTTAATGATAAAAAACATAAAAGGAGATTAATATGAAAAAGTTTTCACAATCCGTATTATCAATTATTATGGTCTTATTAATTATTACCGGTTCCGGAATTTCAGCTTATGCCGCAGATGACCTTACAAGCGGATGCTGCGGCGAAAATGTTAAGTATAAGTTTGAAAGCAGTACCGGTACTTTGACTATTTACGGTAAAGGCAAAATGAAGGATTACGGCGACCCGAACGACGCTTGGGAGCCAAAAGAAGAATCGCCATTCTCTGACAAAAAGAAAATAAAGCACATTATTGTCAAAAAAGGCGTTAAAAGAATCGGCGACAGGGCGTTTTATAATTGTACGCGTGTTGTTAGTGTAACCATGTCGAACACAGTTAAGTCAATTGGAGAACGTGCTTTTTTAAACTGTGATAAATGGGAAGATATTACTCTTCCCGATAACCTGACGAGTATTGGATGTTACGCATTTGCCAATGATCATCATTATAGTAGTGATGATTATGAAAAAGGTGTAAGGTACATCGGCAAATACTTAGTGGAAACATATGAGGGATGGGATAAGGTACCGAAGAATTACACCATTAAAGACGGAACTGAGTTAATTGCAGATGACGCATTTTACAATATAACGTTAAAAACAATTAAAATGCCCGACACGGTTAAATATATTGGTGATGGTGCATTTAGTTACTGTACTTCGCTTAAAAGCATTAAGCTTTCAAAAAATATTAAATCCGTCGGTTCAAATTGCTTCGATGCTTGTTTCAAGCTTTCATCAATTAGTATACCAAAGACTATAAAAACGATACCTGGCGGGGCATTTAATAATTGCAAAGCGCTTAAATCCATTAAGATACCGTCTAACATTAAAAGTATTGGCGACAGTGCGTTTAGTGGATGCAACTCACTTAAATCCGTTACTATACCTTCCAATATTGAAAGCGTAGATGGCGGTGCATTTGCCGAATGCAAAAATCTTGAAAAAGTAACTATTAAAAAAGGCGTTAAAAAAATCGGTGATTACTGTTTTATTGAGGATAAAAAACTTAAAACGGTTACTCTGCCTAAAGGATTAAAAGAAATAGGTGAGGGTGCTTTTTCCAAATGTAACAAGCTTGAAAAGATTACCATTCCTAAAAGTGTTACCAAAATAAAGAAAGATACATTTTATTGTTGCAAGGGTCTAAAAAAAGCTACAATAAATAACAAAGTAATTTCAAAAGCCGAATTCTTTGGGTGTGAAAATCTTACCACTGTTGTCATTGCTAAGGGAGCAAAAAAGATTCCCGATTATGCATTTAAAGAATGCTTTAAATTATCAAAAATAAATATTCCGTCGACCGTTAAAACAATTGGCCTTGATGCTTTTCGCGAAGATTTTAAGCTTAAAAAAATTGTAATACCAAAGTCTGTAAAAACAATTAAAGAAGCGGCATTTATGGAATGTGAAAAGCTTAAAACAGTAAAGCTGCACAAAGGACTTAAAACAATAGGCGTGGATTGTTTTGGCAGCACAGCGATTAAAACGATAACAATCCCGAGCTCTGTTAAAAAAATAGGCTCACACGCAATTGGCTTTAAAGTCGGATGGAATTATGACCGCAATGTCAGAACTTACTCAAAAAAGTCGGGAATAACAATCAAGGGCAAGAAAAAGTCTGCAGCTAAAAAGTACGCAAATAAATACAACTTTAAATTTAAAGCAGTATAGCATCATAGCAAAACCGAATTATTGATTAAAAGCACCTTGCAGCAAAAGCTGTTTGGTGCTTTACTTGGTATCAGCCAATAAACCCCCTGCTATGTAGGTACAGGGGACGGTTCCCTGTATCTAAAATATGCAAATTACTTCTATGTTTACTTTTAATTCTTTTCGTGATAGAATTAAATCGGTGATAAAAATGAACGAAATAAAAGATTTTTTATATGAAAATCAGGATATTGATTACCGTGATTTTCAGTCAAAGCTGATTCCAAATGTTGATAAAAGCTATTTCATCGGAGTGAGAACTCCCGTTTTAAGAAAATATGCAAAAGAGCTATTAAAAGAGGGGAAAACAGCGGCTTTTCTCAGCGAGCTTCCTCATCAGTTCTTTGATGAAAATCAGCTCCACGCATTTATTATCAGCGGCATAAAAAATTTTGATGAATGTATTGAAAAAGTTGAAAAGTTTCTGCCCTATATAGACAACTGGGCAACCTGCGACCAATTAAGTCCCAAATGCTTTTCAAAGAACAAAAATGAGCTTCTCAAACATATTGATAATTGGATTAAAAGCAAAAAAACATACATAGTGCGCTTTGCAATCGGAATGCTGATGAGCCATTTTCTTGATGATGATTTTGATGAAAAATACCTTAAAGCAGTTTCATCGGTTAAATCAGATGAATACTATATCAATATGATGATTGCGTGGTTCTTTGCAACAGCACTTGCAAAGCAATATGAAAAAACTCTTCCGTATATCGAAAATGAAACTCTCGATATCTGGACTCATAATAAGGCAATTCAAAAAGCAGTTGAGAGTTATCGAATAACGGATGAACAAAAAGCATATTTAAAAACACTGAAAATCAAAACCCGAGGTTAGTCCTCGGGTTCAATTATATTTTTTAATTCTGTTTTAGTCATATTGTTGTTAAGATATGACAGCAGGGAAGAGGTTGAAAGAAACTCGGGAAGGTCGAGCGCCTTTAAGAGTTTCTTTTTATTCTCCTTTGCATTAGGTGCTCCCGAAAGTCCGAGTTCAAACAAATCATAATTTGTTATTGGGTCGGGATTATTTTTAATTTCACAGTTAATTTTTGCCTTTTCGAATGCTTTCAGCAGAGTTTTTGCCTCCATTCCCTCAACGCCGAGCTTGCCCTCTTTTGAGGGGGCATTTTTTCTTTTTTCCTTGCCGTATATGTCGGGAATATAAACGTTGGTAATTCTGTCTTTTGGTATTGCCGAGGAGAGATGATTTCTTATCATAAAGCCTGCGGAATCCGAATCGGTGAGAATGATTATTCCTCTTTCCTCTGCCAGCTTTTTAATGAAGCCAAGCTTTTCCTTATCCTTGAATACCGAAAAGCCGTTTGTTTCAATAATAAAAGCATCGATGATATTTGAGAGCTTAATCTTATCGTATTTTCCCTCAACTATAACCGCCTGATTTATCTTGATTTTGTCCATTATTAGGTAGGCTGGATTCGGAATCAAACCGTTTCTCAGCTGTCCTTTCTTGATATTTTCGCCGCAATCTTCTCGATTTACGACAGTAAAACTTCGTCGATTGGCGACGAAACTATCTAATAAATTACTGGCTGAGAAATGCGCAGCAGTTTTCAGATAGCAGATTTTCTTTAAGACAAAACAAAATTTCGCAGGAATACTTGCGTCTTTCAAGAAATTTTGGGAAGTATTAATGGAAATATGCATCTGAAAACCGATTCGATTCCGATTCCAGCCTGCCTATGCTCCTATAATAAGAAGCTTTGCAACTGTTTCTTCAAGCAAAAGGTTTTTATCAACAGAACTTGATTTCATAAGCTCGTCAGTATTCTGAAGAACATCTATTGATTCTCTTAGATTTTCAACGGATATGTTTCTACAGTCACGCGAAGCATTTCTGATTATAAAGTCCCTTCCTTTATAAGAATAGTACTGCGCAATTTCAAACTCACTGACATTCGCTGATTTAGCGCATTTAACCCTGTACATATCAACATAGTATGAAGAAACAACCGAAAGAATTGAAATGGGATCTTCCTTCTGAGCGAACAGGGCGTTTAAAACATTATAAGCGCCGTCGCTGTTTGATGAGAGAATGAATTTCGAAAGGTCATAGACTCTTGCCTGGAGCGATTTAACGGCAAGCTCATCTATTTCTTCTTTTGTTATCTCCTTTGATTTTGAAAAAGCACAGATTTTTTCAAGCTCGTTAAAAAGCGTCTGTATATCATTTCCGACAAGACTGATAAGATATCTTGCGTTATTTAAATCAATAGTGCATTCTCTTTTTTTAGCAAAGCTGACGAGCAGTTTTGCGAGCTCGCCTTCAGTTCTTTTTTCAAGATTGACGCTGCTTCCTGCTTTTGCAAAGACAGTTTCTATCGATTTCCATTTAGCGCTCTTCTTTAAATCTATTTCAATATTGTCATACCAGAAAACAAGAACGCAGGTTTCGGGAATATCCTTGAAAAACTCCTTGAGTGCAGTAACATCTTCGCTCGATTTATCAAGAGGGTAGTCGCAAACAAGAATAAAAGTGTAATCGCTCATCATCGGAAGAGTCTGAGCGTCCTGAAGAATATCTTCAATAGTAGCGATTTTAGAATCATATTGATGAAAGTTGAAATCAGCAAATGCACCGTTTGCGAGCTTGCTTTTAAACTTCTTTATATAAAATTCTTTGAGATAATTCTCTTCGCCGAAAATAAAATAAACATTTGAAAAAGAGCCGCTTTTTATCTGCTCTTTAAGCTCGGCTTCGTTTATTCTTGCCATATGTTAACCCTCCTTACTCTGTAGTTATTATCTGAAATACGATAGATTATATCTCCGTTTTCAAGCTCAATATATCCGTTTTTATCCTTGCATACCTTATTTATTATGCAAATATCACTTTTATCTGATGATGTATTATTTTTGGAAATTTCAATATTGTTTGCTTTAGCAGTGAAATTATATAGCTCTCTCTTAGTTTTGTAATCTATTTTAAGCTTATCCGATATTTCTTTTTTGTATGTTCGATATATAATTCTGTTACAGTTTAGTTCATCTGCAAGCAGTGATGAATACTGGTTTTTGATATTAGTTCCGATGAAGTCAACTGAATTATTCCTAGTTGAAATGAATTTTCTCAGAGAATAGTAATCGCCTTTTGAATTAACTCCGAAAACGGCAGTACTGCTATTTTCGCAAATTGCAACTGCGCCATTTTGAGTGACATACATATATGTTGCAGAATTGTTTAACGCCGACATTGAGAAAACCGAAACAACGGCGAAAACAAATGAAATAACCAAAGCCGTTTTAATATGCTTTTTATTAATGATAAAGCATATTGCAAGAATAATCAATATTATTGCGGCAACTAATCCGAAATAATTTTCAAAATTTATTATCGCAAATCTCATAGAAGCAAATTTTTCAACAATGATGAGAATAGCTCGGTTAACTATTCTGCTCAGAAAAATGAATGGCGCGCCGATTTTTATTCTTATGAAAAAGTTTGTTAAAAGAGTTAAAATTGTTGCAAAGCTTCCAAGCGGGATGAGAATTACTCCCGAAACAAGAGCAACAAGCGAAACATACCCGAAAAAGAGATAGTATGCACAGATTGAATAAGCCATAATGCACAGAGCAGAGGCAAGGGCTTTTAACAAGTATCTGAACGCATTGTTTAATGAGTGGTTTCTGAACAATTTCGAAGCGCTTATTTTCTTTTCAAAATAAGGATAGCCGGTGCAAAGCGATAAAACACATAGAACACTCAAAACTGCTCCCGCATCGCAAACCGCAAATGGGTTGATTGCAATAATGAAGACCGCAAGTCCAAGAGAATTAAGCGGGTCACTATGCCTCCCAAATAAATTACCTAGCATTAAAATGCTCATCATAATTCCCGCTCTGACAACGGATTTTGAAAATCCGCAAAGCGCACAGTAATATGCGATAACTCCGAGAGTTAAACAGAAGGATGCTTTATCGGGTAATCTGAGCTTTTTAAGAAGCAGAAGAATAAATGAACTGATTGCAGTTAAATGAAGTCCGCTGACAGCCATGAGATGAGCAGCGCCCGAAATTCTGAAATTGGTATATATTTCAGGTGAAATATCCGATTTATCGCCGATAATAAGCGCCTGAGAAAGTGCGCCTTCATCACCGCCGATTGCACTCAGCCGATTTTTGATACCCTGTCTGGCATTAATTATGTATTTCATCGGCGAGCTGACGTATGCTTTTGTCGGAATACAATTAACAGGCTTTGACGAAAGGAAAATATTCTTTCCCCAGTAGCCATAGGAAGAAAATGCGTTATCTGCAATTCTGTGAAAAACAAGCCGTCCTTTTATTATCTGATAACATTCTGCATTAATCGGATATTTTGTTTTAAGGCGAACTTTTATATTCTGAGGTGAATTGGGGTAGTTGATTTTTGTAGTTTTAATGATATATGAATATTCGCCGCTGTCGTTTTGCTGAGGCAGTTCGACTATATAAAACTCACATTCAGCGTTTGAATTATTAAGAATTTGCGCAGGAGCAACATATAAATTCATTGTAAGAGTGAAAATCAAACATGCGAAAACAGCCGCACCCAGACAAATGGGAACGGCGAGAGCCTCTTTGTATTTCTTAATAATAAGGCTTGCAATTAAAAGAACTGCAAGCCCGATTATAACATATAAATCATATTTTGCCGGAATGAGGTTTAACACAAGCATTGTTGTTGCAAATGAAAAACCTATATGTGCAAAAACTCGTTTCATACGGTTTCAATCAAGAAGAATATGCTCTGTTTAACGTTTGCTTTAACCTTATATTTATCCCTGACAAAAGCCTGACCCGGCATATCTCCGCCAAGTCCCTGCTGAATTGAGTCAACAGTAACAGTTATATCGTTATCTCTTTCAACTTCATTGATATGGCTGAATTTTTCAAGGCTATCGGGAGAATAGGGGATAGCACTGAACATTATCGGCTTATCGTAATAAGCTGAAATCTTAATGCCGTTGCCCTTCTTATCCGTAAGGGTAAAATATCTTACATCTGAACGTGTTGAAGCTTCCTGAGGACGCATATAGTTATATTCAAACTTCTCAATCGGAAGTGAATATTTACCGATTTTGTATCCTGTTTTTCTGTCACAGTAGGACGGAGCGCTTCCTCTTCCGTACCAGGTGATATTATCAAACCTTCTGTCTATATCAAATTTATAGCCCATTCTGAGCAGGTCTGCTTTAGGTGTTGCAGAGTGAAAAACAGCAATTCTTCCGTCTGAATAAACGGTGTAGGAAACATATGCTTCTTTCATATTCGAAACATTGAGTGCAGATTTTATCTTAATGCTTCCGTTTTTCTGTTCAACCTCAGTTTTAACGGCTTTAACAGAGTTGGTTGCCTTCTGCCATTTATAATATGGGTTCATATGAATGAAGGGAGGAGCGAAATTGAATATATCAATATCATTATCTGTCAGCGCTCTGAAATAGTTTGGCCTTAAGGGCGATTTGAAGATTTCATAATTATCAACTATATAACTTTCGATTATTCCATTGTTGATTTCAACATTGAAATTATCGCCCTTAACACTTACGCGGTTGCCGTTTTTATCAAAACTTAAAGCGGAAGAGTTATCGCTTGCTGAAGGCTTTGCAGCATTTGTTAAAATAAACTGATCAAAAGCAATTTCAGCATTTTGTTTAAGTCCCGGAGTCTTTTTCTTAGTGTGGAATGAAATCGTTAAAATGCATTCTTTTTCATCGGGGAGGGAAGAATAGTCATAAGGAATATCGATAAACTCTTCCTGTAGCGGATTAAGGCTGAATTTTTCTAATTCACCTGAGAGAATTTCGTCGCCCTCACATTCAATCTTCCATTTGCATCTGAAGGATGAAACATCAGTGAATAAGAAACGTGAACGAACGTTAAATCTGCCTTTTGTAACATCAAATGCTGTTGTAACAATGGGCTGATAAACATGGCGAACTTCCCAGTACTGAGGATGGGGCTGCCTTGTTGCGCTTATAACTCCGTTAGCGCAGAAATATGTATTTGATCCAGTCATAGCGGTTGTATCAATACCGCTGTACCAGTGACGTGGCTCATCTTTCTCAAAGTCGGTTCCGTAGAGAAGATTATCATTTCCGTTTTCATCCTTAACTCTGAGCGCCTGGTCAACCCAGTCCCAGATAAATCCGCCGCACATATTATCGTATTTCTCAAAATCATCCATATATTCCTGGAAATTTCCAAGTGAATTTTCCATACTGTGGGCGTATTCACAGAGCATAACGGGTTTGTTATACATCTCTGCCTTAATCGGCTTTGAGTCCGCTGCAAGCTGATTTGCAATGTTATCATAAAGAGAAATTGTTATTGGCTCTTTTTCTCCGAGCTTTCTCATTGTTTCCTCATCGGGATACATTCTTGATATAACGTCAGATTTTGTAAAATTGAAATCGCCTTCATAGTGGAACTGTCTTGTTGAATCAAGACTGAGAGCGGCTTCCTTCATTTTCATAAAGTTATCGCCGTCGCCGGCTTCATTACCGAGCGACCACATAAAGATACAGGGAATATTTCTGTCACGAAGAACCATTCTTTCCATTTTGTCAACAGCAAGTCCTGTCCACAACGGGTTTGACCCGGGAACGCTCTTCCTTCTTACTCCGTGGCTTTCAAGGTCACATTCATCCATAACATAGAAGCCGTATTTATTCGCATAGTCATAAAATCTTAAATCGTCGGGATAGTGGGAAGTTCTGATTGCATTAACGTTTGCCTGCTTCATTAAATCGAAGTCCTGAATATATCTCTCCTCAGGAACGCTCCATCCGCAGTCACAGTCAAAATCGTGACGGTTAACTCCTCTTATCATAAGAGGCATTCCGTTAAACAAAATCTTCTCGCCAACAATTTCAACCTTCTTGAAACCGACATCAAAGGTTTTTGTAAAGATCTCGTTGTCGCCCTCAGAAACTCTCATAACGAGTTTATATAAATTGGGCTGCTCTGCGCTCCATTTTTTCGGATTTTTAACTTCCTGATTGATTGTCAGTTTAGTTTCGTTGTTTGCATCAGCTTTGCCGGTTACTTCACCGAGAGGAATTTCCTTGTTTGTGTCGGAAATGAGATATGCAAGAATCTTTATATCCTTGCTTTCATCAGAATAGTTCTTTATGAAAAGATCGAGGGTGACTGATGAATTTTTGTATTCTTCATCAAGATCGGTCTGAATATAAAAATCACGAAGACAGGATTTGGGCTCAGCGTAGATATAAACATCTCTGTAAATTCCGCTCAGCCACCACATATCCTGATCCTCAAGATATGATGAAGCAGCATATCTATATACCTTAGCGCAAACGAGGTTTTCGCCGTCTTTAACATATTTTGTTATATCGAATTCGTGAGGTGTCATTGAGCCCATGCTGAAACCTACGTATTCACCGTTAACAAAGACTTCAAGCGCTGCTTTGCACGCCTCAAAATGAAGAAAAACTTCTTTTTCATTGAAATTTTCGGGTAAAACAAAAGTTCTTCTGTAATATCCGATTTCTTGCATTGAGTGGTCAATTTTCGGAATTTTTGATTTTGAGCGGCTGAGAGCACGAGGAAATGTGCTTGCATAATAATAGGGAACGCTGTATCCCTGAGTCTGCCATACGGACGGAACTGCGATTTTATCCCAGTTTGAAGAATCAAAGCTCTCTTTTTCAAAATCCGAAATCTGATTTTCAAGTCCTCTCTGCCAGAAAAAGTCCCATTCACCGCTGAGGCTCATTTTATATTTTGAATTTTCGCCTGATAATGCTTCATCAATATTATCAAACGGCATTGCAACGGTATGGCCGTCCTCTTTGTTGATTTTATATTTATTCGGATCTTCCCATATGTATTTATAACTCATAAAACACCTCTGTTATTCATCTCTGTTGGTTTGGGTTGTATAGTGCTTCAGCTTAATTTTCGATTTACCCTTGAAAACATTTGAATAAATTCCGATGTTTTCAACGCCTTCGGCTATTATTGGATAAACCTTTTTGTTTTCAAAATTGTTTGAAAAGATTTTTATATTTCTGTGAACAGCAGCTTTAATCTTTCCGCCAAGAGTTATTGGCTCAATCAGAATAACAGGACTTTCTGATTTTTTAAGACTGTCATCAAAGTCCTTATAAAAACTGTTTGAATAGATTTCCATATCTCTTACAGGTCCGCTTTCATACCATTCATTTGCGTCATTACTGATATAAATATGCGCCATATAGATATGCGAAAAGCTATTGCCCCATATTCTCGCTTTGCCCGAGGTTGTGCAGAGAATTCCTCTTGTCGGTATTGCTTCAAACCTGCAGTCTGAAATCTCAACATCGGGGCAGTAGGTAACGTTTTCGATAACAATATTGTTCTGTCCGTCATAGATTGTTTCAATGTTTTTCGGCAGTTCTTCCTCAAAGGTTAGCGAAACAGATTTACCGTCAATATAATCTATTGCCTGTTTAACGGTATATTCTCCGAGCATAGCCTCAAGGCTGTCCCTGTAATAAAACTTAACCTTGTTGCCTTCATGAAAAGCGCTGTATCCGCCCTGCTGGTCGTGAACAAATTCAAAAACTGCGCTCTTGCTGTCGAGCTTTTCTTTGAATCTCAGAAAAACGCCGTGAATATTAATTGCATCATCATGAGGATGCTCAAAAAGGCATTTTTTAATATCAACTCTGCCCTTGCAGGAGGAAATGTGAATTAAATCTGCAAAAGATGATACCCTGTGATTCTCAGAGGGAACAAAATTACATTCTTCAAAACTTATATCGCCACACATCTGAGAGAGCCAGCCAAAGCCCTGAAGGTAATTGATGTTAAGTCTTTTTGCCTTAACATTTTCGCTCTCATTAACAAAAACTCCGCTTGTGTTTCTGTTTTTATCCTGAGTTATTGCATAAACAGCGCCTTCAATGAATTTTGGCTTTGATGAATATTCTATTTCAATTTTGTTGTTGCCCAGGGCTTTAATACCCTTAACATTATGGAAAACGCCCTTATCATTATTAACTCTGAAAACATTGCTACCGCTGTGGATAACCTGAATGCTTGAGTTTTCATCATTAATATATTTCCAGTAGATTCTTTCAGAAAAAGGACTTTTTTCATAGAATTCAACGGTCTTACCGCTGATATTATAAAATGTGTTTTCGGGAACACTGAAAACAACTTTTTTCTTATGAATTTGCTGAACTTTCATCTCGATAACAGACGGTGAATGATACCTGATTGTGAAATCCTTAAGAGTTATATTTTTGCAATTTAAAACTCCGAGGGCACAGATATCACCGTGGATAATAAAAGTTGCGCCGTTTCCCTCGATGGTAATATCATCAAGGTTCTCGAGAATCATACCAAAGTATTTGTTTGGATTTCTCAGAGAATCGGTATTCGACATATGAATTTCGCGCCGCTGCGAGAAATCTTTGTAAAAATGGTATTCAATGTTTTCAAAAGAGAGAATATCTCCGCTGTTCAGTTTGCTTACAGCGTCGGCAAACCCAGCGGAAAAATTATTTGAATTGCCAAAATCCTTTGCATACAGATTCATAGTCTTTCTCCTGCTTTTTGTGATTTGTTATAATTTTAACATTTTTCGCTTATTAATTCAAGCAACTTGACAATTAATTTTAAAAACTGTAAAATGTCTATCATAGGGGTACTTTTATTAATAATAGAAAATCTGAAATAATTGGAGAAAACCAGTATGAAATGGCAGGATATTTATGAAGAAAAGCTCGTTTCCGTCGAGGAGGCAATTAAACTTATCAAAAGCGGCGACAAGGTTGTAACAGGCTTTGGATGCGGCGAGCCTTTTGGCATTGAAAGGGCACTTGTTGAGCATTTTCAGGATTATCAGGATGTTGAAATTATCAGCATGCTGACTTTGGGAGATTCTCCCTGGTGCAAGCCCGAGATGAAAGGGCATTTTAAACTCAACTGTCTTTTTGCTTCTCAGTCAAACAGAAAGTCTATTTCTGAGGGTGAGAGCGAATTTACAACCTCGCATTTCTATGAAATACCCGATGTTATAGAAAACTATATCTGTCCGAGAATTTCTTTGGTTATGGTATCTCCACCCGATGAACACGGCTATGTTTCATTCGGAACAACAGTTGATTATACCAAGGGAACAACCGACCACTGCGAAATAGTTATAGCTCAGGTTAATAAATATATGCCCAGAACTTTCGGAAACAGCATTAAGCATGTAAGAGATTTTACATGTTTCGTTGAAATAGACGAGCCGTTGCCCGAAGTTAAAACAGTTAATATTTCCGATGTTGAAATGGAAATAGGAAAATACTGCGCGTCACTTATAAATGACGGCGACTGCCTCCAGCTCGGAATAGGCGGTATTCCAAATGCGGTTTGCGCCCAGCTTAAGGACAAAAAAGATTTAGGACTTCACAGTGAGCTTGTCGGCGACGGAGTTGTTGAACTTCTTGAAGAGGGAATAATTAACAATAAGAAGAAAAATACAAAAAGAGGAAGAACTGTTATCGGAGCGGCATTCGGCTCTGAGATATTAAACAGATATATTGACAACAATCCTTCTGTTGAGCTTCATCCGATTGATTATGTTAACAATCCGAGTAAGATTGCACAGAATGATAATATGGTTTCAATTAATTCATGTATTCAGGTTGACCTTTTAGGGCAGGTTGTTTCAGATACAATCGGTCTTTCTCAGTTTTCCGCTGTCGGAGGTCAGGTTGACTTTGTAAGGGGTGCAACTATGAGTAAAGGCGGAAGAAGTATTATTGCAATGCCTGCAACTGCGAGAAAAGGAACTGTCAGCAGAATAGTTCCGCTTATAACAGAGGGCAGCGCAGTAACAACTCCGAGAAACGATGTTAACTATGTTGTAACGGAATACGGAATTGCTCAGCTTAAAGGAAAAACGGTTAAAGAAAGAGCAAAAGCGCTTATTATGATTGCTCATCCTGCTTTTCGCCCACATCTTATTCTTGAATACAGAAAGCGTTTTAAGGAAGAGCCTTTCACCAAAGATGAATTAATGGGCTTTACTTCCGTTATAAGAGAACGCTCAAAAGAGAGAAGAGAGCATATCAAGGAAGCAACAAAAGAGCGCGTTGAACAAAGAGTTGAAAACACTAAAGAGAGATTGGAACATCGAAAAGAAAACTCAAAAGAACGCAGGGAACATATTAAAGAAAATATATCGGACTTAAAAACAAGACATAAATCTGAAGAATAAAATATTGATAAACAATGTATTTTGTGATATAATTATTTCGGTAAAAATTATTAAAGGAGTAAAAATTTATGGCATTAAAAGAAAAACAACATTTTGGTATTGCTAGAAAAATTGTTTCCAATATGACCTCGGAAAGCTGGGAACAGATTCCTCACGCAACTCTTACATACGAACCTGATGTAACAGAATTTTTGAAAGAATATAAAAAGTTGAATGAAGACTGCACAGATAAAACAAAGAAAATAACAATCAATACTGTTATGCTTAAAATTATCTGTGAAGGACTGAAAGCAGCACCGAAACTTAACTCCCATCTTGAGTTTAACAGAAAACTTGTTAGAGGTTGTCTTAAAACATATGACCATATCGATATTTCAATGCCGATGATTCTTCCAAATGATGAAATGATGACGGTTAACCTTCATAATATGGGAGATAAGTCTTTAACAGAGATGACTGAGGTTATTCTTGATACTGCAAGAAGAGCAAAGAATACGGACCTTAATGAGGTTATGTTCGAAGTGTCTCTTGATAATACATTGACAGCTCTTAAAAGAGGAAAGATTGCTCAGACCATCAACAGACTCTATGGCTCAAAAACAGGTAAACACAAAGTTCATACCCTTTCTGGTCAAGCAAAGAAGGATTATTATTCAATTCCTGAAACAGAGAGACTCACAAAGCATGATATTGAGCAGGGAACAACAACGATAACAAATATCGGCTCAATATACCGTCCGTTCAGAGGCGAGTGCAATCTTCTCGAGATTATTCCGCCCCAGGTTTCAGCATTTGCAATCGGAGCAACTCAGAAAAAAGCTCTTGTTAAAACAGATGAAGATGGCAATGATGAAATGTACATCGGCTATACAATGCCGATAACTGTTGCAATGGACCACAGAGCACTTGATTACGGAGATATGGTTCCGTTCTTCGAAAAGCTCGACGAAATCTTTGCTGATCCTTCAATTATTCATAGCTGGAAATAACAATAATAAGAAAAAGCTTCGCTTGAGGTAATCCTCAGCGAAGCTTTTTTGTTTGATAAAACTAACAAAAAGGCGTATAAAATCAACTTGAATTGTTATAAGTATAGTGATAATATATAAATTAGATAAAAATGTGGAGGGAATAGAATGAAAGCAGTGAAAAGAGTAATGAGTCTGATGCTGTCGGTAGTTATAGTTGTAACAACGCTATCAGCAATGCCTGTAATGGCGGCAAGCAGCGATAAAGACCTGATAATGAATTTTGATTTGGGAGCAGGCAGCGGAACAAATACAGACTATTCATGTAAAGATTATTACAGCAATGCAAATGCAAAAACGTCTTCGTGGAGCAATATAGCGGAAGTTAGAACAGTTGGCGAAAAAACAGCGCTGTATAATCAAAACGGATATGTTTTTGCAAATGTAGGTGAAACCGCTTTGTATAATAATGATTCCTGGCGAATTGAATTTATGTTTCAAAAGAAGGGAAGCGAGCAGAACGACGCCCTTCTTATCGGTCTTGGAACAGCAAACGGAAGCTATGGAATAGCTGATGCAAATACGGATAATATCTTAACTATTCATCAGGGCGGATATATCTATGTTTGCTCGCAGGAAATAAACGATGCCTCTGCAAACGAAAAACTAAAACTTAATATAGACGAGCTTTCATATTATTCAATAATATTCAGCGCGCAGAATAAATATCTGACTTTAACAAAGAACGGTCAGATAGCATTTGAAATGCACTTGAATGATGAACAGTCTGAAAGATTTAAGCATGTTGGCTTTATCAGTGCAGGCTGCCATGTCGGCGACGGAAGTATCGGAAGAGGCTGGTACACAGGAACAATAGAAGGCTACTACTATTACATAAAAGCATATAACGAGCCCGAATGTCCTGAAACAGTTGGAAAACTGACAGTCGATCCCGTAATATATACCCACGGAGAAAAGAGTTCAACTCAAAACAACTCAACGGGTGATTACGGATATATGATGTACGGAACGCAGATTGCAGACTCCACAGTAAGAGGTGAAGAGAAAACTGCAATAACACTTCCCAAAGGCGCAACGATAGAATCTGTATATTGCCCTGATAATAACTATGTTGATGTTGAAAGAAGCAAGGGCGAATATTATCTTTGCGGAAATTTCTCAGCAGATGAATATAAAGTCAGCAATAACGAAGAAAAATATGCGAGAATAAGGTTTAAATATACCCTCAATGATAAGCAGTATGTTGAGTGGCATAATTTCAGCGTTAAAACAAATCCTGTTGCAACTCATTCAATGATATATGCTCAGTCGTATAAATCGGGAACTTTCAGTAATTCCGAACAGTCCGCAGTTGCGTTTCAGGTAACAGCACTCGGCTCGGTAGGACCCGATTCATCGGGAGCAACCTCAGCAAACTGGGGCTCAACAAGTTTGAAAAGCCATAACGCAAATTCGTGGAATATATTTGATCCGTTCAGTGATGAACTTCAGTGCAATACAAATAATAACGGCTCGGTTAATCCTGTTTTTATCGAACAGAATGCAAATTCAGTAGTTGATAAAACAACGGGATTTGGTGTTGCAGCTTCAAATACAAACGGAGAAGTAAATGTTGGAATATATACCGATTACGCAAAGTATTATGTTGATAAAAGCGCAGACAGTATTTTAGGCGCAGAGCATAAAGCAGGTGAGAATACATATAGAATAAAACTCTTCCTTGAAAATCTCTCACAGAGCTATACAAGTGGGCAGAGGGTTGATGTAACAGAACACGGCTCATATTGGATGGAAGAAATTGATATAAACCATCTCGGCGAATATGCGTGGAATGATAAGAGAAAGAGTGAAACAGTAACCCTTCAGGGAAATACAGACAACGGAAGCACAACAACGGAATACTGGCACGCTGCCGAAAACCAGGAGGGTAGAAAAGCTAAGGCAACGATAATAACAAAGATAAGCGTAACTGTATTTGATAAAACAAACGCGAGAAATACGCTTAATAATTCATCACTTTCAAAATATGATTCAAGCTATTATGACGCTGCAAAATGGCATGAGTATTCAAACGCAAGACTTGAAGCTGAGGGATATATCAATAACTACGAAAAAACAGAGGTTGAAAATGTATATCTTGAAAATCTGCAGAATAAGTATAACGCACTTGGAAGCGTTGCTGATTATTCAGCACTTATAGCAGCAATCAGACAGGCAGAAAACGCAGTAAATACTCCGGAGATATATACAGATACGAATTCGTTGAAAGAAAAGCTTACAGCAGTTAAAACAGCAGCCTTCAGCGACGGAACAGTTGAGGGAACACATCTGCTTGATAATCAGAACGTTGTTGATTCAAAAACAATGGAGCTACAATTTGAATACAGTGAAACCGTAACAAAGAAATCAAATGTTGAAGTACAGTTCAGTGTATATCTTGACGGAGAACTCAAAGGAACAAATAACATATCAGCAGAGTACAACAAAACCTTGCTGCTAAACTCAGCAGATATATTTGCAAATTCACAGAACTACAGCATAGTTAAGTGGACAAACGGCGGAACAACGGTATCAACAAAGGGATATCAGTATAATTTAGTACCGACCCAGAAATGCAGAATAAGCTGTTATCTTGTAAGCAAACCTGAGCAAGAAGATAATTTCTGTAAGGTTGAGCTCTTTGATATAACCAAGAGAAAGAATACAGAATTCTATGTAAACAAAACAAGCACATATGCCGAGGTAATATCCCAGGCACAGAGATTGACCTCTGACGTTTTGTATTACGCAATTGACGGCTGGAAGATAAATGATACAACTGATTTCGTTTTAACGGATGTAATAGCGAGCGACAGTCTTAAAGTGTATCCGCTGTACAAACCAACAGTTGAAAACTACAGAGTTAATGTATCGGGCGGCTTTGTCAGCACAGGAGGCGCAGGCTATGCGTTTGATGCAAAGGCAGCGGTAAGCTTTGAGGGTGACGGAAACTTTATATGCTGGGCAGTAAAATATGATAATGATACATATAGAGTTGCAAGCTATTCACCAACATATGATTTCTACATTTCGGGAAATACAGAGCTTCTTGCAATAACTGAAGAAAATTATGAAAGCTATTCATCAAAGCTACAGAAGAATTCAACGAGCGATAACACCGAAGAGGTAACGCCGAGTCTTGAAGAACTAAAAATGAAAAAGGCAATTCCGTCATTGAGAGGAAGCGCCGAGGATGAAAGCTGTGCAGAATTTAAAGGAGCATACTGGGATGCGGAAAACAGCAAGCTGATGATAATAGCCCAGGTAGCGGATAAGGCGGAATATGCATCCTGTGGAACAGTTGCGCTGTATAACGGAAGAACGGTTGTAACTCCTTCTGTATCACAAACAGAGTCAAATCAGTTTATGATTAGCTACAGACTCGGAGAAAGCTTTAAAAACAGAAAGATAAGCATTATGGCATTTGCAAAGAAAAGCGCAGAAAACGATGAAATGATTTATTCACCGAAGGAAGAGATAACAATTCCGGCGAAGGACTCAGTCGTTTCAATAGGAAATTCGATTTCATCAAAGGTTAAATATGACTTAAAGTCCGGAACATATGATATCATAAAAAACAATACGAATGTTTTAACTAATGTAACAGCGGATTTCTCTATGAAAAACGGCTCATATCTTGATGTTACCTGGTATGAAAACCATACTCCGAAGGTAACGAAGATAACCGACAGCATAGGAAACGGAACACAGCTTACAGTAACCTCAACCGCGTGGGGATGGCCGAATGTTGAACAGATATTCAGAGTTTATGATAACAAGGATTATGTTCTGACAAGGGTAAATATTTGCTACGACGACAAGAGAACTGTTGAGTCGAATTATATGTGCCCCGTATTTGTGAGCAAGGCGGGTAATTTCAAGGACGGTAAACAGCCTTGGTCGCAGTTCCTTCACGTTCCTTACGACAACGATGGATGGTCGATATTTAAGAATTATTCAATTAAAAAGAATAATTATGATACAAGCCATGAATTCAGCGCAATCTATGATAGCGGTAATAACAGTGGACTTGTTATAGGCTCAGTTACTCACGATAACTGGAAGACGGGCGTTTATTTTGAAGGCTCCTCAAACGGCGTTAAACAGATTAAGGCGTTCGGTGGTGCTGCATCAAAAGAGGATGCCTACAGACCCGGTTATGGCTCCAACACCTACAGAGGTCCTGAAACCCACGGCTATGTTAAAGGAAGTAATGTTGAATCTCCGCTTATGTTCATCGGTGATTATTCCGACTGGAAATACGGTATTCATCAGTTTGCTTCAGCAAACACAGCGATAGTTCCTATGAGAACAGCGGGTGACCTTGGCGGTGTTCCTTTTGGATGGCAGAGCTGGGGTTCAATAGCTGATTATCTGACATATGAGAATGTTATGGGCAATATTAAGGCGATGAAGGATAATTTCCAGTCTGTATGGGAAACCGATGAAAACGGAAATCCCGACGGAACTCCGATAGTTATGAATCTTGATTCGTGGGCAAATGAAATAAAGCTTGATAATGGGAATGATGACCCTTGGGATGATAACGATAATGCACTGAGAGCATTTGTCGCTCAGTGCAAGGCAAACGGTCAGATACCCGGAATATATCACACTCCGTTTACGAACTGGTGCAGCTATGAACAGCTCACAACTGAAGGTGAAGAATGGTGGACGCATCCCGACAGAGTCCTTAAAAAAGACGGCGAATTCGTTAATCCGATTGATGGCGGTTATCCGCTTGATCCAACTAATCCCGATGTTATTCAGGATAATATCAACAGAATTAATTATTTCAAATCGCTCGGATTTAAGTATGTTAAACTCGATTTCCTGAGCCACGGACTTTGTGAAGGCGATTACTATAACAGTAATATAACAACGGGTATGCAGGCGTTTAACTACGGTATGCAGGCGATTATTGACGCTGCAGGGGATGATATGTTTATCAACTATTCAATAGCACCTCTCTTCCCATATCAGTATGCAAACGGAAGAAGAATGGGCTGCGACTGCTGGTATTCATCAAGTGACGTTGAATATATTCTTAATCAGATAACCTACGGTTTCTGGGAGGGAGATGTTTATCAGTATCCCGATCCCGACCACACTGTCCTATATGCGAGAAGAAATGGCAACGGTAACGATTATTCATCAGAAAACGAAGCCAAAATGATGGTAACTGCAAACGCCATAGCCGGGGCAAATATGCTGCTTGGTGATTCCTTCTTTAACTATGATTACTATAAAGACGGAAACAAAGTATATTCATACACAGATGCTCAAAACGCAATCCAACGCGCAAATAAATATGCTCTCAACCGCCAGATTATCGCTCTTGCAAAGAAGGGCAAAACCTTTGAGCCTGTTATGGATGATATCTATCCCTATCACGCAAAAGTTTTCAGAATGGAAGACGATAACGGTGATATCTATTATGCAATATTCCGATTTAACGGTGACAGCGAATGGTATTTCAGAGTAAATCTTCCAACAGAGTATAATTATGTCGGAACTGAGCTCTGGAGCGGCACTCAACTAAGAAACGGCGATTCAATCTGGGCATGGGTTGATATAGAAGTTCCGAATAATGATGCAGTAATTTATAAATTTTCTCGAGTTTAGGGGTTGAAATCCGGGTTTTGATGTGATATAATTACTGATAGTTATTAATGGGAGAGATAGTGTATGAACAAATTTGAGTTCAAAGACGCAGAGTGGGAAGTAACTCGCTTCTTAAATGTCCCGATCTCAACCGGTATTCTAAGTAACAAAACTGAGGAAGACCTTGGTGACTACGATGAATACGATCTTGGCGGAGGAGATGGCGGCGACTATTAATAAGCCTTCCCGAAATAATTGAAAATGATTAAGCAGAGAGAATGAAAACAGTTCTCTCTGCTTTGTTGTGTCCAATTAGTGTTATATTATATAATAATATAAGAGAAAGTTTTGCTCTCTCTTAATATTTTATATAAATCTGTTTTGTTTTTTCTTCTTCGCTTTGGCGGGGGATTTTATAACCGAGGTTATATATATCTGTGAATTTCGATTCCTGTTCGAAAAGCTTCTGAATGATTTCTCCGCTCGACTTTGCATCGCTGTATTTGGATATAACAGGAAGCTCAGCACTTTTTTTCATTTTTGAAAGCATATCTCTTCCTTTTTCATTAAACGCCAGAATACGCAAGTACTGAGGACTTTTCGGCATATCATTTGTTATTCCAAGATACGCCCTGAGAATAATTCTTCTTATTCTCGAATGGGTGTATCTTTTTGTTTTTATAAGATCATATAACTCTTCAAGGCTTCTTGCTTCTTTTACTGCGCTTATAATTCTGTTTTCAAGCCCTTCGCTGACATCGTCTATTCTGAGAAAATCATCTTCCTTCATTGTTCTGAGCTTATATAATACTGCTTTTTCACAATTCTTCATTGAAGATATTTCGTCGGAATCGAGATGCTTTCTGATTTCGCTTGATGAATATGAAGCGTCTTCACTGTCGTGACCTGCTCCTATTCTCTGAATTGCTTTAAAGTCAAGTTTTGTCTGTGAAATATATTCAATAGCAAGAATATTGTTTGCGCCTTCAAGAATCGGGGAGTTGATAACATTTTGTCTTGCTTTAGGATATGAAAAGCCTTTTGCAAGCTCCTGTTTAATAAATTTGTCCTTTTCTTTGATAAGGCTTGCAACTCTTTTAAGTTCATCTGTATCACTGCATTCTGCTCCGAAGGCAAGCGCGTCGCATATTCCTGTTGCTTCAAGAAGGTCAACTCCTGCTTTTGCAAAGCCCTGCGCTGAAAGCGTTGAACAGAGTGTCGGTATTTCAATAACAAGGTCCGCTCCTGCGTCTATTGCGGATTTAGCTCTTTCGAATTTATCAAAAACAGCAAATTCTCCACGCTGAACAAAGTTTCCGCTCATCGCACATATTATACCATTATTATCTTCTTTAACGCTATTAATAAGGTATTTATGACCGTTATGAAGGGGATTAAATTCGCAAATTATACCTAAATTCATAAATATGTTAATTTCCTCTTGACTTTTTATAATTATGTATATTATTATATATATAATTAAAAATATTTCAAGCATTATTATTCACGGAGGAAAAGTTTTGAAAGTTTTAGTTATTAACTGCGGCAGTTCATCTTTGAAATATCAGCTTATGGATATGGATAATGAATCTGTTTTATGTAAAGGTGCTATAGAAAGAATCGGTCTTGAGATTAAAGGCGGAGAAGAAAATGTAATCATTAAAAAGGGTGGAGATAAATTCACTTATGATAAAGAGCTTCCCAATCATACAGATGCGTTCAACGAAGTAAAGTACATTTTGTCTGAAAGCGAGTATAAAGTTATTGATTCGTTTGATGAAGTTGATGCAATCGGTCACAGAGTTGTTCAGGGCGGCGATAAATATACTAAATCTGTTCTTGCAACAAAAGAGGTTGTTGAAGCAGTAAAAGAGCTTTCGCCTCTTGCTCCGCTCCATAATCCTGCTAATATCCAGGGATATGAAGCATGCCTCAATGTTGTTGGTCCTTCAGTTCCTCAGGTATTTGTTTTTGATACAGCATTTCATTCAACAATGCCTGCTAAGGCGTATATGTATGCTATTCCTTATAAGTATTATGAGAAATACGGCGTTCGCCGCTACGGTTTCCACGGAACATCTCATAAATTTGTTTCAAACAGAGTTGCAAACAGAATCGGCAAGGATATAAGCGAACTTAAAATTATAACCTGTCATCTCGGCAACGGCTCATCTCTTGCGGCTGTTAAAAACGGTAAGGTTGTTGACACCTCAATGGGCTTTACTCCGCTTGACGGATTTATGATGGGAACCCGTTCGGGCGCTGTTGATCCTTCTGCAGTAACATTTATTATGAAGAAGGAAAACTTAACTCCCGATGAGATGGATACAATTCTCAACAAAAAGAGTGGCGTTATGGGCGTTTCCGGTATTTCATCAGACGATAGAGATATTTGCAAAGCTCAGAACGAGGGCGATGACAGAGCAACACTTGCTCATGAAATGCAGGCTTATGAAATTGCAAAAACAATCGGTTCATATATAACTGCTATGAATGGAGTTGATGCAATTGTATTCACAGGCGGTATCGGTGAAAACGGATTCTGGCTTCGTTCAACAATCTGCTCATATCTCGGATTTATGGGCGTTAAGATTGATGAAGAATTAAATAAAAAAACAGTTAAGGGCGCTGAGGCAGAATTAACTAAGGAAACAGACCGAGTAAGAGTATTCATCCTTGCAACAGACGAGGAGCTTATGATTGCTCAGGATACAAAAAACGTAGTTGAAAATCTTTAATACAAATTTAAAGCAAAGGAGGAGAGAAAATGCCTGAAATTAAGTATGAAATCACAGAGCATCTCGGAGTAATTTCCGAAACAGCAAGAGGATGGACAAGAGAGGTTAATCTGATTTCATGGAATGGACGCGAGCCTAAAATCGATGTTAGAGATTGGTCTCCCGACCATAGCAAAATGAGCAAGGGCTTAACTTTTTCTAAGGAAGAGCTCGACGAGCTTGTTAAGATTGCTGAGAAGCTCTAATATTATTTATAAGGGCAACGCATACCGCTTGATAACTGGGGTGTGTTGCCCTTGAATTCTGTTCACACGAGGTAACCATTATGGAATGGACATCATTAAATGATTTAAGAGAAAAATATCTTTCTTTTTTCGAGAGCAAGGGACATTTACGCCTTGAGAGCTTTTCTCTTGTTCCTAATAACGATAAGAGTCTTCTTCTGATAAACTCAGGAATGGCTCCTATGAAAAAGTATTTTACAGGTGAGGTTACTCCTCCGAGAAAAAGAGTAACAACCTGTCAGAAATGTATCAGAACTCCTGATATAGAGCAGGTAGGAAAAACTGACCGCCACGGAACATTTTTTGAAATGCTCGGCAACTTCTCATTCGGAGATTATTTTAAGAAGGAAGCAACAGCTTGGGCTTGGGAATTCTGCACAGAGGTGCTTGATATGCCCGTTGACAAGCTTTATGTAACTATATATGAAAACGACGACGAAGCCTTTGAAATCTGGACGAAGCAAAATGGTGTTGATCCTTCCCATATTGTTCGTTTAGGCAAGGAGGATAACTTCTGGGAGCACGGCTCAGGTCCCTGCGGTCCGTGTAGTGAGATTTATTTTGACCGTGGCGAGAAATACGGCTGCGGTTCTCCCGATTGTGCACCCGGCTGCGAATGCGACAGATTTACTGAATTCTGGAATAACGTTTTTACTCAGTTTGATAACGACGGTAATAATAACTATACTCCGCTTGAGCATCCAAATATTGATACAGGAATGGGTCTTGAAAGACTTGCATGCATAATGCAGGGCGTTGATAATATCTTCGAGGTTGATACTGTTCAGAATATAATGAAAAAGATTTCCGATATCTCTGGAGTTAAGTATCATCAGGACAGTAAAAAAGATGTCTCGCTCAGAGTTATAACCGACCATGTTCGTTCGTCAACATTTATGATTGGCGACGGGGTTATTCCTTCAAACAACGGCAGGGGATATGTTTTAAGAAGATTAATAAGAAGAGCTTGCCGTCACGGAAGACTTCTTGGTGTTAATGAGCCGTTCTTATATAAGGTGTGCGAAACCGTTGTTAATGAAAACAAAACTGCTTATCCCGAACTTTCTGAAAAAATTGAACTTATCAGAAAGGTTATTCTTTCAGAAGAAGAATCCTTTGGAAAAACAATTGATGCAGGTCTTGAACTACTTGATGAATATATCAGGAATACAAAGGGAACTGTTTTCAGCGGTGAGGATGCGTTCAAGCTTAATGATACATACGGCTTCCCGCTTGATTTAACCAAAGATATTCTTGAAGAAAAGGGAATGAGTGTTGATGAAGAGAAGTTCAATGCTCTTCTTGACAATCAGAAAAAAATTGCACGTGCAGCAAGAAAAGATGCTGGCGCAGATGCATGGAAATCCTCAGCTATAAAGGTTGAAGCAGAAGCAACTGAGTTTATTGGCTACACTGATTTTGAATGCGAAGCAAAGGTCATCGCAGTTATCAACAGTGATGGCGAAGAGGTTGATATGCTCGGTGCAGGAGAAAAGGGAATAATTGTTCTTGATAAAACTCCTTTCTATGCTCTTTCTGGTGGTCAGGTCGGTGATACAGGCTGCATCTATACCAACAGCGGAAAGTTTGCAGTAAGTGATACAGTTAAGAACGCTGATTCAATCTATCTCCAGAGCGGAGAAGTTAAAGAGGGTATTATTTCGAAAAATGATACCGTTAAGGCTGAAATTGATAAAGACAGAAGACGAGCTATTATGAGAAATCATACCGCAGCTCATCTTCTTCAGCATGAACTCAGAAATATTCTCGGAACTCATGTTGAGCAGGCAGGTCAGCTCGTTGATGAAAGCGTTGTTCGTTTTGACTTTACACATTTCAATGCTCTTACAAAAGAAGAAATTGAAGAAGTTGAAAATAGAGTAAACAGCGTTATTATGTCCGCTATCGGTGTAACAATGAAAGAAATGCCGATTGAAGAGGCTAAAAAAATCGGCGCTATGATGCTCTTCGGTGAAAAATACGGCGATGTTGTAAGAGTTGTAACAGCGGGCGATTCAATAGAATTCTGCGGCGGTACTCATGTTGCTAACAGTGGTGAACTTGGCTTGTTTAAAATAGTTAGCGAAGCATCAGTTGCAAGCGGAGTGAGAAGAATTACCGCAGTAACAGGCACAAATGCCTATAAAATGTTTAACGACAGTGTTGAAACATTAAAAGCACTTGCAGGCAAGCTCAAGGGCGCAGAAAATGAAATCGAAACAAAGGTTGACGCTCTTATTTCTGAGAATAAAGATTTCGCTAAAAAGATAAATAATCTTGAAGCGCAGATAACAAAACTCAAGAGTGCTGATATGTTCTCAAAACCCGAAACAGTCGGCTCCCTTGAAGTATTTACCGCTATAATTGATGGCGCAACACCCGATGCGCTCCGTTCAATGGGCGATGAGCTTAAAGCGTCAAACGATAATGCTGTTGCGATAATTGCCACATCAAACGCTTCAAAGGCAACAATTCTTGCAGTTTGCGGTAAGAATGCAATAGCAGCAGGCGTTAAAGCAGGAGATGTTGTTCGCGAGGTTGCAAAGCTTGCAGGAGGCTCCGGTGGCGGAAGACCCGACAGTGCTATGGCGGGCGCCAAGGATGTTTCAAAACTTGATGAAGTGGTTTCAAGCACTGCTTCAATAGTTAAGAATATTTTAGAATAGGAGAAAAAATATGTGCGTTTTTTGTGAAATTATAAACGGTAATATTCCGAGCACCAAGGTGTATGAAGACGATATGATGATGGCATTTAAGGACTTGAATCCCGTTGCTCCTGTTCATATTCTTGCTGTTCCAAAAAAGCATATTGAATCAGTTAATGATATAAATAGCGAAAACAGCAAATATGTTGCTCATATTTTTGAAAAGCTTCCTGAAATCGCAAAAGAACAGGGTATTACTTCATACAGAATTATCAATAACTGCGGTGAGGATGCAGGTCAGAGCGTTATGCACCTTCATTTTCACCTTATAGGAGGAACTAAGTTAGGAGAAAAAATACTATGATTATTAATGGAATGGAAAGAAAAGACGATGAATTTTATGAGCTTCATATAGCAGGGCTCACAAGATATCTTCAGAAGTTTTCTGTATCGGATAATCTTGATATTGCGGCATTTATTCTTTTCGGTGATGTTGAACTTGCAGAGTGCTGTGCAAGAGACCTTCTTAAAAAGGTTCCGGAATTTGATTATATTGTTACTCCGGAGGCTAAATCAATTCCTCTTGCATATGAGATGAGTAAGCAGAGCGGCAAGAAATATATTGTTGCAAGAAAAGGCGTTAAGGTTTATATGGATAATCCTGTTAAAGTCAGCGTTCGTTCAATAACAACTCAGAAAGAACAAACCCTTTATCTCGGCCACGAGGACGGAGATTTACTCACAGGAAAAAGAGTTCTAATCGTTGATGATGTTATTTCAACCGGCGAAAGTCTTAAAGCGGTTGAAGAGCTTGTTAAGAAGTTTGACGGAAATATTGTTGCAATGTGTGCGCCTCTTGCAGAGGGCGACAGCGCATCAAGAAAAGATATTGTTTTCCTTGAAAAACTTCCTTTATTCTTTAAATAAAAAAATTTCCAACTCATATGAGTTGGATTTTTTTATTTGTTTTCAAGTAAATCAGAAATGCATTTTCCGACTTTTCTTTTATCCTCATTAGTCAGTCTTCTGATTTGCATAACAAGTTGTTTTTCATATGCGTCAAGATCGGTTATTTTGCTCTCCCCGTAAATGCTTTTGTTGAAGCTGTCTGATTTGTTTGCAACAGTGAGATTTCCTTTTTTATCTGATTCAATGCCACATAAATCATCAACAGATACCCTGAATATTTTTGAAAGCTCATAAAGAGCCGATATGCTGGGTGTTGATCTTTCGTTTTCCCAGTTTCTGTATGATGAGGCGTCTATTCCGAGAACATCTGAAACATTTTTCTGAGTTATATCATATTCTTTTCTTAACTTTTTAAGATTATCTGCTATATTTTTTCTTACCTGAGAATTATTTATATCCAAATTAAACCCTCTTTTCGACTTCTTTCACTTGAATTATACACAATAATATAATTAATATCAAGAAATATAAAGATATTTGACAAAAATATTACAAAATGTTATCATTAATTAACAACACTTTAATAGGTGGGATAAATAATGAAAAGAATTGCATCTTTAATTATGTGTTTAGTAATGGCGCTCAGTATTTTTGCTGTGCCCATTGATTCATATGCAAAAACTTATAAACAGCAGCTCCTCGACAAAGGCTTCCCGAAAAGTTATGTTGATGACCTTGTTGAACTACACGAAAAATATCCAAACTGGGTTTTCAAACCGTTTAGAACGGACCTTGACTGGCAGAGTGCTGTAGATGGAGAACGCTCTCCACGCTCTAACCAGATGGATGGAGGCTACGCTGCTTCTGAATCAACTGTTAAGTATTATATGGACCCAAGAAACTGGCTTGATGAAAAGCATATTTTTCAGTTTGAGTCTGTTAAATATAACTCTTCTCAGACAAAAAGCGGAATTGAATCAATCATCTCAACAACCTGGATGAAGGATTCATACATAAAATATAAAACAACCGAATTAAAGGATAAAACATATTATAATTCCGACGGAAATAAGGTAAAATATTCAACTGCAATAAAAAAAGCAGCTGAAAACAGCGGACTCAGTTCGTATTATCTGGCAGCGAAAATTGTTCAGGAGGTTGGCTCAACAACTCCATCAGTGGGCGGAACCTGCGGAACAAGAGAGCCTTTTTACGGAATATATAACTACTATAGTATCGGCGCTTATTCAACCGCGAGCGACGGACTTCACTGGGCAAGCGGATGTATGACTGCCGCTAAAAAAACAACCCTTTATTCTGAATATGATTCAACAAATAAAAAAGGAACAGGGGACAAGACTTCTGTTTCTGCCGGCCATAATATGTGCTATATTTCTTCAAAGGGTAAATACTATAAGGTAAGACTTTATAATAAATATTCGGGAACTTATACAAAGGGCGGAGCTGTAGGATATATTCTTAAAGAAGATTGTAATACAAGATATTTGAATTATGGCAGGCCGTGGACTAATCCATATAAAACAATCTACTATGGCGCCGAGTTTATTGCTGACGGATATCTTAAATATCAGTTTACGGGATATCTTCAAAAATTCAATGTCAACAAGGAATCTCCGTCGCTGTATGGACATGAATATATGACCAATGTCAACGGTGCTGAAAATGCTGCTGCGATTTTGTATAGAGCATATAAAAATGCCTCTGTTATCAAGAGTAAGAAAACCTTCTATATTCCTGTATTTAAAAATATGCCTGCGAGCAGATGTAAAAAGGGAGAAGCTGAATCCTCTGAGAGAGAATCATATCCCGATGTTATTGATAGCGGCGATGATGAGAATGAAAACGCAGTTAAGGGCTTAGTCCTTACAAAGAGAACGAAAACAACTCTTTCATATAAGTGGAAAAAGTTTTCAGGCGCTACAAAATACTATATAGATATTAAGAATTTAACCAAAGGAACAACGTTTGATAAAACTGTTACAACCAACAGTGCAACGCTTAGAAACCTCTCGCCGGGAAATAAATACAGAGTCAGGGTCAAGGCTTATTCTTCAAAAAAATGGAGGGATTATTCAAAGAAGAGTTCAAGATTTACTCTTCCCGAAAAAGCAAAGAATCTTCAAGTCAGCTCATACGGTGCGAATAGTGTAAAACTGAAGTGGAATACGGTTGAAGATGCTGTCGGATATAAAATATATAGTTATAATTCTGCTAAGAAAAAGTATATATTAAGGAAAACCGTTAAAGGAGTAAATAAGAATTCAGCCACTGTTAAAAATCTTATCAGCGCGGCTAAATATGCCTTTGTTGTTCGTGCGTATGTTTCTGACTCAAAGGTTAAACTTGGAGCAAAGAGCAATACTGCAACAGTAAGACTGAAACCAGGAAAGGTTACTCTGAAATCACTTTCTTCACCGTCAGCAACAAAAATCAAGGCGGTATGGACTTCGGCAGACGGCTTTGAGGATGGATATGAAATCTGGTATTCAAGGGATAAAGCATTCAACAATGTTGTAGCAAAAAAGATTATCTCTTCGAAAAAGAAAACGTCCTATGTAGGCAAAAACTTCACAAAAGGCGTAACTTATTATATTAAAGTCAGAAGTTATAAGAAAGTTGGAGACAGCAAAAAACACAGCTCCTGGAGCAATGTTAAAGCAGTAAAAAGTAAATAGTAATAATAAAATGCGCTGTCAAACAGCGCATTTTTTATATAATAGCTTCATTTCTAATGTTATTCTAATTTTTTAGATATATAATGCAAGTGACATAGGGGAGAAGAATCCTCATATGACAAATGATATATTCTGAAAGGAGAAAAATTATGAAAAAGAAAATGAAAAAAACTATATCCGCTATTATTTCAACTGCATGCGTTGCTTTAACAGTTTTTTCAAGTACTGTCGCATTTGCAACAACTCCGAAAAAAGAGGATGTTGAATATAAAGGCTCGGGCAAGGTTGAGGTTGAATTTATCGGAGATGTCTCGTGGAAGGGAACTCCGAAAGTAACTGTCAAGGATACTTCGGGAAAAACCTATAAAACAAGCATTATTTCCTACGACGATGATGAAATAAACTTCAAAATCAAGAGTTATAAAACAGGGAAGAAGTATAATTTCCGCATCAGCAAAGTCCGTAAAAAAGGAACTAAAGAATACGGAACCGTTAAAGGCTCAGTCAGTATTCCGAAAAAAGCAAAAAATCCGATATCCAAAGCAAAGGCAAAGAGCATTGCTTTGAATCACGCAGAAAAGACTTATAAGATTAATAAATCCAAGATTTATGATTATGAAATTGAAAAGGATACTTATAAAGGTAAATCTGTCTGGAATATTGAATTTGAAGCAAAGAAAAACGGCAAAAAATACAGCTATGAATATAAAATTCAGAGAAGCTCAGGAAAAATTCTTTATCACGAACAGGAACTGGATGATTAATAATTTAAAACCTCACATCTTCAAATGAGATGTGAGGTTTTTTTAATTATCAAAATATAATCCGTCGCTGCAACAGATAATCGAAACATCTTTGAATCTGTAGAACCTGTTGAGATTTGGATAATAGTCATTGATATCGTCAACAATCAGGGATTGCTTGTCTATTCTTCTGACTCGATTACCGCAACAAACATAAACATATTTTTCATCAGCTGAAAGAAAGATTGGCTGAGCGAAGGTCTGAGCCTCTTTTGAGCCGATTCTGATATCAACGGTGAAATTATCCGTCGAGTATCGCATAACGCTGTTTTCGTCCTTGCAAACGCACCAGAAGGCGTCTTCATCCTCGGCAAGCGAGAATACAGGAGAATTATTGTAGCTGAGTTCTTTATTCCACATCAGATTGCCTTCTCCGTCAAAAAGACCGATTTGCCCGTTAGGAAAAACAACCAAAACAGATTTATCCTTTAAAATCATCGCCTGGCATTTGATAAAATCACTTATCGTTTCACAGATTTTTTCGTGCGCCGCGCCGAACTTTTTTAAGAGATAGGCTTTCTTTGTTACAACTTCTCTGACTCCTGTTGAAAAATTGATTATGTAGTAATCAGCTTTGAACTGTGTTGGATCGCTCATAGGATTTCGCTGAACAAATATCAATTTGTCGTCGGAAAACTTAACAACATCAATTATTTCTTTATTAGTTATCTTTTCCATGCTTATTCCTCGTCTTTGCTGTTGGCAAGATAGCTGAGCGTCATCAAAGAATCAGATAAATGAACGCTTTCAACAAGCACCTCGGGATGAGCCATGGCAATATCATAGTTTGAAAAGTTCCAAAAGTATTTTATACCGAGCTTGCAAAGTAAATCAGTAAGCTCCTTCATATCGTTTGAAGGAATACAGATTATTGCACATTCGGGAGCATTATCAATACAGAAGTTTTCAAGATAATTGATATGCCTTACAGGGATTCCTTTAATAACCTTACCCGAAATCGCTTCGTTTTTGTCGAAAATCCCAACAAGTTTGAAGCCTCTGTCTCCGACGAGAACCTTTGAAGCAATAGCTTTTCCAAGGTTTCCTGCGCCAATAAGAATGGTTTTTGTTTCGCTATCAATACAAAGAATTTCGCCGATTCTGTTGTATAATTCGGGAACATTATATCCGTATCCCTGCTGACCGAATCCGCCGAAACAGTTAAAATCGTGGCGAATCTGGGAAGCAGTCAGCCCCATTCTTTCAGCAAGCTCCTTAGAGCTTATTCTGACTATGCCGTTGTTTTTTAAGTTTTCAAGAAATCTATAGTAACGCGGGAGTCTTTTTATAACGGAAATAGATATATCATTTTTTTCCATTTTATCATCACCTATAAATTAGTTTAGGGACTTGGCTTATTTCATTATTTTGGTTATTGTATCCATAACATAGTTACCGAATTCTTCGCAGGTGCAGCCTGTATCTCTTCCTGTAATAACAAGCTTTTTCTCTTCGAACATACAAATGTCGAGAGCTTTTTCAAGTGCATCTGCTTCCTTCTGATATCCTATGTGAGAGAGAAGCATAACAGTTGCTCTGAGCATTGAGCATGGGTCGGCATACTGACCTCTTCCTTCGCTGATCATTCTCGGAGCTGAGCCGTGAATTGCTTCAAACATAGCGTATTTCTTACCGATGTTAGCTGAACCCGCAGTTCCGACGCCACCCTGGAATTCAGCAGCTTCATCAGTTATGATATCGCCGTAGAGATTAGGAAGAACGAAAACTTTGAAGTCGCGTCTTCTTGCAGGGTCGATAAGTTTTGCAGTTGTTATATCAACATACCAGTCATCAGTTACGATATCGGGATATTCCTCGCCGATTTTCTTAGCAGTGTTGAGGAATTTTCCGTCTGTGGTTTTGATGATATTTGCTTTTGTTATGATTGAAACCTTGCCCTTGTTATTTCTCTGAGCATAGTCATATGCGAGCTTTGCAATTCTTTCGCAGCCTTCCTGGGAGGCAACTGTGAAATCAACTGCAAGGTCATCTGTAATGTTTACACCGTGTGAACCAACAGCATATCCGCCCTCGGTATTCTCACGGAAGAAGGTCCAGTCAATTCCTTCCTCAGGAACTTTAACAGGACGCATATTAGCAAAGAGGTCAAGCTCTTTTCTCATTGCAACATTTGCTGATTCAACATTTGGCCACGGATCACCCTGACGTGGAGTTGTTGTTGGACCTTTAAGAATAACGTCGCATTTTTTAAGTTCGGCAAGAACATCATCGGGAATTGCCTTTCCGACTGCAGCACGGTTTTCAATGGTGAGTCCATCGATAACCTTGAACTCAATCTTACCGCTTTCAACTTTATCCTTTAAGAGAAATTCAATAACTCTCTGGCTCTCTTTGGTGATGATGGGACCAATGCCGTCACCGCCGCAGATACCGATAACAATTTTATCAAGTGAATCGAAGTCTTTGAAATCCTTGTCCTCTTTAATTCTTTTTGCTCTTTCAAGCTGAGTTTCCATAAGTGAACGGAATTTAGCAACAGCTTCCTCTATTGCCTTGTTTTCAATATCAGTCATTTTTAAACTCCTTATTAAACTATTTTATTTTTCGAGCGAAGCGAGTAACCAACAGCTCGGAACTCGGAACTCGGAACTTGCAACTTATTTATTCATCTCTCTTGTATAATCGAGAAGTCCGCCGCAGAGAAGCATTGCTCTCTGTCTTACTGATAAGTGAGAAGAATCAAGTTTGTATTCTTCATTCTTTGTTATATTTTTAAGAACAACCTGCTTGTTATTTTCAATGCAGTCTCTGATATCTGCAAGCTCAAGCTCGTCGCCCTGAGAAATCTTATCATAATCCTCTTCATTTGCAAATGTGAAAGGAAGAATACCTGCATTAACAAGGTTTGCAACGTGGATTCTTGCAAAGCTCTTTGTTATAACAGCCTTAACTCCGAGATAAAGCGGAACTAATGCAGCATGCTCTCTTGATGAGCCTTGTCCGTAGTTTGCACCGCCGATAACAAATCCCTTGCCCTCAGCCTTGATTCTCTCAGGGAATGTTTCATCGCATACTCCGAAGCAGTACTGTGAGAGGTGAGGAATATTTGAACGGTAGGGGAGTATTTTTGCACCTGCGGGCATAATGTGGTCGGTTGTTATATTGTCGCCGACTTTTAAGACTGCCTTAGCAGCAATGCTCTCGGGAAGCGGCTCAGTCTTCGGGAAAGGCTTGATGTTTGGTCCTCTTAAAACTTCAACATCCTTTGCCTCTTCCGGAGTTGCCGGAGCTTCAATCATATTATCATTGATAATGAAGTGCTCTGGCATTGAAATTGAAGGAGCTTCGCCGAGGTCTCTCGGATCGGTTAAATATCCTGTTAAAGCAGAAGCAGCTGCAACCTCGGGAGATACAAGATATATCTGACCGTCCTTTGTTCCGCTTCTTCCTTCAAAGTTTCTGTTGAAGGTTCTCAGTGAAACACCTGCGCTGTTCGGACTCTGACCCATGCCGATACAAGGTCCGCATGCTGATTCAAGAATTCTTGCGCCGGCATTAATCATATCTGAAAGTGCTCCGTTGAGTGCGAGCATATTAAGAACCTGTTTTGAGCCTGGTGCAATGCAAAGGGAAACTGTAGGACAGACTGTTTTGCCCTTGAGGATTGATGCAACCTTCATCATATCAACGAAGGATGAGTTTGTGCATGAACCGATAGCAACCTGGTCAACCTTGATTTTTCCGATTTCATCAGTTGTTTTAACGTTATCGGGCATATGAGGACATGCAGCCATAGGAGTTAATGAGCATAAATCTATGTCGATAACTTCATCATATTCTGCATCGGGGTCTGAAACAAGCTCTACCCAGTCATTTTCTCTTCCCTGTGCTTTAAGGAAAGCAAGAGTTATTTCATCAGATGGGAAGATTGAAGTTGTTGCGCCGAGCTCTGCGCCCATATTTGTTATTGTTGCCCTTTCGGGAACTGAAAGAGTTTTAACGCCTTCGCCTGCATATTCAACGATTTTTCCTACTCCGCCCTTAACGCTCATAATGCGAAGAACTTCAAGAATAACGTCTTTTGCAGAAACCCAGGGTTTTAAATAACCTGTTAAGTTGATCTTTGTCATTTTCGGCATAGGAATATAATATGTTCCACCGCCCATTGCAACTGCAACATCAAGTCCGCCGGCACCCATTGCAAGCATTCCGATACCGCCGCAGGTTGGGGTATGGCTGTCCGAGCCGATTAAGGTTTTGCCAGGAATACCGAATCTCTCAAGGTGAACCTGGTGACAGATTCCGTTACCCGGACGAGAGAAATATATTCCGTGTTTCTTTGTTACAGTCTGAATGAATCTGTGGTCATCAGCATTTTCAAAGCCTGTTTGAAGAGTGTTGTGGTCGATATAAGCAACCGAACGCTCTGTTTTAACTCTGTCAACGCCCATGGCCTCAAATTCGAGATATGCCATAGTGCCTGTTGCATCCTGAGTAAGTGTTTGGTCAATGCGAAGTCCGATTTCTGATCCGACTTTCATTTCACCTTCAACAAGATGCGCTTTAATAATTTTTTGCGCTATTGTAAGTCCCATAATAAGCCTCCTACTTGTTCAATTTTTAACAAAGTTATTATATTATATTAATATTTTACTGTCAACAAAAATCAAAGATTGTTAATATTTTTCATTACTTTATACAAAAATACGTTAAGTATAACTTATGCTTTATTTCAAACTCATAAGGATAATTTTCAAGCATTTTTATATGAGCACTGTTCCATTCCTCGAAAGTTTCCCTGTCCATTGAAGCAAGAGTTCCTCTGCAGGCGCACATCCTTCCGTGCCAGCTTTTGCGGTTGAATGAAATTGAGCAGTCAAATTCCTTTGTAACTCTGCCCTCAAATAAATCGTCAAACATATCCCTTGAGCCGCTTTTACCCGGAGTCCACGAACGGTTGTATTCTTTAATCAGTTTATGGCTTTTATATGCGATTTCATCATCAAGAGTATAGGTTAAATAAACCTTTATGAACAGTCCTTTGGGTTTCAGAAGTCTTTGAATTTCGTTTTTAATTTTATCTCTGTCAAAATACCAGAAGCACTGCGCTGCGGTTATGAAATCAAAACTGTTATCTTCAAATCCTGTTTCTTCAGCAGGGCAGGAAATAAACTGGATTTTTTGATTGTTTTCTTTTGCGAGCTTTTTAGCGAATTTTATCTGCTCTTCTGAAATATCAACGCCAAAGATTTCAGAATTCTCATTATACAAATTCTTTGGCAGCACTCCCGTACCAGTGCCGATATCAAGCCATGATGTTCTGTTTGAAGCAACGCCGAGTTTTTTTAGTTCATCATATAAAACTGAGGGATATATATCTCTGTATTTAGCATAGCTTTCGGCAGTTAGGCTCCAGTCAAAAGACTTGCCATTATCAATTTTTTTAACTTTCATATCATCAGTATTCAACTTTTAAGTTTTCTTCAGCTTCGGCGACCTGAGGTTGCCAAATTTGAACACAATAAGGTTTTGTCCGTCCCTTTTTTTACAAATACTGCGTTAAAGCGCCTTGCAAGGCGCCAGCCTTGCTGCACCGCTTTGCCTTGTCTTTATAAAAAATGAACAGGGCAAAACTGCTAAGCACTTTAAATCTTATAGTTTGCGTTCATTTTTTCGCTTTTTGGCGCAAGCATACTATCGTATGGTAAGACAAAAAGCGGGAAAAGGGGCGTGAAATATAGGATTTAAGGCTTGTTGTGTTCGAATTCGGCAACCTTAAGCATTATTGCACACTCAATACGCTTTCTGTGGAGTTCGCAGCCGAAATCATAAACGCCGTTAACGCTTCCTGTTGTATGATAAGCATTTGCAGCGCATCCTCCTGAGCAGTAGAGCTTTGCAAAACAATCCTTGCACTCCTTATGAGAATAAACATTGCAGGATTTAAATTGCTCAAGAACTTCTGGATTTGTTACTCCGTCAAAAATAGTTCCGAGTTTAAAGTTTTCGTCACCAACAAACTGATGGCAGGGATAAAGTTCACCGCTTGGAGTTATTGCCATATATTCGCATCCGACTCCGCAGCCGCTTACTCTTTTAACAATACAGGGTCCGCCGTCTAAATCAATCATATAGTGATAGAAGGTGAAGCCGTTTCCTTTTCTGTATCTTCTGAGCATTTCGTTTGCAAGAATTTCATACTGCTCTTTGAGTATCGGCAAATCATCTTGTTTGAGTGCATAGGGCTCATCAGGGGAACAAACAACAGGTTCAACGGAAAGCTCTTTGAAGCCGAGGTCTGCCATATGGATTAAATCCTTTGAAAAATCAGTGTTAAAGTGAGTGTATGTTCCTCTTATATAATAGTTTTTCTGTTCTCTTGAATCGGCAAATTTTTTGAATTTGTCAACGATTAAATCATATGAGCCTTTGCCGTTTGGCGTTTTGCGCAGGTTATCGTGAATATCTTTTCTTCCGTCAAGCGATAAAACAACATTACCCATTTCTTTGTTACAGAAATCAATAACCTCGTCATCAACTAAAACGCCGTTTGTTGTTAAAGTAAAACGGAAATTTTTGTTATGCTTCTTTTCAAGCTCACGACCGTATTTAACAAGCTCTTTGCAGACCTCCCAGTTTAAAAGAGGCTCGCCGCCGAAAAAGTCAACTTCAAGATTTTTTCTTGTTCCACTGTTTTCAACAAGGAAATCAAGCGCCTTTTTGCCAACCTCAAGGCTCATTAAACCTTTATCGCTTCCGCCGTATTCGCCCTTGCCTGCAAAACAGTATTCGCAGTTCAAGTTACAGCCGTGGGCAACATGAAGGCATATTGCTTTGATAACGCTCTGGCGCTGTTTAAATTCAGCTGCAAGCGGCTCAAAGGTATCTTCTGCAAAGAGTCTTCCTTCTTTTTTCAGCTCTTCAATATCCGAAAAGCAGTCATTTATATCCTCTTTTGTAACATCTGCTCTGTCAGCGTATTTTTTAAGAATAAAAGAGGTTATTTCTTCTTTAGTTTTTTCTTCAAACATATTGATAATATCAAAAGCAACCTCATCAACACAGTGAACGCATCCGCTGTTCTGGTCGATTATGATATTATATCCGTTCATTTTATATGAATGTATCATTATTATCTCCAAACCTATTTGCCTCCCTTGTTAAAGGGAGGGGGACCGCTTGCGGTGGAGGGATGGTCACACAAGTTTCGAACACCTATCTGCAACCCATACTAAAGGCAACGACCATCTCCTCTGTCGTCCAAAAAGCTGTTAGTCATTTCTTATTACCAGTGGACGACATCTCCCCTTTGGCAAGGGGAGCAATTAAGTTACTCGCTTCGCTCAATCAATTTATATAGAAAAACGGCGGTAAAACCGCCGTAAATCCGGATTAGTTATTTGCTCTCATGCTCGCATTTCTGATTTGCAACTGAGCAAGAAGTTTTGCTTGCTGACTGGCAAGAAGTCTGGCACTCACCGCAGCCGCCCTTCTTTGCTGACTCGCAAAGATTCTTTGAGCTTAAAGTTTTAATTCTCTTCATTGGTATCACTCCTAATATTTATTTCGCTTGTATTATAATTTATCTGTTTAATTTTGTCAATATCTTATCGGGGAATAAACCGCTGTCACTTATAACATTAACGTTAAAGCGCTTTAGTTCTTTTATGTAGCTTTCAATCTCTTTCGTTATAATCTCACCGGGAACAATAAGCGGAATATCGGGCGGATATGCAAAAACAAATTCGTTTGCAATTTTGTTTATTGATTTATCAAAATCGGTTTGCTCTGAATCATCATCAATGCTGATAATCATAGCTTTGTCAGGGCAGGGGGGCTTTTTGAACGGAATAGACTCAGCACTTACAACCTCATAATTTGCATCGTCTATTGTTAAAAGCGCTGTTTTAAGATTTCTGAAAGCTTTTTCGCTGTCTGCAACAGAAGACATTAGTATAACATAGTTCTTGCTGTACGCCTCAACTTCAATCTTAAAATCATCTCTGAGCATTTGAGCAAGGCGTTTGCCCGAAATTGTTGAAGAAGCAGTTGAAACAATAATCTTTGATTTATCGTCAGTCTTTCTGATTTTAAGTTTACTGAGCTTTAGTGAATGAAATGAAGAAAGCCTGTTATAATAATCATCAAATTCGCTTTTGTTATTCTCAATAAAATCGCAGCATTTTTCAACTGAATTCATTAAAACATAACTCGGTGAGCTCGTTTCAAAGATATCGAGATAGAGCTTTGCCTTTGATATGTAGTTATCATTATAAACATTTAAAACTGCCGTCTGTGTAAGCGCAGGAAGGGTTTTATGAAGGCTTGAAACAACAATGTCGCCCTTTGGATATTTCGGGAATTTACCGAGCGAAAAATGCGCTCCGTGTGCCGCATCAATTATAAGCGGAATTGAAGAGTTTATTTGAGAAGCATATCCCTCATATGTCGGCGAGGTTACAATAAGCGCCTTTGCTTCGCTGTGGTTTTTTATTGCCTCATCAACAGCGCTTTGAGTTATTCTTTTATAAAATCCGTTTTCCTCGTCGAATTCAGGCTCGATATAAACAACTTTGAGCCTTCTCAGCATACAAGCGTTAAAAACACTTTTATGGCAGTTTCTCGCAATTATTACCGTATCTCCCTCGCTGCACACTGCGAAGATTGCCGAAAGAATACCAACAGTTGAGCCGTTGACAAGCATAAAGGATTTTTTGCTTTTATAAATATTCTTCAAATTGTTTTCAATATCAAGCAAAACACCCTTTGCATCGTGGAGATTATCAAAGCCCTCAATTTCGGTTATATCAATTTCACTTCCTGTTATATCGAATTTTTCGTTTCTCTTATGCCCCGGCATATGAAAGGGATAATTATTAAGATTATTTAGTTTATCGTTTAATTTCAACCTTATCCCTCCCTAAATTTACAATAGAAAGCATAATATATCCTGCAAAAATCGGCAGCGATTCAATGAGTGCATTTTCTTTGAATATCAAAAGCATTAATAAATCAATGAGAAGAACTGCTGCACTTAGATATGTAAAAATCATAAATACTTTTTCTTTTTTATAACACAGAAGAAAAAGCAAAAACAGAGTTGTTCCCATAGTGATAGAAAATATAAGCGAGCCTGCGCAGTGCAAAAAATAATTAAGCCTTACATCATAATCAAAATCAAAAATAAGAAATGCCGCCATACCAATGCCTGAAACAATCAGCAGGGGAACATATACTTTTGTTTTTAAATATCTTTTATATGCGAGAGTTACTGAAAACGCCAGCGCTGAGAATGTCAGAACGCCCCAGATAACAAATAATCCCTTATGCTCAATTCCAATAGTTGAAAGCGCTCCGCTGTTTTTATATGGCGTTCCGAAATGCATATACCAGATAGTATATATAAATGCAGCGGCGCATAAAACAACTGAAATAGTTTTTCTCATCTAATCACCTATAAAATAATAACACATTGAAAAGGTTTTATCAATGTGTTATATTAATGAAAAAAGGTGTTTTATTCCTCCGACGGCTTTGCCGCCACCTCCCTTAAGCAAGGGATGCAGAAAGGTTTGGTGATTATAATGAAATGTATATCCTGGAATGTTAACGGCCTCAGAGCCTGTATAACAAAAGGGTTTAATAATTTTTTTAATGATATAGATGCAGACATATTCTGCCTTCAGGAAACGAAGCTCAACGATGGTCCTGCCGTATTTACTCCCGAGGGATACTATTCATATTGGAATTATGCCGAAAAAAAGGGCTATTCGGGAACTGCGATTTTTAGCAAAAAAGAGCCCATCTCCGTAACCTACGGTTTAGGCATTGAAGAGCACGATAAAGAGGGAAGAGTTATAACCCTTGAATTCGAGGATTTTTATTTTATAACTGTTTATGTTCCCAATTCAAAAAGAGAACTTCTCAGACTTGATTACAGAATGGTTTGGGAGGATGATTTTCTTTCATATATAAAGGCGCTTGATGAAAAGAAACCGGTTATCTATTGCGGAGACCTCAATGTTGCCCATAAGGAAATAGACCTTAAAAATCCGAAAACTAATCATTTTAACGCTGGTTTTACCGATCAGGAAAGAGAAAAAATGAGCAATGTTTTAAACAGCGGTTTTACCGATACATTCAGATTTTTCTATCCTGATAAGGAAAGCATCTATTCCTGGTGGTCATATATGTTTAAATCCCGCGAAAAGAACGCAGGATGGAGAATTGATTATTTCATAACATCTTCTTCTCTCAATGATAAACTTGTTGACGCAAAAATACATACTGAAATAATGGGCTCAGATCACTGCCCCATAGAACTTGATATTAATCTCTGAGGAGATTAATATCAAAGTGCATAATTAATTGTTTGAGCGCAGCGAGTAACAAATATTATTCATTCTTAAGTTTTAAGTTTTCAGTATTCATTAAAAAACTCCCGACAAAAATTGTCGGGAGTTTTTGTTAGAAGTGAATTATTCCGTTTCCGCCGTTGACCTTGATGAATGCAACTGCAAAAACAAGGGAAACGATTGTCATAAGTTTAATAAGAATGTTGATTGAAGGTCCTGAAGTATCTTTGAATGGATCGCCTACGGTATCTCCGACAACTGCCGCCTTATGGGCTTCGCTGCCTTTTCCGCCGTCTTTAAGGCTTTCTATGTACTTCTTGGCATTATCCCATGCACCGCCTGAATTAGCCATAAAGATTGCCATCATAACGCCCGAAACAAGTGAACCTGCAAGAAGTCCGCCAAGGCTTTCAACGCCGAGGAAGAAACCAACAAGAATAGGAGTAACGATTGCCATAATTCCCGGAAGCACCATTTCGTGAAGTGCGGCTTTTGTTGAAATAGCAACGCATTTTTTATAGTCGGGTTTTTCTGTTCCTTCAAGAATACCGGGCTTTTCTCTGAACTGAGAACGAACCTCTTCAATCATTTTGTTTGCTGCCTTTCCAACGCTGCTCATTGTGAAAGCAGAGAAGAGGAAGGGAAGCATTCCGCCGATGAACAGTCCAACAACAACCTTTGCATCAAGTATGCTCATTCCGCTTGAACTGATTCCTGCAGACTGAGCATATGAAGCGAAGAGAGCAAGCGCTGTAAGCGCAGCAGAGCCGATTGCAAAGCCTTTACCGATTGCAGCAGTTGTGTTACCGACTGAATCAAGCTTATCGGTTATCTCTCTTACTTCTGGCTCAAGCTCACTCATTTCAGCAATTCCGCCTGCATTATCTGCAATAGGTCCGTATGCGTCAACAGCAACTGTTGTTCCGGTTGTTGAAAGCATACCAACTGCGGCAAGCGCAATACCGTAAAGTCCAAAGCATTTATATGAAATAAGAATACCGATTGCGATGAAAATTATCGGGAATGCGGTTGATCTCATACCTGCTGAAAGACCGCTGATGATATTTGTTGCAGTTCCTGTTTTTGAGGATTCTGCAATATCTTTAACTGTTTTATATTTTTCTGAGGTATAAACCTCGGTTAATTTTCCGATAAGCGTTCCGACAGCAAGTCCTGCAAAAACGCACCAGAAGCCGCGAAAACCGCCGAGCATTACTTTGCTTAAAATACAGCTTGAAATCAAAACGAATGCGGTTGTAAAATATTCGCCGATATTGAGAGCTTTCTGGGGATCTTCGCCCTTTGAATTTGCAACAATGAAGGTTGAGAAAACAGAAGCAAAGATTCCGATTGAGCAAAGAATAAGGGGATACAGTGCAGCATTAATTCTGCTTGAATCAACGAATGAAGCAAAAGCGAGGGTTATAGCTGATATAATTGAGCCAACATATGATTCGAATAAGTCTGCGCCCATACCAGCAACGTCACCAACGTTATCTCCAACATTATCTGCGATTGTAGCAGGGTTTCTCGGGTCGTCCTCAGGAAGACCTGCCTCAACCTTACCTACAAGGTCGGCGCCAACATCTGCAGCCTTTGTATAAATTCCTCCGCCAACTCTTGCAAAAAGAGCTATTGAAGAAGCACCGAGGCTGAATCCTGTTAAAATGCTGAGTGCGGTTGAATCGCTGACAAGGTTTGTTGTTTTATAGAGAATAAGGAAGATAAGGCTTATGCCAATAACACCGAGACCAACAACGCTAAGTCCCATAACTGCGCCGCCGCCGAATGCTATTTTAAGAGCTCCGCTGAGTCCCTTAGTTTTAGCAGCCTGAGCTGTTCGAACATTTGCTTTCGTTGCAACGCTCATTCCAAAGTAGCCTGCAAGAGTTGAGAAAAGTGCGCCTACAAGGAAGCATACCGCAGTTGCGAAATTTATCAGTATTGATATAAGGATAAACAGAACCGCTGCAAAGATAACGAGAATTTTATATTCAGAAAACAGAAAGGCTTTTGCACCTGAGGCAATGTTTTCCGAGATTTCTCTCATTTTTTCGTTTCCGGCATCTTGTTTGTTGATGAATAGCGCAGTATATAATGCAAACCCTACTGCAACTAATCCAGAAACAATTGTTAGGATGAATGGTGCCATAAAATTTTCTCCTTATTGTTAATAGTTCTTAATTATTCAGCATCGCCCGAGAGCTCTGACTGTAATTTATTCTGTTCGTGAAGTCTGTTTGCTCTGATGTCGGCAAGCTCAACAATCATTTCCTGTTGAAGCTGTCCGTGAATTGGGTAGAGAATAAACATAACTCCGTAAAGTCCTCTTGCAAGTGCGGGAAGAATACAGAAAATTGCCCATATTCCCGTAAGCATTGATGGGTCTGTCTGAGGAATTGCGTTTCCGATTGAGTCAGTAAGCGGAACATAGTGAATCCAGGTTAAAACCATACCTGAAAGCCATCCTGTAACAGAGGTTGCAAGCTTTGTGAAATAGCCCTGAACAGTTGTAACAAGAGCTTCATTTCTCATTCCGTGTTTCCATTCCATCCAGTCAAGCGCTTCCGCACTTAATATCGGATTGGCAACAGTAATAATTTTATTCGGAAGTCCGCAGATTGTAAGTCCGAAAATAACAAATGCAAGATTGAGAATTTTATTATCTTCAAAGGTCTGTCCGAAAGGATGATATCCAATAAAGAATAGTCCCATATATGCAATAAAACCGAAAAGACCTGCACCGATTGCCGTTGCTCTTGCTCCGAATTTCTTAACGAGCTTTGCAGCAACGGGAACCATTATGTAGTTCGGAATACCTGTAAACAGTCCGCAAACTGTCTGATTTAAAAGAGAGCCTGTATTGTTGAGCCAGAAATACTGCTCCGAGGAACCGCCGACTGATTTGAAGGAGTTGAAGAACTCCGCAAAAATAATAGCAAAAAGCGGTCTGTTAGTGAATATGTTTTTAATTGATTCAAGAACTGAGGTTTCTCTCATTTCCTCTCGGCTCATCAGCGGAACTCTTTCACGCATATTGAAGAATCCGAAAACCGAAAATGCAGCGGCAAGAATAAGCATAAAGTAAGCAAATCCGCTGTAAACGCCCTTCATTGTTATTTTACTGTTTACTTTCGGAAGAAGGGTAACAAGAACGGGAACAAGCGAGGGAAGCCATGTTCCGAAAAGCTCAAAGAACTTTGTTATTGTTATAAGATTGTTTCGCTCGTTGGTGTTTGGGGTTATGTTATATATCATCAGTCCCCATGCGCCGAAATAACTCATTCCAAGTCCGTAAATGACTATGGCAACCGTTGCCCAAATGGTTTTCTGGGTTGAACTGAAGCCCGAGGGCGCTGTAAACATCATATATCCGCCGAGAACCCATAGGGGCAGGGGAAGTATGAAAAACGGTCGTATTCGTCCCCAACGGGTACGCGTTCTGTCGATAATGAGTCCGGAGATAGTATCATCAACAGCATCGTAAATTGAAGCGAAAAAATTTATGTTTGCATATGCAGTTGTGTTCAGTTTTAAAAACTGAATCATAAAGAATTCTTTGAAGGCACCAATAAACTGGCTTAAATTCTTCTGACCGAAATTAACCAGAACATATGCGGCAATTTCTTTTGGAGTCAGATAATTCTTTTTTGTATAGGCAAGTTTATCCAGTACTTCAAGTTCTTCGGCAGTAACTTGATCATTAACAATGGATTCAGCCAAAGATATTCCCTCATTTCATTAATTAATATTAATACTATATTATCATAGGAAAAGATTTAAATCAATAGTTATAAGTGAAAATTGATTTATTAGTTTTTTGTTGACAATATACAAAAAACAATATAAAATGATAATGAATAATTATGAAGGAGCGCTCAATATGGCAAGCACCTGCCCTAACTGCGGCAAAAAACTGAAATGGTATAATATGAAAGCCGAATGCTCTGAGTGCGGAGTAAGCATTCCCAATTTCAACTGGGAGGGAAGGCTTGAAGAAGATGCCGAAAAATCGGAGAAAAAATTTGCTTCATTTTATAAATCAATGAATATCTTTTCATATTCTATATGGGGAACAAAGCTGAGAAGACTTAGAATAATACTTTCATTTCTTCCTGCAATCGGATTTATTCTTCCGTGGGCATATCTCAAAAGCGATACAAATAGCATTGGTATTGATTTATTAGGTTTGTTTACAGACGGAAAATCGCTCATTGATGTTATATCAGACTTTTTTGCAAATAAGAGTTTGTATTTCACGAATATGGCTTATGAATCAAATAGCGGATTACTGACATTTTCAATGTTGGCGATAACCTTTATGCTACTAAGTTTAGTATTTATCGTTATTGCATTCTTTTTGATTCTTTTTACATTTAAGCATCCTAAAACAAAGGCAATGGTTGTTTTTGATGCACTGAGTATTGCATTTGCTGTTGCAAGTTCAGTTATGTTCCTTGTCGGACTGGGCAATGCAGATTCTCAAACGGCTGTCAATTTCGGAACTATCTCGCTGTATAATATCAGCGGCGGTATTTCCTGGGGAATATTTGTTGCAATAGCGCTTCTTGTTGTTGCTCTTGTTTCAAATATTCTTGTTGTTAAAGCACCTGCAAAGAGCGATGAAGAGCTTGAAGCAGAGCGCCTGAAAAAGAAAGCTGAAAAAGAAGAAAAAGAGCGCCAGGAAGATATTAGAAAAGAAAAAGAACGTGAAGAGGCAGAAAAGAATGCTGCCGAGGAGCAGGAGAGAATTGTTGCCGAGGCTAAAGCAAAACTCGAAGCAAAGAAGAAAAAGAAAGAAAAGAAGGATTAAATTCTATGGCAAAGGATAAATCGGAAAATACTCCTAAAACTACTCAACAAAAGCTTCCAATCGTATTCGGAATTACTCTTTTAGTATTATTTGTATTAGTTCTCGGAACAAAACTTGCTATAAGTCCGAATATGCCCTCGTATAATAACTATGTGCTTATGCTTATGCCGAAGTCAATAGACACAGTTTTTGACGATAAAGATTTAACTCTTTATGTTGAAAAAAATAAGGATTTTGATAAAACGAAAAATGAACCACTCGAAGCATATAAGGTTTATTACTATAAGGATAATGATACTTCAACAAAAAAGATTTATCTGAAAAACGGAAAAACTCTTAAGGGCGAAAAAGAAGAATCAAATATGATGGTGCTTCAGTTTTTGGGAAACGCAACAATAACTGATAGCATTATCAGAAATATTCTGAATAAAGCGCTGATTATTCTCTTCGTATTACTTGCATGTTATCTTATCTACATCTGGTATCTTGATTGGTGCAGAAGGCAGGATAAGAAAAAAGAATTAAACAGATAGTAATATAAAACTCTGCCGTGTATATCGGCAGAGTTTTAATATTATAGGAAAAATTATACTCAGTATCATCAATATATGAGATATAAACGATAAGTCGGAAAACGGTATAAGAAAAGCAAAGAATAAAATAACTCTTAAAACCGCATAAAAGATTATCAGAGCATTCAGAAAAATTGTTATTTTGCTTCTGATTTTAAGTACTGAACAAAGAAAAGCCGAAACGAAAACACCGAGTAATGAATATAAAGATTTTTGCAGAATGTATCGGGTTATATCATTGCTGAAAACAAACTGAGATATATCGTTTTGGGAAAATACTATGATGCCGATAATTGCAGTAAAAAGCGAAAAATAAAGCATTTTCGGTGCTGATTTATCTCTTTTAATTAACTTTATAATTCCAATAATAAATGATGAAATAACCATTATAAAAATGAGAATGAAAAGAAATATTGCTTTTTGATTTTTTAAGATAAGGTCAAGCAAAAAATCGTTGTTTGAGGATAAATAAATACTGTTTTCAATTCTTCCTTTTTCGTTTTTTACAGGACTTAAAAGAAGGTATAACTGAGCATTCTTTTTTAAATCGCTTATGTCGATTATATGTATGTGTTTACCGTAGCCGCTGAATTTTTTATCGGTGTTTTTGAATATGATTTTTCCGTCAGTAAATAGCGAAAAGCGAAGATTATTTGTTTTAATGATAAACTTGGTCTGGGAAAAGGGAATGCGCTTGAGCTTTGTCTGAACGAGCGTTTGTTTTTCAATATCGGTGAAAACTATATCTGTTTTTCTTTTGTTTTTACCAATCCATTTCGTTAAAACAATGTGCGACGGAGAAGGGGAAAGAACTTCACTGCTGCTGAAAAAATCAAATGAAATAACTATCAGAACCAAAAGAAAAGCAACAAAGCATATGAGCGCTTTACTGCTTTTAAAAATCTTTTTTATTTCAACCACCTCTGTAATAATATGCAGAGCTTTTTTTATTTATTCTTATGTTCAAATACTAATATTAATGCTGTTTTAGGCAAAAGAAAAAGCATCGAAAATTCGATGCTTAATCTGTTTGTTAATGAAAATTATGCTTCTATTTCAATTCCTTTTTCAGCTCTCTGCTGAGCAAGTTCAGCTTCCATTCTTTCCTTTGTTTCTCCGGTTAATTTATAGAAGAACATAGGAATTGTGCAAAGTGCAAGAGAAATTGCGGGAATAAGTGAAACGATTGAGAACATGCCTGTTCTGACAAGATGAGTCTGTTCAATAGGATTAGCTGTAACAGAAGCAGAAATTGAAGCAACATCCAGTTTAACAACCATATACATAACGATTATTGCCGAGGTTGCTATTGCGTTTCCGAACTTGGTAACAAAGCTCTGGATTGCTGAGCCGAGACCTGTTAAGCGAATTCCCTCTTTCCATTCCATATAGTCAAGGCAGTCACCGGTCATTGCGAAAGCGCAAACGTTAATTGTTCCGCAGGGGATTGTTGAAATAAGAATACAGGGAACGCATGCCCAGAAATGATCGTATCCGATAAACCACATTGCAAGAGATGATGCTGAGCCCATAAGGGATGAAACAATGATAATCTGCTTATATGAAAACTTTTTGATAAGCGGCGTTGTAACAACCATTGCGCCAAACATACCTGCAGCACTTGCAAGTGACAGAATAAGCGAAACCTTTGATAGGTTACCCTGGAGCGCAGCTTCAAGGTCTGCGCCTGTTAAGCCTGTTAAGTCTTTTCCAATGTAGAATGAGTATCTTGCAACGTGAATTGCGCCCGCCTGGAAAAGATATCTTGCAGCAGAGAGAATACCCATAAGCGCTGTAAGCATAAGCGGTTTGCATGAGAAAATGATTTTAAGTGAGTTTGGCTGATTTTTATCTTTTTTAGCAGGAACGGGGAGCTTAACTCTTTCTTTTGTTTTAAAGTAAGATATAACGAGTAGCATAGTTCCGACTATTGCGCAAATGAATGAAATAATTGTATATTTTCTCTGTTCAAGTTCAACTCCGGCAAGATTGTTCTTGGCAAGAATTGGACCGAGAAGCATAAAGAGTGCCATCGGAATTGCGGCGCCGACACCGTTAACAGTTCTTCCCAGAGAAATGATTGAGCCTCTTTCCTGAGCGTTGGGTGTTAACGCATTGGGAAGACTCCAGAAAGGAACGTCGCACGCAGTGTAGGTCATACCCCAGGCAACGTATGTAACAGTTGCATAGATCATCTTTTGAACAGTTCCGACATTCGGAGCAAAGAACAAAAGAAGTGTTAAAATTGCAATGGGGAGCGGAGTATAGAGCAAATATGATTTTATTTTGCCCTTCTTTGGATTTGAGTGGTCAACAATGTATCCCATAATCGGGTCGTTGATAGCATCCCATATTCTTGCAAAAAACATTAAAAGCAAAACAAAAATGGGTGATAAAAGCATTACATTGAGATAGAAGTCGGATATGTAGGAACTCATAATTCCGTAAACCATACCCTGCCCGCATGCAGCGATGCAATAGGCAATCGTTTCCTTGGTAGGAACATATTTTTTGTTTTCCATAAAAACTCTCCTCAGGATTTTATATTTATAAAATAACATATTTTTATGGAATAAGTCAATAAAATATGTTATAATTAAGCAAATCACTTAAATGGGGGATAAAAAATGAAAAAACGTATTGTTTCAATATGCCTTGTTTGTGCGCTTTTTATCTCTCTTTTTGCGCTTTTCGGAGGTAAAACAAATCCTGAAAAAAATGATTTTGCAGAGAAATTAATCAGTATTTATCAGAAATATGACGGCGATATCAAGAGCAATTCTGAGTTTGCACTTAAAAGGCTGATGCTCTCGGATTATAAAGGTAATAATACCTACTCAGCTGATGATTATGCTTTTGATAAGGAGCACTCCTTTGCTGTTTTGCAGTATAAAAGCGAAGAAGCAGCCAAAAAAGCATATAAAAAAATAAAGAGTGACGGTATTCCCGTTGACTGTGATTCAAAAGCTGAGCTTGATTCGGTTGAAAAGGGAAGCGTTTATCCTTTGGGAAGCAATACCATCGGTACTCCTTCATATATTTCAAAATTTAATATGACGAAGGAAGACGTTGTTGTTGCCGTTGTTGATACAGGCGTTATGTATGACCATGAACTGATGGCTGATCGCTTTGTTTCAAGGGGCTATGATTTTTCGGATGACGGAAGAAGCAACGCATATTATGATATTCAAAAAAGGGGCGCTTATTTTGGTCATGCAACTTTCGTTTGCGGAATAATAGCTGATAATACTCCCGACAATGTTAAAATTCTTCCTTATAAAACAGTTGCTTTCGGCGACAGCGAGGCGTCAAACTCTGCAATGGTGGCTGCAATTTACGATGCAGTTGATAAGGGCGCAAATGTTATCAATGTTTCAATGTCGGCAACATCGGGAGCAAATGCATTTAAATATGCAGTTCAGACCGCGCTGAAAAATAATGTTTGCATATGCGCCAGTGCGGGCAATAACTCTAAAGAGATAAAATACAGATATCCGGCAGCAATAGAGGGCGTTATAACTGTTTCTGCTGTTGAAAGCGATATGGAAACCTTTGCTGATTTTTCAAATTTCGGTACAGCAGTAGATTTTTGTGCGCCCGGCAGATCGGTTGTTTCAGCCTGTCCGTATAAGAGCGGTGAGGAAAAGTATGTTAAAAACAGCGGAACATCGTTCTCTTCTCCCTATGTTGCCGCTGTATGCGCTGATATTAAGAGCATAAACACATCTTTCTCAAAGGACGATGTGTATTCCATAATATGTGATTTTTCGCGTGATCTTGGTGCATCGGGTTATGATATTTACTGCGGTAACGGAATGCCCGATATTGGGAATATGGTTTATACTGACAGCGAAAACTATGCTTTCAGTATCCCCGAGGGCGAACTTCTTGTTAATAACAGTATTGATTATACTCAGAGCACTCAGCCCTGGCGACTTTTTGCAGACAGAATGCTCAGCGTCAGTATAGATGAAAATGTTGAAACGATAGGCTCATATGCTTTTTATAATATGAAAAAAGCGCATTTTGATATGCCCGTAAATTTTAAGAAAATCGGCGAATATGCTTTTTATTCCTGCGCTTTAATTGATGAAATAAGCTTCGACGAAAACGTCGTTTCAATAGGCGATAACGCATTCAAAGGGCTTAGCGACGATTTTTGTATATACGGCTATCGCAATACCGCTGCTGAAACGTATGCGCTTAAAGAAAAAGTTAAATTTGAAAAGCTCGGATGCAAGCACAATTATGTAGCAGATGTTGTTGACCCGACTGATGAAGAAGAGGGTTATACTGTTTATACCTGTGCTGTTTGCGGTGATTCTTATATCGGTGATTATATTCAGCCACCCGAATATTATGAAGGCGAATGCGGAATGGGTGTTTCATGGAGATATTTAACTAAAGAAAAAATTCTTGAAATAAACGGAACTGGATATATGAATGCATATACCAGCGAGCTTGATGTTCCGTGGCATATGTTTATGAGCAAGATAAAAGAGGTAGTAATATCTGAAAACATAAGTTTTATCAGTGATTATATTCTTTATAATGCTCAGAATGCCGAAAAACTAACAATATATTCGAAATCAGCCGAAATTAATGATAAAACAGTTGTATTTGATACTGAATCAAAACTCAGAATCTATGTTTATGATGATTCCTCAGCGAAGGATTATCTCAGTGATAAGGGTATAGAATATATTTCTCTTGGCTGTGCTCATTCAAGATATATTGATTTCAGGGAAGAGCAACCCTCCTGTTGTTATGACACTTATGAAATATATACCTGTAAGGACTGTAATTATGAGTACAGAGAGTATGTCAGCAATGAAAACAAGGGGCATTATTTCAGCGGAACACTTAATACTCTTAATCATAATGCCATAGAAAATGCTGATGTATATATTGACGGAAAACTCAGCGCAAAGACCAACGAAAAAGGAAAATTCATAGTTTATCCTGTTCTGTGTGCAAATCATAATGTTGAAATAAAGCTGGGTAACAGGGTCATTTATGAGTTTGAAATAAATCCAAACAGAAGCAATATCAGAAGTGATGTTGAGTATTGTTTCGGTGATTATGATAATAACGGATATATCAACGCAAAGGATTATTCTTTTGCGCTGAAAAACGGATTTGATAAGTCAGATATACTTGATTTCGGAAAAACAGCAGAAAACAGTATTAGTTTTGAAAAATACGATAATCAGGAGCTTCCGTTTGCTATCAGAGTTTATAACGAGCCGAACGATGATACTGATTATATGAGGGATTTTATCGGCATTATTGAAAACAACAGCGAGTATGTAATCAAGGAATGCGGATTTATCTACGGAAAGAATATGAGCGATGATGTGCTTTATCTTGATAGGGTTGGATATGTTAACGATGAAGGACTCGTTGTTAAAAAGAGGTCAACAACCGACAGCACTAAATACGAAAAAGTCCTGACCTACGGCTCAAAATCAAAAGAAGGAGTTTTGAGCGCAAGATTTTTCATTATTTATACCAATGGAGTAACGGATTGTACTTGCTACAGTGATGTTACAACATACGAGTATTAGGATAATATATGAAGCCAAGAATAATTATAAGCGCCTGTTTAATGGGTGAAAACTGCAAATATAACGGAAAAAACAATATAATTGATATCTCTCAACTTAAAGAATGCTTTGAACTGATACCCGTTTGTCCTGAATGTTTCGGAGGGCTTCCGATACCGAGAGAGCCTGCTGAAATGAAAAATGGGAGAGTTTATCAGAAAAACGGCAACGATGTAACTGATGAATTTATATACGGAGCAGAACAAACGCTTTATATTGCCGAGGAAAAGAATTGCGTTGCAGCTCTATTGAAAGAAAACTCACCTTCCTGCGGCTATGGGAATATTTACGACGGAAGCTTTTCGGGAAAACTGATATCGGGAAACGGGATAACCGCCGAGCTGCTTAATTCAAAGGGAATCGCTGTTTTTGGCGAAAGCAGGATTAATAAGCTGATTGAGCTTTATTCAATGTGTTGACAACATTAAGTTGACAACATTAAATCAATATTTTATAATATTATTTATAAAAAATTTCAGGAGTATAAAAATATGAAAAAGGTTTTAATTTTTGTTTTATGTGCTGCTATGACTGTTTGCGTTTTTGGCGCATGCTCTAAAAAAGACAGCAAAGAAACAACTGCTGCAAAAAGCACAACTGTTAAGATGACAACCGACAGCGCAGTTATCAAAGAGGCTGACGCTATCAATCTTATTCAGAGTTATTCTAATGAGGAGCTCGGACTTACTAAAAAAGAAAGAAAAAAAGCGTCATTCATGGTTGCAGGAAGTGGCGTTGAAGTTGAAGGCGATAACTATATCGAGGTTGTTGCAACTATTAAAAATGAGCATAAAGACGGTGACAAGGTTTCATATACTTTTGACCATCTCGGAATGTATTATATCAGATACGACGGCAAAAAGATTATGAGAAAAGATATGAAATCAAAAGAAGCAAAATATATTGATATGAAGATTAAGGCAGTTCCGTCAACAACTGCCGCTCACGAGCACAAAGAGACTTCTGAGAAAACAACCGCCAAGGAGAAAGAATAATGAACAAAAAGATTATCGGCGCTCTTGCCGCTCTCGGCGGAGTTGCGCTTGCAGCTGAATTTGCTGTTCACGGATATCTTGACGTTATGTATGCCGAAAGAATTCCTATGGGACTTATGAAAAGACGCGGCAACAGAAAAAGCGATAAGAATCTCAGAGAAATTCATAAGTTTAATGCACGTGAAAACGAATGGGCTCAAACAAAGGATATCGAAGTTATCGATTTGAAAAATGATAGAGATATAAACCTGAAGGGTTATTATCTTCCCGCTCAGGAAGATTGCAATGTTTTTGTTTTGTTTGCTCACGGCTACCGCTCAAGCCACAGCGGAGACCCGTATAATTTCATTCGCTTTTATCATGAAGAAATGAAATATAATTTTATGTCCGTTGACCATGTAACAGCGGGGGATTCAGAGGGCGATTATCTCGGCTTTGACTATTTTGAATCTGAAGATATGTTTCACTGGATTAATTATCTTACCGAAAGATTCGGAAAGGATATAAAAATCATTCTCCACGGAGTTTCAATGGGCGCTGCAACAGTTTGTAAAATGGCTTCCCGTGTGCCCGAACAGGTTAAACTGATTGTTTCAGACTGCGGATATACAAGCGCAGAGGACGAGCTGATAAACGTTGTTAAATCAGCTGGAATAAATAATGCTGCTCAGCTTGCGTTTGATTTGTTCAACAGAATGAATAAGCGCTTTGCAAAATTCGACCTTAAAGATACTGATGTTCGTGACAGCGTTAAAAACTCGAAAGTTCCGATGCTCTTTGTTCACGGCGATGCAGACGATTTTGTTCCGACAAGAATGGCTTTCGAACTCTTTGATATTTGCGGCAATGAAAAAGATTTGCTCATTGTTGAGGGCGCTGCTCATGCAGAGAGCATCTTAATCGGCGCAGATGTCTATAAAGCAAAACTTAAAGAATTTATTGCCAAATATATCTGATTTACGGAGGGCATTATGGAGGATAAGAGCATTAATAAAAGAAGAATTATTGAAGCGATGGCTCTGATAGTTTTTTCAGGGATTGTTCTTTTTATTGTTCTTAATACAAATGAGGCAAAAAAATTACTTAGTTATATTTTAATTGTTTTTAATCCTTTTATTTACGGCTTTTGTATTGCCTATGTTTTAAATCTTATGGTTAAGATTATTGATGGCGGATTCCTTAAGCATGCGCAAAAGAAGGGCAAGAATTATAATATTAAAAAACACAGAAAACTGTCGATAATCATTTCAATTCTTATTCTTGTTGCGTTTATTGCACTTTCTTTCGGTCTGATTATACCGAATTTAAGAGATACGATAGTAAAACTATATAATCAGGCTCCTGAAATCTGGGATAAATTTCTATCATTTCTTGATAAGACGAAAGTCGAACAGCCAAAGCTTGCAAAGTATATAACATCTGCAGAAAACAGTCTTAGTAATTATTATGATAAAACTGTTGATTATCTGAAAAACAATGTTTCAAATATCGCAAGCACGGCTCTGAGCAAACTCAAAGACGCATCCAATGTTATAATCAATTTCGGACTTGGATTTATTATCGGATTTGCAATGCTTGTTTATAAAGAAGAGCTTCTTCGTGAGTTTAATGCAATTCTTAATAAAATTTTCCCGTATAAGCACTACAACAGAATTTCATATGTTCTTCGCCTAACTAACAAAAAGTTCCAGATATTCCTTAAATATAACATAGTTCAGGCAGTTATAACTGGCGCAGGAACCCTTCTGGTTATGCTCATATTCAATATGCCTTATAAGTTCTCGATTGCACTGCTCATAACGGTAACTCAGCTTGTTCCCGTTATCGGCGCCATTGTTGGAACAGTTATTTCGACTCTGCTTATTATTCCGCAAAGTCCGATAAAGGCATTAATGTTTGCAGTTCTTTGCACATTAGTTCAGCAGCTTGTTGAAAAACTAATTAATCCACATCTTATGGGCAAGGAACTTGAAATGCCGGGAATAATAACCTTCCTTGCAGTAATGCTTGGCGGTAAGGAATTCGGACTTATGGGATTAATCTGCTCAGTTCCGCTTATCTCGGTAGTTTATGATATCTATACTATTAAACTCCGACCGAGAATATATGCTAAAAAGAATAACAAAAAAGAAAAATGCAGGGATTAATTCCTTGCATTTTTTATTCTTTGGCTTAGCTCTTCTTCAATTTTTTTCAGCTTCTTTTTTGTTGTTATTCCAAGCTCAAGAGTAACTGACGAGTTATCATCAAGATTAAGAGTAATTCTTGAATATCTGTCAACAAAATTCTTTTTCAGGCTTGCTTTTGTGTCGATATATGTTTCAATGCTTTGGATATCGTCATATCTGAAAAAATTGTTTTCATCAAGAAAGGTTATCTCAAACTCATTCTCAGAAAATCTTATTCCGTGGCGGATTACTTCTCTTGAATAGAATATTGCAAGAATAAGTGAAAGAAAAGCAATTATTGCAAATAATATATTTATTGCAGAGAGCTTTTCTTCGAGCTTATTAAATGCGTAAATTATATAGTAAATAACCGCTGTATCCAGTATTATCGCCATAGCCAGTGACATCGGCGATATTATTCTTATAAATTTATTTTTCAAGCTTTGTTTCCTCAAATTTTCTTAGTATTTCACAGTCTTTGATTTCAAATTCTTTGCCCGAAAGATATGAAAAACTGCCTTCTTCGTTGAAATCAAACCTAACCTTGTACGAACAAAGCTCCTGAGAAAATCTTCCGTGCTTTTTGCCGTATTTTCCGTCGTTCATAAGCGGGTGTCCGATTGATGCAAGGTGAGCCCTAATCTGATGTGTTCTTCCCGTTAAAAGCTCAACTTCAACAAGTGAATAGCCATTTGAATAGTCGAGAACATTGTATTTCGTGAGAATCTTTTTGGCGCCTTGAGTTTCATTTTCTGAAACGGATACAATGTTTTTTTGCTCGTTTTTAGTGAGATATCCTTCAAGAAGGTCACTGGTCTTATCAAATTTGCCTTCGCAGATTGTTAAATAAAACTTTTTAATCTTTCTGTTTTTGATTTTATCGCCAAGAAATTTCAGCGCTTCGAAGTTTTTCGCACCGAGAACAATGCCCGAGGTGTTTCTGTCTATTCTATTTGCAATAGCGGGGGAAAAGGAGTTTTCATTTTCAGGATTCCATTCGCCATTTTCATAGAGATATCTTTTAAGGGAAGATGTCAGCGTGTTAACATATTCGCCCTTCATAGGATGACAGAGAACGCCGCTTTTCTTATTTAGAATAATGATGTTTTTATCCTCATAGATAATGTTGAGCTCTTTGGGAGCTTTAAGAAAATCATAGTGCTTTTCCTTTTCTTTCAGAACATCATCTGGGAGATATAATTCAATAATATCGTCCTCTTTTATCTCTTGTTCGGGATAACATCTTTTTTTATTAACTTTAATATTTTTCTTTCGTATTTGTTTAAACATCAACGACTTTGGGAGCGACTCAAAAGTCTTTAGAAGAAATTTATCAAGCCTCTGATTTGCGTCGTTACTTTTAACTTCTATTCTTTTCATAGTCTTATTATAGATTAATAAAAGATTATTGTCAATTTTGACAGTTGCATTAATTTTTATAATATTGTATAATACTTTGAATAAACTTTTTTATACAAATCATTATGGGTGCTCATATATGGATAAATTCAAACTTGTAAGCAATTTTAAACCTACGGGAGATCAGCCTGAAGCTATTGACGCTTTGGTAAAAGGCGTTCTTCGAGGCGATAAGGAACAAACCTTAATGGGTGTTACAGGCTCGGGTAAAACCTTTACAATGGCAAATATCATTGAAAAGGTCAACCGACCAACGCTTGTTCTTGCCCACAACAAAACTCTTGCTGCTCAGCTCTGCAGTGAATTCAAGGAGTTTTTCCCTGAAAATGCAGTTGAGTATTTTGTTTCATACTATGATTACTATCAGCCCGAGGCATATGTTCCAACAACTGATACCTATATTGAAAAGGATAGCGCTGTAAACGATGAGATAGATAAACTCCGTCACAGTGCCGCTTCCGCATTGGCGGAAAGACGCGATGTTATAATCGTTGCTTCTGTTTCCTGTATTTATTCCATAGGTGACCCTGTTGATTATCAGAATATGGTTATTTCTCTGCGTCAGGGAATGACTAAGGAGAGGGACGAGCTTATTAAGAAGCTTGTTGAAATTCAGTATGAGAGAAACGATATCAATTTTGTCAGAAATAAGTTCAGAGTAAGAGGGGATACCGTTGAAATTTTTCCTGCGGGAAGCAACGGCTCGGCAATAAGAGTTGAATTTTTCGGCGATGAAATAGATAGAATTTGTGAGATTGACCCGTTAACCGGAAAAGTTCAGGGCGTTTTGAGTCACTGCGCTATCTATCCTGCTTCTCTTTATGTTGTTTCTCAGGACAAGATGAAAAAAGCCATAGAAGAGATTTATCAGGAAATGGTTGAAAGAGTTTCTTATTTTGAATCCAAAGGAAAACTTCTTGAAGCGCAGAGAATCAAAGAGCGAACTATGAACGATATCGAAATGCTTCAGGAAACTGGCTTTTGTAAGGGAATTGAAAACTATTCAAGAATTATGGCGGGAAGAAAACCGGGAGCAGCTCCGTTTACTCTCCTTGATTATTTTCCTGATGACTTTCTTATGTTTGTTGATGAAAGCCACGTTATGTTGCCCCAGGTGCACGGAATGTACGGCGGGGATTATTCAAGAAAAAAGAGCCTTATTGATTTCGGCTTCAGGCTTCCTTCTGCCTTTGATAACAGACCGCTTAAATTTGACGAGTTCTATTCAAAAATCAATCAGGTTATATTCACATCTGCAACGCCTGCTTCATTCGAAAAAGAAAAGTCAACTCAGGTTGTTGAGCAGGTTATCAGACCAACGGGACTTCTCGACCCGAATATAACCGTTAAGCCAACTGATGACCAGATGGACGACCTTGTTTCTGAAATCAATCTCAGAAGTGAGAGAGGCGAAAGAGTTCTTGTAACAACTCTGACAAAGAAAATGGCAGAGGATTTAACCGCCTATCTTGAAGGCTTTGAAATCAAGGTCAGATATATGCACCACGATATTGATACTATCGAGAGAATGGAAATCATCAGAGATTTGAGACTTGGCAATTTTGATGTTTTGGTTGGAATCAACCTTCTTCGTGAGGGACTTGATATACCCGAGGTTTCTTTGGTTGCAATTCTTGATGCAGATAAAGAGGGCTTCTTACGAAGTGAAACCTCTCTTGTTCAGACAATCGGACGAGCTGCAAGAAATGCAAACGGTGAGGTTATTATGTATGCCGACTCCGTAACGCCTTCAATGGAAAGGGCAATCAGCGAAACGCTTCGCCGCCGTTCTATTCAGGAGGCATATAACAAAGAACACGGAATAGTTCCTCAGACAATAAAGAAGGATGTTCGTGATATTATCGAAATAACAAGTAAGGATAATATTGATAAGAATATAAGAATGACTGCAAAAGAACGCAAGGTTATGATTGAGAAACTAAAGCGCGAAATGAAGGAAGCAGCCAAGATGCTTGAATTTGAGCATGCAGCCTTCTTGAGAGATAAAATTAAAGAATTATCTGAGGGATAAATCGGTTTATTCACCTGAAGTGAAGAGAAAGCGCCTATTCGTCCGCCTCGTCCAAACATATTACGGGATTAAAGAATTTTGCGAGCAAAATCCTAACAATCCCTTCATATGTTTCTCCTCTCAAATCAAAATGTTTTGCATTTTGATTTGTATTATAATTAGGAGCGCAGCGACCCGAAATTCTTCATTCTTAAATCTTAATTCTTAATTATTCTGTCCCCGTGTGCTGATGAAGGAACGACCTTATGATTAAACTTCTAAACGATAAAAAATTTTGGAAAAAGACTTTGAAAATCGCTCTGCCGATTGCAATTCAGAATGCGCTTATAAGCTCGTTCACTCTTGTTGATACTGTTTTTGTCAGCTCTCTGGGTGATGTATCGCTTTCAGCTGTCGGAATGTGTTCGCAGTGGAGCTTTCTTATGAATCTTGTTATTTTTGGAATATGCTCCGCAACAGGAGTTTTCGTATCTCAGTACTGGGGAGTTAAGGATGAGAAAAGAATTCATAAAACTCTTGGAATTGCGCTGAGCTTCGGAATTATTGTTAGCCTTATTTTTGCTTCATTTTCGTTTTTTGCTCCGCATTTTGTTATCGGCTTATTTAACAAAGACGCCGCAGTTATAAGAGAGGGAACAAAATATCTTGTTACAATCGGATTTATGTATCCTGCATTTGCAATAGACGATATATTAAACGCTGTTTTGCGTTCCTGCGAGAAACCGCGACTTCCAATGATTGCAGCAGGAGTTACAACAGTGGCAAATATCTTCCTTGATTATTGCCTTATTTTTGGTAAGCTCGGATTTCCTGAGATGGGTGTTCGCGGAGCGGCTCTTGCAACCGTTATTTCAGCCTGGCTCGGAGTAGCAACCGTTGTAGGCGTTTCATTTGTTCAGAGAAACATTATTATTACTAAGTTTTCAAATGTCTTTAAATATACTAAAAAAGATATAAAAGTATTTCTTAACAAAGCGACTCCTGTTATTGTTAACGAGAGTCTTTGGGGACTCGGAATATTTATCTGCAATCTTGTTTTTGCAAATATGGGATATGAATATTATGCCGCAGTAAGCATTCTGAAAACTATTGAAAACTTAACATTTGTTTTCTTTGTCGGTTTTTCAGCGGCTTGCTCGGTTTTAATCGGAAACTCAATCGGAGCAGGGAATATAAAAAGAAGAATAGAAGATTCAAAGCGTTTTATTATAATAATTCCCGTTGTTTCAATAATTGTCGGAATAGTTGCAATAATTCTTCGTGCGCCGCTGGTCAGCCTTTTTGATATGGGCGAAAACCTTAGCGCGCTTACCTTGAATACTGCAAAAACGCTTATTCTTATTTATTCGCTGACAATGCCTGCGAGAATGCTTGGCTTCACATTCATTGTCGGTATTCTCAGAAGCGGTGGAAATACCTTTGCAGCGGCAAAATTTGATCTTTCATCAATATGGCTTTCCTCGCTCCCTGCAGTATTAATTTCAGCATATGTTTTAAAACTGCCGTTTTTGGTCTGCTTTACATTTATGTATATTTTTGAAGACGTTCTTAAACTGATTTTGTGCATACCGCATTACAGAAGCCTTAAATGGATAAAACCTGTTACCGATGAGGGCAGAGAAGCTCTGGAGGTGTTTAAAAATGAATAAAAATATTATTGTTAAAGGCGCAAGAGAGCATAACCTGAAAAACATTGATATTGAAATACCCCGCGATAAACTTGTTGTTTTCACAGGGCTTTCAGGCTCGGGTAAATCCTCTCTTGCTTTTGACACAATCTACGCCGAGGGACAGAGAAGATATGTTGAATCGCTTTCATCATATGCGAGAATGTTTCTCGGTCAGATGGAAAAGCCCGATGTTGATTATATTGAGGGGCTTTCTCCTGCAATTTCAATCGACCAGAAAACAACGAGCAAAAATCCCCGTTCAACAGTTGGAACAGTAACGGAAATATATGACTATCTCCGTCTGCTTTGGGCGAGAATAGGTATTCCTCACTGTACTGTTTGCGGACGTGAAATAACCCAGCAGACAATCGACCAGATTGTTGATAAGATAATGAGGCTTGAAGAGGGAACAAGAATTCAGCTTATGTCTCCGATTGCAAGGGGCAAAAAAGGTGAATTTGTTAAAGAGCTCGCCGATGCTCAGAAGCAGGGCTATGTCAGAGCAAGAATAGACGGCGAAATCTATGATTTATCGGAGGAAATAAAGCTCGAGAAAAACAAAAAGCATAATATTGAAATCGTTGTTGATAGACTTGTTATTAAAGACGAGATAAAATCAAGGCTTTCCGACAGTATTGAAACTGCAACAAAGCTTTCAAAAGGAATAGTTCTTGTTGATGTTATAGGTCAGGGCGAAGAGCTCTTTTCGCTTAATTATTCCTGCCCTGAGCATGGCGTTTCAATCGAAGAGATGAGTCCAAGAATGTTCTCTTTCAATAATCCCTTCGGTGCTTGTAAGAAGTGCGACGGACTCGGAGTTTTCAAAGAAATTGATGAAGAGCTGATTATCGCCGATAAAAGACTTTCAATCAATCAGGGCGCTATTAAAGCAAGCGGCTGGAATGTTTCAGAAGGCGGCTCCATTGCAAAAATGTATATGGAAGCGCTTTCAAAAGAATATGGCTTTTCACTTGATATGCCGATTGAAATGCTTCCTCCTGAAGCGATTGACGCAATTCTATTTGGAACAAGGGGAAAGAAAATCAAAATGACCCGAGTAACCTCATATGGCTCGGGAACATATTCAAACGATTTCGAGGGCGTAATAAATAATCTCAAAAGAAGATATGCAGAAACTAATTCCGACTGGGCGAGAGCTGATATTGAGAGCGTTATGCGAGACTGCAAGTGTAACGACTGTAAGGGCGCAAGATTAAAACCCGAATCGCTTTCAGTAACCGTAGGCGGTTATAATATCTATGACTTCTGTAAAATGTCAATTAATGAAGAAATCGAGTTTATTGATAATCTGAAACTGACTGAAAAAGAACAGATGATTGGTAATCTGATTATCAAGGAAATCAAGGAAAGGTTAACCTTTCTCAATTCAGTTGGTCTTGATTATCTCTCGCTTGCGAGGGATTCGGGAACTCTTTCGGGCGGCGAGGCTCAGAGAATACGCCTTGCAACCCAGATAGGCTCTTCTCTTATGGGAGTTTTATATATTCTCGATGAGCCTTCAATCGGACTTCATCAGAGGGATAATGATAAATTGCTTGAAACTCTGCGCCACCTTCGTGACCTCGGCAATACGCTTATCGTTGTTGAACACGATGAGGAAACAATGCTTGCTGCTGATTATCTTGTTGATATCGGTCCCGGTGCCGGCGTTCACGGCGGTGAACTGATTGCAGCAGGAACTCCACAGGAGGTTATGGACTGCGAAAACTCAATAACAGGTCAGTATTTAAGCAAAAAAAGAAGCATTCCCGTTCCTAAAAAAAGAAGGCGGGGCAATGCTAAAAAGCTGACCGTTTTCGGAGCAAAGGAAAACAATCTTCAGAATATTGATGTTGAATTTCCTCTCGGAAAGTTTATTGCTGTAACAGGTGTTTCGGGCTCGGGTAAATCCTCCCTTGTCAACGAAATTCTGTATAAGCATCTTGCAAATAAACTCAACAGAGCTAAAAAGCATACGGGTAAATTTGATAATATGAAGGGCATTGATGCGCTTGATAAGGTTATCAATATCGACCAGTCCCCGATTGGAAGAACTCCCCGTTCAAACCCTGCAACATATACGGGCGTTTTCAACGATATAAGGGATTTATATGCCCAGACAAGTGAGGCAAAGAAAAAGGGATATAAGGCAAACCGCTTCTCCTTCAATGTTAAGGGCGGACGCTGTGAAGCCTGCCAGGGCGACGGTATTGTTAAGATCGAAATGCATTTTCTCGCCGACGTCTATGTTCCCTGTGAGGTCTGTAAGGGAAAGCGATATAACAGAGAAACTCTCGATGTAACCTTTAAGGGAAAGAGCATTTATGATGTTCTTGAAATGACTGTTGATGAAGCGCTTGAATTTTTCGAGAGCCACACAAAGATAACAAAGAAACTTCAAACTCTTTCAGATGTCGGCCTCGGCTATATCAAACTCGGTCAGAGCGCAACAACTCTTTCAGGCGGCGAGGCTCAGAGGGTTAAGCTCGCAACCGAGCTTGCAAAACGCTCAACGGGAAGAACAATCTATATCCTCGATGAGCCGACAACGGGACTTCATACCGCCGATGTTGCCCATCTTCTAAATGTTCTCAATATCCTTGTTGATTCAGGAAATACGGTTGTTGTTATCGAGCATAATCTTGATGTTATCAAAACTGCAGACCATATAATCGACCTCGGTCCCGAGGGCGGAAAGGGCGGCGGAACAATCGTCGCTCAGGGAACACCCGAAGAAGTTGCAAAGGTTGAGGAATCATATACGGGACAATACCTTAAAAGAATTTTGAATGATGAATGATAAATTTCGGGTCGCTTCGCTCCGATTATAAAAAAAGTGTGATTTTTTGGGACAACTGGGGACGATCCCCGGTTGTCCCAAAACTCTATGTGTATATTTTTTTAAAATTTTTGAAAAAAGTGTGACGTTTTGGAGTATGAAAAGTACATACATATAGAGGGAGTGATAAAATGAAGAAAATTATATCCATATTTCTTTCAATATGTATCATTTTAGTTATAATACCTTTTTCGGATTATGCATTAAGTAAAACTCCCAATATTGCGCTTGATGAATTTACAGAAGAGCTCAGTGAAATGCAGGAAAAATATGAAGATGAGCCTGTTATAAACAGGCTCATCGTAAAATCAAAATATAAAATCAATGAACTTGATAGCGTTGATGTTGTTGAGGGTTACAATGATTTGCATATTGTTCAGTTTGATGATTCAGATAGTGCATCAGAAGCACTTGAATACTACGAAAACAATCGGCTTATTGAATATGCAGAGGAAGATGCACTTGTAACAATCTTAGATGAACCGGCTGTTTTAGATAATCAGTTGTTTGGTTATGGAAATCATTTGTCATGGGGCAGCGATTTTATAGGAACAGATGATTACATTGATTGTTTAGAATCGGATTCAGAACTGCCTGAAATAATTGTTGGAATAATTGATACAGGAATTGATCTTAATCATGAATTTATAAAAGACAGAATAATTAAAACCAACTTTAATATGAGTGACACAGGAATTGAAAACAGCGAGAATGACGATAAAGGTCACAGTACACATGTTGCAGGAATTATTGTTGATAACACTACCGATAATGTTAAAATAGAGGGATATAAAGTTTTGAACAGCAAAGGCGCGGGCACTGTGTCTACAGTATCAGTAGCAGTTGAAACGGCGGTTGCAAATGGTGTTGATGTTATTAATATGAGCCTTGGTGCTAAAGGTCAAAGCCAAATGCTTGAAGAATCAGTAAACGCTGCGGTTGAAAGTGGGGTAACTGTTTGTGTTGCGGCTGGAAATAGCGGAGTCGATTGTTCAAAACATACACCAGCAAATATTGAAAGCTGTATTACGGTTGCAGCAACAGGACAGGATTATTCGATTCCCGTATGGTCAAACTGGGGAGAAGGAATAGATGTTATTGCACCCGGAGTTTTAATTTACAGTTCTTATTTGGATAACTCTTACAAAAACTCAAGCGGGACTTCTATGGCTAGCCCATTTGTCGCAGCAAGTGCTGCGCTTCTACTTAGTGCGGATTCAACATTAACAAGCGAAGCAATAATCAGCTGTTTTGAGGAGTACGGTTACTATCCTGAAATAAATACTCATTATAATAATCCATATGATACATATTTCCACCGAAGACCTTATCTATATATTGGAACGGTTCATCACCTTGAAAAAGAAAGAACTAAAAAACCTGTAATAAGTGTAGAAAGCGGCTATTATTCAGACGAAATAACAGTAGAAATAACATGCGAAGAGGAAGCAGATATTTATTATACGCTTGATGGTTCACGCTGTACTGAGGAAAATGGTTTTCTCTATACAGAACCTATTTTAATTCATTCCGCAACACATTTACGAGTGATAGCCATTGCTCAAAATAAAGTGAAAAGTTTACAGGCAACTGCTGATTATTATATGACAAGTACCGACCCTGAATCTAATTTTACAATAGATGAAAATGGAATTATAACCGAGTATAAGGGCAATAATGATTATTTAAACATACCTGATTCAATTAATGGAATAACGGTTAGGGGCATTGGCGATAATGTTTTCAGAGGTTCTTCTATTGTCATGATTAAACTTCCTGACACTTTAAATACTGTAGGCTACAGGGCATTTCGAAACTGTACTGATTTATATAGTTTTGAGTGTGAGAATTTGAAAAAAGTAGGGAAAGAAGGTTTCTATTTCTGTAAAGCACTTGCAAAAATTGATTTATCAAATCTTGAAGAAGTTGGGGATTACGGCTTCTTGGATTGTAGCAGTATTAATGAATTGAATAATGACAAATTAACAGTAATTAATAAATACGCTTTTTCACGTTTAACTGATGCAGTAAGCATTAATCTTCCAAATGTTAAAAGAATTGAAATGAACGGTCTTGACCAAAACTTAATGGCAAACTCATTAATTATTCCAAGTGTTGAATTTTTGGGAAGAAGTGCAATACGAGGACTGTATCTTGTTCAAGAGCTTGAAGTGCCAAATTTAAAAGAGATGAGTGATTTAGGATACCAGTTCTGGAGTATGAGTTCTTTAACAGAAGTTGCTTTGCCTGCCTTTGAAGGAATAATACCAAAGGAAGCTTTCGCATATTGCACTTCGCTCAGCAGTGTTAATATCTCAAAAGCAACAGAAATAAAAGAAAGTGCTTTTATAGGTTGCAATAGTTTGAAAAGTATTGATTTAGACAATAGTCTTTCCAGTGTTGGCGTAAATGCGTTTAAAAGTTGTTTAAGTTTAACAGACGTATTTTATGACGGTATTGAAAACGAATGGAATAGTATTCAAATTGAAAAAGGAAACGATTATCTGAAATCTGCAACAATTTATTATTCTCTGGACAACACAGTTTTACTTGCAGCGATTGCACAAGCAAAAGCCTGCTCAAACGCTGAGTACACAAAAGAATCTCTTGAAGCTTTATATGCTTTTGCAGATAGTTTTATTTCATTAGCAAACAGCCACGCTGAGCAAAGCGAATATGATGCAACTGTTGCGCAGATACTTGATGCTATTGGGCGTTTAGATTCGCTTTCAAATTATGAAATAACTTCTTTTGACGGCACAGTTATAACCTTAACAAATAAATATGAAAAGACAACTGCATTAACATTTTCGGATTTTGTGAATAAAAATTGTAAATCACTTGATGTTGTTTCCGATGGAGTTGTTAACGCAAAGGACTATGCATATCTTATCAAGAATTATTCTGAATAAATATTTATGGAGAATAACAATTATGTTTCAATTTAAACCTGAAATAATAAAAATAATTATTGTGATATCAATGGCTTTTGTTGTTTTATTCGGTATTGTTTTTTTGCTGAAACGAATAAGACTCAAGAATAATATTAGTACAAATAAAAATGAAAAAGTGTTTAACAATACTGAAGAAAGCGAAATCATTGTAGTATTTCCAAATGACAATCAAAGATAACTATTTTGAATACTTAAATAGTATTGAAATTTGGTGATTAATATATGAATAATCCAAAAGAAATCTTTTATAAGATTTTTGAAGATGATTTTGAAAGTGAAGCTATAGATATATTAAAGCAAGATTTGAAACGAGAACTAAAAAACCACACGATGAAATAAATTATTGTGAATGAAAAATGTGAATCGCTTGATGTTGTTGATGACGGAATAGTAAACGCAAAGGATTATGCTTATTTAATCAGAAATTACTAACGGTCTTAACAGTTTAACTGATAAGATATAGGGCAGCAAAAACGAAGGAAGTCGCGAAAGCGACTTCCTTCGTTTGTCATAATTGCAGACCGCAGGTCCCGAAATTTTCAATTTTGCATTTTCAATTATCAATTATCATCTTCAGCAGGGTAGTGCGCTTCTTCAAACTGCTCACCTGTATCGTTGTCAATAACACTGACGTCAACTGAAAGCTTATCAATCGGTGTTCCGGTATATGCCTGATACATCTGACCTAATAAGCCAGCCTGAAAAACAGCCATAAGATTGGTAGAATTCTCATAATCTTTTTTAACAACATATAATTTTATGTCTGAAAAGTCTTTGTTATATTCAATTTTCTTAACGTAGGAATAATCCTCTTTCATATTGTCAAGAGAGTCAGCAATATCGGTTTGCATCGTCTTTTTAAGCTCTCTGAATGCCTTTTTGCTCATAGTATAAGTAACTGAGCCGTCTTCGTTGAGCTTTGCTTTTTTAAAGCCCCTTTCTTTCTGATCCTCAGTGAGCTTATCCGTTGCCGGGTCATCCTCATTAAAGAATGATGCGGGAACTGTGAATTCAACATCAATAAGATTTTCATCAACAATCTGAGTTGTTGTCTGGGTTGTTACTTGTGTAGTCGCTTTTGTTGTGGTTTTATTATCTGAATCAGCTTTTCTGCTGCAGGCAGCAAATGATAGAATGATGATGCTTGCAAGTAATATGGAAACTATTTTTTTCATAGTTCTTCCTCCTTTAATACGCTTTTGATTTCGGTCAATGATTTGATTTCATAATCAATTCTGATATCATCAGGCTTAGTCTTTTCGTTCGGATTATACCAACAGCATTTGATATTTGCATTATTTCCGCCCCTTATATCGCTTGTTAATGAATCGCCGATAATAAGTATTTCGTCTTTTTCACAGGGAATTATCTGCTTTAAAACGTAGTCAAAAAACTCTTTGCTCGGTTTTTCATATCCTATTATATCTGAGATAAAAACTCCGTCGAAAAGTTTATCAAGCCTTGAAATTTTAAGGCGGTCAAGCTGAACGTCCTTTCTTCCGTTTGTAACGCAGTATTGCTTATATTTTCCTCTGAGAGAGGCGACTATATCATATGAGTTTTCAATAAATGAAATAGTATCGCAAATTCCTCTTTCATAGTATTCGTTGAGTTCGAGAGGGTCTGCATCCTTACCAATAACCTTTAAAAACTCAATAAACCTGAGACGGTAAACATCCTTCTTCTTTATCTCTCCTCTTTCCAGCATTTCCCAATGCTTAACATTGATTGAGGAATATGTTTTAACCATTTCATCTGTGCACTGCCCAAGGTTTAATGCTTTGAAAGCCGCTTTCAGCGAGTTCTTTTCAGCTAATAGAAAATCGAGAACAGTATTATCAAGATCCCAAAAAATAACCTTAATCATTCTTCACCGCCAGTATAATTACTACAACTATATCTTAGCAGAGAAAAAACAAAAAATCAACTTTGCTTTATCCTGTTCAGCGCATTCTTTTCAAGACGGCTTACCTGAGCTTGTGAAATGCCGATTTCCTCGGCGGTTTCCATCTGTGTTTTTCCCTGCATAAAGCGCATATAGAGTATTTTGTGTTCGCGTTCATCAAGTGATTTCAGCTCGTCCTTAATCATTATTTCATCAATCCAGTCAGTGTCGGAGTTGTTGTCGCCAAGCTGATCCATAACATAAATCGTATCTCCGCCATCGTTATATACCGGCTCATAAAGGGATACGGGGTCAACAATCGCCTCAAGCGCTATAACAACATCGCTTTTTTTCATATCAAGTTCTTTAGCAATCTCTTCAACGGTTGGTTCGCTCCCTCTTTCATTGGTCAGCTTTTCTTTAACCTGCATTGCCTTATATGCCGTGTCCCTCATAGACCTGCTGACTCTGACAGGGTTGGAGTCCCTTAAAAATCTTCTGACTTCGCCGATGCACATTGGCACAGGGTGTACCTTGGGGAAAAACGTGTTATTTTTATTAACGAAAGCCCTGAAATCCAGCATTTAAGCCGCTTTTTCCGATTTGCTTTCGTTTGCGTTTATAAATGTATAGTAAATTTTAACTTCATCTTCTCCGATTACAACCTTTTCAACACAAGAACGTATCATTGTCTGTCTTTCAAGGTCGTTCATCGTTTCCCAAGTGTCTTTAATGTTGACTACTTCGTTAACAATGAAGTCGATTGTATTGTTTGTTCTTTGTGTTTCTTCTTCAAATGCATAATCATCTTTAAGCATTGAAAGCTCTTGTTCAAACTCTGCTTTCATATTAATAAAAGTGTTTTCGTCAATTATTCCGCTTGTAAAAGCACGAACAAGATTATTAATCTGGTTTTCTTTGAATTTGATTTGCTTTTCTAATTCTTTTAACGGATTAACAATAGTAGGTTCCTTGTACCCTTTATTTGCGTTTTTAAGATTAACTGAAATGTTGAACAAATCATTGATAACAATGTCTTCTATTTCCGTCGCCCATACAGGACTATTATTGCAATTATCCGACTTATGCATATATTTCTTGTCTTTATGGCGAGTATAGCAACAAAGCTTATATTTTCCTTTTCCCCAATTCATATATCGCATTCGGGAACCGCAACTGCAATATATCAATCCTGATAATAAATGATTCTTTGTTGTTGCTCTCGCGCCCGTTGAGCGTCGCTTCATTTCCTCTTGCACAAGGTCATACAATTCCTGTGTGATGAGTGCTTGATGTTTTCCGTTATACACCTCGCCCTTATGCTCTATCAATCCGAGATAGACCTTGTGGGTAAGTATTCCAATTACGAGTCTATCATATTTCAAATCAAGTATATTAGCAATTCTCTGAGGTGAGTATCCCTCTAAATACATTTTATATATCTTGATTACATTTTCTGCCTTATCGTTTGGCACCAATATTTTTTGTGACGGATCATAATCATATCCGTAAGGCGTTGTGCCTCCGCCTCTCCAATATCCTTGTTTTATAATCTCGGTTAAACCGATTCTTGTTCTTAAATAAATGTTTTCTCTTTCTAACTGAGCAAATACAGATAATATACCTATAAATGCTTTTCCCATAGGGGTTGACGTATCTAAATTCTCGTTTAAGGATGAAAAAGAAACGCCATTTTTCTCAAAAACATCCTCAATCAGATACATAACATCTTTTTGACTTCTTGAAAGTCGGTCAAGCTTAAATACTATGACGCGCTTTATTAATCCCGCTTCTACATCTAATATTAACTGCTGAATATTAGGTCGGTTTAACGAGCTACCTGAAAAGCCGCCGTCAACATAATCCTTTATGTTATCCCAACCCTTTATTTCGCAGAAAGAGTGAAGCTTTTCTAACTGCGCAGGAATAGAGTGACCTTCTTCCGCTTGAAACTTTGTTGAAACACGCACGTAAATCGCGGTGATTTCTTTTTCCGTTTTCTTGTTCATTTTCGACCTCCGTTATACATTTTATTTGGTAATGCTATACTATCCGAAATATGTATAACGGACAATGATGCGATTTTTTTAATCGCATTCTTGACAATCTTCGTCTTGATTAGTCAGTCTTAATACAATATTATTCATTAGCTGTATCGCAGCCGGATTTTCAATTTCTATGTTTTGTAAAGCATCATCTTTTATCTCCTCATCATTCACATAACGCACGATTTTCATTAACAAACACATTCCTTCCAATTTGAGTATTAACACATTGAGAGAAATATAATCATATATTATAGAGAGCGCCACATACTGCAGCGCTCTCCATTATTTAGGGAATAAATGTATGTTTGCTATTTGTCCTCTCACACCCTATACATACGAATAGGCATATAGTAAAGCAAGGTGGTCAGCCTTGTCCATAGGAGTTTCACCTGCTATCTTTGGCTTGCTTTCGCAAAAGTATCATTGTCCCTTACTGCCTGTCGTCGCATACCCATCGTAACCCTTGATGGCTCGTAGCATGGCATATAGCCACTACGGCTGCTTGTTCATTTGAACAACAGAAGGAAAGTTTTACTATACGGATATTCAGTTATCAAGGTGCATTGTTTCTTTCCGGCGAAAGATAACAACCTTATTAAACACCCTGAAATACACAAAGTAAATACAACGGGTGGCAGAATTAAAACCGCGAAAAATTAGGCATATCAGACAAAATGAGCATTAAGCATTTGTATATAATCAATAAAAAAATGAAATTAAATATTGATTATCAAGAAAAAAGCGGCGTATTAAATACGCCACTTTTCTTTGTTTTTACTGCTTTCCAAGCTGCTTATATCCGTAATGCTTCAAAACTATATTGCAATCGGGAATATATGTAAAGCCCGTAATCAGCATCTCTGTTAGTAGCTCTCTGTACATATCTTGAGGTGAAACAGGGACTAAACTATATCTGCCTTTTTGGAGCAAGCAGCTTGCCTCTGCAAAAGATAATTGCAAGCCAAAGCATATTGTATATGCCGTGTTTTCTCTCGGAACATAATTGCGATCAGCTTTGAGCCGGTTAAATATATCCTTATTCAAAAAGGTACACATAGAGAACACTCGGCTTGTTGTAATGTTCTTACTTTCGCATAATCTTATTGCCATTTCTGCAAAAGTTTCACTATTGACCAAGCTTGTGTCCTTATACTTTTTATTGCTTATTAAATCTAAAATTCTTTCTTGATTTTTCATCTTAAACTCCTTAATTTTGAAATTCTTGTTTTTCAAAACAAGAAGTTATGGATATTCTGCTATAAAAGGTTGCCACTCGAATTTCATTTTATCCTCTTTAATAAAATCAAGAGGATAGTTATAATTAAAAAACGGTGCATCAAAACAAGGCTACCATAATTCAGAATTAAAAAAAAATCTGAAATATACTATCCTCTGTAATGTGCACGCGTGCAGAATATTTTTTTATTGGTGTTCTTGCAGTAAATCATTGAATAACGGCAAGAAACGCCCTATGTTAGATTATAATGCAATAAAACCGTATAATTAAGAGAACAATGTCGATGATAATAAAAAATTCCCCGATACTTGTTAAAGTATCGGGGATCCGAAAGAACGGCGAGGAATGTGAAACAAAGTAATTAAATTAGAAATTCTTTATGTTACCGTTCTTCCGTAGAAAGCGATTTAATTTTTTCTTATTGCTACGCTTTGAAAAAAGAAAATTATCCTTCGGCATAGCTGCATTAATGTGTTCGTCAAAATCATCCGTATCCAAGTCGGTGAGTTTTCCGAGCGCAAAGCCCACGCCGAAAGCGGCGAACGCATACTCGGATTGATAGTCCAGAAGCGCCATATTAATTTCCGAATCATCATTACCAAGTACTTCCGGATTTTCCCTTACTGCATCAATGAAATTTGTAAACACATTCGAGCCTTTATTTATTGCATCAAGGTTAGGCAAATACCTTGTAGTTGCATCCTCATAAAAGCGCTCAAACAGTTTTCTCAGCTGAGCAAGGTCAATTTTGTTTGATATATCCTTTTTGTTATTCATATCTCTAAACAGCAACCTAATTCATCTTACCATTGATTTTATAGATGTAGGTTAATATACCTTTCTTCAATCTTTTTGATTCAAATCACAGCATTTGAAAGAACGAAAAAGGCGCAATGCTCTGAATCAAATATACGCACTGCACCTATTAATACTTTTACAAAAAGGGTTGACAAAAGAAAAGGACAGAATTATCCTTGACTGACTGACTGACTGACTGACTGTCTGA
>JAFSRX010000014.1 GCA_017445905.1 Eubacterium sp.
ATATCTTCAATTATGACTGCTTTTCCTATGCCATAGCCCTGAGAAGCGCCTATACCCTGTAACATAAAATCACCTCATAGAGGGCGGATTTCTCCGCCCTTTTTCATTTCTTATTCTTCGCCGAAGCCGCTTTCAATCATTTGAGAAGCTTCGCTGAGCATAGCTTCTTCATCAGCACCATTGCAGGAAACAGTTATTTCGCTGCCGCATTTCATACATGCTGCCATGATGTTCATAATGCTTTTGCCGTTAATATCCTTGCCGTTGAAGGTAATAGTTATATCGGAAGAATATTTTGCCATTGCGGTTACGAAAACCTGTGCGGGGCGCATATGAAAGCCCATTTTATTAGTAAGTGTGAATGATTTTGAAACCATAATATTTGCCTCTTTCTTTAATTATGCGGCTTTTGTTTCAGCCTTGTTTTGATTTTTCTTTAAAAGTGCAAGCATTAATGCGCCTGCTACTGAGCCTGCTACAAGTGAAATGAAGTATCCAAGCGGATGATCAACAACTGCGAAGGTGAAGATACCGCCGTGAGGAGCAGGACAAGCACATCCAAACAGTGAACAAACAGCACCTGCAACGCCTGCGCCAACCATGCAGGAAGGAATAATGCGAAGCGGGTCTGATGCAGCGTAAGGAATTGCGCCTTCGGTTATGAAGCAAAGTCCCATCAGATAGTTAACAGGACCGTTCTTGAGTTCCTGCTCAGTCCACTTGCTCTTGTTAAATGTTGTTGAAAGTGCTATTGCAATCGGTGGAACCATACCGCCAATCATAACAGCTGCCATAATCCAGGTGTTTCCGTCTGCAATTGCAGCAGTTCCGAAAACATATGCTGCCTTGTTGAACGGGCCACCCATATCAATAGCCATCATTGCTGCAAGAACTACTGAAAGCAGAAGTCTGCTTGTGTCGCCGAGATTTGTAAGGAAGTTTGAAAGTCCGCTGTTAAGAAGACCAACAACCGGGTTGATAAGAAGCATTACAATTCCTATAAGGAATGTTCCGCACAGCGGATAGATGAAAACGGGTTTAATTCCGTCCATTGCCTTGGGAAGCCAGTTGAATGCTTTTTTAAGAAGGTTTACAAGCAAACCTGCAACAAAACCAGCAAGGAGAGCTCCGAGAAAGCCTGAAACTGCTGTGTCGTCACCTGTCGGGGACGAAAGTGTTGCGCCCGTTGTTGCGAGATATCCGCCAACAATACCGGGAAGCAAGCCGGGTCTGTCTGCAATAGACATTGAGATATAGCCTGCAAGAATGGGAAGCATAAATGCAAATGCTGCTTTACCAATCCAGAACACAACTGCTGCAACGGGATTTGTAAATCCGAAGTTTCCGCCGACATCGGCATTACCTGCGATAGTATCAATAAGGAAACCGAGTGCAATAAGAACACCGCCGCCTACAACGAACGGAAGCATATGCGAAACACCGTTCATAAGGTGCTTATAAACCTTTCTTCCGAAGCCTTCGCCGTCGCCTGATGCATCTTCTGAAGTGTCTGCAGCATCGCTGTGATAAACAGGAGCTTCATTGTTCAGTATTTTATTGATAAGCTCTTCGGGTTTGTTTATACCGTTTGAAACTGATGTTTTATAGACAGGCTTACCGTTGAAGCGAGCCATTTCAACATTTCTGTCAACCGCACAGATAATTCCGTCGCAGTTAGCAATTTCTTCTTTTGTTAAAACATTTTTTGCGCCGCCTGAGCCGTCTGTTTCAACCTTAATGGAAATTCCCATCTTTTCAGCTGCCTTCTCAAGTGCCTCAGCTGCCATATAGGTATGGGCAATTCCTGTTGGGCAGGCTGTTACTGCAAGAATCTGATAACCATCCTTCGGTGCTTCTGTAACAACAGGCTCCTCAGGATATTTTTCAGCCTCTGCCTTGTCTATGATTTCAATATACTCCTTTGGTGTTTTTGCTGCGCGAAGCTTTGCACAGAAATCAGCATCCATAAGCATTACCATAAGACGGGAGAGAATTTCAAGATGAAGGTCGCCGTCAAGAGGTGCTGCTATCATAAATAGAATGTCTGAAGGCTTTCCGTCGGGTGCACCGTAATCAACGCCGCCCGGTACAGTAATTGATGAAAGTCCGGGTGTTTTTACGCTTTCGCTCTTTGCATGGGGCACTGCAATACCTTCGCCGATTGCAGTTGAGCTTTGGCTCTCTCTTGCGAGAATTGCCTCTTTGTAGATTTCGGCATCATTGAGATTGCCTGCGCCGGAGTGTAGGTCAACCATTTTGTTGATTGCTTCTTCCTTTGTTGAAACAGAAGCATTCAGCTCAATGGCATCGACTTTAAGTAAATCGATGATTTTCATAAATTTTCCTCCTTAAAAAATATATATCAGCTTTTGCTAATATCCAGTAAATCATAAACTCGGTCTATTTCTTCTTTTTCAGCAAGTCCCTCTGAAAAGGCTGTTGCATTTCCGCACACCGCGCCGAGTCTCAGAGCATGGGAATAATCCTTGCTCTGAATATATCCTGCAACAAATCCGCCAACCATACTGTCGCCGCAGCCAACTGAATTAACAAGTTTTCCCTCAGCATTTCCGATTTTGAAAACACCGCCGTTTTCATCAATCAGCATTGCGCCGTCCTTTGAACGTGAAACAAGAACATTTCTTGCGCCCATTTCTTGCAGCTTTCTTGCATACTCCTGAATTTCTTCATCTGTTTTTGTTACAACGCCGAACAAATCTCCGAGCTCATGGTGATTGGGTTTTACTAAAAACGGCTTGTATTTAAGAACGTTTAAAAGCAAATCGCCTGTTGCATCAACAACAAAGTTAACGCCTTTATCTTTAAGCCTTTTTAATATTCGTTCATATATATCCGACGGAAGAGTGCTCGGAACAGAGCCTGCAAGAACTAAGAAATCGCCTTCTTTTATTCCGTCGAGCTTTTCAAGAAGCTTGTTTATTTCGCTTTCTGAGATATCGGGACCCTGAGCATTTATATCAAGCTCGGTATCAGCTTTGATTTTAACATTTATTCTTGTTATGCCATTTTCAAGATGGTTAAAATCGCAGTTAATACCGTCTTTTTTAAGCATATCTTCAAGCTCTTTTCCCGTAAAGCCTGCAACAAATCCGAGCGCTTTGTTTTCAACGCCGAGTCGGGATAAAATAACTGAAACATTAATACCCTTTCCGCCATAATACATCGTTTCTGATTCAGAGCGATTAATGTCGTCATAGCGAAGAGAGCCGACTTTCATAACATAATCAAGAGCAGGATTCAATGTTACTGTGTAAATCATAATGCTGCCACCTCTTTAACAACGGTCATTGTTTTTATTTCATTATCACTGCATTTATCGCAGATAATGCTCGATGAATCTATTGGAGCAATGCTTACTGCTGAAACCTTTCCGAACTTTGAGGAGTCGGCTAAAACATAACTTACAAAGCTTCTTTCAATAGCAACGGCTTTGATGGTTGCCTCTTCAATATCGGTTGTTGTGAAGCCCTGTTTTTCTGTTGCTCCGTTAACACCTATAAATGCTTTTGAAAAATTATATTTCTGAAGATTTTGTGCTGCAACAACACCCGTTATTGCTTCTGTAGATTTTTTTAAGTCGCCGCCGAGAACAATAACATGGCAGCCCTTCGCTGCAAGCTCCTGAGCCTGAGCAATTCCGTTTGTTACATATGTTGCCTTCGTATTAGTTATCATAGTTGCAAGAAGAAATGTTGTTGAGCCTGCATCAATAAAAACATAATCCTCATCCTGAATAAGAGATGCGGCATACTCGGCAATTCTGAACTTCTCATTATAATTAGTATTAACCTTTTTATTGATGTTTTCTTCTATATTAAGAAATTCCTGAGAAAGAAGCATTGCGCCGCCACGCACTTTATTTATCTTTCCTACTGCCGTCAGCGCTGCAAGGTCGCGCCTTATTGTTGATTCGCTGGCATTAAAAATTTCGCAGAGCTCAGAAACCGTTACGCTGCCTTTATTTTTAATGATCTCGAGTATTCGGCTATGTCTTTCCTGGGTCAGCATACCTTGTCACCTCTTTAAGTTCAACTAAATTATATCAAATTCATTCACTAACAGTCAATAGCGAGCAGCTATTCTCGGTTGAATGAACAAATAGACCTCTGTTTTCTTGTAATTTGTTACAAATAAGAACTCAATTATGACTGATTTTGATTGCTTGTTTTGTTTTAATCATATTTTCAATCGTTTATTATTTCATAAAAAGAAAAAGCACCCTTAAACAAAGCAGTGCTTTTGTAAGGGTGCTTAGTGTTTATTCTATTTTTGAGCTGATAATCTTTTCTTTTTCTTAACATCGTTAACGCCCTGCTTAACTGTGTCCCTCCATAAAACAGGATGGAAGAGCATAAGCATCGGGAAAAGCTCAAGTCTTCCTGCGAGCATATCGAAAATGAAAACGCATTTTGAAAGAACAGTAAACGATGCAAAATTCTCTGTTGGCCCTGCAGTGCTCAGACCCGGTCCGATATTGTTCATTTCAGACGCAACTGCGGTGAAATTCGAGGTTAAATCCCTGCCCTCTATTGAAACAAGAAGAAGTGAAACAACAAAAATCATTATAAAGGTTATAAAATAGATATTTGTTGTTCTGATAACATCCTTATCGACTATTTTTGAATCCATCTTAACCTTGCTTACACTTTTGGGATGGAGGAAGGATTTTATCTCTCTGCCAACAGATTTAAACGATATAACATATCTTGAAATCTTAATACCGCCGCCCGTACTTCCCGCACAGGCTCCAACAAACATCAGCATAACAAGAATTGTTTTCGTTATCGACGGCCATTGGTCGAAATCGGTTGTTGTAAATCCCGTTGTTGTTATAATCGCAGCAACCTGGAAGAAGGAATGTCTTATAGCCTCAGATGCTGTTGGATACATACGGAAAATATTAGCGAATATAATCAGTGAGCTGATAACAACAACGCTGAAATAAACCCTGATTTCCTCTATTGCAAATGCCTTTTTAAACTGGCGCATTATAATGAAATAGTAGGCGTTGAAGTTAATTCCAAAAAGAATCATAAAGGCAGTAACAACCCATTGAACATAGGGGGAATACCCGCCAATGCTTGAATTTTTAACGCCAAATCCGCCTGTTCCCGCTGTTGCAGTTGCAGTTGCAAATGCTTCAAAAACGCTTACTCCGCCAAAGAGCAGAAATGCAACCTCGGCAAGCGTTAATCCAACATAGATATAATAAAGCCATCTTGCAGTCTGCTTCATTTTAGGAACAATTTTTCCTACTGAGGGACCGGGGCTTTCAGCCTTCATAAGATTGATGTTTGATCCACCGCTGAGCGGTACTACTGCCATAAGGAAAACAAGAACTCCCATACCGCCTACCCAGTGAGTAAGGCTTCGCCACATCAGTGAGGCATGAGAAATAACCTCAACATCGTTTATGATTGTTGTTCCCGTTGTTGTAAAACCTGAAACGGTTTCAAACAGTGCGTCAATAAAGTGGGGTATTTCTTTTGTCATCAAAAACGGCAGGCAGCCGAAAATGCTGAGAACAATCCAGCTCAGAGCAGTTGCAGCGCAACCGTCTTTAAGATAAAAAACTGTATTTTTCGGTTTTTTATATCCGATAACTGAGCCGACTGCAAGACAAATTGCCGCCGTTATTAAATATGCAAAGCATTCTCTTTCACGGAATGCAAGTCCCACAAGGCAGGGTATTAATAAGAGAGCTGCCTCAAGGAGCAAAACATAACCGAGTATTCTTCTTATAATTGATATATTCATAGCTATTATTCCAAAATATCGCTTAAATCAACGAGTCCTTTTTGAGTTGTTACTATCATAACTGTGTCGCCTGCTTTAATGCAGTCCTGACCGCTCGGGATAATGATTGTTCCGTGGCGGTTGATGAAGGAGATGAGCAAGTCCTCTTTCAGATCAAGATTCATAAGGGGAACATTTGTTACCCTGCTCTCTTCATTAACTCTGAACTCAATAGCCTCAACCTTTTGTTCATAAAGATGGGAAAGAGTTTCGATATTGTTTCCTCTTGAAGCCGATTTAGCTCGAACATAAGCAACAATCGCTTCGGTTGTTATATATTTCGGATAGATAACTGAACCGAGGTCAAGCTTTGAAATAACACTGTTATAAGTCATACGGTTGATTTTTGTTATAACCTTAGCCTCAACATCGCTTGCGTTATTGGCATACATAGTTAAAAGAATATTCTGCTCATCGGAGCCGGTTAGCGGAACGAAGGATTCAACATCCTCAATTCCCTCTTCTTTCAGAAGCTCTTCATCAGTTCCGTCGCCATTGATAACAACTGCCTTTGGAAGAAGAATGCTGAGCTCATCGCAACGTTTTTTATCCATTTCAATAATCTTGACATCAGTTCCTACATGGAGCATCTGCTTTGCAAGATAATATCCTGTTAAGCCGCCGCCGACAATAAGAATATCGTCAACCTGATTTGTTTTAAATCCGATTGTTTTAAAGAACGCTTTAACCTGTCTTCTCGGTGTTACGAAAGATAGAACGTCCCCAGCCTCAATTTTAAAATCGCCTGACGGGATAAAGATATGTCCGCTTCTTTCAACTGCGGTTATCAAAACGCTTTCGGTTTTGCTTCCAACATCGGCAACCGTTATTCCATCGAGCATATTGCCCTTAGGAACTTTAATTTTAATAAGCTCTGCCTGACCGTGGGCAAAGGCTGTTACCTCAAGCGCATTGGGAAGGCAGAGGATTCTGCTCATTTCCCTTGAAGCCTCAAGGTCGGGGTTGATAATCATTTCAAGTCCGAGTTTTTCACGAAGATATTCAACCTCGATACTGTATTCGGGATTACGGACTCTTGCAATGGCAGCACAGTTACCAACTCTTCTCGCAACAGTACAGCAAAGAAGATTGAGTTCATCGGATTCGGTTACTGCAATAATAAGGTTTGCTTCCTTAATTCCTGCTTCAACCTGAACTCCGAAGCTTGCGCCGTTTCCAACAACGCCCATAATATCATAAAGTCCCGTTATCTCGTTTACTTTATCGCGGTCCTTATCAACTATTGTTATATCGTGGCCCTCTGCACTGAGTTGTTCAACAAGAGTTATTCCTACTCTTGAACAGCCGACAATGATAATACTTAAGCCTTTTGCTTTCTTCTGATGAAACATATTCTTTCCCCTATTTATTAGTTAAAAATAGATATATCAAGATTTATAACAAAAACACTATATCACTTTAATATAAAAAATACAAGTTATTTTTATTTTACTCTTCAATACCGATAAACTTATATTCAAGTTTTTCAACGGCGTCCTTAATTTTTTCATTATCAAGAGCTGCATTAAGACTTAAAACAGCTTCGCCGTTTTCATGGGATACAGCAGCCTCATCAACCTCATCGAACGCTTCAAGAGCTTTTTTAACTGCTGCTTCGCAGTGCATACACATCATACCTTCAATTTTAACTGTTTTTTTCACTGAGTTTTCCTCCTCGATATCAAATTCAACTGATTTAATCTTTTTATCCTTTTTTGCGTTTGATGGTTTAAACAAATTAAGCCTGAGTGCATTTGTTACAACGCAAAAACTCGAAAGGCTCATTGCCGCAGCGCCAAACATCGGTTTCATAGCCCATCCTGTAAGAGCGATAAATGCGCCCGCTGCAAGGGGGATTCCAATAATATTATATATGAACGCCCAAAAAAGATTTTCATATATGTTTTTAAGCGTTTTTCTACTCAGTCTTATCGCAGCAGAAACATCACATAGTGAGCTGTTCATCAAAACAATATCCGCTGAATCAATGGCAATATCACTTCCTGCACCAATTGCAATTCCGATATCGGCTCTCGTGAGCGCAGGCGCGTCGTTGATGCCGTCGCCAACCATCGCAACCTTGCCAAAGGACTGAAGTTTTCTTATAACGCCTTCCTTGTCATTCGGCAGCACCTCGGAAAAGACCTTATCAGCCCCGACCTCTTCGGCTATTGCTTTTGCAGTTTTTTTGTTGTCGCCCGTAAGCATAACAACTTTTATGCCCATATTTTTCAGCTCGTCAATCGCCTTTTTGCTATCCTCTTTAACAGCATCGGCAACAGCTATAATTCCGATTAGTTTATCTTCAATCGTGAAAAGCAGTGGAGTTTTTCCTTTTGATGTAAACTCATCAATATTTTTCTTCATTTTTTCGCTTATTTCTGCTTTTGAAGAAATAAATTTATAGCTTCCTGCAAAGCATTCTCTGCCATTTATTACTGCGCCAATTCCGTTTCCTGCATATGTTTTGAATTCTTCGCTTTCATATGCCTGAATTTCCTTTTGAACTGCGTAATCGTTAACGGCTTTTGCAAGAGGATGTGCGCTTTTTATTTCAAGGGAATACGCAAGCTTCAAAAGGTTTTCTTCGCTGATATCCTCACTTGCTATAAGCTCGTTTACCTCCGGCTCGCCCTTTGTTACTGTTCCTGTTTTATCAAGGCAGACAATTTGAATTCTTCCCGCCTCTTCAAGTGAGGCTGCATTTTTAAAAAGTATTCCGTTTTTTGCTCCGATACCGCTTCCTACCATAACAGCAACGGGAGTTGCAAGTCCCAAAGCACAGGGACAGCTGATAACAAGAACAGAAACTGCCCTTGAAAGAGAATATGAAAGCTCTTGACCTGCAATAAGCCATATAATCAGAGTTATTATCGCAATCAATATAACAACGGGAACGAATACAGAGGAAACTTTATCCGCTGTTTTTGCAATCGGAGCTTTTGTTGCAGAGGCTTCTTCAACCATTTTAATTATCTGAGAGAGCGTTGTATTCTCTCCGATTTTCGTTGCCTTGCACTTAATATAACCGTTTTGATTTATAGTTCCGGCATAAACCGAAGAATTTTCGTTTTTGTCAACGGGTATGCTCTCACCTGTAAGAGCTGATTCATCAACCGAGCATTCGCCCTCTATAACAACTCCGTCAATCGGAATGCTTTCACCTGTTTTAACAACAAAAATATCACCAAGAGCAATATCATCAACGCTTATAATTCTTTCTTCTCCGTTTCTTATAACCGTTGCTGATTTCGGTGCAAGATTCATCAAGCCTTTAAGCGCATTCGTTGTTTTGCCTTTTGAATATGCTTCAAGAAGTTTTCCGACAGTTATCAGAGTTAAAATCATAGCTGCCGATTCAAAATAGAGGTTATGCATATAACCCATAACAGCCGCACTGTCACCCCTCAACTGAGCTGAACTCATTAAAAACAGAGATACAACACTGTATATGAATGATGTTCCTGAGCCCAGGGCAACAAGAGTATCCATATTAGGCGCTCTGTGGATGACGCCTTTAAACCCGCTGATAAAGAACTTCTGATTGATAACCAAAACTATTGCGGATAAAATCATCTGGGCAATCGCCATTGAAATATGGTTATCAGCTAAAAATGACGGAAGCGGAAAATTCCACATCATATGCCCCATAGAAATATACATCAGGGGAATTAAAAATAAAACGGATGCAATCAGCCTGTTTCTTATTTTCGGCGTTTCGTTATCTTTCAGAGCATCTTCTTTATCCGCTTTTGAGTTATCGTTTTTAAGTTTTGCACCGTAGCCTGCATTTTCAACAGCACGGATAATATCGTCGGGGGCAGCATCTCCCTCAACGCCCATTGAATTGGTTAATAAACTAACAGCGCACGAGCTGACTCCTTGAACAGAGTTCACTGCCTTTTCAACTCTCGCTGAACATGCTGCGCAACTCATTCCGCTGACATCATACTGCGTCATAATTACTCCTTAATTTTAAACTAAGATAATATTATACTTAATAATTTTATTTGTCAATATAATCATCACTTGTATCCCTAAATTATTCACTATTATCTATTATCTCTTAACTCTTAACTAAAACAAGCGGGGATAGGGGTCCGTCCCCTATCCCCGCCAAGATATAGCCTCATTTTTGCGTTATCCGAAAGTAAATTCTCCGTCTTTGAAATCAACCGTACATTTTGTATTCGGTTTGATTTTTTCTTCAAGAATGAGTTCGCTGAGTCTATCTTCAATCTTAGACTGAATTGCCCTTCTCAGCGGTCTTGCACCATAGACCTTATCAAAGCCTTCCTTTGCCAGTTCTTCAATGGCAGAATCGGTAAACTCGATTTCGATATCCATATCCTTAACTCGCTTTTTAAGAGTTTTAAGCATTCTCTTTGCAATTTCCTTAATATCCTCTTCGGAAAGCTGATTGAATACGATAATTTCATCAAGTCTGTTGAGAAATTCGGGTTTGAAGGTCTTTTTAAGGTCGCCCATAACAAGCTCTTCAATCGTTTTGTTTTCATCATCACTGCCGGTGAATCCGAGCGACTGTCTGCGCTCTGTTATCTTTGAAGCGCCAACATTCGAAGTCATTATGATAATGGCGTTTTTAAACGATACCTGTCTTCCCTGGGAATCGGTTAAAACACCGTCCTCAAGAATCTGCAAAAGCATATTGAAAACATCGGGATGAGCCTTTTCTATCTCATCGAAAAGAACAACGCTGTAGGGCTTTCTGCGGATTTTTTCAGTTAGCTGTCCGCCTTCATCAAAGCCAACATATCCCGGAGGAGAGCCTATAAGCTTTGACACGGTATGTTTTTCCATATACTCACTCATATCAAGCTTAATAATGGCATTTTCGTCGCCGAACATCGCCTCGGCAAGCGTTTTGCAAAGCTCAGTTTTACCAACGCCCGTTGGTCCTAAGAATATGAAAGAGCCGATTGGTCTGTTCGGATTTTTAAGTCCTACTCTGCCCCTTCTTATTGCCTTTGCTATTGATTTAACCGCTCTGTCCTGACCAACAATTCTTTCGTGAAGAATATCCTCCATTTGAAGAAGTCTTTCGCTTTCTTCTTTTGTAAGCTGATTTACGGGAATACCCGTCCAGCTTGAAACAACCGCCGCAATTTCATCGGTTGTAACAGCTTTAACATCGTGGGAGGAAGCGTTTCTCCATTTATCCTTCTCACCTGCGAGAAGCTCGCTGAGTTTGTTTTGCTTATCTCTGAACTTCGCAGCAGATTCATAATCCTGTGAGGTTATTGCCGCCTGTTTTTCCTGTTCCAGCCGCTTTATTTCATCCTCCATATCCTTTAGATTCTGAGGAAGTGTCTGAGAATTAAGCCTTACTACCGAAGCAGCCTCATCAATAAGGTCAATAGCCTTATCGGGAAGATATCTGTCGGCAATGTATCTTGAACTCATTTTAACCGCACTTTCAATTGCCTCATCGGTTATTTTAACCTTATGGTGAGCCTCATATCTGTCACGAAGTCCCCTTAAAATTTCAACAGCCTCTTCCTCGGTTGGCTCGCCGACTGTTACAGGCTGAAAACGTCTTTCAAGCGCAGCGTCCTTTTCAATATTCTTTCTGTATTCATCAATAGTAGTTGCGCCGATAACCTGAATTTCACCTCTTGCAAGTGAGGGTTTGAGAATGTTTGCCGCATCAACTGCTCCCTCCGCTGCACCTGCTCCGATTATCGTGTGGACCTCATCGATAAAGAGAATAACATCTTTAGCGTCACGAACTTCTTCCATCGCCTTTTTGATTCGCTCTTCAAAATCGCCTCTGTACTTAGTTCCTGCAACCATCGATGTTAAATCAAGGGCAACGATTTTCTTATTTCTAAGAAGTTCGGGAACCTCATCTGATACAATTTTCAGTGCAAGTCCTTCTGCTATTGCGGTTTTGCCGACTCCAGGCTCGCCTATTAAGCAGGGGTTGTTTTTATTTCTTCTTGAAAGTATCTGAATAACTCTCTGAATTTCTTTTTCCCTTCCGATAACAGGGTCAATTTTGCCCTGCTTTGCCATATCGGTAAGGTCTTTTCCGAATTCATCAAGAGTCGGAGTTTTGCTTTTTCCCTTCTTTGACTTGTTGTTGCTTCGGCGCTCATCTGTTTCGCCGTTGCCTATTGAATCAGCAAGTTCTTCAAGAATTGCATTTTCATCAACGCCGAGTTGATTGATAAATCTAACTGCATATGAATCAGATTCTTTTATAAGGGATATAAGCAGATGCTCTGTTCCAACGAAGGAATGAGTCATGCTTCTTGCAATCTGGAACGAAAGTTCAATAATTCTTTTTGAACGGGGAGTAAAATCCTCGGGTGAAAGCCTTGTCGGTCTTCCTGTTCCGATTTCTTCCTTAATCAGTGAATCAACATCTTCAAGGTTTATTCCCTTATCACCAAGAACATTCGCCGCAAGCCCTGTTCCCTCTTTTAACAATCCGATTAAAATATGTTCGCTGCCTACATAGTTATGTCCATATTCGCCGGCAGCCTTAATTGCAAGGTTCAAAACCTCGTTAGCCTTACCTGTAAATGAATTGAATCTATACATAGTAACCTGCCTCCTTTTTAGTTTGGGGTGTGAAGAGTGGAGAGTTGAGTTGAGGTGACTCGCTTCGCTCAGACAATTATAATTGCCGTGCGCAGCACCCGAAAACTCGGAACTCGGCACTCTGAACTCGCAACTTATTTATTCGAGTTTTTCTCTAATAATCTGTGCTCTGAGCTTTTCACACATCGGCTGAGTAAGCTCCGCTTCGGCACTATTGATAAGCGAGGCGTTCTGAAGGTCAAAAAGCATTTCGCCTATCGTTTTATATTCAATGTCGAAATATCCGAGCGAAACGCCGAGACGAAGAGCTGAAAGATTGTTCAGAAATTCATCGCCGTCGAGTTTTCTCGCCGTTTTGAGTATGCCCAGAGTTCTGTATATTTTATCCTCAAATTCAATATTTTCTTTGAGCGTTTCTCTTGCCGCTCTCTCCTGCTTGACAATCTGGTCACAGATTGCGTTAACATTATCTATCGCACTTTTTTCACTGATTCCGAGGGATACCTGATTTGAAAGAATATAAATATCCCCTGCTCCGCCTTTATATAATTCTCTTAGTGAAAGACCGAGTTTTCCGACCATTGAAGAGAGCTTATAGATCGAATTATTATGCCTTAATGCAGGAAGATGAAGCGCAAACGACGCTTTCAGTCCTGTTCCGAGATTAATCGGAGAAGCAGTTAAAAATCCGAGCTTCTCAGAATATGCAAGTTTCAATGATGAAATGAAAACATCATCTATTTCATCTGCCTTTTTATATGCCGCTTCAAGATTCTGACCCGCTTCAAAGGAACTTATTCTGATATGATCTTCTTCACAGAGCATAATTGAAACATCCTCGTTTTTTGAAAGCATAAAAGATGCAAGCTCTCTGTTTTTTAAATGTTCCTTGCTTATCAGCTGTCTTTCACAGTATGACGCTGCTTTTGCCGGCTTAAGTTCAGAAAGATTAATCATATCATATTCATTTGCAAGCGGCGAGCTCTTCACCGCAGCATAGAGCTTTTTTGAAACGCTCTTTCTTAGTTCACCGCTCATTCTTTCGGGGAACGGTGCATCTGCAAGATTTCTTGCAAGTCTTATTTTTGAAAAAAGCACAACATCTGAGTTGTTACCATCGCACTGATACCATCTGCTTCCCATTATTATGCCTCCCCGTTTAATGCGTTAATTTTATCTCTTATAACTGCTGCGTCCTCAAAACGCTGTTCCTGAACTGCCTTTTTAAGCTCTTCTTTGAGTTTTGCCTCTTCGCTTACATTGTTTTCAGTTTCAGTGCTTTCTTCACTTTCTTCGGTATAGGTTATGCTTTTGCCGACGTGCTTTGTTTTTCCGTGGAGCTTTTCTATGCTTGGAGAAAGCTTATCTTCAAACTTATCATAACAGTTAGCGCATCCAACTTTTCCTGAATTGATAATATCATTAAACGATGAGCCGCAGTATGTGCAGCGGTCAATACCCGTTAATGAATTCAGGGCTGATGCGCCTGCGCCCAAGAGATTTCCAAAGAAGGAATCCATTGAGAACGGCTCGAAATTAAACTCATCCATAACTCCGAGTTTTTCAGCGCATTCAGAACAGAGATGCATTTCTTCTTTCTTACCATTAATAATTTTTGTGATATGTGTGTTTGCTTCATTTTCATGACAATGTGTGCATTTCATAGTTTTTTCCTCCTATAATATTTTTCGTTTGCGTCCCTAAATTAGTAATTTAATTGATGTACGCAAGCAGCATTAATTTGAGCTGTTTTGCTCTTATTTCATTTGCCGCTTCCTTAGTTATTCCTCTGAAGTTGTTTTCAGCAATAACCGAAAGCATCATATTCGCCGCCTTATCACTGATTCGTTTCTGATAGTTACAGTTAATTATATGCGCCTTTGCAGTTCTTTCATCAATCGAATTTCCAATACTGTTAATAAGGCTCATAATAACATTATCCTTACTTTCCGCTCGGCTGATTAAAATATATCCGCCGCCGCCTCTTCGGCTTTCAATTCGGTATCCCGCTTCGGGAGTAAATCTTGAGGTTATAACATAGTTTATCTGACTCGGAACACAGCCAAGCTGATTTGCAAGATCGTTACGCTGAATCTGAACTGTTGATTCACCGTCATCGAACATATCGAGAATCATATCGGCTATCATATCGCTCATTTTCATTTTTTAATCATCTTCTTTACTGTAAACTAAAGGAACGAAAGAATTATAAGTCAACCTTCTGACTACCGGCAGCTGGCTACCGACAACTAATTTGTCTTTGACTTTCTTTGTCCTTCATCATCGTTATAGCACAAAGGTCAAGAAAAGTCAAGAACTTTTTCGATTTTTTTTCGTTTATTTTTTTGTAGGCTCCTTATGTTTACAAAATTCCCTGTTTACAGGGGGCAGACCACTTGTAAACAGGGAATTTTAGTTGTTTTGTATATAGTATGGGGTAATTATAGATGTTTAAAGAATGAAATTTATCATAACACATAAAACAAATCCGATTAAAAGCGGAGTTAAAACCGAAAGCAAGGTCCATTTTGCGCTTTTTGTTTCTTTATATATTGTCAGCAGCGTTGTTGAACAAGGAAAATGGAAGAGCGCAAAAATGCAGGTGCAAAGCGCTGTTTTAACTGTCCAATCGTTATCAATCAGAAGCTGATGAAGTGAGCTTAGTGATGAATAATCGGAGAGTTCAGACGTTGAAAGATACGCCATCAGCGCTATTGGCAAAACAATTTCATTTGCGGGAAAGCCGAGAATAAAAGCTAGGAGAATCACACCGTCAAGCCCCATAATTCTTCCAACAGGGTCGAGAAAATCCGCCATATACGTCAGTATGCTGATATCGTTAACCTTTATATTTGCAAGAAGCCATATAACAACTCCCGCAGGCGCGGCAACGCAGACGGCTCTCATCAGAACGAAAACAACCTTTTCCCTCAGAGAATTAATAACCGTTTTGAAAAACTGAGGTTTTCTCAGCGGCGGCATTTCCATAACAAAAGAGCTTTTAACTCCCTTTAAAACTGTTTTTCCGAGAATACTTGATGAAAGCATTGTCATCATAAGCGAAAGCAAAAGAAGCGCAAGCAAAACAGCGGTTGAGAGAAATGTGTTTTTTGCGAAAAACATTGATATTATTGCAATTAAAAGCGGAAAACGTCCGTTGCAGGGGGTCAGCGAATTGGTTATTATTGCAATCAGTCTTTCTCTCGGCGAATCAATTATTCTTGCTCCCGTTACTCCGACTGCGTTACAGCCAAGCCCCATACAGCAGCAAAGCGCCTGTTTTCCGCAGGAGGAGCATTTTTCAAACGGATAATCGAGATTAAAAGCAATTCTCGGAAACAGACCGAAATCCTCTAGCAGAGAAAAAAGAGGGAAGAATATTGCCATTGGCGGCAGCATAACCGAAACTACAAAAAACAAAACTCTCAGCATTCCATTTACAAAAAGGCTTACCACCCACTTCGCAGCGCCGATTGACGTCAGCCACTGAGCAAGTTTCATTTCAATGAAATCGAGAAATTCCTTTAACAGCATTGAGGGATAGTTTGAAAGCCTTATTGTAAGATACAAAACCGCCGCAAAGATAAGCACAAGAGCAATAATTGAAGTGAATTTTGAGAGCATTATTTTATCAAACAGGCTCTCTTTTTGCTCCATTGTTTGTGATACAACAGCTTTTGCAATCTCTTTTGCTTTATCGTATCCGAAATCTTTTTCACCGAGTAGTATTTTCGCTTTCGGACATTTTGCATTTGTTGAAATGAGATGTATTTCTTCAAGCAGATTATTTATTCCCCTGCCCGACCTTGCAGTTGATTTAACAACGGGAACGCCAAGCAATTCAGAAAGCTTTTTATCATCAACAAATATTCCTTTTTTCTTCGCTTCATCGGTTAAATTCAGAAGTATAACAATGTTATCGGTCAGCTTCATTATCTGAAAGACCAAAACGAGCGAACGTTCAAGAACTGTTGAATCAACAACGCAGACAGTACAGTCAAGCTCTGAGGATTTCAAAAAATCTCTTGCAACCTCTTCTTCCTTCGAAGCGGTATAGAGCGAATATGTACCCGGCAAATCAACAAGGGTATAATCGTTAAACTTATAGTAAAAATGCGACGATGAGGTTTCAACAGTTTTGCCTATCCAGTTTCCTGTATGCTGATGCATTCCCGTAAGCTCATTGAAAACGGTGCTTTTGCCAACATTCGGGTTTCCCGTCAGCGCAACAACCCTCCTGCTCATAAAACCACCTCGATTTTATCTGCATCTTTTTTTCTGAGCGCAACCTCGCTGCCTTTAACAGAAAATAGTATCGGCGATGAAAACAGCGCTTTTCTTATACAGATAACCTTTTCACCTTTGATAAAGCCCATATCGCAAAGCCGCCTTGAAAAATCATCTGATATATTTATTTTTGAGATTACAGCTGATTGCTTTTCATTCATATCACTCAAAAACATAAAACCACCTCTGCACATTATATGCAAAGGCGGTTATTTGTTTAATTAATTGCCTGAGCGAAGCGAGTAACCAAGAACTCGGCACTCGGAGCTCTAATTCTGATACTTCTCAGCCTGAAGATTGAACATATATGCATATGTTCCGTTTTTCTTCATCAGCTCTTCGTGGGAGCCCTGTTCAATAATTTCACCGTTTTCCATAACATAGATAACATCGGCGTTAACGGTTGTTGAAAGCCTGTGAGAAATAAAGACAACAGTTTTATCCTCGGCAGCATTCATCATTGCCTGATTGAGATTATATTCAGCAACGGGGTCAAGATTGGCAGACGGCTCATCGAGAATAACATAGGGACAATGCTTATAAAAAGCTCTTGCAATGGCAACCTTCTGTCCTTCTCCGCCGCTCATCATCATTCCGTCGTCATCAAATTCGCGAAGCAGATTTGATTTCATACCGTTTTGAAGCTCTTTTGAAAAACCGCTGTTATCAAGCGCTTTTCTTGCTTCTTTTTCGTCAACATTATAATCAAGCGCAACATTTTCTCCGATTGTTGCGGCAAAAATCTGAAAATCCTGAAAGACTGCCGCGAACCTGTTTTTATGGGATTCGAGAGTTTCATCCTTGATATTTTTTCCGTCAATAAGAATTTCCCCCTCGGTAACGTCATAAAGCCTCATCAAAAGATTTGTTAAGGTTGTTTTTCCTGCGCCATTATAGCCGACAAGGGCAATTTTTTCATTCGGATGAATGGTTAAGTTGATATTTTTAAGGGTTGGCTCATCATTACCCGGATATGTAAACGAAACGTTTTTGATTTCAATAGTTTTCGGCTCGGCAGACTTAGTTTCATTTTCTCCGCCGTAAATCTTTTTATCGCGAGAAAGAAATTCCCTGTATTTTTCAATCAGCTTAGCCTGTTCCGAGAAGTTACGAACAACGCCGACGGTTAAGAATGAAAACGAGGTTGCTATTGAAAACGCGCCGTTAAACGTTGCAACAAAATCCCCTGCAGAAAGCGTTTTTGTTTTAAGAACGCAGTAGCCGAGATACAGCGGAAGCAAAAACATAAAGCCGATAATCTGAACGCCTGTTTCCTGGAAGAAATAGATGAAATCTATCTTTTTAACATATCTTCTCTGGTTTTCGATTACATCGTCGGCAGCCTCGTCATACTTTTTGAGAAGAAGGGGCTTGATGTTATTCATTCTGACTTCTTTTGCATAGTCCTGAAGATAGAAAACTCTTGCGAAATAATCTGCTCTTCTGTGGAGCTTATTGTTTTCTATCTGTCTTTTGGACTGAAGATTTCCAATTTTCTTGCTTACGGGAGTAAAAATTGCAACAACTGCAAGAATTATAACAAGGCATATCGGGTCAATCGCAAATAAAATTGAACCTATTGCAATAAGCGAAAAGACCTCGCCGATATATCCCTGAACAAGTCCGAGAACCCTTGTTATTCTTCCGCCTGAGGAATCAATAACAAGAATGAAATTGTTATAAAAATCGGGGTCATCATAGCTTTCCAGATCAAGCTCTTTTGCTTTTTTGAAAAGCATTTCAAGTATTCCCGAGGAGAGCTTTTCAAAATTAACGCTGAAATAAAGTTCTCTGTAAAGTGCGTTTGCAATTTCGTTTAAAAGCAATATTGCGGCAATGGCAATAACAGCATAAACGATTTTCATTTTATCGTCGCCCTTCGAGATAACGTCGATAACATATTTAACGCCGATAACCGAAATAAGCCTTGTCGGAAGTCTTGTTAAAACTCCGAAAATACATTCGCAGATAACAAGCATCGGCGAGATTTTAAACATTATTTTCACAAAATAAAATATGTTTGAAAATATTGAATGCTGAAGCTTATCAGTTCTGAAATCATGCATATTGCTCGCCCCCTTCCCCTTTATATCTTGACGCCTGAAGGGTGAACATTGAGCAATAGTCGCCGCCAAGCTCCATAAGCTCGCTGTGCGTTCCGCTCTCAATAACCGTTCCGTCTTTAAGAACGAAAATATTATCGCTTAAAACAGCGGAGGAAAGCCTGTGGGAAATATATAAAACAGTTTTATCCTTCGTTGCCTTAATTAAGTTTTCATACATATTATATTCTGCAATCGGGTCGAGCGCCGAGGAGGGCTCATCGAGGATGGCAACATCAAAATCCTTTGCAAACATTCTCGCAACAGCAGTTTTCTGGGTTTCGCCGCCCGAAAGACCTGCACCCGTTTCATCAAATTCCCTTGTTAAAACAGTATCTGCGCCGTTGGGAAGAGTTTTAATCTTTTCATAAACCCCGCTCTGCTTGAGCGCTTTTTCGGCAAGGAGCTTTTCCTCATCGGAGCATTCGTGACAGATAACATTTTCATTAACTGAAAGCGCAAAGGTTTTATAATCCTGAAAAACGGTTGCAAATCTGCTGTGAAGGCTTTCAACATTATAATCCTTGATATTTCTTCCGTTATAAAGAATTTCACCCTCTGTTGGGTCATAGAATCTGAGAAGCAGCTTAACGAAGGTTGTTTTGCCGGCTCCGTTAACGCCGACTATTGCAACAGTTTCGCCCTTGTTTATTTTAAGACTAACATTTCTCAGCGAAAACTTCTTAGCCGAGAGATATTTAAACGAAACATTTTTAAATTCAATGCTTTCAAACTCGCCCGCCTCAACATCACCTGAAACAACCTTTGATTCATAGTCAAAGAAATCGCGCAGATTCTGGAAATAAAGCGCAACATTTGAAAGAGAGGCAAGGGAATCGGCAATCTGCCTTGTTGTTGTTCTGACAGAATTGATTGACGATAAAACAACCGAAAAGCCCGAAATATCAAGTCCGCTGTCATTGATGAACTGATAGGAAGCGAAGGAATATGTTCCGACTATCGGAATAAGCTCGCCGAAAAGGGATGAGAGCATTGAATAGAAAAACAGCTTCCAGCCGTAGTTTTTGATAATTCTGATATTATCCTCAACTGCATTTCTGAAACGGTTTATTACAACCGAAAAGATATTCGAGGTCCTAATATCCTTTGAAAAATCTTTTAGGAAAACCGTTCTCTGAGAATAGTTTTTAATACGGTTATTTGTTGTCATTGAATAATTGCGCTTATACATTATCTTGCTTTTAACAATTTCAAAAACAAAGATGAAAAGCACGGGAGACAAGAAAATCAGATACGCAGGGTCAATCGTTGAAACAATTCCTATAACAAGAAAAAATGAAATAACCGAGCCTATGAGATTTGAAATATCCATACAGAACATAAAGAAATAGCTATTGGTTATAATCTCGGTTGCTCGCTGGTATTTATCATAGAATTCCGGGTCCTCATAGCAGCTAACATCAACATTCGCCGCCTTTTCAAAAATAAGGTCGTTGAGTCCCTTTGTTACCTTTTTCATTCCGACATTCTGAAGGTAATCGCAGGCAATTATAATAACCTCATTAATAAGCGCAACGCCGAGGAAGAGCAAGAGCATTTTAACAAAATACTCAAAGCTTGCATTTCCTTCAATGAGGTTTAATAATACCTTTAAAAACAGAACTCCCTGAATAAACAGAGAAAAAATTGAAAATGATGTTTGCGCAAGAATTGCTGAAAGCATTAGCGATTTATCAGCTTTAAAACAGATTTTCAGCGCAAAAAGAATATTTTTCATAACGGGAACTTTAACATCCTCGTGAAGGGGCATCCAGTGTCTTGCCATATTTCTCACCTCCAAAAATCAAATTAATATGTATAATAACACAAAAAAATTTATTTGTAAATAATTATACAGGTGTAAATATAATTCTCTTAATAAAAGAAAAAATCCACGCTTTGTGGATTGAATAAGAATATATTTGGGTTTATAATATATTCAGGTGATAAAAGTGGATAAGAAAAATAATATTAAAAAGGTGATAAATTTGATTATCAGATTATCTTTAATTATTCTCGGAATAATAATCATTCTGTTATATATTCCCCCGCTCATTTCCCTCGGAGTTTTAAACGCGGGAAATCTTTTCGGCTTCATCCTTGGCGGAGGAATTATAGCAACAGGCTTACTGCTTGATAAGATTATTGATTTCATTAAGGATAAAGGCAAGCCCGCCACCATCGGCGCAGTTGTTATTCTGATACTGCTTCTTGGATTTTTCATAACATTTTTTGCAACGCTCGGCAATGTTATTTCTCACTCACAATATACCGCAACAAATGAGCAAACCGTTATCGTTCTTGGTTGTCAAATCAGGGGAAGCGTTCCTTCAATGACACTTGTTCAGCGTTCAAATATGGCGGTTAAATATCTTGAGGAACACCCCGACTCAATCGCAATAGCCGCAGGCGGTCAGGGCGCTGATGAAGATCTCAGCGAAGGGCAGTGCATTTATAATCTTATGACTGAAAAAGGAATTGAGCCAAGAAGAATTATAATTGAAGACAAGTCAACAAGCACTGATGAAAATATTGCAAATGCCAAAAAGATTATGGATAAGAACGGCATTGATTATAATGTTGCAATCGTAACAAGCGAATACCACGAATATCGCGCCTCATTGATTTGCAAAAAGAACGGACTAACAGCCTCATCCGTTCCCGCTCCCTCCTCGCCAAGAGGAAAACCAACCTTTTTCACAAGAGAGGTTTTCGGAGTTTGGGCGCAGTGGCTGAAGTCCATAGTTTAATCTTTTAAAATTTTTAATTCTTATAAACATAAAACCGCTGAGAGCATTTTCCCTCAGCGGTTTTTTATTATTTATTTAACCTTAATTGTTACGGTTGCTGTCTTTGTTGCTGCTTTATATGTTGCATTTCCTGCTGCACTAACCTTAACTTTAACCGTGTATGTGCCCTTCTTCAAGCCCTTCTTAACTGTAATCTTACCGGCGCTTGAAACGGTAATCTTAGAATTTCCGCTTGACTTCTTATAGGTAACCTTTCCCTGCGCCTTACTTATTGTAAATGCATTTTTTTGTGCTACAGTCTGGTTATTCTTTTTCAGTGAAGAATACTTAACCGTTGCAGTCTTACCTTTAACTGTCAAGGTGTTTGCTTTTTTTGGAAGCTTAGCTAAAGTTACTTTTTTCCTGCTGATTTCAGCGTTGCAAACCGAGCAGTAAACAACATTTTCATATGAACCTGCCCTCGTGTAAGTTGATACTATAATGTTTTCCTTTATAGCTTTTGAAGGGGTGTGTTCTTTAGCTTTAATCTTTTCTTGTGCAACAAAAACCTCACCGCATACAGAACAGTGACTTCCCTGTGTTAAACCTTCTGTTGTACATGTTGATTCAACAGCGTTATCTGTTACAATACTGTGTTCTGTTCTTGCAATTGTTTCAGTATATGTATCTGAGCAAACTATGCATATGTATTTTGCAATACCCTCATTTTTACAGGTAGCTTCCTGAGTAACAATTCTTCTGTATTCATGCTCGGAAATGCCCGTATAGTCGCTTCTGTACGTATCGCCGCATACGGAACAAGTGTAAACGGTATAACCGCCTGAAATACAGGTGGGTTCAACAACAGTTGCTTCATAAGTGTGTCCGAGAGCATTTATCGTTTGCTGCTCTTCAAGTATTTCGCCGCATACGGAACATTTTTTACCTTCAGAAAGTCCTGCTTTTGTGCAGGTAGGTGCAACAGATTTCATCGTTTCTTCTGTATGCGGAAGCTTTTCAATAGCCCTTGAATCCATTTCTCCGCATACGGTGCACACGATTTCTTCTCTTCCTTCTTCACTGCAGGTGGCTTCCTTAACAACCGTCCACTCGCCTTTATGGCCCGTTGCATAAATTACTTCCTGAGCCTTGAACACCGCGCCGCATTCAGAGCAATGCCTACCTGCTGTCTTACCGTCCTCGGTGCAGGATGCGGCAATCGCCTCGTCGATAACAGTTTTATGTCCCGTTGCCTTAATAACAGTTCCCGTTTCTAAAAGATCGCCGCAGTCGGCGCAGTATGTATCGCCCGAATAGCCGTTTTCAAGACAGGTTACTTCAACTGCATCTCTTATTTCTGTATTGGTATGGTCGCAGTGAATGCGCATATTGTTCCAGCATACCTCAGGCGAGAACATATAATTCTCTTCAAACTGGAAAAGCTCAACGTTGTTGAATTTAGAAGATGGATAAGTTCCGAAAGTGATTTTCTGCAAGCCGTTTCCGTCAAGGTATGTCATATGATTACCTGAGGCAAGGAAGTTTTTAGAATTCTTTGTGCCATCCTGAGTGAAATCGCCCTTAAGGCTTAATATGCCGTCCGTTAAAGTTGAAGCGCAGCTGCTGTTAACGCTCATATCACCGCTAACATTAACACGGTCATCAGCTTTTGACATATTAATGGAAGCAGAATTATTAATGTCATAATTACCGCTGATATCCAACTGACCGTTATTGATATTAAGCAAACCATCTGTTTGCATAACATTTCCATTAACGGTTAGCTTGTGTCCATTCAGATTAAGGTCGTTGCTATACGAATAGCTGGAATATTGAGATTCCCTGTAGATCCAGGCACGGGCAACCCTCATGTCGCCGTTTACTGTAACGTCATTCTCAAGCGTTGCGCCAAATATGAGATTTTCCGGTGTTACGCTCATATCTCCGCCACTCAGTTTTGCCGCCTGTATGTTTTCGGCGAAAGTTATTTTTCTGTCCGCAGCATTGTTGATGACAATATTTCCGCTATAGATATTTCTCAGTGTTAAATCCTTTGTACCATCAAATATGAAGGTAAAGTCTTCATAAATATGTGGAGTAACACTGAAATTATACATTTCTGCATTTCCGCCCACTGTGATTTTTCCGTTGTAAAATGGTTTTGTTCTGCCGTAATTATCATTAGAGCCATAAAGGTA
>JAFSRX010000015.1 GCA_017445905.1 Eubacterium sp.
CCCTAAAAGCATTAAAAATTCCCTGCATACGCGAGTATGCAGGGAATTTTGTAATACATTTATGAACTAAAATTACTTTGTCAAAACTGCTTTGCATCCTAAAATCAGCAGATTTTTTGTCAGAACAAAGCACAAATGTCCATTTGGGCTGACGCCCTAATGGACATTTTAATGTAGTTATGGCGGAAAAGATGCGATTTTTGGACTAACCTTCGTTATCGCACCTCGCCTTTTCCATAATTCTTTTTATTATATGTATTAATAATTATTTTCTTCTTATAACATCAACCATAAGTTTTTCAACCTCTTCCCTGTTGATGTTCGGCATTGTTTTTGTTATAACATCCGCACATCCGCCAACAAGGAAGGTTACCTTAACAACCTCATGATAGTTGTCGTTGATGTTTATATTATTGGCTTTGCAGATTGCATCAACCATTTTCTCCTTGAGCGCTTTTATTGCATAATCATAAACCAAGGTGTTTTTGAATTTTTCAAAATACCTTGTATTCTGTTCAACTGCATCAAGAATTTCGCTTACATTCTTTTCGGGAGAAACGGAAACATTTGAATAATCAATATCCTTTCCGAGCGCAACAATCTGAGAGGAGAAAAAATCAAAACAACTCTGGAAACATTCATCAATGCTTTTATAGTGAAGATAGAAGGTGCTTTTATTTATATCTGCCTTCTGACAAAGCTCAACTACAGATATTTTATCAATATCCTTCTGAGCGGCCAAGTCAAGGAATGCGTTAAAAATCGCCTCTCTCGTTTTTACTATTCTTTTATCCACAATACCACCCTTATATAAAAAATAAGAACTGTGCCTCGGATATAATAGCATATGCACCAACAATAATCAACTTTTTTTGTTTTTTTGTTTATTTAATTTATTATTTGTTTATATATACATAAATTAAGTTGTAAATAATTTTTCTTTATAGTATAATAAATTTGATTAAATATTTACAGAAGGAGGAGAAAAATGAGTAAGAATTGCTGGCTTAATGATAAAACGGTAATTGTTACAGGCGCCTCGGGCGGAATGGGCGCAGGTATTGCAAAAACTCTTATAACTGAACACAACTGCAAGGTTATCGGTGTTGCAAGAAGCGAAACAAAAATCAAAAAATTCATAGACGATGAACTCGGCGAAAAATATAAAGACAACTTCACATACCGACTTTTTGATGTTTCTGTAAGAGAAAACTGGGAAAACTTTGCAACGGATTTATCAGACAGCGAAACGAAGGTTGATATTCTTATAAACAACGCAGGCATTCTTCCCCGCTTCGCAAGCTTTGATAAATACTCATACGATGAAATCAACGCTGCAATGAATATTAATTTCTATTCTGCTGTTTATTCGGTTAAATCCCTTCTTCCGATTCTTCTTGAATCAGATGAGCCCGCAATAATCAATATTGATTCTGCCGCAGCGCTTATGACTCTGGCAGGAACCTCGATTTATTCAGCGTCAAAAGCAGCGCTTAAAGGCTTTACGGAAGCACTCAGAACTGAATATAAGGGAAAAATATATGTTGGTCTTGTTTGTCCGGGATTTACAAAAACAAATATTTTCCGTAACCAGACAAACGGTGATAACAGTTCCGATCAGAAGCTTATTGACTCATTTTCAACCGATTGCGATAAAATGGTCAGAATGATTATGAACGGAATACGTCATAAAAAATCAATGCAGGTGCACGGCTTTGATGCTCATGCAATGTCAATTTTCGACAGAGTGTTACCCGTTGGTGGCGCAAATCTTTTCAGCTCTGTAATGAGAAATGCAAAAGCAGATCTGTTTAAAGATATATTTAATTAAATCAGGAGGTTATTATGGAAGATATAACTAAACAAAAGCATTTAAAATTCAAAGAAATACTTGCATATTCGCTCGGTCTTTTCGGCTTTCAGGCAATAGTTGGACTTCTGTTTACATATCAGGCAGAATTCTCAGGCTCGATTCTCGGCGCAAATGTTATTATTGTTGCAATTCTTATTCTTGTTGCAAAAATTGTTTCAGCCGCTGCCGACCCGATTGTCGGAAATCTTATAGACCGTTCAAACAGCAAGCTCGGCAAATTTAAATCAATGATTGTTTATTCTCTTTTGCCTCTGCTTGTTTCAACTGCAATAATATTTGTTAAGGTTCCGTTTAAAGGTATTGGACTCTATGTGTGGATTTTTATACTGAGCCTTATCTGGTCAATAGCAATGACTATGGGCGATGTTCCCTCACAGGGTATTGCAGCTGCGCTCACACCTAACCCGACGGAAAGAACAAATGTTGTTTCGATTTCAAATACTGCAAAGCAAATAGGCTTTTCAGCCTGCGCAGTTATTGTTCCGATTGTTTGTCTTATAGTTCCCGAGGGTTCAAAGGTTATCGGATTAAACGGTAAGCAGGATGCTCCTATGAATGCACCCGAGTTTTTATTCGTTGGAATTTTAACTGCAATTTTTGGCTGTATTCTCTTCTCTCTCATTCCTCTTGTCAACAAAGAAAGAGTAACAAACGCTTCAAGCGAAACAGTAGGTTTCAAAGAGATGTTTGCAGCGCTCAAATCAAATAAACCGTTTATGCTCGTTATTATCTCATATTTCCTCGGCTTTGGAAGACAGATGGCAATGGGCATTCAGGTTCAGGCTGCAACAATTATTTTAGGAAGTCAGAACCTCGTTGTTGTTCTCGGAATTGTTACAGCACTCGGTTCAATGATAAGTATGGCAGTCTGCCCGTTCCTTATCAAGAAGCTGAATGAAAAGAAAACTTATATTCTTCTTTCGGTCTATGGATTTGCCGCTTCAATCTTCTCATTTGTAATCGGTCACTTCTGGTTTGACAATCCGAAAAACACAGTGCTCACTATCCTGTTTTACGCCTCACTCTTCCTTATCGGCTTACAGTTTGGTGCTGTAACCCTTATGCCGATGATTATGACAGCTGACTGCGTTGACGCATATGAATATGAAACAGGAAAGAGAAATGAAGGCGCTTGCTATTCAATTCTTACTCTGACAATCAAGGTTTGCCTTGCACTTGGAATGGCTGTTGGTCTTGTATTTGTTGGTGCTTCAGGTTACTATGAAGCGCTCAATGCACAGAATTTTGAATCCTGCAATAAGGATGTTATCTTCTTTGCTTATACAGCGCTTCCGGGTATTCTCGCTCTTCTTTCAATAATCCCGATACTTAAATATGATATCGTCGGAGAAAAGAAAGAAACGATTTCAAAAACTCTGGCAGAAAGAAGAACTAAACAGTAAAAAAACAGAGCTATAATGGATTAGCAATATTTATCTAAAAAGTAAAATTAAAAAGAACAATCGCACTATTGACGGTTGTTCTTTTTTATACACTTGTCTAGCATTTGGGGACAGTCCCCAATTGTACATTATTTTCACAAACTTCGTCTGTCTATGTTCAGGTGGCTGGCTATACTTTTCTTTGACAGTTTTGCTCTTTTGAATATCTCAATCATTTCATCAACATTTCGTTCTTTATTTCTTGTTATGAACTGTTCGATTTCGTTTTCATCTGTTCCATTTATTCTGCTATTAATAACAAAGGTTTCATCCAGAACAGAATCATCAATAATGTGAAGCATTTCTAATTCCGCTTGTGTGAACATATTTTCAATAAAACTGATATCACAAACATTATTCTTATGCTCTGAATACTCCTGATAACTGCTCCATCTATATTCTTCTATCGAACGGCATATTCTTGCTTTAACAGGATTGTAATGTATATATCTGAGTACTGCAAGCAAATATCTATCATCATTAATCGGAGAACTATAGTATCTACCGTTAAACAGAGGGCCTGTTCTTGAATGGTTTGCATTATACTTAGGAACATATTTTGCACCAAAGGATTTAAACATTTCAGCAATATTATCTTGATTAAATTTTATCAACAAGTGAATATGATTATCCATTAGGCAATATGCTAATAACTCAGCATCATATTCTGTGCAAGCATTCTTAAAGAATTTTAAAAAGTATTTATAATCATTATCAGCAGTGAAAATCACATTAGCGTTAATCCCTTTTAACACTATATGATAAATATTTTGATTTGAAGGCAATCTTCTTTGTCTGGCCATTTTATAATCCTCTCTGTTTTTTATACATACGTCTAGCATTTGGGGACTGTCCCCATTATTTGTACACCTATCTAGTGTTTGGGGACTGTCCCCAATTGGATTCTGAGATATGGGCTGCGAATACGCAGCCCATATTGTTAGTTTATTCCTAATGCAATTTTATTGAGCTTTGACTCGTTGAATGAATTGGTAAGTTTGCCGCCGAGCCATAAGCAGATTACCGACAAAATAACGTCAATTAAAACTATTGAAATAACAATAACCGCATCACTTTGATTTATCATATATGTTTTGCCCAGAAGGATTGCCAAATTCTGATTAAGATACAGCGGAAGACTGAGCCGTCCGAGATATAAAACAGTTTTTGAATCCAGCCACCTTGCGTTGTCATGTGGAAATGCAAAGCTTAAAGTCAGTGCGATAAATATTACCCCAACCGCATATATCTCATATTTTCCCGGATTTCTGCACATTGCATAAACGCATATTGAAGCATACATTATTATTCTTGCAATTATCGCAACATTCTTTTCCATATTGCTGAACTCATGCCTTTTCAGAGCCTTAACACAGCAATACATAAACATTCCTATATTAAGTCCTGCAGCTGTTCTCCACATACAGCGGAATCCCAGAGGTCCCCAGACGGTAGTTCCCGAAAGGGTATGATATTTCTGTATAAGCCAGCCATATATAAGCACTGCGCTTATCGGCGCTATTGCCTTTGCATATACTTCAAAATGCTTCTTTGCAACAGGATACATCGCCGCCATAACAAGAATCATTGCCGAAATATACCATTCAACACCGTTGATATCAAAGAATCTGACTCCCGAACGAGTTATCAGTAGTGCGCCCGGTATGACATCAAAGAATTTATCCATTGAAAAATCCTTGTTAATAACAGTGTGAACAACGAATAACGCACAAAATGCGATAATATGATACCAAAATATTGAAAAATATTTCTTCCAGATAAATCTCACTGTATCCGTTCCGAGAGGAAGGGAGTTTTTCTTTTTATCAATGCCAAGAGCCATAAAATAGCCCGATAGCATCAAAAAAAATTCAACACCTATATACCCTCTCGGAGAGAGGGCATAGGTGTAGTTGTTTGCTGATAAAAGATGAAAGATATTTTTGTTTATGTGAAAAAGAACAACAAGAAGACAGAAAACAAACCTGAGAAGTTCTATTTCACCATTTCTTTTAGATTTCATTATTCTTCCCATGGTGTTGGATACTCTGTTTTTTCTTCCTCAAATACATTGTTTGTTACATCTGTTTCACCAGCAGGAGCTTCAACCGGAGTTTTTTCTGTCGGTGCTTCTGCAGGAGTTTCAACAGCTGCTTCTTCAACAACGGGTGGAATAACGGTTTCAGGCTCATCCATATTTGTTGTTGGATTCTCTGCGGTCTGATAGATATTGTTCTGCTCAGGATAAACAGGGCTTACAGGAGGCTGATAAACATTTTCCTGAATCGGCTGATATACCTGAGCCTGAGCAGTTCCATTTTCTGCCATTGCAGCTTTTTCAGCCTCAGTTAAGAAATCAAATTCGCTCATTTGTCCGAGTTGGATTGCTCTGAGCTTGAAGTTTTCATAATAGAGAGCCTTTGTTGTATATTGATATGGAAGCAGATATATTCCTACAATACCTAATGTGATTATCTCAAGGAAATACCAACCGATGAAGCTCAAATCAAGAACAAAGAGCTCACCCTTATGTCCGTCAGTCATTTTCTTGCTGATTTCAATTGCTTCCTTCCATGAAAGTTCGGGCTTTTCAGCCATTATAAAGAAGGTAAAATAAACCTTATATGAGTAAACTATTCCGGGAATAACGAAAAGCAGCGACCAAAGAAAAGTGAAAATTGACTGAAGAAGATTTAAAAGGAATTTGTTCCAGTAGTTTTTGTCGAAGGCTTTGCTGAAAACAAATTCAAATTCTTCGTTCCATTCATATTTTTTACCCTTAATAATCTGATAGAAAAGACCTGCAAGGCTTACTGAAAGCGGAGCAAGGAAAAGCAATGCAATACCTCCGAATGAGGTTATTTTGCTTCGAATTCCGCCGAGTACTCCCGGTACTACTGAGTTATCATTGCTTTTTTGTTCGCCCGACTGATTTGTGAAATCATCAAGATTGAATTCATCAATGCTTCCGCTGTTGTTGAAATTCTCGAAATCATCAAAATCATAATCATCAGCATCATTAAGTCCGTATTTTTCATCAGAATTATTATCTGCCGATGAAGTTATGAAGTTGCCTACCTTATCAAAACTGCTTATTGTTGATGAATAAATTACTCCTCCCTCTGTTAGAAGAGAAACAACAAAAATGATTATAAAAAGCTTAAAAACATTGCCTTTTATTAATTGTTTTGCCTGTGATTTAATAAGTGTTCTATCAAGATTCATAAAAAAGCCTCCTTAAAACTCTAATTTCTTTTCAATAAATGCTTCAAGCTCATCAATGGGAAGACGAACCTGTTCCATTGTATCTCTGTCACGAACTGTTACGCAGTTGTCTTCAAGTGAATCAAAGTCATATGTTATACAGAACGGAGTTCCGATTTCATCCTGACGGCGATATCTCTTTCCGATTGAGCCTGCATCGTCATAATCAACGCTGAATTTCTTTGCGAGTGAATCAAAAACAGCCTCAGCCTGCTCATTTAACTTCTTTGAAAGCGGAAGAACTGCTGCCTTGAACGGTGCAAGAGCAGGATGGAAATGCATAACAACTCTTGAGTCGTTTTTCTCTTCATCAAGGATTTCTTCATCATATGCCTCGCATAAAACTGCAAGGAAAAGTCTTTCAACGCCGAGGGAAGGCTCGATAACATACGGAATATACTTTGAATTAGTTGTCTGATCAAAATACTCAAGATTTTTTCCCGAAGTATTGATATGCTGAGTTAAGTCGTAATCCGTTCTGTCTGCAATTCCCCAAAGCTCGCCCCAGCCGAACGGGAAGAGATATTCAAAGTCGGTTGTTGCCTTTGAATAGAAGGAAAGCTCCTCGGGGTCGTGGTCACGAAGACGAAGGTTCTTTTCGCTGATACCGAGAGAATAGAGCCAGTCACGGCAGAAGCCTCTCCAATATGCAAACCATTCAAGGTCTGTTCCCGGCTCACAGAAGAATTCAAGCTCCATCTGTTCAAACTCACGAACGCGGAAAATAAATTTACCCGGAGTTATTTCATTTCTGAAGGATTTACCTATCTGAGCAACGCCGAAGGGTATCTTTTTTCTTGTTGTTCTCTGAATATTGGCAAAGTTGACAAAAATACCCTGAGCGGTTTCAGGACGAAGATAAATCTCATCCTTAGTATCCTCGGTAACACCCTGGAAGGTTTTAAACATAAGGTTGAACTGACGGATATCAGTGAAGTTATGAGAACCGCAGTTCGGGCAGGGAATGTTTTTCTCCTTAATATAGTTGCTCATTTCTTCATTGCTCCAGCCTGCAACATTTGTTCCATCAAAGCTCTCGATTAAATCATCAGCTCTGTGACGTGTTTTACAGTCGCAGCAATCCATAAGCGGATCAGAGAATCCGCCGAGATGACCTGAGGCAATCCATGTCTGAGGATTCATAAGAATAGCGGAATCAAGACCGACATTGAGTTTGTTTTCCTGAATGAATTTCTTTCTCCAGGCTGCTTTGATATTTGTTTTAAGCTCAACGCCGAGCGGACCGTAGTCCCATGTGTTTGCAAGACCTCCGTAAATCTCGGAACCCGGATAAACAAATCCTCTTCCCTTGCAAAGCGCAACTATCGCGTCGAGCGTTTTCTGTGTATTTTCCATAAGATATAAACCTCCATAGTTTTATGGAAATATTATACTCTTAAAATATAAATTAGTCAATAAAAAACAAGAGCAGCAGAACTGCTCTTGTTTCACTATTTATTTCTTATTTGTTCTGTTTGCTCCATACAGCAGCAAATCATTTTTCCTATTCCTTCGCTGCTTGGGGCAAAATCATATGCTCTGTCTGCTGCAACGCCGATTGAAGAAGCAGTCTGAGCAGAGTCGATATTCGCTCCGAAGAAGAGAAACTCCCAGTTGTATTTTGTTTGCTGATGTTCAATCATTTCCCTGATTTTTCTGTTGGTAAAATCCTTGCTTGCGTTTTCATAACCGTCAGTTGTGATTATGAAAATAACCTTTTCTGGTCGCTCATTTTCCGGGGTTTTAGCAAGTCTTGCGCCAACATCGAGAATTGTTTTGCCAAGTGCATCATACAGAGCGGTTAAACCTCTTACATAGTATTTTTCATGGTCGAGATACGCTTCGTCTATTGAAACTCCGTTGAAGAGCAACTCATACTTATCATCAAACAAAACAGTTGTTATTCTTGTTTCGCCGTCAAAAGACTTCTGCTCGTCGAGATAAGAGTTATATGCTCCGATGGTGTCGCCTGTTAAATGTCCCATTGAACCCGATCTGTCGAGTACATAAATAATTTCTGTTAATCCTTTTTTCATAATAATTCATCCTTCCATTTTATAGCCGAAGGCGGTGTTATTTATTGAATGTTTGCCTTCGTTGTGATATAATCATAGCAAGTTTATGAAAGGAAATGGTCTCTTTTAATGCGACATTTTTCAAAAAAGCTCGGTAATGATTTTTTTGAGGATTTAAAACTTTATATTGCCTCCTTTGCTGAAATGCACTCTGCAGAGCATACACAAACTGTTGAAGATGCGTTTAATGCAACAAATTCATATTATGAGGAAACTAAAGCTTTTTCTGTTTGTCAAACACCAATGGCAAGCAAAAAATCCGAAGAAAATCCGTTTAATATAATCATCAATGAAAAAAAGCCTTCTTTTTGCTCAAATCTTTTCAATATAATAGATGAAAAAAACATAAAAGACAGCGCAGTATATAAAAAAGCAGATATCGACAGAAGACTTTTTTCAAAAATGCGCAGCGATATGGATTATCATCCTGCAAAAAATACCGCAATAAGGCTATGTCTTGCGCTTGAACTTGATATTGCCGAAACCGAAAGGCTTCTTGAAAGCGCAGGTTACTGTTTATCAATGAGTTCAACTTCTGACCTTGTTATAAGATACTGCATTGAACATAAAACATTCAAAATCGTATCTGTAAATGAAGCGCTTGATTATTTCGGCGAAAAGATTATCTGAAATTGTTTATACTTATTTAATACGGCAAATTCTTGACATTTTCAAGGTGATTCATATAATTTAATAGTGAATGAAATATTGGAGAGTTTAATATGAAAAAGATTAAATTTAACTTTTACCAGTATGTATGGATTTTTATTGCGGGCTGTTATCTTGGTTATGGGGTTGAAACAGTGTGGTGTTTGATAAAAAACGGATTTATTGAAAGCAGAAAATCCCTCGTTTTAGGGCACCTGAGTATCGCATACGGAATGGGGGCAGTTCTTCTTACGCTTATTCTCATTCATTTTCAGGAAGCAAAATTATGGAAAGTATTTGTTATTGCCTTTCTGAGCGGAACGGTAACTGAATACATTTGCTCGCTCGGTCAGGAAATTGTTTTCGGGTCGGTTGCCTGGGACTATAGCCATCTTCCTCTAAACATAAACGGCAGAGTATGTCTTTTGTATTCTCTTTTCTGGGGAGTTCTCGGCGTTATCTGGGTAAAGCTTGTTATTCCGCTTATGAACAAGGCTTTTGAGAAAATTAAAATACCTTATGAAAAGGTTATTATATGGATATTTATAGCATTTTTTGTATTCGATGCTGCGCTTTCAGCCGCTGCAGGAATAAGAATGGATAAAAGAGCCGAGGGAAATGAAGCCGATAAAAAAATTGAAATGTTTCTCGATGAACATTACGATGATGAAACAATGCATAAAATATACGCTAATTCAACGGATGTTGAAAAATAAACATAAAAAATTCTGCCTCACAGCTGTGAGACAGAATTTTTATTATCTTATAAATGCCACAATTCCAACGCCAAGTCCGCTGATTGCCATAAGCGCAGCAAGAACGATTGCGGTTATTTTAACCCATCTGTTATACATTTGTTATGCTCCTTATTTCATAAATCCGTCCGCCGCTTTTTTAAGCTTTTCAGCGAGCGCTTCAGCAGCTTCCTTGCTCTCTCCGACAGCAGTTATATAAGCCTTTATTTTCGGCTCAGTTCCGCTCGGACGAACAATGACCTTATTGCCCTTTTCAAGAGAAAACGCAAGAACGTTTGATTTCGGAAGCTCAATTATTTCTTCTCCGCCGTCTGTAAAGGTTGTTTTGCTTGTTTTATAATCTGAAACAGCCGTAACCTTAAGTCCTGCAATTTCTTTAAGCGGATTTTCACGAAGAGTATCCATTATCTTCGCCATTTTTTCCATTCCGGCTGCACCCTCAAAGGTGTAGGAGCAAACATCGTTATTATAATATCCGAATTCATCATAAAGGGAGTTCATAACGTCAACAAGATTCATTCCCTTTGTTTTATAAAAAGCAGCCATTTCGCAGATGAGCATTGACCCAACAACAGCATCCTTATCCCTTGCATGAGTTCCTGCAAGATAGCCATAGCTCTCTTCAAAGCCCATAACAAAATCACTTGCTCTGCCCTGGCTTTCAAGATTGGTTATAAGCTCACCGATATACTTGAAGCCTGTTAAAAGATTTTTAAATGTGCAGTTATATTTCTTTGCAATAACTTCTGCTAAATCAGTTGAAACAAAGCTCTTTACTGCGATAGCAGAATCGCTTAGTATTCCCTTTTCCTTCTTCTGAGATAAAATATAGTTAAGAAGCATTGCGCCGACTTCGTTTCCGCTCATTAGAACTAACTCGCCCGATTTATCCGGAACTGCGATACCAACTCTGTCGCAGTCTGGGTCGGTTGCAAGAAGAATGTCGGCTTTAATATCCTTGTTCATTTCAAGACCGAGTTCAAATACCTGCTTGATTTCAGGATTTGGGAAGGGACAGGTCGGGAAGTTTCCGTCGGGATTTTCCTGCTCGGGAACAACATAAACCTTATCAATTCCTATTCTGTCGAGAATTGCGCGAACAGGCTTGTTTCCTGTTCCGTTAAGCGGAGTATAGATAACCTTTAAATCCGCTTTTTTAACAACCTCGGGGTTAATGCACTGTTTTTGAACTTCGTCAAGAAAAACATCAATAACCTCCTGACCTATGTATTCAATAGTGCCTTTTTCAACAGCGCTTTCAAAATCGGTTTTCTTAATTCCCGTGAAATAATCTACCTTCTGAATGAAGTCATAAGTTTCGGCTGCTTCCTCATCAGTCATCTGATAGCCCTTAGGATTATAACATTTATATCCGTTATACTTTGCAGGGTTATGGGAAGCGGTTAAAATAATTCCGCTTGAGGTTTTAAAATGCCTTATTGCAAAAGAAAGGCATGGAGTCGGCTCAAGCTCATCATAGATATAAACCTTGATTCCGTTTGCAGCGAGAACAGATGCAGCCTCCCTGCTGAAATACTCGCTTTTTATTCTTGAATCATATCCGATTGCAACAGAGGGGTTTTCGTAGTTCTTATTAAGAAAATCTGCAAGTCCCTGGGTTGCTCTGCCAACAGTGTATATATTCATTCTGTTTGTTCCTGCGCCGATAACTCCGCGAAGTCCCGCTGTTCCGAATTCAAGAGAACGATAAAATCTGTCCATTATCTCATCATCGTTGCCCTTAATGCTCTCAAGCTCAGCTTTTAAATCGGGATCGCCCGTTGCTTTTTCAAGCCATTCGTTATATAAAGCATTTATATCCATATCATTTCTCCTTTATAATTTTTCTGTTTCTATTTTAATATTAATATTTTCTGTTGTCAATATTTCTTATTTATTGTATAATTAATTTTGGTGATGAAAATGTTTGCAAAAGTTAAAACACAGGGAATTATGGGGCTTAACACCTTCGATGTTACCGTTGAGGCGGATTTAAGCTCAGGACTTCCGCGTTTTGATGTTGTTGGCTTGCCCGATGCTGCGGTTAAGGAAAGTCGCGACAGGGTCAGAGCTTCAATAAAAAACTGCCGATATGAGTTTCCTGTTTCAAGAATAACGGTTAATATTGCGCCTGCTGACATAAAAAAAGAAGGCTCCTTCTACGATCTTCCCATTCTTATTGCTGTTCTTAAAGCAAGCTCCCAGCTCAAGGCGAGCACTGAGGATTATTCTTTTATCGGCGAACTTTCGCTTGACGGAGAAATAAGAAGCACAAACGGTATTCTGCCAATGGTGCTTCAGGCAAAGCAGAGCAATATTGGGGCGGTTTTCATTCCTGCGGATAACGCAAGAGAGGGCTCTGTTGTTGACGGAATTGATGTTTTGCCCGCAAAGAATATTTATGAGGTTATAGACCATCTTTCAGGTCAGAAGCTAATAACTCCTGCATTTAAGGAAATTGAAGACGAAGAATTACTTGAATCGGATGTTGATTTTTCGGAGGTAAAGGGACAGCAGAATGCTAAAAGAGCGCTTGAAATTGCCGCTGCAGGCGGGCATAACTGCCTTATGATAGGACCTCCCGGAACGGGTAAATCAATGCTTGCAAAAAGGCTTCCCACAATACTTCCCGAAATGAGTATGGAAGAAAAGATTGAAACAACAAAAATCTATTCCGTTGCGGGCGAGCTTGGCAAAAACAGAAGACTGATATCAAAAAGACCCTTCCGCTCACCCCATCATACCGTTTCTGCTCAGGGCTTGACAGGCGGCGGAACAAATCCTAAACCCGGTGAAATAAGCCTTGCACACAACGGCGTTTTATTCCTTGATGAATTCCCCGAATTCGACAGAAGGGCAAAGGAATCATTAAGACAGCCGCTTGAAGATAACCAAGTAACAATAACAAGAGCAACCGGAACAATAACCTATCCCTCAAACATAATGGCAGTAGCCGCTATGAACCCCTGCCCCTGCGGTTTTGAAGGTCATCCGACAAAGCAATGCACCTGCTCCGAGGCAGCAAAAAAGAGATATAAGGATAAAATTTCAGGTCCGCTGCTTGATCGAATGGATATTCATATTGAAGTTCAGAGTGTTGAATATGAACAGCTTTCAAGTAAGCAGAAAGAGGAATCAAGCGCTGATATCCAGAAAAGAGTCAACAAAGCAAGAGCAATTCAGAATGAACGCTTTAAAGGCTCAGGAATCACCTGCAATGCAAAAATGACGCCTAAGGCAACAAGGGAATACTGCATTTTAAGTGAGGAGGCAGACTCATTGCTTAAAAAGAGCTTTGACGCACTCGGACTTTCGCCAAGAGCTTATGATAAAATTCTCAGAATAGCAAGAACTATTGCCGACCTTGAAGAAAGCGAAAAAATTGAACTCCCCCACATTGCAGAGGCAATTCAATACAGAAGTCTTGACAGAAAATACTGGCGTTAACGCAGTGCATAGCGCATAGTTTTAATAATAAGTTAATATCTAAAGGAGAAAATATGGAACAGTATATAGAAAAAACAATGAAAAATCTTGAAAAAAACGGATTTAAGCCCTTTTACTGCGAAACAAAGGAAGAGGTTTTGCCGATAATTCAAAGCCTTATCAATAAGGGAGAATCTGTTTCAAACGGCGGAAGCGAAAGCCTTAAAGAGTGCGGAGTTTTTGACCTTATAGGTAACGGCGATTATAATTTTATCGACAGAAGCGGACTTCAGGGCGAAGCAGTCAGAGAAGCGTATATCAAAGCCTTCGGCTGCGATACATATTTCTGCTCTTCAAACGCTGTAACCGAGCGAGGCGAGCTTTATAACGTTGACGGAAATTCAAACCGAGTTGCCTGCATTGTCTATGGACCGAAACAGGTTATTATGGTTGTCGGCAAAAACAAAATCGTTCCCGATATCAAAGCCGCAGTTAAAAGAGTTAAAGAAAAAGCCGCTCCGCCAAACTGCAGAAGGCTAAATCTCGACTCCCCCTGCGCAAAGCTCGATAAATGCGTTTCGCTTACAAAAGAGGACCCCTTTATGTGCGACGGCTGTATGACCGATGCAAGAATATGCTGCAGCTATGTTGTTTCGGCAAAGCAAAGACATAAAGACAGAATTAAAGTTATTATAGTTAATGAAGATTTAGGTTATTAATCAAAAAAACTCGGCGGTATAAACAGAAGTTAACCGCCGAGTATTTTTTAGTCCTTATTCTTAACAAGAAAAGCTGCAATCCAGTAATAAATCGGAATTGCAAGGAACAAAATCCAGGTGCTGTTCCACGCCTGAGTTGCAAAGCTTGCAATAAGATAAATTGCAACTATAATCTCAGGGAACGGAAGCAATAGGCAGAACGCCTTTTTATTATTTGCCTTGCAGGCAAGCGCAGTCTGGTAATAAATCGGAATTGCTAAAAAGATTATCCAGAGCGGGTGCCAGATGTCAAACGCAAAGGATAATCCGGCATATATTATCACAACAAGGATGGGAAACGGAAATTTCATCATAGCGGCTGCGGCTCTCGGATAAAGACCGTAATCGCTAACCTTTGAAACAACTGTTTTCACCTTTTCCTTAACATCCTTGCTTTGTGATGGTGACGCAGGCTCCGAAACGCCGCCCTTTGAATTATTAAGCAGCTCATCAAGTGTTATTCCATAGAGATTTGCAAGGGATATTAAATTATCCGTATCGGGAGAAGATTCAGCCCTTTCCCATTTTGAAACAGCTTGACGGGAAACTCCGATTTTCTCAGCAAGCGCATCCTGGGAATAGCCATGCTCTTTCCTTAATTCAAGCAATCTGTTTGCCGTTTTTAAATCCATAGTAAAACCTCCTGTTGTTATTTTTTTTACTACACTAATACTTTAACAGGAAAAAGGATTTTTTTCAACCAATTTTTCTTTCCATCCCCCGCAACCCTTGGTTGCGATTGTACCATTGGGGACAGTCCCCAATGGTACGACAAGTGTCTATTAAAAATCACACAGGAAGTCCATCCCCTGTGTGATTTTTTGTTACTTTATCGGAAGCAAAACCTTTGCCTTGAATAAATCGCCGTCGATTGAAAGCTCAAGCCTTCCGTTTTGAAGCGAGGTAAGTTCCTTTGCTATTGAGAGCCCAAGCCCGTTGCCCTCCTGACTTCTTGACTCGTCACCTCTTACAAAGCGTTCCGTCAGCTCTTCGGGTGTTATATCAAGCGCTTTTGCGGAAATATTCTTAATTTCAAAAACGCCCTTTCCGTTTTCTTCATAAACATTAACATAAACCCTTGAGGCTTTTGCGCTATACTTTCTTGCATTTGAAAGCAGATTTTCAATTATTCTGTTTGTTTTTGTTCCGTCTGCAAAAACAACAATCGGCTTCTCACCCTGCTTGACTATCAGATTTAATCCCGCCTTTTCAAAATCCGACTGAGCATCAACAGTTGCCTGTAGGCAAAGCTCGGATAGATTCATCGGCGCAGGGTTAATCGTAACATTACCCGAGGAAACCTTTGAAGCCTCAATTAAATCATCAATTAGCCTTTTGAGCTTGCCGCCCTTTTCATCAAGAACCTTGATATATTCCTGAGCCTTTTCATCTTTTATATCGCATTTTGAAAGCAGGTCAACATAGGTTATTATTGAGGTCAGCGGAGTTTTAAGGTCATGGGAAACATTCGTTATAAGCTCTGTTCTGAGTCTTTCATCCTTAACCGCCTTATTGATTGCATTCTGCAGCTCGGCATTTGTGTAGCGCATACTTTCTGCAAGTATTCTGAGTGAGTTATCAAGCGTTTCAATATCGAGCATAATGTCCTCGCGTCTTGAACTTGCATCAATTATCATATCAAGATTTTGAATATACCCGGCAACCTTTTTGAGAGTTACAATATTTCCTGCAATAAACAGGATAAAAGCTAAAACTGTTATAAAAGGCATTTCAACATAAGCAAAAAGCATTCCAAAGAAAATAAGAAGAATATTTGCTATCATCCACAGACATGCAATAAGAATAACATTTCTTTTAAACTTAGTCGGTTTATATGAAATAAGTGAAACGGTTTTCTTTGCCGATTCAAAAGCCTTTTTTAACAATCTGCCTGTTCCCTTTAAAAGTTTGAGCAATAATTTATATAGAAAAACAAGGATTTTCCATATTGCAAACAAAATCCAATAGGTTAAAAGATGCTTATAAAACTTTTTATCACTGTGGATATATCTTGCAGTTGATGAGCAAACAACAAACAGTCCTGCCCAACATACACAGCCAAAAGCAATCAGTAAGTCAGCAGTTATAACACTGAAATCAACAACCTTACCTGAATCTAAGAGCCAAAAGACGAGCAAGAACGCTCCCACACCGACTCCGCCTGCAATACCCAGTCCAATTTCAAGCGGAATATAGTCATAAAATCTGAGTTTTGCAGACTCCTCATCTTTTCTTTTACCAGTTATGCTGAAATAATAAAAGCCGAATATAAAACTCAGAACAAGCAGAATAACGCTGATAGCAGAATACTTTGTTATATTGTCGTAATACTTTGATGCAACAGCGTTAAATTCCCTCATAAGTGAATATTCATTGCTTGAACTTCTTACCGTTGCTGCAATACCTGTTCGGTTTAGCTCGCCTACTTTCGGAATATACAAATAAAGAGTTACCTTATCTGCGTTTTCGGTTATATTATTTATTCTTGACTGTACACCCTTGGCAATTTCTTTATCCATCCCTTTGAACTCAGTTTTGCCGTCTTTGAGGATGAAATATATATCGCTGCCATAAACGGCTTTTTCACTGAAATTATCAACATTTGTGTTGTTCAGCTTGCCAAATGATGAATAATAAAACACTTCATCAGATATGCTATAAGACTCCCCGCTGAACTGGGTCATATATTCAGACGCCCAATGTTTATAGTTTTCATCAAAACGTTTTGAAAGAATTTCTTTAGTATCAGATGAATAAACATTCATATCAGCGTAATAAGTGCCGCCTATTTCTATGCTGACATAGTCTTCTCTGGGATCGCTTTTGTTATATGCTTCAAACTGTTGCAAATTTGCTGTAGTTGTTAGCTGAACATCCTCATCATACTCATCATAATCAATAAAGTAATCATCCTTATACTGCTCTTTGAGTTTTAAAACCTGCTTATACGCCTTTTCGACAATTTTTTCTTTGTTATCAAGCAGTTTTTTCGTTGTTATTTTATAATCTTCATCATAAGTAACAGGCGAAACCGCATTAACAGCATCACTCGAAAACTGTCCAAAAAAATCGTCGCTCTGAGTGAAGTCGCTCAGTTTTTCCGACTGTGCCGAGCCTCTGCGCTCGTCTCCTTCATAGACAAATGACAGCACTGTGAAAACGCCCGTTCTTACCGCCATAAAGAATGTTAGCCCACAAAGAAGCGCACAAATGATTTTGACTACTGATGAATACTTAAATTTTTTCACATTTGTATCCAAGTCCATACACCACCTTCAAATACTTCGGTTCTTTGGGGTTAATTTCAATTTTTTCGCGGATGTTTCGGATATGAACGGTTACTGTTTTTTCGCTTGTATATGATGGCTCGTGCCAAACCGCCTCATAAATCTGCGAAGAGGAAAGCACTCTGCCCATATTCTGCATAAGATATTCAAGTATCTTATATTCCATTGCGGTCAGCTTAACAGCCTCGCCGTCAACTGAAACAGTTTTGGTATCTGTGTCAAGAACAACACCGCCCGTTACAAGCTGGCTTGATTTTATTTCAAGCGAGCCGAGGCTGACATAGCGCCTTATCTGCGACTTAACTCTTGCAACAAGCTCAAGAGGATTAAACGGCTTTGTAACATAATCATCAGCGCCGAAGCTGAGACCTGTTATTTTATCCGTATCTTCGCTTTTGGCAGAGAGCAGAATAATCGGAAAATTATACTTCTCTCTGATTTTCAGCGTTGCTTTAAGTCCGTCGAGCAAAGGCATCATAATATCAAGAACAACACAATGTATTTTGTTGTTTTTGACAATTTCAAGCGCTTCCTCGCCATTTGATGCGGTAAAAACATTATAGCCCTCGTTATCAAGATAAATTCTCAATGACTCGAGTATTGCCTCATCATCATCGCAAACAAGAACATTATACATATCCATATCCCCTTATTTGAAAATTTCCCAAATCCGTTGTATTCAATTTAACACAACCAATCAAATATAATGAAAAGAAAAAGTTAAAAAGTGGTAAAGAAACGACGCAGACTCGCTGCCTGCGCCGTTTATGATTTATTGATTATTGTTTGAGCGCAGCGAGTAACCTGAATTCGTAACTCGTAATTATGCGCTTTTGAGCAACTTATTTATTTCTATAAATGATTGCTTCTCTTTCAGGACCATTAGATACCATTGTTATATTGCAGCCCATTTCCTTTTCGATGAACTCAACATAATCCTTTGTTTCCTGAGGAAGCTCGTCATAGTTTTTAATTCCTCTGATATCGCAGTGCCATCCCTTTAAGGTTTTAAGAACGGGTTTTGCTTTTTTAAGCTCGTGGGTTACAGGGAAATCCTTTGTTATTTTTCCGTCGATATCATATGCAACGCAGACTTTGATTTCATCAAGATATGAAAGGCAGTCAAGCGCTGTCATAACAACCTGGGTTGCGCCCTGGCATTCAATTCCGTATTTAGAGGCAACGCAGTCAAACCAACCAACTCTTCTCGGCCTGCCGGTTGTTGCGCCGAATTCGCCCTTATCTCCTCCGTGGATTCTAAGCTCCTGAGCCTCATCTTCATCAAGAATTTCCGAAACAAATTCACCTGCTCCGACTGCTGAGGAATAAGCCTTTGTTACAACAACAATATCCTCAATTTTATGGGGCGGAATACCTGCTCCAACTGCACCGTAGCCTGCAAGAGTTGAAGAAGAGGTTACCATCGGATAGATTCCGAAATCAGGGTCTTTAAGAGTTCCGAGCTGACCTTCAAGAAGAATGTTTTTGCCCTCTTTGATTGCGTCTGAGATGAACTTATGAGTGTCGCAAACATAGGGAGCAATCTTCTCTTTATATTCCATACAGGTTGCAAAAAGCTCGTCTTTATTTAATAATGGCTTATGATAAACATGCTCGAGTGTAAGGTTTTTAAGAGTGCAGATATTTTTGAGTTTTGCCTTTAAAACTTCGTCGTCAAAAAGCTCGTTAACCTGAATGCCGATTTTTGAATACTTATCTGAGAAGAAAGGAGCAATTCCGCTCTTTGTTGAGCCGAAAGCATTCTTTCCGAGACGTTCTTCCTCGTATTCATCAAGCTTGATATGATAGGGCATTAAAATCTGAGCTCTGTCGGAAACAAGAAGTTTTGGATTGAGTCCTGCCTTTTTAACCTGCTCAAGCTCATTGATGAATTTATTGATATCAAGTGCAACACCGTTGCCGATAATGCAGGTTGTATGCTCATAACAAACTCCCGACGGCATTAAGTGAAGCGCAAATCTTCCGTGTTCATTGATAATAGTGTGGCCTGCGTTTGCACCGCCCTGAAAGCGAATAACAATATCGCTCTGCTCGGCAAACATATCTGTTATTTTGCCTTTTCCTTCGTCGCCCCAGTTGGCGCCTACTATTGCTCTAACCATTTTTATATTCTCCTAATTAAGTAATAGTTATCAAAACCAATTTATTATTTTACAATACTTCGTTGAAAAAAGCAATACAAAATTAGTTGCCGATAGTGAAGTAAAGAGGAAATGTCTATTCGTATGCCTCGTCTATCCTTAACTGATGGAAAGATGGAAAACACCTCATCCACCGCAAGCGGTCCCCCTTCCCCTCAAGGGGAAGGTGTGAGGCTTTAGTTCGCCGATAATATAATAGCCGTGCGCAGCACCCGAAATTCTTAATTCTTAAATCTTAATTCTTAATTCGCGCAGCGCAGCGATCCTAAACTCCTCTCTCCACTCTCAATTAAACCGCCCCACTTGAACACCTTTCGCTTTTATGATAGTATAATCCAAAAGGAGCAAACAGTTATGAAAGCATTTTTAGCGGTTAATCATTTTTTAAAAAGTGAAAAATTTGATGAATTGCACAGTCATATTATCGAAAGTGCAAGGAAAATGGGAATTGAAATGGAGCTAAAAACGAATCAGGAGCTTCTTTTCTGCGATGAAAAGCCCGATTTTGTTTTATTCTGGGACAAGGATATCAATACAGCCCGCCTGCTTGAAAAAAGGGATATTCAGGTTTTCAACAGTGCTTCTTCTATAGCTCTTTGCGATGATAAGGCGAAAACCTATCTTGCGCTTAAAGACTTCGTTCCTCAGCCCGAAACAATAATTGCTCCGCTTTCATTTTTTGAAGCTGATTATTCTGAATTCGTTCACCTTGCAACAAAAAAGCTCGGCTTGCCCCTCGTTTTCAAGGAATGCTTCGGCTCCTTCGGTGAGCAGGTTCATCTCTGCAAAACAGAAAGCGAAATTCTTTCTCACATAAACGGCAAACCGTTTTTGCTTCAGGAGTTTATTAAAAGCTCCGAGGGCGAGGATATAAGAATTGAAATTGTTGGCGGAAAATGCGTTGCAGCAATGAAAAGAACTAATAAAAATGACTTTCGTTCTAATATAACAAACGGTGGCTCTGCTGTTCCTTATACCCCGACAACTGATGAAATCCGCCTTGCTCAAAACGCCTGTAAGCGGCTTGGCTTAACCTTTGGCGGAGTTGATATTCTGAAAGGCGGATATGTTTGCGAAGTAAATTCAAACGCACATATAATAAATCTGCTGGGTGTTACGGGAATTGACGTTATGCCGATGATTTTTGAAACAATTATTGATGAACTACTATGAAACCGATTTTAATTTATTCAAAAGAAGAAGCCGAGAGAAACAAATTTGTTGTTGATAAAATAACGAATGCGCTCGGCGCTGAGCTTAAAACGCCCGATTACAACGGTGAGGCAAGCTATGTTATCAACAGAACAAATGATTATAGAATTGCCGAGCGATTTGAAAAAAGAGGGATAAAGGTTTTTAACTCCGCCGCTTTCACAAGGCTTGCTAACAATAAACAGGCTTGTTATGATTTTATGGAGAAAAACGGCATTGAAATAATGCAAACAAGATATAAAACTCCCCCGTTTGTCAAGAAGCCTAAAGACGGGCACGGCGGATTGGGCGTTGTTATGTGCGAAAGTGAAGAAGAATATGATGTAAATATGGTCTGCCAGAAGCCCGCTTCTGATCTCGGAAAGGATTTAAGAGTCTGGGTTATAAACGGAAAAATCATTACTTCTATTCTTCGCGTCAGCAAAACCGATTTTCGCTCAAACTTCTGCCTCGGCGGTAAGGCTGTTCCTTATAATCTCAGCGATGATGAGGAAAAAGAGGTTAAAAAAATAATAAACCTTCTTGACGGCGGCTTTTACTACGGAATTGATTTTGTTTTTAACGGCGGTAAAATCGTTTTCAATGAAATAGAGGACGCCGTAGGCGCAAGAATGGTTTATGAAAAAACGGATATTGATATAATCAACCTTTTTTGCAATAAAATCAAAATCGGAGCGCAGCGACCCTAAACTCCTAACTCCTAACTCCTCTCTCCTAACTCCTAACTTAAAAAGCAGGATGCGAGAGAGCATCCTGCTTTTTAGTATTTATCCTTCTTGTGAGATATAAAGAGCACTTGTATTGATATTTGTATTATCAACATACCAGCTCCTGCCGATTTTAACAACATAGAGTTCCTGAGTTGCAACAAGTTCATTTCTCTGATTCTTAACCTCAACTTTTGCTTTAGCAACTGATGAGATGTCCTCTGAGCAATCAAGTTTCTTGAATGCATTAACCATTGACTCTTTTTCGTCGTCTTTCAAACCGAACTTATCTGCCTTAGCCCCGCCGCTCTCGGCAATGGGCTTAATTCTCTTTGAATACTCTTCAACATAAGCCTTTGTTTCTTCTGCTGAAAGCTCCTTGCATTCCTTAACTTCAGTTGTGAGCTTATAAACCGGCTGTTCCTCTGTTACAGTCTGCTTTTTGCCGTCAACAATATTTTCGGTTTCAACCTTCTGCATATCGCCGAAGATAACCTGATAAGCTCCGATTGTTTCCTCGCTTAAAACCTTTTTGTTATCAGGTGAGAAGGTTCTTTTTGTTCCGGTTAATGAATCTGCATAGGTCTGAACGTTAGCTTCAAATGCACCGAACATAAAGTCTGTGCTCATATAATCATCGCCATAAACAGCCTTACGAACCTCAACAAGTCTTTCAAAATATTTGCTGAAGAATGCGTCGTAGTTATCATAGGTTTCTGTTTTAAGAAGCGAAACATAGTATGAATACATTGTATTATATACATCGTCGATTGCTTTTTGTTCTGCCTTTGAACCTGTTCCAACGAAATCAGCCTGCTTAACATCTTCGCCATCGTTAACATAGGGGCGCATATAAGCATCAATAATAAAGTTTCCGTATTTCTGGTTTTTTGAAACAAGAGTTGTTTTATATGCGTTATAACCGTCGCCTGTCTGAACAATACCGTCAACATATGACTGCGCAATTTTCTCGGGGGAGAATGCTGTATATTTTGTTGCAACCGAGAAAATTGTTAAAATGATTAATACAACTGCAAGAATTATGCTTGTTGAAACTGCATAAATGCTTGCGTTAAAGCCTTTTTTCTCTTTATTAGCCATTTCTACCCCTCCTTACTCTGATATTTGCTCGCCGTCTTCAGTTGCTTCAACTGCCTGTGCTTCAACAGCTTTTGCAACCTCTTCAACGATTTGTTCTGTTTCAGATATTTCCGACTCAGCCTCTGCAGCTCTCTTTTCAAGGAGTGCAGCAGTTATTCTTTCCTTCTTTTCGCCAACCATATCATAGAATAAAATCGGAACGAACTGAAGAACAACGAATAATGCAGGAATTATTGTATAAATCGCAAGGAATCTGTTAAGAGTGTGGTCTGTCTGAGTTGCATATGCAACGTTTGCGCTCTGAGAGAACTGGTAGCCCGACCATGTATAAACAAGGATGGGAGCAAGCCATTTTGTTAAAGCAGAAGCAATCTTTGAGAAAAGACCGTAGCCCGCATATGCAAGACCTTCCTGACGTTTTCCTGTTTTGTATTCCATTTCATCAATACAGTCTGCAATCATGATATTCGGAGTAACATTTGTGTTACCGTGCTGAATACCGCAGAAGAAGTTGAGAATAAGGAACGGAACGATAAGAGTGCTGTTGAAGCCGATTCCTCTTGAAACAAAGTAAAGAATTGCAAGAGAAGAAGCGCCATAGCAACAGAAAAGAATAAATGTTTTCTTTGTTGAAAACTTCTTTAAAACAAGGTTAACAAGAAGTGTTCCGACTGCTGTTCCGATACCCATGGGAAGCATTAAAGCAAGTTTAAGTCCCTTTGAGCCGAGAAGATAAACAGCTATGTAAAGTGAAACAGTTCCATAAACTCCGCGTCCGAAGCCGAAAAGCTTTGTTAAAGAAACCATTAAAAGGTTTTTGTTTGTGAAAACAAGCTTGATTGACTCAATGAGTGAAACCTTTTCAGTTGTGTAGGGAACACGCTCTTTGTTGTTTGCAAAGAAAATCATAACAAAGATAATCATTCCAAGTGCGCAAATAGCGGTAGAAATTATAAGGTCGATACCCTGACCCTCAGCATTCTTATACTGCTGCTGACCCATTATTGCCTTCATAATTGCAGGAACAACAATGATAACAACCTGACCGCCTGACTGACCTACACTGCGAAGGAAGGAAGCGATTGAAATTGCGCTTGAGCGTTCGCTCGGATTTGGTGAACAGAGTGCGCCGAAGCAGTTTGCAGGTGATTCAACTGCACAGGATACTGCGGTATAAAGTGCATAAATGATGAACATCCAAACTGTTGCAACCATGAATGATGAGGTATTCGGAGCCATAAATACAAGCATTGAAACAATTGCAAGCGGAATAGCGCCGAAGCCAACCCAAGGTTTAACCTTACCGAGTTTTGTTCTTGTTCTATCAACAAGGATTCCGATAATAAGCTCCATAATTGCTCCAACGAAACCTGCAACTCCGAATACGGAGGAGATAACGGTTGCAAGCTGAGCTGAATCAAAGCCCTTGCCTTTGAATGCGAAGTCAGCAAAGAAGGTCATTGTGTAATCGGGCATCCATCCGGTGAGCAGGGCAACACCGAAAAGTCCGATACCGAAGGTGACAATCTCAGATGGCTTCATGTACTTCTTTTCCGCCGGTGCAACGCCCTGAGCGCTTGCAACAGCGGCTTTTTTCTTTGCCATAAAGAAAACCCCTTTTCTATTGGCAGAGCAAAACAAATCCAAACACGGTTTAAAATGGCTGATTTGCCTTATCTCTGCGTTAAATATACTCGGAATACGAAAGTATTCCTGTGTTATTTGCCTTGACCTAAGCCAAATCAGCTAATTTTAAACTGCAAAGCACCTGAAATGCTTGAAGTTTGGATAAAATTAGGATTTGAGGTCGCAGCTTTGCTTACGCAAAGCAAAATAAAAAATTCGAATTTCGCTTAAAAACTTTGTTTCAGGCGTATTCGGATTTATATTGCTCTGCCTAAATTCAATTTATTATAACAAAATTTTAATAAATATACAACTAAAAATTTATATATTTCAAACTTTATGTTTGATTTTCCATAATTTCAAAAGCAAGCGCCGAATATCGACGCTTGCTTTTAATTATTTCTTAGTTGTAACGGTTTTCTTTGAACTCCAGGATGAATACTGTGTTTTACCGCTAATCTTTTTATATGCTCTAATTCGAACATAATACTTTTTCTTTGCTTTAAGTTTTTTAACTGTTTTACTTGTTGACTTATATCCGCTAACTTTAACAGTTTTGCTGCCGGTTTTAAAGGTTGAGCTTGTTGAATACTGTATCTGGTATCCGTCAATGCTTTTTATTGATTTCCAAGTTGCCTTAAAGCCTTTTGATAATGCTGTTATCTTGCTAAATGAGGTTAATCCAAGCTTTTCAACAGGCTTTTGATAAACAAGAATCTTTTTACAAACACTGCAGTGTTTACCTTCTGTTTTTCCAGCTTTGTTAAAGGTTGCAGGAACCGCTTTGTCAATAACTTCTTTATGTCCTTTAGCTTTAACCGTCTTTTGAGGAACAATTATTTTACCACATTCAGAGCAATGTGAGCCTTCAGTTAACCCGCTTTTTTCACAAGTCGCTGCAACAGCATTATCCTTTACTACTTTTATATGACCGAGTGCATCAATATAGTCATCAATATAACTGTCTTTACATACTGAACATGTATAAACAGTATAACCTTTATCTGTGCAGGTAGGTTTCGTAACAACCGCAACATAATTATGCTCTGCTTTATCAATCCATTTCTTCTCTCTACTTATTTCAGCATTGCATACTGTACAGTAAACAACTTCGTAATATGAGCCTTCTGCCTTGCAGGTTGCAGGAACTTCGTTCTCTTTTACTGCTACTGCAGGAATATGATTGTGAGGTAATGCAGGAGCTGTTTCAACAGTCTTGCTTTCGTCAAACTCGCCGATTGAATATGTGTATGTTGTAAGCTCAGGCTGATCTTCTGTAGCTTCCTGAGTTACTTCAAATGTTGTCTGAACCTCAGCGGTTGTTGTGTGAGTTTCATCTCTTTCGCAAACATATTTACCTGTTACCTTACCGGTTAATATGTCAAGAGTATCCCAATCGATTGAGTAGAACTCATATGCGTGATCAAGAGCATCGCTCTTCTTGGTTTCTCTTGAAATCTCTTTGCCGCACTCTGTGCAGTAGATTACCTCAATATATGAACCCTCTGTTTCGTAGGTTGCAGGAACTTCGTTTTCTTTAACGACTTCACCCTCGGTGTGTGCAATTTTAGGAATGTTTTCATCATAACTGTCTTTACACACTGAACATGTATATCTTAGAATTCCGCTTTCCGTACAGGTAGCATTTTTTATAACTGTCGGTGAATCATAAGAGTGTTTGCCTGTCGGCGGAATAGTTTCTGTCTTTATATACCCACAGTGCATGCAAGTTTTTATTTGCGAACCGGCAGTACCGCAAGTTGGTTGCACTACATTTTTCGGCGGGGTATAGACGTGATTACCCGTTGCAGGAATTGTTTCTGCATAACAATATTTACAATTTATACACGTGTATTCTATTACACCTGTTGAACCGCAGTCTGCCTCTTCAACAACCGTTCCTGCACCAAACACATGTCTGCCGTTTGCAGGAATAACTTCATCCTTAGAGCACTTGCATGTTCTGCATATATAATGATTTACTCCATCATGACCGCAATCTGCAGGCAAAGAATAATCAAGATAATAATTATGATCACCTGTCGCAGGAATAATTTCATCCATTGATGCCTTACAGTTTGAACAAATATAATGCTTTACTCCGTTGTTTACACAATCTGCAGGCAAAGAATAATCAAGTGAATATTGATGATTGCCAGTCGCAGGGATAATTTCATCCATTGATGCCTTACAGTTTGAACAAATATAATGCTTTACTCCATCATGACCGCAATCTGCAGGTAAAGAATAATCAAGTGAATATTGATGATTTCCGGTTGCAGGAATAATTTCATCCATTGACGCCTTACAGTTTGAACAAATATAA
>JAFSRX010000016.1 GCA_017445905.1 Eubacterium sp.
CCTCAGTCACTTCGTGACAGCTCCCTTTGGCAAGGGAGCTAAATCTAATCCCAACAAAATCCCTCAGTCACTTCGTGACAGCTCCCTTTGGCAAGGGAGCTAAATCAGTTTCTCGCTACGCTCGGTCAATTTTATTATTTTCCTACACAAAACTTACTGAATATATTATTAACAACCTCGCTCGTTGCCTTTTTTCCCGTAAGTGAAAGAAGCTCGTCCGCCGCTGAGTCAATCATAACATTGATTGCGTCGAAGGTTACTCCCGTCTTAACTCCGTTTAACGCTTCGCAAATGCTTTCATATGCCTTCTGGCAATTTTGTTTTTGTCTGAGATTAGCCAGCAGGGGAGCATTTGAATCAAAATCGGCAACACCGAGAAGATTATAAACCGCTTTTGAGAGCTCTTCAAGTCCCTCGTTGTTTTTTGCGCTGATATAAACAACGCTTTCAAACGCATTTTCTATAACTGAAACATCCATTTTTGCTTCAAGGTCTGTTTTATTGATAACTCCGATCGCATTTTTGCCCTTGCATTTTTCAATGAGTTTAAAATCATCCTCAGAAAGCCTTTGGGATAAATCAAAAACTGCAAGAACAAGCTGAGCGTTTTCAATAGCTCCCAATGCCTTTTCAATGCCTATTGACTCAACCAGATCCTCAGAATTTCTGAGTCCTGCGGTATCTTTAAGATGAAGAACAATGTCTCCGAGGCGAACGCTGTCCTCAACAATATCCCTTGTTGTTCCTTCAATATGGGTAACAATGCTCTTTTCGGTTTTCGAGAGCATATTCATAAGGCTTGATTTACCTGCGTTTGGTCTTCCTGCAATAACTGTTTCAACTCCGCAGGTTATTGTTTGTCCGCTTTCGTAATTATCAAGCAGTTTTTTAAGCTTTGCAGCTGAAAATTCAAGATTTTCTTCAAGCTCTGTTTCTGTTAGCTCGGGAATTTCCTCGTCGGGATAATCAACCCAAGCCGCCATGAGCGCACTCATATCAAGCAGCTTTTCCAAAACTAAATTAATTTCATCGCTGAGAACTCCGTGAAGCGCATTAAAAGAGGCTTTTAGCTCTGCTTCACCCTGCGCCGAGATAATCTGAGCTACGGATTCAGCCTGAGTTAAATCAATTTTTCCGTTTAAAAACGCTCTTTTTGTAAATTCTCCTGCCTCAGCACTCTGAGCGCCCGCTGCAAAAACCGCTTCAAGAGTGTTTTTCAGCGCAAGCATACCGCCATGGATTGAAAGCTCTGCAACATCTTCGCCCGTATAGCTTTTTGGCGCACGGAAAACAAGGGCAACGGCGTTATCCGCCTTGCTGCCATCAAGAATTATATTTCCGAATTTAGCTCTGTAGCCTTTAAGCTCTGTCAGCGATGAACCGTCGGCAGGGGAGAAAACAGAAGAAGCTATTTCAATAGCCCTGTCTCCGCTGATTCTTATAACTCCAATACCGCCCGGTGCGTTTCCGCTTGCTATCGCAGCGATTGTTTTAGACATATAATCTCCAAATTATACGATGCGCGTGTCGCGTATCGTGCAACGCTTAATTTATTAATGGCGGGCATTGCCCGCCATTAATCTTAGTCTTTATTTATTTCGATTTTACCGAATTTGGGTAAATCTGCTCTGTCAGCCTTTGGCGCTCTGTCGCTTGACGGTGCGCTTGAGGGGGCAGGTCTTGAGCCTCTGCGTCCTCTGTCGTTTCTCGGCTTAACTCCACCCGTCGGCTCAAGAACAACTCTTCTGTCCTGATTAAATCCGATTGAGCGTGACTCAACTCCTTCGATTTCCTGAACCGTTGTATGAATTATTCTTCTTTCATATGGGTTCATCGGCTCGAAAGTATATCTTCTTCCTGTTCTCTCAACATAACCCGCATGCTTTCTTGCAAGCTGTCTTAAGGTTTCGTTTCTCTTTTCTCTATAGTCTCCAACATTGATAGAAACACGAACATAGCCGTTTGACTTTTTCTTGAGAACAAGGGAGAGAAGGAACTGAATGGAATCAAGCGTTTCGCCCCTTCTTCCGATAACAATTCCGAAATCCTCACAGTCAAGATCCATTGTTACAGTTCCGTTTTCATAAACTGCGTCAATTTTTGCATCGTTGATGTTTAAACCTTTGAGAATCTCTGAAAGATAGCTTTTTGCAAATTCAAGATCAACGCTCTTTGGCGCATCCTCTTTAACTTCGTTTTCAGCCTTCTTTGGTGCTGATTTAACTTCTGCCTTTGGAGCTTCCTTCTTAGGAGCTTCCTTTTTCGGCGCTTCTTTCTTCTTTGCGTTGTTCTTTTTGTTTTGCTTTTTATTTGCTTTTTTCTCTTTTACTCCGTCGTCGTAGCTTGCCTTAACCTGAGCATCTGCACCGCCGAAAAGCCCTAAAAACTTTTTCTGCGGCATAGCGATAACTTCAATTTTTACATCGGCAGTTAACGGAGCGTTTAAACCGGCTTTTGCAACAGCGGTTGCATCTTCAATCGTTTTACCGGTTCCGATATATTCTTTTAACATATATCCTCCGAGTTTTTTATACGTTATTTTATCTTTTTAATGCTTTCTTCCCTTGAACGTCTTTCAATGGTGTTTTCAACCATTTCTCTTGCGATGTTTTTCCTTGGCGGGAAGAATTTTGCCATAATAAGCTGCTGAATAACTGCAACTAAGTTAGAAATCATCCAGTAGAAACCTACTGCAGCCGAAACCTTAAACGAAATGTAGAAAGAAAACAGCGGCATCATGAGCATCATCATTATCATTGATGACTGCTGCTGAGCACTTGCAGGGTTAGTTTTTCTCTGAATAAGTGTTGAAACAACCGATGATGCCATTGATGTAACAAGACATAAAATCGGTATGATGATTATGATTCCGCCCTTCCATGTAGGAATACGGGTCATATCCAGCGAGCCAAGGAACATATGGCTTCTGTAGTTTTCGATTGCAGTGATTTTTTCTGCAGTAAACAGCTTAGGAAGTTCGTTTGCAAGAACATCCTTATATTTATCAAAATCCTGAAGAATCTGAATCTGGAAATATCCGTTGTTTTTAAATCCAACGCTCTCAAGGACCTTGAGAATCCGGTCGGTATTTCCCGAAATATCAACGCCTAAAATATACTGAATGGGATAATAGATAATTCCGATAATACCCATTAAGAAAACCATTTGGAAAACCATCGGTCCGCAGCCCATATTCATCGGGTTGTGGCCCTCTCTTGCATAAAGCGCCTGGATTTCCTCCTGCTGCTTCTGGTTTGCCTTCTGGCGCTGCTTCGGGTCGGAAATGCTGTTTACGTTATACTTTTTCTGAATTTTCTGAATTTTCGGCTGAATTCTTGATGTTTTCGCCATAGTTTTCTGCTGCTTTAAGTTAAAGGGGAAGAGAACTATACGGGTTAAAACGGTGAAAACAATCAAAGAAAGGAAGTAGTTATCGTTAAATATGAAGAGAAGTCCCTTCATACATTCGCCGAATAACCAATACAGCGGCTTCAAAAAAGCCATTCCGTTTGAAACGCCTCTTGCCGCTAAGGTAATTGTTTCAATAAACACTTAATTTTCCTTTTTTCCTTTTTCTTTTTTTGGCGGAACAGGATCATATCCTCCCTTGAAAAACGGATTACATCTCATTATTCGTAAAAAAGCAAGCCAGCTTCCCTTAAAAACGCCGTGTATTTCAACAGCCTCAAGGGCATACTGAGAGCAGGTGGGAGTATAACGGCATGCGCCGTGAGAAAACCTCGGCGATAAAGTCAGCTGATATGTTCTTATCAGAAAAATCGCCGCCTTTTTAAGAAGGCTGTTAATCTTTTCCATCAATAACACCCAATGCCTTAAAATGCTTTTCCATGTCACCAAGCACCGCCTGCATTTTAACCTTGCTTGTTAAGCCTCTTGCAACAAAAACAAAATCCCAATTTCCGTTTATTCTTGGCTCAAGCTCTGAGAAAGCTGCCCTGATAACTCGCCTTGAACGGTTTCTTTCAACCGCGTTTCCGATTTTTTTAGAGGTTGTTATGCCTATTCTGCATTCTTTCCCTCTGTTTTTCATTGCATAGGTAACAAGGGTTTTTGAGGCAATACTCTTTGAGCGATAATAAAGTCTGCGAAAATCCTTGTTTTCTTTAAGGGTTTGACTTTTCATAAAGTCCCCATTCCTGTTTCTTTTTTCGATTGGTCAGAAAAAATTAGTAAGAAAGCTTTTTTCTGCCCTTTGCTCTTCTGCGAGCGAGTACTTTTCTTCCGTTTCTTGTTGACATTCTTTTTCTGAAGCCGTGCTCTTTCTTAGCATGTCTTTTCTTTGGCTGGAAAGTTCTTTTCATTTTTTTCACTCCTGTCCAAGACTAAACTGGTCTTAATCTTTATTTTCTCTATGCGGTATAGCATAGGCATTCGGGGTTCTAACCAAGCAAGGTTTTCCCATCCCTTTTTCACAAATACTGCGTTAAAGCGCCTTGTATGGCGTATGGCAAAGAAAAAAGCGACAAAAGGAATGTGAAATATGGAATTTAAGGCTTACTGGGTTAGAATCCCGAATGCCTAGGCATATTCGCTGAAATTTTGACTGTTTTGCCAACTGATATACTAACAGCCTTGATATTATAGTACAAATAATTACGATTTGTCAACTAAAACTTGTTTTTATTTTAATTATATTATATAATATACAACATATTGGGGTGAAGCAAAATGAAATCAACAAGAAATCTTGTTATACTTAGCAGAGCGCTGTTCTTTATATGCGTTTTGTTTATTGTTTTGTTTTTTGCGGACGGATTGCGCGGTCCTTTTTTTCTCAACCAAAATTTCAGGGCGTTGAAATGTATTCTCTGCCTACTCGTTCCCGCTGCAACAACACTTTTTAATATGAAAGTCGAAAAATCACTGAAATTTCTTTCAAATGCCATAGTAATTATTATGTGCTTCTTTGTTGTAGGTTTTTTCTTATGTAATCTTTTCGGCGTTCCTCAGTTTGTTATTTCCGAAACGTGTTCAATTTTTCATATATTATATGCGCTCGTGAGCATATTTACTGTATTTCTGACAGTAACTTTTGTTTGTTCTTATGATAAGAAAACAAATTACGGCTATGATTTGTTTTTTAAAAACTTCTTTATCGGCTATATTCCTGTTTTGATAATGCTTTATGTTCTCGTTTATTTCGATTACAGGACAGGCGGAACAAACTATATTATTAATCTTATTCCTTTCAGGGGAGAAATCAAAACTCTGTTTAGTCAGTTCAGCTCCTTTGCGATATTGAGAACGCTCGGAAATATATTCTATTATTCAACCGTCTCGCTCACTGCTGCAAGATTTGCAAAAAAGAGGGGCGCTCTCGTTGGATTTTTCTCTGCATTTTTGCTTAGCCTTTTAAGTGAAGTTTTCCAGGTCTTGTTTAATATGGGAGACGCAGATATTGATGATATCCTTCTTAATTCACTCGGCGCACTCATCGGCGCTTTGGTATATAAATTCATAATTGAAAAACTCAGGAGACAAAAAATATGCTCGGAATAATCGGCGCAATGGATGTTGAGGTTAACTCAATAAAAAACAATGTGAAAAACAAGATTACAACCGTTTTTGCAAATATCGAATTTGTTCTCGGCGAAATCGAAGAAAAAAGCGTTTGCGTTGCTCAGTGTTCACCGGGAAAGGTTAACGCTGCGCTTTGCACCCAGCTTATGATTGATAAATTTGATGTTGATAGAATAATCAATATCGGAGTTGGCTGTTCGCTTGATGAGAATGTTGTTATAAGAGATATTGTTGTTGCAGATAAGCTTTGTCAGTATGATATTGATGTAACCGCTCTCGGCGAGGAAAAAGGCTTAATCAACGGAATCAATGTTGTTAAAATCGCTTCTTCTCCGAGCCTTTCAGAAGAGCTTGAAAAGAGCGCATTAAACTGCGGATATAATGTTCACATCGGAACTATTGCAAGCGGCGATACTTTTATAGGAAGCAGCCGGCTGAAAAAAAGCATTAATAAAGACTTCGGCGCTATCTGCGGAGAAATGGAGGGCGGCGCAATCGCTCAGGTTTGCTATATTAACAGCATTCCTTTTGCAGTTCTCAGAACTGTCAGCGACGGCGGCGACGAAAGCTCACATATGGATTATCCGGAATTTAAAAAGGTTGCTGCAAAACAGTCGTGTGAAATAATACTTTCATATCTTAAAAACAATTAAAAAACGGCAAGGCTTTCGCCCTGCCGAAAATAAGCTGTTTTTTATTCGGGAATGTAGGTATGAAGCTCTTCCATAATAAGACTTTCTGCTTCTTCAATGAGCTCATTCAAAACCGTTCTCTGTGAGGAATCAACTCCCGTTCTTGAACGGTCTTCAATTAAAACGAATTTTGCATCCTGAATTGCAATAGCAGCAGAGGCTAAGTCCTTTGCAACAGAATAGTCAATTTTAAAGAGCTCTTTCGGAAGAACTCCTGCCTTTGCCAGAGTAAGCGCACCGCGGTAAAGGGTCAGCAGATAATAGTCGTAAACAAAACTCTTCTCAGCCTGTTCCGATGAGCTTGCAGCAACAGTATCAAGAAGGTATTTCGTTGCCTTTGAAAGCATTGAAACTGAATACATCTTATCGCTTGAAAGCGCTGTAAGATAATCGTCATCAATGCCGTTTCTGTTTTCGCTGACACCTAAAAGGTAATCAGTTGTAACTCCGTAGTATTCGCTGCACTTGATAATAAAATCAAGTCCGCATTCTCTGATTCCTTTTTCGTAGTGCGAAAGAAGAGCTTGGGAAATTCCAAGCTCACTTGCTGCCTTTTTCTGGCTTATTCCTCTTTCTTTACGAAGTTTAGAAAGTATTGTTGCAAATTTAGTTATTTTTTCTTTATTCTTTTCCATTTTTCATATCTTCTTTATTATAAATTCAACCTATTTAACTCGTCTATCCTCAACTGATGTAAAGAGGCAACGACCACTTTCGTTTGCCGATAATATAATTGGAGCGAAGCGACAAACCAAAACTCCTAATTCCTAACTCCTCACTCCTAAATATATTAAATCGGAGCGAAGCGACCCGAAATTCTTCATTCTTAAATCTTAATTCTTAATTGTTTTATACTCATTGTAATGCCTTTTCATTATAACCTTGATTATACTATTTGTAAATAAACAGGGCGCTTTTGTTATATTTTTGTAATAAGGCGCAGAATATCCACGTTTTCAGGAGGCTGATTTATATGAAAACATACACCCTGTATTTGTTTCGACACGGATTGACAAAAGGAAATATCAACGCACAGTATATTGGGCATACCGATTATCCGCTAACTATGGATAGTATTCAAAGCCTTAAAAGTATCAAGGCAAAGCACCATTATCCCGAGGTTGACGCAGTCTTTGTTTCGCCGCTTAAAAGAGCAAAACAGAGTGCGGATATTATGTTTCCAAAAAATAACAAAATTGTAATAGATGGCTTCATCGAATATAATTTCGGCGAGTTTGAAGAGCTTACCGCTGAGGATTTAAAGGATAACGAGGATTTTCAGGAATGGTTTCGCGGAGACATACATGCCGCTCCGCCTCACGGAGAATCAAACGCTCAGTTTGTTCAGCGAATCTGTGATTCCTTTGAAAAGGTTATAAACGGCTGTATTAAAAGCGGAGTAGAGAATATCGCCATTGTGTCCCACGCGGGAGTTCTTATGACAATTCTTTCCTGCTACGGTCTTCCCGAAGCACCGATGGCGCACTGGCAGATGGATGCGGGATACGGCTATAAGCTCAGAATAACACCTTCTCTCTGGATGCAGGCAAATAAAATGGAGGTTGTTGATACAGCTCCGCAATCACTTGAAGAATTAAGATTTAAGAATTAAGAATGAAGAATTTCGGGTCGCTTCGCTCCGAATGATAATACAAATCAAAATGCAAAACATTTTGATTTGAGAGGAGAAACATATGAAGGGATTATTAGGATTTTGCTCGCAAAATTCTTTAATCCCGTAATATGTTTGGACGAGGCGGACTAAAGCCTCACACCTTCCCCTTGAG
>JAFSRX010000017.1 GCA_017445905.1 Eubacterium sp.
ATATCTTGTTGAGACATATTCTTCACTCCATTCCTATTGGTTTTGGTCGACTTTATTGTAATGGTTTTTTCGGAATATGTCTCGTTTTTTTTAAAAAATAAATGTTGAGGTTTTCCTACCCCAACATTTATTATAGAACCAATAAAAATCGCCTGCCCTTTGGGGCGGGCGATTTTCTTTAGTTGTGCGTGAATTGAATTAAGTGTGCATAGTGCATAAGGCATAGTGCATAGTTTCGGGTCTTGCAGACGGCTATTATATTTTGTGCGGCACGGAGACCCGAAATTCGTAATTGTTCTATTGGGGACTGTCCCCAATGGGGCACTTTAAAGCGGTAAAGTTAAAGGCAAAAGAAAAAAGACTGGGTATAGCACTCAGTCTTTTTCCTTCTCTGTCTATAACAAACTATAGGAGGACAGGTTACCTAAGACGGTTGCGGCTCCGTCTCAAGTCTATGTTCATTATAATGTAAATTCACCAATTTGTCAAGTAAAATGTTGATACATTTTTTGCATATTGCTCAAAATTACAATAATTTTTCAAAATCAACGCCGTCGGCATAGTTAATGCTTTCTTTCTGCATTGTAACCTGAATAGCTTTTGAAATAAACTCGCAGGAGGCTTTTGCGCTTTCAAATAAACTTTTGCCTTTGAGAAGCTGACAGGTTAAATATGCGTTCATAATATCTCCTGTGCCTGAAAAGCTCTCTCCCATTTTTTTATTGGTGATTGTTTTAAAATCTTTGCCGTTGAAAACAGCGGTTGTTATTTCGTTTTCGTTTGTTTCAATTCCTGTAACAACGAGCGAAATACCGTTTTTTTCGTAATACCTCTTTGATAGCGTTTCTGCTTTTTTTATCGCTTTTTCGCCGCGGATATTCTCAAAGCTCTCGCCGCATAGCAGGCAAAGCTCAGAAATATTCGGCGTTATGATATCCGCCTTCTGAGCAATGGAACAAACGGCGCTTATTCTCTCATCATCAAAACCGAGGTATCTTTCTCCTCCGTCAGCCATAACAGGGTCGGCAACAACAATCGTTTTTTCATTCTTGAATTCATTTATGAAACTTTTTATTATCTCGGCTTGCTTATAATTCGTGATGAAACCTGTTATTATCGCATCAAACTGTGCGTTGAGCTTTTTCCATTCATCAATAAAGCCTTGCATATAATCGGTTAAATCGGCATATTGAAAGCTCTCGTATCCCGTTTGATTTGAAAAAACACCGCTCACCAAAGGGCAGCACTGCATATTGTTTGATGAAATAATCGGAATTGCCGCCGTAAGCGAGCATTTTCCGAAGCCCGAAATATCATTTATAACCGCAATTTTTTTCATATTATAATCTCCAAACCTATCTGCCTCCCTTGTCAAAGGGAGGTGGCGGCGTAGCCGACGGAGGGATGGTCACGTAAATTTCAGAACTCATTCCTGCAACCCATTCTAAAGGCACCGACTATCCCCTCTGTCACTTCGTGACATCTCCCCTTTGGCAAGTGGAGCAAATTGGTTTCTCGCTACGCTCGGTCAAATTTATAATAATATATTCCTTGTTTTAAGTCAAGAAAGGGAGATGTATGTAAATTATGAACGAATTTTTAACAAACACTTGACTTAGTATTATTGAAGTATTAAAATAATGTTGGAATTATCTATTAAAACAGGAGGAAAAAAATATGAAAAAAATTTTGAGACAAACACTTGCACTCATGATGGCTACTATTATGGCAATACCTGCTGTTTTGGTTATGCCTTTTTCAGCAAGCGCAGCAGAAGAAACTATTACTCCGTCTAAATATGTTCTTGTAACAAGCTCAACTTCGGGCGACAGAGGCGACGGCGATGACGGATGTATTGTTAACGACGGCTCTGCTGATAATATGTCTGCAATGCTTTGGCAGTATGACTTATCAGGAATTAAAAGGGGCTATGAGGTTACCTCGGCAAGCTTTGCTTTTGAGGTTTGGAGCATAAATGTTAAAGAAATTGCCGACCAGCAGCTCGATGTTTGGTACTTCAATCCTGAAACATATTCCGCATACTCAGGATATTCAAACGGCTCAAGAGTAACCGATACCTCTCTGGGCTACGGCGATGAAGGACCTGCAAGCTACAGAGCGGCTTTCGGCGTTGAGGATGATTATTATATCGGCTCTCGTGCTCATTCTTATACTGAGGAACCAACTTCGATATCATTTTCAAACGATGCTCTTGTTGGCGCTCTTAACAAAGCCGTTGACGAAGGCTGGGGCTCAATCGTTTTTGTTATAATGCATAATAAAACTGCTTCAGTCAGATGGTCGGATATCTGGACCGGTATTAAAGACGGCAGACAACCGAGCTTAACATATTCAACAGTTAAAATTGATGATAAGCAATATGTTGAAGATAGAATTGCTTCATATAACGGCGAAAATATTGTTGCAAAATCAAGTGGCATTAAGTTTTCAAACGGCGGAAACTCATATACCGAGAACGTTCTTTATACAGCAAACGGAAACTTCGATTCTAATTATTTCGAAGGCGTTCTCAATGGAAACAATAAATTAGGCTTCAACATTTATCCTGCATCAAGCAGAGCTGTTTATCTCTACACCTCGGATGATTCTGTTATAGGATATCCGCTTGTTGCAAAGGTTCAGAAATCTCAGGCAGCTGCAACAACTGTTCACTGGGGCGTAAACTATCTTGCAGTCGATAATGCAAACAACTGGCGCTTATCCGATGACTGGCATGTTTGTTCCAACGACAGGTCCTGGGATGACCTTCTTGACAGCCAGAGCGATAAAGCATATGGAGTTAATAAAATCAACTATGATGTTGAACAGAAAACTCACTATAACGAAAACATTCAAGTAGGAAGCTGGAGCAGCCACCCAGAAGGTCATTTCACAGGCGACTCGCCGAAAACTCTCAGCAATACTATCAGATATGATAATTCAGCAATTAATTTCGGTGATGCTTACTATTATTCAATTCCCGCTGTTCCGACTTTCAAGGCAAGCGCTGACGGCTGTGGCCACTGGATCGGAAGCCAGGCAGCATGGAATGATATTGAAGTATGGAATGGAATTACAATCGACGGAAAACAGTCAATTGATTTAAAAGTTCTTAATGCAAAGCCTCTTAAAGACTTAGCTTCATCCGATGCTTTGAAAAATGATTTCAATGCCGTTTCTGAAAACGAATGGATGTACTCCGATGAATCTCTTGCAGCTTATTATAAATATGTTGCAGACATTATGAGATTCGACGCTAATTCATATGATTATTCAAGTGATTCAGGTTTACAGGAAGCAGCTGATGATATTAAAGATTTAGTTGATAACTATAAACTTCCAACTAAAAAAACCTTCACTGTTAACTTCAAGACTGCAGACGGAACATCTGTTATTGAAGAAAGAACAGTAACAGCAGGCGATCCTCTCGGAACTCTTCCTGAAAACAGCACTCCTACACATATTGAAGAAACAAATACTCATAATGCATATATCTGGGACGGCGTTACAGCTGAAGATATTATACGCGAGGATACGGATTACACTGAGATTGCAACAACTGAAAACTGTGTGTTCGAAGATTCTCATACAGCTTCAACTGAAGCCCTCAACGGATATACAACTTACACCTGCGAATGCGGTAACTCATATATTGAATATGACGCACAGGATTGGCGCAATTATGATAACGCTATAGCAGCTTATAATGAAAGACTCAGTTCTGCTGACTATGCAACAAAATATACTTTGTCATCAAGAACAGATTATGAAAACTCTGTTGAAGCAGCAAGACTTGATGCAAGCGATGAAACTCTTTCACCGACTGTAATAGAAAATGCAGCTCTTGAAATAACAGGATATGAGTCAGTTCTTGATGAAGTTGCAGACCTTTCAGTTCTTGTTAATGCATACGAAAAGGCAAACGGATTCCTTCTTGAATTAGATTCAAAAGCTGCTCAGTATGAACAAAATTCTGTTCAGAATCTTGTTGATGCAGTAAGTGATGAAGATGTTGCAAAATATCTTAACGCCGAAGATAAAACTGTTTTCGGTCAGGCTGATGAAGCCAAGGCAAACGAGCTTGCGCAGGCTATAAATAACGCATATGATTCACTTGTTACTGCGAGCGGAAGCACTGATGTTTCAGCATATACATCTGCAACCGAGGCAGTCAACAACCTCGACGGCGATATCTATAATTCAACAAATTCAATAGCAAGCGCAGTTAGAATTGCAAACATTCTTGTTAAGTCTTCAACAATTAATTATACTGATACAACTGATTCAGAGAATACTTCAGCAATCAAGGTATTATCGGGTGACGCTACTCAGCAAAATATTGATGACGCAACAAGAACACTTCTTGATTCTCTTTATGTAAGTGTTAAATCATATACAATAACAACTGATGGTGAAGTTGCAGAAGTCAGCTTCCAGAATGGAACCTCATCGGGCGATGTTTCACCATATATTGCAACATACGGCTCAACTGCAATCGCACGTTCAGATAATAACGAAACTGCATGGTATATGGATTTCTCAAGCGAAGCAACAACAAGAGGAAAACAGTATCAGAGCTTCGGAGATAGTTTCTCAACTAAGGTTTTCGGTAATATGAATATCTATGCCGAAACAAGAACTGAAAGTGCACCGAATATGGTTCGTATCAGCAGAAGTTACAGCAATAACCTTGAAAAAACTCCTGTTCAGCTTATAACTTTCGTTTCAGACAGCTATACTCTTCCTGAAGCACCTGCATTTGCAAACTACAGCTTCTCAGGATATGACATTAATGGCGAAATCAAATCTGCCAATGATGTTATCGCTGTAACCGGCGACGTTGATATCAAAGCGCTTTATACCTTCAGCGGAAGCGCCGACTGTGCTGTTAATGCAGCAGCTCTTGAAAACGGAACAGGCTTCAATGATTCTGTTGCATATAATACTAAGATTGAACTCAAAGGCGGCGACAATGCTTACGCTTGGGTTGAAGAAGTCAGTGCAGGCAAATTCAGACCGTTTGCAATCGGAAGCGATATAACCTTCTTTGCAAGTGAATCAATCAATCTCACCGCTGTAACCGAGGAAGAATTCAGCGCATATAACTTCACTCTTCCTGCTGTAAATATGAGAAGAGCGGGCGTTTTAACAAGCTCAGCAAAGGTTACTTTCAACGGTCAGATTGTTGATCCGAATTCAAAGGTAAGAGAATACGGCGTTGTTGTTGCAGTTGCTAAAAATGGCGCAGTGCTCGATGAAGATGATTTAGCTGTAGAAAAAGCAGGAAATTACGAAAACTATGATATTATTCGAGCTAAGTCAACTCAGAAGGTTGGTGCAAATCAGTTTGCAATCGGTATAACCGGACTTGCAGGAAAAGACTTCATTTATAAAGGCTATGTTATTTATGAAAAGACAAACGGAGAGTTTATAACAGTTTATAGTGAATAAGGCGTAGTGCAAAATTAAGGGAGGGCGGATGCTCTCCCTTTTATAGTGAAGAGTGAAGAATTTCGGGTGCTGCGCTCCGATTTAATATATTTAGGAGTGAGGAGTTAGGAATTAGGAGTTTTGGGCGGGACACCCGCACCCGATTATATTATCGGCGGACGAATAGACGCTCCCTCTTTACTTCACTAACGGCAACTTCTAATTAGTTGACAATCGAAAAATCTTGTATTATATTATAATAAATAACTAAATGGGGGGATATGAATGAAAGCAGTTTCAAAGAGAATTATTTCCTTTTTGCTATCATTGATTATTGTTGTTTCTGCGACTTATTCAGTGACTGCTTTTGCATATGAAGAAGAGCCGATAACGGCGGATCGGTCTGTTGAAGAGCTCCCCGAAGAAGCTGATTCTGAAAATTCAGAAGTTGATGAGTTTACCGAGGAAACAGAGGAAACTGAAGAAGAAACTCAGTTTATTGAAAGTGAGGAAATCAGTGAAAACACTCCTGTGAAAGGAACCTTCGCTCTGAAAGCTTCAAAGAGCGTGAGCGCCGATTTTTCAGCTCTTGAAAAGGCTTATTCAAAAGCGAATGAATGTATTCTTGAACTGAATGCAAAAGCGGCTATTTACAGCTTAACTTCAATGCAGGCGCTTGTCAGCGTTCTCAGTGATGAAAGAATTCCCGAATATCTAGGCACAGAGGATATAAGCGGATTTACCGAGAGCGACGAAGAAGCTGCGAATGAGCTTGCTCAGAGCATTACTTCGGCTTATGAAGCTCTTGAAAAGGCAAGCAAAGGCTGCGATTTATCAGCCTATCTTATTGCTGCTGATACGATTAATAATCTCGATTTAGATGCCTATAATGAAACAAAGTCGCTCGGAAGCGCAACAAGAATCGGAAATATTCTTGTTAAAACAACTAAGGTGAATTATACCGATGCTCTTGATTCAGAGAATACCTCAACAGTTTCTTGCTTCAAGGGTACCGCAACTCAACAGAATATCGACGATGCAACAAGAACAATCCTTGACGCACTTTATGTCAGCGTTAAAGTATATACGATAATAACGAGCGGAGCGGTTGTTGATGCCAGCTTCCAAAACGGAACCTCAACCGGCGAAACAACGCCATATACCGCAACATACGGCTCAACTGTTATTGCGTATTCAGATATTGATGATACTGCTTGGTATCTTGATTTTTCAAGTGATTCAACCTCGAGAACAAGGCAGTTTCAAGGCTATGGAAGCAGCTTCAGAGCTAAGGTCTTCGGTAATATGAATATCTATGCCGAAACAAGAAGCAATGAAACTCAGAATATGATTCGTATCCACAGAACATATGATAATATATCGGGTAAATCCTCAATTCAGGTTATGGCGTTCGCTGATTCAAGCTATGTTCTTCCCACCCCGAAAGCCTGCCCTAACTATACTTTCAGCGGATATATAGTTAATAACGACAGAAAAAATCCGCTTTCTGCAGGTGATACAATCGCTGTAACAGGGGATATGGATATTGAAGCGTTTTATACCTTTAACGGAGACGCTGAGTACGCAGTTAATGCAACCGCTCTTGAAAACGGAAAGGGCTTCAGTGACTGTGCTGCGTATAATGAAAAAATTGAACTCATTGGCGGCGACAATGCTTACGCTTGGGTTGAAGAAGTCAGTGCAGGCAAATTCAGACCCTTTGCAATCGGAAGCGATATTACTTTTCTTGTCAGCGAATCGATAACTCTAAGAGCGGTAACTCAGGAGGAGTTTGATTCTTATTCCTTCAAGCTCCCGACAATTAATATGAGAAAATCGGGAACTATAACAGAAGGCACAAAGGTTGTTTTCAATGGCCAGATTGTTGACCCGAACGATAAAGTCAGGGAGTACGGCGTTCTGATCGGTGTTGCAAAAAACGGATATGAGCTTGATAAAAGCGAACTGACCGCCGAAAATGCGGGCAATCATGAAAATTATAATATTCTCAGAGCAAAGTCAACCCGAAATGTTGGGGCAAATCAGTTTGCGATTGGCGTTAACTCACTCGCAGGAAAAGACTTTATTTACAGGGGATATGTAATTTATGAAAAGACAAACGGAGAGTTTGTAACAGTTTATAGCGCATAAGGCATAGTGCAAAACTAAGGAAGAGCAGGGGCTCTTCCTTTTTTATAATTAAGACTTAAGACTTAAGACTTAAGAATGCAGAATTTCGGGTGTTGCGCTCCGATTTAATATATTTAGGAGTGAGGAGTTAGGAATTAGGAGTTTTGGTTTGTCGCTTCGCTCCGAATTATAATACAAATCAAAATGCAAAACATTTTGATTTGAGAGGAGAAACATATGAAGGGATTTTTAGGATTTTGCTCGCAAAATTCTTTAATCCCGTAATATGTTTGGACGAGGCGGACGAATAGACGCATCCTCTTCCCTTCACCAACGGCAACTAAAAAATATTTTAGATATTGCATTAATATAAATACTATGCTAAAATAAAGTGATATCGTGGGTTAGTATGAAATTTGAATTTTATCCTGCTCACAAATATAGTTACGAGAGGTAAATTTATGGAAAAACTAAAGGTTGGCATCATTGGTGCCGGAAGAATCGGTCAGGTTCACGCAAAATCAATTACATACCATATCCCTCAGGCAGAGATTGTTGCAATTTCTGATATCTTTGTTGATGGGGCTAAGAAGGTTGCCGAGGAGTTGGGTATTCCTAACTACTATCAGGATTATCATGAGATTTTGAATAATCCCGAAATTCAGGCAGTTCTCATCTGTTCATCAACAGATACACATGCTGATATTGCATGTGAAGCAGCAGAGGCAGGAAAGCATATTTTCTGCGAAAAGCCCGTTGATTTAACTATTGCTAAGATTAAGAAGGTTATCGCTGCAGTTGAAAAGGCAGGGGTTAAGCTCCAGATTGGTTTCAACAGAAGATATGACCATAACTTTGCCCATATTAAAGACCTTGCCAATAAAGGAAAGCTCGGCGAGCTTCAGACAATTAAAATAACTTCACGCGACCCAGAGCCGCCCCCGATTGCATATGTTAAGGTTTCAGGCGGAATCTTCCTTGATATGACAGTTCATGATTTCGATATGGCTCGTTTCATCGGCGGCGAGGTTGAAGAGGTTTATGCAAACGCAACCGTTATGGTTGACCCTGCAATCGGCGAAGCTGGCGATGTTGATACAGCTCTTGTTGCTCTTAAATTCAAGAGCGGAGCAATCGGCGTTATCGATAACTGCCGTAAGGCTTGCTACGGTTATGACCAGAGACTTGAAGTTTTCGGCTCAGGAGGTCAGGCTTCTGCTGCAAACGATACTCCGACCAATGTTGCTTATATCAATGAAGACGGTAATGTAACCGATAAACCGCTCTATTTCTTCCTTGAAAGATATATGCAGTCTTTCACTGACGAAATGACCGAGTTTATCGACGCAGTTCTTAATGATAAAGAAACTCAGACAACTGTTAACGACGGACTTGAAGCGCTCCGCCTCGGACTTGCTGCAAAGCTCTCCGTTGCAGAACACAGACCGGTTAAGCTTTCAGAAATTGAAAAATAATTTAATAGATGCAAGCCCCGAGCCCCGAGTACCGAGTTGTTGGTTACTCGGCTTCGCCTCGGACAAATAATAATATAATCGGGTGCGGGTGCCCCGCCCGAAAACTCGGAACTTGGCACTCGCAACTCGCAACTTTTTATGAGGTACAAAATGAAAAGAATCAGATTAACAATGTCACAGGCGCTTGTTAAATTTCTTGATAATCAATATATCGAGGTTGATGGCGTTGAAACTAAATTTGTTTCAGGTATGTTCGGAATTTTCGGCCACGGCTGTGTTGTTGGCGTTGGTCAGGCTCTTGAGCAGGGCGGACATAACCTTAAATTCTACCAGGGTAAAAATGAGCAGAATATGGCTCTTGCCGCTGTTGCATATGCAAAGCAGATGGACAGAAAGGCAATAATTCCCTGCGTTTCATCAATCGGACCCGGCGCAACAAATATGGTAACAGCCTGCGGATGTGCAACTGCAAACAGAATTCCGCTTCTTGTTCTTCCCGGCGATACCTTTGCTTGCCGTCAGCCCGACCCTGTTTTGCAGCAGGCTGAGTTTTTCGATAACTACGGCAGAACAGTAACAGATGCTTTCAAGGGCGTTTGCCATTATTTCGACAGAATTCTTCGCCCCGAACAGCTTATGACCGCCTGCATTAACGCTATGAGAGTTTTAACCGACCCTGCGGATACAGGTGCGGTTTGCCTTGCAATGCCTCAGGATGTTGAGGGCGAGGCATACGATTATCCCGAACACTTCCTTCAGAAAAGAGTTTGGCATATCGACAGAAGACCGATTAGCGCTTCTCAGCTTGAAAGAGCAACTGCGCTTATCAAAGCTGCTAAAAAGCCGATTATCGTTTGCGGCGGCGGTGTTCGTTACAGCAGTGCTGAAAAAGAACTCCTTGCTCTTGCAGAAAAATATAATATCCCTGTTTCCGAAACTCAGGCAGGTAAAGGTCTTATCAGCTGGGAGCATCCGCTTAATGTCGGCGGTATCGGTGTAACAGGAGGCAAGGCTGCCAATGTTATAGGCAGAGATGCAGACCTTGTTATCGGTGTCGGAACAAGATTCACCGATTTCACAACCTCATCAAAATGGCTCTTTAAAGAGGACAGAAAGGTTCTCGGAATTAATATCTGCCCGTTTGATGCATATAAGATGGATGCTGAAGCTGTTGTTGCCGATGCAAAAGAGGCTGTTTCTGCACTCATCAGTTCACTTGAAGGATATAAAACTGCATACACAAATGAGATTGCCGATGCTAAAGCTGAGTGGGATGGAATTGTTGATGAATTCTATACTAAAGAGCTTGACGGCGGACTTAGTCAGACTCTTGCTCTTGGTATAATCAATGAATTTATGGCTGATGAGGATATCGCTCTCGGCTCAGCAGGTTCACTTCCCGGCGATATGCAGAGATTATTCAGACCGAAAAACCGCGGAACATATCATATGGAGTACGGTTATTCAAATATGGGCTACGAGGTTAACGGCGCTCTCGGAGCAAAGCTTGCAAATCCCGACGTTGATGTTTATACCTTCTGTGGTGACGGCTCCTTCCTTATGGGCCACAGCGAGCTTTATACCGCTCTTCAGGAGGGCTTGAAGATTAATGTTTGCCTCTTCGACAATCTCGGCTGGGGTTGTATTGAAAATCTTCAGAACAATCAGGGAACAGATACCTTCGGAACTGTTTTCAGAGCAAGAAATCCTGTAACAGGAATGCTCGACGGCGAGGATATGACCGTCGATTTTGCAAAAATTGCTGAAGGCTACGGCGCAAAGGGTTATTCAATCCATAATTCAGCCGAGCTAAGAGCAGCTCTTGAAGATGCAAAGAAGCAAACAAAATCGGTTGTTTTTGATATCAAGGTTCTTCCAAAGACTATGACCCCAGGTTTTGAAAGCTGGTGGAGAGTCGGCGTTGCCGAGGTTTCAAAGAGCGAAACCGTTGCCGCAGCATATAAGGATATGCAGGAGAATATTGCAAAAACATTTGACTATTAATCGCGTCTTTTTCCGTTTAACTGCGTTATAGGCAAAATCAGACTAGGTCACATACAGCTCGTATGCTCCCGTCGCTCGAATTTTGCCAAAGCCTTGTTAAACAAAAAAATCCGCTGATTAAACTTAATTAATGGTTTTGCAATTAAGAATTAAAATTTAAGAATTAAGAATTTTGGGCGGGACACCCGCACCCGATTAGTATTTCTATGAAGAAAAACAATATTATTGAAGAAAAATCATTCAATTTCGCTAAGCGGATTGTTGGTTTGTATTTTCAAATAACCAATACCAAAAATGAATATGTTTTATCAAAACAATTGCTCAGATGCGGAACAAGTATAGGCGCAAATGTTGCAGAATCGCAGGCTGCACAGAGCAGAAACGATTTTGTTTCAAAGTTAAGTATCGCATTAAAAGAAACAAATGAAACTAAGTATTGGATAAAACTATTGTTTGAAATTGAATATATATCTAAAGAAGATTATTTATCGTTAATTAATGATTGCGATGAAATATATAAAATATTGTCAAGTATTATTCTTAGCAGCAAAAATGCCCAAGATTCCTAATTAATAATTAAAAAATTCAAAAAAACATTATAGGAGAACGAGATAAAGGAGAAAGGAATTTAATTGTTTGAGCGAAGCGAGTAACATAAATTCTTAATCCTTAATTCTTAATTCTGAATTCTCCGAAGGAGTAAACTATGTTAGATCCAAAAAAAGTTAAACTTGCTATTGCGCCGATTGGCTGGACTAATGACGATATGCCCGACCTCGGTGCTGAAAACACATTTGAACAGTGCATTTCAGAAATGGCACTTGCAGGCTTCAAGGGCTCTGAAATCGGAAACAAATATCCCTCTGATCCCGATGTCTTAAAGCCGTATCTTGATATAAGAGGGCTTCAGATTTGCAATGCATGGTTCTCATCATTTTTAACCTCAAAGCCTTATGAAGAAACAATCGAGGCTTTCAAGGCTCATGCAGATAAACTCTATAAGCTCGGAGCAAGAGTTATCGGCGCATCGGAACAGGGCAATTCAATTCAGGGCGATTTAACAAAATCAATCCTTGATGAAAAGCCGTATTATACCGATGAGCAATGGGAAATCGTTGCAAAGGGCTTTAATGAAATGGGCGCTTATGCAAAATCAAAGGGAATGTTTTTCACCGTTCATCATCATATGGGAACAGGCGTTCAGACAGTCGAAGAAATTGATAAGCTTATGGAGTTAACAGACCCCGAGCTTGTTTATCTTCTCTTTGATTCAGGTCATTTAACCTTTGCAGGAATCGACCCCGTACCCGTTCTTAAAAAGTATGTTAACAGAATTAAGCATGTTCACCTCAAGGATGTTCGTCTTGATGTTTATAACAATCAGGTTGTTCCGCAGCATATGAGTTTTCTTGATGCTGTTCGCGCGGGAGTTTTCACAGTTCCCGGTGACGGAGATGTTGATTTCAAGCCAATCTTTGATATTCTCGCAGAGAATAATTATGAGGGCTGGGTTGTTGTTGAAGCTGAACAGGATCCCGCAAAGGCTAACCCATTCGAATATGCTCTTAAAGCAAGAAAATATATTAAAGAAAAAGCAGGACTTTAAAAAAATGATGCCGAAAGGCATCATTTTTTTAATGAAGAATTAAGAATTAAGAATGAAGAATTTTGGGTCGCAAGCGACGATTTAATAACGGACGATTGATAATCGTCAGCATTATAATTGCCGTGCGCAGCACCCAACAACTCGGAACTCGGGGCTCGGCACTCGGAACTTATTATGCTTTACGCATTTTTTGTGAACAAATTGTAAAATTTTAAAAATTTTCAGTTAAAAACGTTAAGAATATCACACAAGAAAGTCATACATTTCAGATGATTTGAAGCGAATATTTTTTAATATCATCCACTTTTTTTAAGTTATTGTTTTTAGAATTAATTTATTATATTATATTAATGGAAAATTGTATATAAAATTAGGAGGAATTTTTATGAAAAATCTAAGCAAAAGAATGATATCATTATTGCTTTCGATTCTTATGATTGCAACAATGATACCAACATTCACGGTATTTGCTGAAGAACAGCAGATTTCAACGAAGTGGACTGAAATCGCTTCAACTGATTTCACTGCACCATCATGGTACAAACAATCTAATTCGTTTAACTACAATTATACTAAAGCGACAGGATTTAAAGGCTTAAACAATGATACTGAAAATTTTGTATCATGGGAAGGCTATGAACACTGGCAGGATGAGAGAACTGAGTATCCGGATGGTTGGAATAGATTTTATACTGATTCAACTCATGGAACTAAAATTCGCAATGGATTTATGTATATGACCGGATGGAATAAAAACGGCGTTGCCCAGAGCGATACTCCGATAACCGGTAAATCTTCTTTCAAAATTGATGTTGAATTTTCGTTCTTTGGGGATTATACGCTTGAAAGTGATTGGAAGAAAAATGTATTCCTGAAGCTAAAGAATGATGACTACACAACGGAAAAATATGCTTGGGAGAATGTTTTCTTTGCTCAGATGGGGTACGGCGGAATGTACACTCCGGGCAATGGTGAAAACGCTCCTTCAATCAAAAGAGATTCTTCAACCGCATCCATGAAAACTAATTATTTCAGGATTGCGAGCAACAATGAATTAATTGGTAAAGATAATAATTGCCATTATATTCTTGAATACGCTCATCATGTTATCCGTGCATATATAACTGATTCAAGCGGAAATATTATCATAAATTACGGTTCGGTTGATTATGCTGATGATATAGATACAAGCACAATTAAAGGCGTTCAGCTTGCTGCAAGCTGCGGCGGTGAAGACAGGTATTATAAATATATCGCTTACAAGAGCATTAAGTTCTATGAAGGAACCGAAACAAACTACAGCCCTGAAAAGCAGAATACAAACGATAAATATCTTTATGCTTATTTCACAGGCAATTCGGATGCAGGCGAAAAGCTTCGCTATGCAGTTTCTGATGACGGATATAACTGGGAATCACTTAATGGTGCCAATGCTGTTGCAGATGCGCACGATATTGCATCAACTCTTTCTGTTTATCCATCGGGTGCAAGAACAGGATTAGGAGCAACAGGAAATGTTCGCGACCCATATATCCTTTATGCTCAGGACGGAACATATTATGTTCTTGCAACAGATCTTGACACAGATACATATGGCTTTAATAACAATGCAAAGTTTCTTGTTTGGCATGTTAACAGCCTTGCAGATATAGACACAGCAACTCCTTGGTGTATTGATACAACCTCGCTTATGGCTGATTATATGGGCGATGGCTGCTTAATAGACCGCGCGTGGGCGCCTGAAGCCGTTTACGATTATGAAGAGGGCAAATATATGCTTGTTTTTGCATCAAGCGACACAAGCGATACATATGGAACAAGAATGTTTTATGTTTACACCTCTGATTTTAAAACATTCGACGGCAATGCAAAGCTTTTACTTCCCCATGTAAGCGGAAATAATATTGACGGAAACATAACTTATGCAGATGGATTGTACTACCTCTGGTATAAGGATGAAACAGGAAGCAAAATCGGATATTCAACAGCAGAGCATGCAAACGGACCGTACGGAACTGTTCATGAGTTTTATGATGACAGACTTAGCAGTGTTTTTGAAGGACCTGAAGTATATTATAATACACAGGCAGGCAAATATATTCTCATTGCTGATAACTTCGGCGGCGGTTCATATATGGCAGCATATCAGAATAATTCGGTCGGCGGATTTTCTGCAAGCGATAAATTGACTGACGGAACAGCTTATAATATGACTCATATGTCGCCTCGTCATGGCTTTATAACCCGTATTTCAACTGCTGATTATAACGCGCTTATTGCAAAATACGGCAGGGATGTCTGGGATGTTTCAAATGTTGATAACGGTCATAAGGCAAAGGAATATCTCATTGCAAGATATTTCACAACTCAAAATTCAACGGCGGACGCTTCGGGTCATAATAACAACCTTGATTCTTCAAATGCTGTTATGGGAACAATTAGCGACAGATACGCTGCTAATTTCTCAGGCTCGAAGGTTGCAAAAAAGCAAATTGCCTCAATGTTAAGCTCAGAAGGCATAAATGCAAAAGACGGTATAACCTTCGACTGGTGGGGCTACAGCACAGCTGATGAACAAGGAAGATTTTTTGATATGGCTTCAGTTGAACCCGGAACAGTTGTTTGGGACGGAAGCGGTAATAACCAAAAGAATTCAAACTATATTTATGCCTCTGAAAAGGTTGAATTTGGTTCATATTACGGAAACGGCAGCGGAAGAACAGGTGCATCAAAATCCTATACAGATACCGAAAACGAATGGCATCGCTATACAATGGTTCTCAGTAAGGGCTGGATTGATTTCTATATTGACGGAGAGCTTTACGGATACACAATCGGCTTTACCAACACAAGCGGTGCAACTATTGGTGCAAATACTCCTCTCAGTTGCGGCGATGGATTTAGCGACACAGTACTTAACTCGATGGTTAATTTAACATTCGGCGATTCTTCCTGGAGAGATGACCCTGATTTCGGCGGAGCAATTTCCGATTTCCGAATTTATAACAGAGCGCTTACCTTTGCTGATGTTGAAAGCTCTGACAGCGTTATTTCAACTGCTTCATATCTTACTGATGAGGGTTCATTCAATGGTATAATCTCAAGTGGACTTGCAACAAAAACAGGCGAAGTAACCTGGGACAGCACGGAGAATGCTGCATATTTCAACGGCGGATATCTTACTGTTAACGAAAATCCGCTTGAAACTGCAACAAACTCATCAGGCTTCACGATTTCATTTGATTTCAAGCGCACTAACGGAAGCGAAAATATGAGCCGTATCATTGATATCAACGATGGAACAACAAGCAACACCTTTGCAATTAACGGCGGTGCGTATAGCGGAACTGAATGGAACAGATTAAGAACGCTTGCTAAGGTTAACGGAACTGAATGTAACTACTATGCAAATGACCTCTGGAATGGAAGCTACTGTACATACACAACAAGCGCAATTTGTACGGAAACTCCTAACGATTGGCATAATTTAACCGTTGTTATGGATGCTGATGGATACTACAGCTATTATTATGACGGCGTTCTCAGAGGAACTTTCAGAAACGACTATGGCACAGCGATTTCCGGTTCGGATCTTGGAAACAATGTTACTGCTTCTCAGATTAAAAACCAGATGGTTGTTATGACCCAGGTTAATATTGGCAAATCAATATATAATGTTGACCCGACTTTCAAGGGCTATATTAAAAATGTACATATTGTTGCTCAGGATGTTAATGCTTCTCTTTCAAAGGATGCAAAAATTGAAGATGCAATTTCTTTTGCTCAGGCAAAGATGACCATCAATAATTATAAAAACACTTATAATACTTATAAGGCATACTATAACGCTTGCGAAGCAATTGACGCAGCAAAATACGGAAATGATAATTCTAAATTAGATAGTTCAAAAGCCGCTCTGATTAATGCTGTTAACAATATGAGCAAGTGGAGCAGAACAGAGTATGTTGGAAATAATTACGGTTATACTGCAAGCGGCAGCAGAATATATGAAAATGATTCGCGTGACGGACTTGCTAACTATGTAAAACTTGCATATTGCGAAAAAGGAATTACACCAAATAACAAATCAGGTTATATTGATATCACTTCAAACAATAACTATTACTGGGGCGGAGATGTTTACTATCCTGAAGTAACCATGATTTATGACGGATTTGACACAAAGCCTCAAACAACAACACTTATATCCCTTGGAGGAACAAAGGGAAAATCTCGTTATGTTATCGGTGCAACACTTGAAAACGGAAATGGACTTGCTTTAACAGATAACTGGCATGGTGATAGAGACGGAATAGGAAACCTGGATTTCAACTGGGGTTGGGATACAAGAGGAACATTTCTTGTTAACGGAACTGCTCAAACAAGTGGCGAATACTTAGGAAAAGGAAAAGACCTTTGTTTAGCATGGAATAACGGAAGTAGATATATCCGATTTGTTAACAGAATTCAGTTCACAGGAAGCATGAACGACGATGAAGCTTATAGAGCAATAACACCAACTATCCACGTTTATATGAATAGTTCCGATTCATATAGAGAGTCAATTGATGCTACCAGCAGAACAATTCCTTGTTCAAAAAACATCAGAGTTGTTAACTATAAGCGTATTGGTGATACTATTTTAGATAGTTCAAATCAATCGAAAGTTAATACTGCATCACATCTTGGCGATTATAAAGAAGGAAATGCGGCCGGAGTATTCAGAAATTTAGATGTTTTGACCTCATGGGACAATTCAGCAGTTAACAGCTATTTCGCTTCATCAAATGGTTGGGATTCATTGCAGAGCGCTATAACAGGTGACCTTGCAGGAATGAATACTTCCGCAGCAACAAAGGATACAAGAGCTGCTGTTTATCAGTCACTCAGAGAATCAATAACCGCAACGAAAAGCATCAGCGGAAACACATACAGCGTTGTTGATGCTTATCAGGATGGAACTGATTCAATGGGCTTCACAACAAGCTCATATAATACCTTTAAAAATGCATATGTTGCTGCTAAGAATATGTTTGCCGCACTTAATGATAACGATAATGAGAGCGGATATTCAAAGACCAGTAAAACTGATTTAGAAACTCTTAATACAAATCTTTCAACAGCTTTTGCAAATCTTGAACTCAAAGCAGATTTCAGAGCGCTTGATGCAGCAAAAGCCTCTTGGATAACTTATGCAAACAGTTCAGATGTAACATCTGCATACACAAGAAGCTCAATTCAGGCATTGAAGGATTATGTTGCAAACACAACTGAATTCCCGTATGAAAACGCTGCAGACAGAAATGATACAGGCGTTTCAAAGAACAGCGAAATTGCTGCAGAAATTGCGAAATATGATAGCATTAATGCAGGAAGCATCCTTGATCCGCTTGCTGATTTAACCTATCTTGATGCAACATATGATAAGGCAAACACCTTCCTTACGAATCTCGACGGCAAGGCTGCTCAATATACTGCTGCATCAATGCAGGCACTTATTGATTCTGTTAATAAGAATACCGTTTCTTCGGGAACAGATAACACTGCTGAGGATATTTCAACTGCAAATGCAGCTGCAAGAGCAGATTTCGGTCAGGCAGTTCAGAGCGATGCAAACGCACTTGCAGACGGAATCAATACTGCAATGACAAATCTTAAAAAAGCCGATACAGTTGTTGCCGAGGGTGTTGACACAAGCGCATTTGAAGCTGCGGTTATCAAAATTAACAATCTTGACCCCGATGCATATAATGTTTCTTCAGGAAGCATTTCAAGCGCAATAGCAGGCGTTAACGCAGTTATGAGCAGCGATGAAACTCAGGAAACATATGGAACTGCAACAATCAATGTTCTTAATAATTCAATTACTCAGGAGAATGTTGAAGATGCAACAAATGCTATTCTCAATGCACTGACTGTCAGCACAAAGACATACAAAATCATTAAAGATGCAGATGGAAGCACTGATTTCACAGTTGCATCGAAAACCGGAACATATTATGAAAGCGATAGCGATGCTCCGTACGGAACAACAATTGTTGCAAATTCAGGCAATGCTGAAACTGCTTGGTATCTTGAAATTGAAACAAATTCAATGCATAAGAAATCTGCATATGCAGGCTACGGTCAGAGGCTTCAGGCAAAGGTTCTTGGTGAAACAACTATTAAAGCTGTTAAGAGAGCAGACGGACAGAAGAAAGTCAGAATCCTTCGCCAGTACGGTGATGAAGCGGTAACAGACAGATCTCCTGTTCAGGAAATTACCTTTGTTGATAATAATTCAAGCTATACTCTTAAGAGTGCACCTGCAATTGCCTTCTATGAATTTGACGGCTACTATGTTGGCGGCAATAAGGTAACAGGCTCGGTAACAATAACCGATGATACCGATATTATTGCAAAATATACTGCAAGCAATGCTTCCTGTGCAATCAACGCAACCGCACTGGATGGCGGAACAAGCAAAAGCACAACTGTTAATTATAATGATAAGGTTGAGCTTGAAGGCGGAGCAACTGCATATGCATGGGTTGAAGCTGTTGACAGCCTTGAATCCGGCAGACATTACAGACCGTTCTATATCGGAGCTGATGTTTCGTTCTTCGCAAGTGAATCTACTGAGCTTATGGCTGTGACCGAAGCACAGTTTAATGCGTATAAGTTTGCATTGCCGTGCGTAAATCTTCGCCAAAGCGGAGTTGTTAAAGAAGGCACAAAGACTATCTTCAACGCTCAGCTTGTTCCAAACGGAGTTGATGTTCAGGAATACGGAATTCTTATCGGCGCACCGAGCAGCAAAAACGGCCATACTGCAATAACACCTTCAGCAACTCAGGTTGTTATTGAAAATTCAGGTCAGCAGGAGGGCTACGCAGTTCTTCGCGCTAAATCAACAAAGCTGGTTGGAGCAAATCAGTTTACAATCGGTGTAAACAATCTTCCTGATGGATATATCTACAGAGGATATATGATTTATAAGGATTCAAAAGGAAATCTCCACAACGTTTACAGCGAAGCAATGCAATAAAAAAATCAGCCTACCCCAAAGGGTAGGCGATTTTTTTATTAATTAAGAATTAAGGATTAAAAATGAAGAATTGAGGTTACTCGGCTTTGCCTCAAACAATAAAATATAATCGGAGCGAAGCGACCCGAAATTCTCAATTCTCAATTCTTAATTACGGAATTGAGGTTACTCGGCTTTGCCTCAAACAATAAAATATAATCGGAGCGAAGCGACCCGAAATTCTCAATTCTCAATTCTTAATTATGGAATTGAGGTTACTTGGCTTTGCCTCAAACAATAAAATACAATCGGAGCTAAGCGACCCGAAATTCTCAATTCTCAATTCTCAATTCTTAATTCTTAATTATGAAAAATGAGCCCTCAGGGCTCATTTTTCAATTGGTTTCCAAAGTTGTATTCTTCCTGTATCGTTAAATGCTTTTAACGTCATAACGGTTAGCGGAACGATAAACATTCCCATAAAGCCGAAGAGCTTTAGTCCAAAATAAAGTCCCATAAGAGTTACAAGCGGATGAACTCCTAGCGTATCTCCAACGATTTTCGGCTCGATATACTGCCTGATAAGAGTTATTAAAATATATATAATAATGAGTCCGATAGCCTGTTTATAGTTGCCCATAACAAGCGAAATAATTGCCCAGGGAACAAGAACGCCGCCCGAACCTGCAACAGGTAGAATATCGAAAATAGCAATCAGTGCTGCAATGAGAACATAATAACTGTTTTTCATTATTCCAAGAAGCGAAAGCAGCGAAAAGCCGAGGAAAAGCTCGAAAAATGTTATAAGAAGAATTAAGCCATATGCTCTTGCCATTTTGAAAATGGTTTTCGAAAATACCTGTTTGATTTCAAAAAGAACGTTTTTCTTTCCTTCGGGAAGCTGATTCTGAATAAAACGAACAATATAGTTATAATCCTTTGTGAAGAATATCCAGGCGATTATTCCGATAACTATTCCGATGAGAATTGAAGGAATATTCTTAACAACTCCGTAAACTCCTGAAATGCCGGATGTAAGAGTTCCCTTAATTGATGAAATGTCAAATCCTGACCCGCTTGTTGAGCCATTTAATAACGAGTCAAAAAGATTTGTTACCGATTCTGAAAACGATTTATATATCCCCTCGGGCAGGAATTTTGCAAAGTCGAGAATTTCTTTTTCAAGTGTTGCAAGAAATGTTGGAATATCGTTCAACTGCTCTGCAAAATACTTAATAAATTCGCTGATTCTTGAAATAAGAGCGCTGATAATAAAAATAAGCGGAATTAAAATAACAAGCGTTGTCAGAATAACCAGTAGAATACTGAAAAAGGTGTGGCCTTTTTTCTTCGTTTTCTTGTCGATTTTTCTTAGCGGCTTCTGCAAAAATATTGCAAGCAAAAATGTCAGCAAAAATGGGGCAGTAACCCAGAACAGATATTTGAAAAATACATAAATCAGCGCAAGAATTACTGCAACAAAAGCAATGTTGATAAGAAATTCTCTGCGCCTTTCAACCTTTTGAGGCAATTTTATCACTCCCTTTATACTAATTACGAATTGAGGGTGGGCGTTGCCCGCACCCGATTATAATCGGAGCGAAGCGACCCGAAACTCCACTTTCCACTCTTCACTCTCCACATTATAAAATTTATTTTAAAGCAATTATGCCCAATATTCAACAGAAAAGTTATTAATATTTGTTAAATTTTCAAAAACTTGAAAATAGTACTTGTTTATTTATATAATTGATGTTAATATATGAAAAGTGTTTTTCACAGTAAAACAACTGTCTTTGGGTGGTGAACAATTTGAGCGTTAATTATTATCTCGTTGATTCCTCAATACTGCCCGAAGTCTATACTAAAGTTATCAAAGCCAAAAACCTGCTTCTTTCTGAGGAGGCGAAATCTGTTTCTGAGGCAGTCAGAATAGCAGGCATATCGCGTTCGGCATATTATAAATACAAGGACTGTATTTTTGAATATAATGCTCAAGGTGAAAAAACCGCAACGATTAATGCAAGGCTTGAAGATAATGTTGGAGTGCTGAGCTCTGTTATGAATGAGCTTTATCTCTTTGGCGCAAATATTCTCAGCGTTAATCAAAGCGAGCCTGTTAATTCCATTGCCAGTGTTTCAATAACAGTTCGTATGCCTGAAAGCGAAAGCCAGAGCGAAGATATAATAGAAAAAATCAGCAGTTTAAAGGGCGTTAAATCTGCAGACTTAGCGGAGGACAGATAAATATGAAAATTGCAGTTATGGGATACGGAACAGTTGGCTCCGGAGTTGTTGAGGTTATTGAAACTCATGAAAAATCAATAGCAAACGGAACAAACGGAGAAAAAATGGAGGTTGCAAAAATCCTCGATTTGCGCGATTTTCCGGGTGATGCTCATGAGAACTTATTTACAAAGGATTTCAACGATATTCTAAATGACGATGAAATAAAGATTGTTGCTGAAACAATGGGCGGAGTTAATCCCGCTTTTGATTTCACAATGAAGCTGCTTAAAGCAGGAAAGAGCGTTGTATCTTCAAACAAAGAGCTTGTTGCCCAAAAAGGTCCCGAGCTTCTTAATGCAGCTGAAGAAAGCGGTGCAAACTATCTTTTCGAGGCTTCTGTAGGCGGTGGAATTCCGATTATACGTCCTATGTCACAGTGCCTTGTTGCAAACAATATTGAAGGCATTGCAGGAATATTAAACGGAACAACCAATTTCATTTTAACAAAGATGATTGAAGATGGAATGACCTTTAATGATGCGCTAAAACTTGCTCAGGATAACGGTTATGCCGAAAAAGATCCAACAGCCGATGTTGAGGGCTTTGATGCTTGCAGAAAGGTTTGTATTCTTGCATCTCTTGCATTTGGTAAGCACGTTTATCCTAATCAGGTCGAAACTGAGGGTATTTCAAACATAACTCTTGAAGATGTTTCATATGTTGCAAGTGCAAACGGCGTTATCAAGCTCCTTGGTCAGATTAAATATATCAACGAAGATAAGATTGCTGCATTCGTAAGTCCTGCAGTTGTATGGGGCGGCTCTCAGCTTGCTTCTGTTAACGGCGTTTTCAATGCTATTCTTGTCAGAGGCGACGCTGTCGGCGATGTTTGTTTCTACGGTCCCGGTGCAGGTAAGCTTCCGACTGCTTCCGCAGTTGTTGCCGATATGGTTGACTGCGTTAAGCATATCAATAGAAAGAAGTTCTTCGGCTGGGGCGAAGGCGCAGAAAACTATGTTGTTGATTATAAAGAAAATATCGAAATGCCGTTTTATGTTCGTGTTAAGGCAAGTGAAAGCGAGATTAAGGCTGCATTCGGTGAGGTTAAATTCCTTTCAAGAATCGGTCAGCCAAGCGATGAAAAGGCGTTTATCACAGACAAGATGACTCAAAACGAGCTTATGAAAAAACTCGAAGATTTTGAGGTTCTTAATATTATCAAAGTAACAAACTATTAATTCAGGTAGGAATGAGGAATGAGGAATGAGGAATTGAGGGACCTGCGGTCAGCATTCATAATTATTGTTTGAGCGTAGCGAGTAACCTAAATTCCTAATTCCTAACTCCTAACTCCTCACTAAGATAAGGGAGGAAATATGTCACTTATTGTTCAGAAATTCGGCGGATCTTCTGTTGCCGATGCAAAGCGTGTTATGAACGTTGCAAACATTGTTTCGAATACTTATAAAGCAGGAAACGATGTTGTTGTCGTTGTTTCAGCGCAGGGCGACACAACGGATGATTTAATCGAAAAAGCAAAAGAAATCAATCCTTCAGCACCTAAAAGAGAAATGGACCAGCTTCTTGCAGCGGGCGAGGAAATCTCAATTTCTCTTCTTGCAATGGCGCTTGAATCACTCGGATGTCCTGCAATAAGTCTTTTAGGCTGGCAGGCAGGTTTTAACACAAATTCGGTTTACGGTTCAGCAAGGATCAAAAACATTAAGCCAAACAGACTTCAGGCGGAGCTTGCTAAGCATAATATTGTTATTGTTGCAGGCTTCCAGGGTATCAACAGATACGATGATGTAACAACCCTCGGAAGAGGCGGCTCAGATACATCGGCAGTTGCTATTGCAGCGGCGCTTCATGCGGATAAATGTCAGATATTTACTGACGTTGAAGGCGTTTATACAGCTGACCCGAGAAAGGTTGAGGGAGCAAAAAAACTCAAGGAAATAACCTATGATGAAATGCTTGAGCTTGCAACTCTCGGCGCACAGGTATTAAACAACCGCTCGGTTGAAATGGCTAAAAAATATTCGGTTGAACTTGAGGTTCTTTCATCTCTTAATCCCATCCCGGGAACAATTGTCAAGGAGGTAACAAAAATGGAAAAAATGTTAATTCGCGGTGTAACCAAGGATACAGATGTTGCGCTTGTTTCAATTTTAGGTGTTGACGATAACCCAGGCGTTGCATTTAAAATATTCTCAAAGCTCTCATCAAAAAATATCAATGTTGACATCATTCTTCAGTCCTTCGGAAGAAATAATACGAAGGATATCGTTTTCTCGGTAAGCAAGGATAACGGTCCCGTTGCAGTTGAGCTTCTTAAAGACTTCTCAATCCTCGACGGCGCAGAGATTCTTTGCGATACAAATGTGGCAAAGGTTTCAGTTGTCGGCGCAGGTATGGAATCCCATCCGGGAACAGCAACCAAGATGTTTGAGGCGCTCTATGATACAGGAATCAATATCAGAATGATTTCAACTTCAGAAATTAAAATTTCGGTTATCATTAATCTTGATGATGCAGACAGAGCTGTTTCAGCAGTCCATAAAGCATTTATTCCAAATGACTAATAAATTAATTCAGCCCACCCTTCGGGGTGGGCGTTTTTTAGTGGTGCGTGATATGTGATAAGTGATGTGTTACAGAAAAATCAGTATGTATAAAAATACTTCTGAAAATATGATAACCCATAAAAACAGTGTGATTTTTCTAATAGTTAAATATGTTGTATTATATTATAATCAAAATTAGAGTAATGTTTTTTCAAATGGTTACTTGAATTATCAATGGAGGGATTTATATGAAAAATCTAACAAAACGTATGTTAGCTTGTATGCTTGCAGTTGTTATGGCGATTCCGACTCTTTTCGCTTTGCCTTCTGCAGCATCAGCAGATGACGGACTCAGCTCCCATCTTCGCGCACAGTATTTAACCGATAGTAACCTTACTCAGGATAAAATCGGTTCAAACAATCTTGAAACAAGAAACGGCGGAGGCATGTATTGGGATTCAATCGCATGTAAATTCCCAAGCGGAAGTTCAAAGCCGTACTACAGAGTTAAGCTCAACAACATTCTTTCGACTGTTGATTTCAACCAAGGCTTTACTATCGCTTTTACCGCTGTCAGAAGCGAATCAAGCTGGCAGAGATATCTTGAGCTTTCAACTGATGAAGGTTTCACAAGCAACGGTTCATCGAGTTATCTCTATTTTGCAACCAACGGTAATGCAAAAGTAAGATACAAGGGCGAAAGTGAAACAGGAAATTCGGGAACAGGCGACGAAGGCGGATGGAATAACTGGGTTGTAACAGTTAAAAACGGAAGCTTCCAGATTTATAAAAACGGTTCTCAGGCAGGCAGTCTTACCGACGGAAAAATCAGCTCCGACTGGTTCACCGATATCAAAGATAACGGATATCTTCTTCTCGGCGCTTCGTCATATTCAAATGACGGAGCTTTCGGAGGAAGTATGCGCGATGTCAGAATATATGATACATATGTTTCATCAAGCAGTATCGGAGATCTTTCTTCGGGAACAACAACTATCAATCCTAACGGAAGAAGCTGCGTTTCAAATAACTCAGGCAGATGGAGCGACGGCAGAGTTAATATCGTTAACGACGGAACAAAGGGCGCGATATCTGCAGGCCTTTATCGTTTTGATATAAGCTCACTTCCGTCAACAGGCTATGTTGACTGGGCTTCAGCAACCTTCACTGTTCAGAGTGCATCAAATGCAACAATGTCTCATCATCAGATAGACTTCTATTGCCGCAACGGTGCAGACCTCAACGACTATATTAACAATGGTCATTATGGTGTTGACTGGGGCGAATGGAGTACGGGAACAGTTAATTTCAGAAACAATCTCGGCCTTAACGCTTCAAATTATATCGGAACAATGCAACACAAGGATCTTTCAGACGGAAAGGCTGTTACCGTTGACTTAACGGAAGCGCTTATCACTGCAAGAGAAAATGGCTGGAGCTCAATTATTCTTGTTGCAATTTCAAGAAATATTTCAAACAACGGCTCACCGTGGTCGGATACATGGCTTTATGATCCGTTTATTTTGGCGAGCGTTAACGATGTTTCATCAAGTGGTACATATGATGAACTAACCGCTGCGATAAGAAACTACGAATCAAAAATGCAGCATGCTCCATATACCAATATGCAAAAGGCATATGATGCGTATGTTATGGCAAACCGCTTTGCAGACGCAATGTACTATGGTGCAATAACTCCTGAAACCTCGAGAGTTCAGAGCGTTATCAATAATCTTGTTGTTGCAACTGAAAATATGAAGCCATGGACATACAGAACAGGCGATTTCAGTCTTTCTGCCGACTATACGGTTAATAAAGCTCAGATGCTTAAAGGCGTTACCGCCGGTGAAAATGCAAACGGCGGAACTGAAGGCGGATTTAAGGTTTACGATTACAGCGACTATATGGATAATGTTCTTTATGCAATGGGCGTTGGCGACCAGTCAAACAACGGCGACTCATGGAAGAGAACAGCAGGTATTTTCGGCTCGGCAGGAACGTCAATTGCACTTGAATACGGTCCCATAGTATTCCTTTATGACGGCGTAACAACTCCCGCAATGCCGATCAACCTTAAATCATGGTATTCAGGATGGGATGATGACTGGACTGCTATCTGGATTAACGGAACATCTGATTTAAGCTTAACGGATTGCTGGCACGGTCATACAGGATCAAGAGAGTATCAGCATAGTTGGTACGGCGATGTTTATCATACATATGATACAAACGCAAACCCGACAGGCGATGATAAATCAACATATTATTATAGCACAACTCTTTTCTACAGAGGTGGAAATTCAAGCGGCTTCAACAATTATCTGAGAACATATGATTCCATTGCATGGGCAGGTAAGAACCAGAGCAATGCATATAACGAAGCAAATAATGCAACTCATATCTATGTTGTTGACTATAAATCGCTCAGAGATAGGATTGCGGCAAAGGTTTCAACAATACAGAATGTAACTGCATATAAAGAAGGCGGAATGAGCAGCCTTCTCGGCGTTATGGATAGAGCGGTTGACCTTGATCCAAACCACTATATTATGTACTATCCGAATGAACAAAACACCCAGTCGGCAACCGAGATTTCAGGTGCGGATACTCTTGCAAACGATATCGGAAGCAGAGTAAGCGAGCTGAACAGCGCTTCTGCAACAGCTGACGCAGACACATATGATAATCTCAGAGCTGAAATGAGAACAGCTCATGCATCTCATCCGACAGGAAATTCGGCATATGATGATTATTATTCAAATTCTACTGCGGTTTCTAATACATACACAAGTTCATCTGTTAATACCTTCAGAGATGCATATTATTGGGCAGAGTGGCATATGGGCTGCCTTGTAGATTGGCCATATACACACGGTCAGACTCCTGTAACAGAAAGACTTTCAAATCTTGTTAATGCTCATAATGCACTTGAGCAAAAAGCAGATTTCACAGCCCTTGATGCAGCTAAGGACGCAGCTATTGCAGAGGTTGACAGCGCAGCTATTGTTGATGCAAACACAACATCATCTGTTGCGGCAGCAAAAGCATATCTTCAGAATGCTTCTGAATTCCCGTATGAATATTCAGCAGACAGAAATGATACAGGCGTTTCAAAGAATTCTGAAATTGCAGATGAAAAAACAAAGTTTGAAGGATGGAAAAATGATGTTACTCTTGATAAGAGAGCTGATTTAACAAAGCTTGAAAAAGCATATGCAAAGGCTGATGCGCTTCTTCTCGGTCTTGACGGAAAAGCTGCTCAGTATGATAAGGCATCCGTTGAAGCGCTTATAAATGCAGTAACAACAGCTAAGAAAGCTACAAATATAACAGCCGAAGCAATGGTTAAGGCAGATGCAACAACAAGAGCTGACTACGGTCAGGCAGTTGAAGCTGATGCAGATGCTCTTGCAGAGGATATTTATGCTGCAATCGAAGGCTTAACAATCGTTGCCGAGGATGTTCCCGAGGTTGATTTAACTGCATATGAAGCAGCAGTTTCAACAATCAACAAGCTCGACCCCGATGCATATGAAGAAAACGAAGAGCATTCAATCGCAACTGCAATCAGCAATGCAAACACAATGGTCAGCACTTCAACTGAAACCTACAGCATTGCAACAATCAATGTTGTTGATTCATCTGTTACTCAGGGCAAAGTTGAAGATGCAACAACGGGTATTTTAACAGCGCTTACCAAGTGCGTTAAGAGATATGATATTATAACTGATTCAGGCGTAACCGAAACAAGCGCAAGAAACGGCGAATATAAAGACGGCAAGGCAACCTACGGCACAAATATGACATTCAGATCAGGCGACCAGGATACTGCTTGGTATATGGCTGTTAAAACAGGAACAGTTGAAAGAAAGATGCAGTATCAGGGCTACGGTGCAGGTCTTGAAATTAAGGTTATGGGCGAGCTTAACGTTAAGGCTATTAAGAGAACAGAAGAAAAGAATTGCAGAGTTCGTGTAATCAGAGATTATGATAATGACGAGAGAAATCCTGTTGATGTAGTTGACTTCGTTGAAGAAAACTCAGAGTTCAGCCTCGAAACAGCACCCGCAGTTCCGTACTACACCTTTGACGGATATTATATCAACGATACAAAGCTCAGTGATAATACAATCAATGTTAACGAAGATGTTGATGTTATTGCAAAATATAATGTTAACAGTGATGCTGCTTGTGCTATCAACGCAACGGATATCAGCGGAACATTAACAAGCAAAGCTGCAGAGTATAACGAAAAAGTTGAGCTTCAGGGTGGCAACGGAGCATATGCTTGGGTTGAAGCAACAGACGATACAGGACTTCATTTCAGACCGTTCTTCATCGGCGACAAGGTTTCAATGTTTGCAAGCGAGCCAACCGAGCTTAAAGCAGTAACCGAGGAACAGTTCAACGCATATAACTTCACTCTTCCGACAATCAATCTCAGAAAGAGCGGAACTGTTAAGTCGGGCAGTAAGACAGTCTTCAATGCTCAGCTTGTTGCAGGAAATGCGGATGTTCAGGAATACGGTATTCTTATCGGAACAGGAAATGTTGATGAAGATAAACTCAATATTGAAAACTCGGGTCTCCACAGCGAAGAGGGCTACAGAGTTCTCAGAGCAAAGTCAACAAGACTTGTTGGAGCAAATCAGTTCTCAATAGCAATTAATAATCTTCCCGATGATTATATCTATAGAGGATACGTTATCTACAACGACGGAAGCTCACTTCAAACTGAATATACGGAAATACGATAAAAAAATCAATGCCTACCCTTCGGGGTAGGCGATTTTTTTATTAAATTAAGAATTAAGATTTAAGAATGAAGAATTTCGGGTGCTGCGCTCCGATTTAATATATTTAGGAGTGAGGAGTTAGGAATTAGGCGTTTCGGGTCGCTCCGCTCCGAATTATAATACAAATCAAAATGCAAAACATTTTGATTTGAGAGGAGAAACATATGAAGGGATTATTAGGATTTTGCTCGCAAAATTCTTTAATCCCGTAATATGTTTGGACGAGGCGGACTAAAGCCTCACACCTTCCCCTTGAG
>JAFSRX010000018.1 GCA_017445905.1 Eubacterium sp.
AAAGAGGGAAAACACCTCATCCACCGCAAGCGGTCCCCCTTTTGCTAGCGCAGACGCTCCCCTCTGTCAGCGCGAGCGCTGACATCTCCCCGTTAAGCGGGGAGTACCTCAAGGGGAAGGTGTGAGGCTTTAGTTCGCCGAAAATATAATAGCCGACCGCAGGTCCCTCAATTCTTCATTCTTAAATCTTAATTCTTAACTATTCTATAGTTCCGCTATAAGCTCCACTTCACAAAGAACGCCTTTCGGCAAATCCTTAACTGCAACGCAGGAGCGGGCAGGCTTTGAAACGAAATATTTTCCGTAGATTTCGTTAAACGCTGCAAAATCGTTTATATCAGCAAGAAAACAAACGGTTTTAACAACCTTTTCCATTGAGCTTCCCGCTGCTTCAACAACCGCTTTAAGATTTTCGCAGACCTGAGTTGTCTGTTCTTCAATAGTTTTTGCCTCAACGGTATTTGTTTTCGGGTTGATTGCTATCTGACCCGAGGTGAAAAGCAAGCCGTTTGCCTTAACTGCCTGTGAATAAGGACCAATCGCATTCGGCGCATTATTTGTTGCAACATATTCCATAATATTAACTCCTTTATAAAGTTTCGAGTTCCCATCTCCGAGTTGTCGGGCGACACATTCGCACTTGATTATACTCGGAGCGCAGCGACCCGAAATTTTTCATTTTCAATTCTCAATTTTCAATTCTTAGCAGACCTGAAATCCTGCGTCGGTGAGCGCTTTTTTAACCGCTGCAATATGCTCAAAGTTCCTTGTTTCAACTCCGATTTTAAGATAGCAGTCGGTTATGTTCATATCAAGGTCGGTTGAATCATAGTTAACCGAAACAACGTTTGCGCCCTGCTCGGCGATAATTCGGCTGACTCCTGCGAGCTGACCGGGTTTATCCGAAAGCGCAATAACAATATCGGCAGTTCTTCCGCCCATCAGAAGACCTCTTTCAATAACTCTTGAAAGAATTGTTACATCTATATTACCTCCCGAAACAAGACAGCAAACATTTTTGCCCTTCATATCGGGAATTTTTCCGTTCATAACAGCCGCAACGGGAACTGCGCCCGCCCCTTCGGCAATGAGCTTTTGCTGTTCGAGCAGGGTTAAAATAGCAAGCGCGATTTCGTCATCGGTAACGGTTATAATTCCGTCAACATATTCCTTGCAGATATCATATGTAAGATTTCCGGGAGTTTTAACCGCAATACCGTCGGCAATGGTATTAACCTTCGGCAGAGTTTCAATTTCGCCGTCATCAATACTCTTTTGCATTGACGGTGCGCCGTTTGCCTGAACTCCATATACCTTGCAGGTTGGTTTGAGCTGTTTTATTGTATATGCAACTCCCGCAATGAGTCCGCCGCCGCCAACGGGAACAACAACAATATCCGCCTCAGGAAGCTGATTTAATATTTCAAGCCCGATTGTTCCCTGACCTGCGATAACATCGGGGTCGTTAAACGGATGAATAAACGCCATGCTCTTTTCTTTCTGAAGCTCAAGCGCTTTTTTATATGCGTCATCATAAACGCCCTTAACCATACAGATTTCGGCGCCGTATTTCTTTGTTGCCTCAACCTTGCTAATCGGAGCGCCTTCAGGAAGACAGATAAGCGATTTTATTCCGCTTTTTTCCGCCGCAAGAGCAACTCCCTGAGCGTGGTTTCCCGCTGAACAGGCAATAACTCCGTTTTTCTTTTCCTCATCGGAAAGCTGACTGATTTTATAGTAAGAGCCCCTGACCTTAAACGAACCCGTTACCTGCAGATTCTCGGTTTTGAGGAATATATTTGCCGACGGATTAAGCTTCGGCGCGGCAATCATATCGGTCTTGCGAACAACTTCGCTTAAAACCCTCGACGCTTTATAAACCTTATCAAGTGTTAACATCTTTTCACCTTCTGAATATATATTTCAATTTTAAATATTCTAATACTATTATAATTCAAAGTCAAATATTTTGTTTTTGTTGCACTTTAAATTTTTCCTTGTATTTGAAAACCTATAGTGGTATATTGCTATTAGGAGGTAATATATAATTATGAAAAGAATACTGAGTTTAATTTTATCTGTTTTGATGCTGACGAGCTGTCTGGTTTCGTTCGGAACACAGGCATATGCAAAAACAACCAAAGAAAAAGTGAACGGCGTGAGTTACACCTATAAAATTGAGGATGGTAAAGCCATCATTACATACGTCAACTACGACGATTTTGAAGCCTTAGAGGATGAAACATATACCATTCCTTATAAATTAGGCGGTAAGACCGTTAAGGAAATCCGTTTCAAAAAGAACAAAGTGCCTCATCCGTGGAACGAAAACATCAAAACCGTAAAAATCGGAAGATACTTAAGATATATTAACGATAACTTTTTTGCAAGTTGTACCAATCTGAAAAAAATTATAGTTAACAGTAAAAACAAATCGTTCAAGGTGAAAAGCGGCGTTTTATTCTGTACATATAATAAAAAGAAAACGCTTGTTTGCTACCCCTCGGCCAAGAGCGAAAAGTCTTATTCTATTCCAAAAAACGTTAAGATTATCGGCGCAAGCGCATTTTGTCATAATAAAAATCTACGCTCAATCAAAGTTCCCAAGGGCGTTACTACCATTAAGCGCTCTGCGTTTGAACACACAAAGGTCACATCGTTCACGTTACCCAAGAGCGTCACTACTATTGAAAATTGCGCATTTATGGACTGCTACAAAATGAAAAAGCTCGACCTTTCCAAAACAAAGATTAAAAAGATATCTGGAGGACTTTGCTCGTCCTGTATGTACGACGAAGAAAGTTATTTAAATTCGGTGAAACTTCCTTCTACGGTCACAAAGGTTGAGGGATTTGCTTTTGCAGGACAAAGTGCATTAAAAACCTTCACCTTCCCTTCAAGCGTAAAGAACATCGGTGAAAACGTCTTTTGGATCTGTGACAATCTTAAAAAGGTTACGGTGAAAAACCCGAAGGCAAAAATTCACAAAAACGCCTTTGCCGATTTAAAGATTACCCTTTGCGCCAAGAAAAACTCCACGGCGCACAAATACGCCAAATCACATAAGGATATTAAATTTAAAGCGCTTTAATAAAAAAAACCAACGCCTTGTAAATTCGATGTTTGCAAGGCGTTTAATTGTCTTAAATATTTTGTTTTTCTTGACAATAAATAGGTTATAAGATAGAATTATTTTAGATTATTTTTGAAGGTGAATTAAATGAAAAAGTTTTTTGCTATAGCATTATCTCTTCTTTTTATCTGCGCTTCTTTTTCTGCTTGCTCTTCTCAAAGCAAGGAAAAATACAGCGATGAAAAACTCATTATCGGCTATACCGAGGAATCAGAGCCCTTCCTTAAAATCGATGAAAACGGCAGGGCAACAGGCTTTGACGCCGAGCTTTTCAAGGCGATATTCGACGATGTTAAGGGCGATTTCAAGAGCTATACCTTTGAAAAGGTTGAAGAGGGATATTTGCTTGAAGATGACGGCGGTTTCTTTGATTCAAAGAATAAGGAATACAGCGCTTCTCTGCTTATGGGCGGCGTTTCGAAGAACGAAGGAACCTTTAACGAGGATTATTCCTTCACACAGCCGATTATAACAAACCGAATTATTGCGGTTGTTAAAAAAGGCAGCGATAAAACAACCTTTAAGGATTTCAGCGGCGCAAAAGTTCTTCTTTTAAGCGAAAATGCAAAAAAAGCGTTTAGCAAAAACTCTGCAATCTCCTCTTCCTGCAAATCAGTCAAAGAGGTTAAAACAGCCGATGAAGCGCTTAAACTTATAGACAGCTCAAAAGCCGATATTCTTGTTACAGATGAATTCAGCTTTAATTCAAACAAGAGAGCTAAAGACTATTTTGTTATGGAAAACGAGCTTGATACTATTGAATATGTTATTGCCTGCGCTAAATACAGCGGCTGGAAGGATTCAATAAACGAGGCAATTAAAGAGCTAAAGGATGAATCCTACGGCAACGGCAATAGCTTCACTCCCCTTGTTGAAAAGTATTTCGGCTATAACGCTTCAAATTTTGAATATGAAACAACTGAATAAAGAACACTGATTTTAAGCAGTCGAAATATTCGGCTGCTTTTTTATTTTTGTTATTGCCATATACATTGTATAATGATATAATTATAATGGAATATATTGTGGTGGTTATATAACTATGAAAAACGAAAACTTTAAAACAAACGATAATTTAATAATCGGAAGAAACGCTGTTCTTGAGCTTCTCAAAAGCGGACGTGAGATTGAAAACGTTCTTATTGCAAAGGGCGAAAGAGAGGGATCAATCAATCATATTCTCTCGCTTTGCAGGGATAAGAAAATTGTTGTTAAAACCGTTGACAGAAGAAAACTCGATTCTCTTTGCGCAGGAGCAAATCATCAGGGAGTTGCGGCAAATGTTCCCTCCCACGAATATTCGAGCGTTGATGATATTCTTGCACTCGCTCAGGAAAGACATGAAGCTCCGTTTATAATCCTCTGCGATGAAATTGAGGATAGCCACAACCTCGGCGCAATCATAAGAACTGCAGAAGCATGCGGCGCCCATGGAATAATAATTCCGAAAAGGCGCAATGTCGGGCTGAATTTTGTTGTTTCAAAAACAAGCTGCGGCGCGCTCGAATATATGAAGGTTGCAAGAGTCGGAAATCTTGCGCAGACAATAGACGACTTAAAAAAGAAAAACATTTGGGTTTATGCCGCTGATATGGACGGTCAGCGCTGGGATAAAACCGATTTTTCGGGCGGAGTTGCTCTTGTTGTCGGAAGTGAGGGAAAGGGAGTCGGAAGACTTATCAAGGAAAAATGCGATATAACCGTTTCTCTTCCCATGCTCGGAAAGGTCAATTCCCTAAACGCTTCCGTTGCAGCCGGGATTATAATGTATGAAGTGGCAAGGCAAGGACTGAATTAATAGTTGCGAGCGCCGTGGTCGCTCCGCTCCGATTTAATATATTTAGGAGTGAGGAGTTAGGAATTAGGAGTTTTGGTTTGTCGCTTCGCTCCGAATTATAATACAAATCAAAATGCAAAACATTTTGATTTGAGAGGAGAAACATATGAAGGGATTATTAGGATTTTGCTCGCAAAATGCTTCAATCCCGAAATATGTTTGGACGAGGCGAACTAAAGCCTCACACCTTCCCCTTGAGGTACTCCCCGCTTAACGGGGAGATGTCAGCGCTCGCGCTGACAGAGGGGAGCGTCTGCGCTAGCAAAAGAGTTATTCCCTTGATAAGGGAAATG
>JAFSRX010000019.1 GCA_017445905.1 Eubacterium sp.
CGCTTAACGGGGAGATGTCAGCGCTCGCGCTGACAGAGGGGAGCGTCTGCGCTAGCAAAAGGGGGACCGCTTGCGGTGGATGAGGTGTTTTCCCTCTTTACTTCAGTTAAGGATAGACGAGGCGGACGAATAGACGCACCCTCTTTACTGCACCCTCGGCAGGCGAAAGTGAACGCAACCACCTTCCATCAGTTCGGTCAGCCCAACCGTCGCAATTCATTTAGCAGTGCGTTGCGTGCTCTCTCAAATCAAGAGGGACGCTGCGCTGCGCGAATTAAGAATTAAGATTTAAGAATTAAGAATTTCGGGTCGCTTCGCTCCGATTATAGTTGCGAGCCACGAAACACGAACTGCGAACCACGAGCCACGAAAGAAGGCGGACCCTTAGGTCCGCCTTCTTTGTGTTTTTATACAGTTACAAACGGAACATCCTCTGTTTCAAAAGGTCCGTTGTTATAAACTGGGTTTACTGCTTCGCCCGAGGTGGTGATAACATCTTCACTCTTTGAAACAATCACCCTGAATTCAGGCTCGTTATATGCTTTGTTCATCTGTTATCCCTCCTTATGCGAAATAGTTATTTGCGGCAGCTCCGTAGAGATACATTGCTTTTGCAAGCTTTGCAAGATTTGCATTGCTGCTTCCTGCCATCATCTTCATAACTGAATTTGCCGTTAAAACAAGGTCTCCCTCGCTTGTGTTAACCGTTATTGTGTTATCCATATTAACAGGCTCTATTCCCTGAATATGAACAACATAATAATCTCCGTTTTGATAACTTGTTGCTCTGAATCTTTCTCCGCCGTTTGTTGTTTCAAGATTATATCCTGTTACTTCAATCGGTGTTCTTGAAAGGAGATTGATTTCAAGTTCTGATTTAACAACAACGGAAACGCTCTTGATACTGCTCGGTGCAGCTGAAACGCCTGCAACGGATGTTAGATCTGCTGAGTTAACATCGCCGTAGAAATCGCCTTCTGTATCCTTTGTTGCCATATTATCGGTGTTGTAGCCGAAATATGTCTGTGCAGCAGCGGCATAATCAAGAGTTGATTTTGCAAGGTTTTTCAGATTTTCTTCATATTCGCCTTCGATAATTGAACGGCAATATGAATATACGCTGTATTCGATTGTGTCAATCGCATTTTCGCCTGCCTGTGCGTCTGCCTCGCTTGCATAAACATTAATTGTTATCGGCTCGGTTGACTGTGCAGGCGCCTGAATAACCGAAAGTATTCTTGCGCCGTCATACGGGCTTTCGGAATCATTAAGCTTTGCAAGCTCAGTTATTGCCTGAACATCGGTTGAAAAATCAGCAGTTTGGCTTGCATTGCTGTTGTGGTTATAGTTAACGCTTACATAAGCGCTGTCGCCGTAGAACTCTTCATCAAGATAGAAATTCTCGCTGATTGAATCTGCAACACTGATATTTACGCCGTTGTTGGGCTCTACCGGCTTCGGTGTTGCCGTGTAGGTTGCTGTGTAGGTGGCTTCGCCTGTTACGGCAGTAACTGCCGGAGACCAACCTGCAAAAGAATAGGTGTACTGTGCATCCTCTGCCTTAGTCGGTGTTGCGCCGTTATAGGTCGGAACTGTTCCTTCTACTACATCCGTATCGGTTTCAAGAGTTGTTCCGTCCGCATTTTTCCATGTTACGGTGAAGGTAACGGGAGCTACATAAGTACCAAAGGTGATTGGTTCAAAATCATCTGTTTTTTCCAAAACAAGGATGTACTCAAGCACGTTGCCGTTCTCATCAATAGGAACATAGCACTTGCCGGAATCACTGTCTTCAACATATTTAAAATAATATTGGCTTATATGAAAGTTGCTGTCCGACAGATATATATCGGAAGAAGTGACGGTACCGTTGGCTTTACTCCAATCTTCACAAGCTTGATAAGAAGAAAATTCCAGGAATTGCCCTGCTTTTAAAACAGCGCCTCCAAATAAAGCATGAACATTAGTATCCTCTAAAGATATTTTATCGCCGGTTTGAAGCGAGGGACCATCAATCATTGAACCCGCTTCGTATTCTGTTGCAAATGCGCTAAACGGCATCATAGAGATTGCCATTAATGCTGCAAGAAATGCAGCAAGAATTTTCTTTGAAAATTTCATTTTTATCAAATCCTTTCATGAATTATTTGCATTTTAAAGGAAAAGGCGCCGAGCAGCTGACCGCATACAGTGCTTAAAACAACAAAGTATCTGACGGAGATGCCCTTACCGTATAACAAATACAAATCCATTATTATATATAATATATATTACGTCATATTACGTCAATAGAAGTTGACAGATTGTCAACTTTTTTTAATTTTTTTGAGCTTTGATCCCCAAAATCCTTCAAACTTAATTCAAAATTCTATCGACATTATACAAATTGTATAATACTCATTCATTTTTTCAAAAAAATATTACACCTTTGTCATTGGGGACTGTCCCCAATGACAAAGTAAACAGAAAATTCCGCTGAATACTCAAGTATTCAGCGGATTAAAGATTATTTAATTATTTTCTCTGAGCCGAATAGTTAACCGGAACCTTTTTA
>JAFSRX010000020.1 GCA_017445905.1 Eubacterium sp.
CAGAAAAAGAATACTGTTTATATTTGCCGCTTAATTGCAAAAAAATTTGCAGATTAGGGCAAGCTTGCCCTAATCTGCGTCTAATCTTTTACTATTTCGTCTTTATTGGGTTTACCCCAACATTTGACATTGAACCTTTTTTATTCAGTTATTCTTTCAACATCAACTTCTATTTTGGGAGTTCCGTATTTCTTGTTGAAAAGAGAAGCGATTTTTTCTTCATACCAAGCCTTGATTTCCTCGCTTGTCATCTCACACTTTTCGCCCTTGGTTGTAACTTTTATGTTGATAATCTGTTTTTCCATAGTATCACCCTCTTGTTTTTTCGCATTTATTTTATCACAGCACTAACTGATTGACAAGAATTATTTTAATGAAAACGAATCAATTATTCCTTCATAAGTATCCAAAGCATAAATGAAGTTGCCGATATAAACACATCTTTGGCACTGCTCGATTTCATCGGAAACGAACTTTTTATTTACTTCTATCTTACCGTTTTTAACACTGAAAGCAAGAGCGCCTTCGCCGTATTCCTCTGTTTCTTCGTTATAGTATGAACAGGGAATTGCAAAGTAGCCCTCATCAGAATTTTGAACGAGCGCTTTATGAGAATACTGAGCGGGTGAATCAACTCCGATAAGCTCTTTTTCGCCGATAACCTTCGGCTTAGCAGGATTTCCAATATCAAACAGCGCAAGTTTAAGACCGTTTGTTGCCTCGCCGAATTCGTTTTCCTCGGTTGAATAGCCAATACCGAGGAGCGTTTTTTCATCAATCGGAACAAGCATTGTTGAAAAGCCGCTTATTTTAACCTCACCGAGAATTTCAGGATTTTCGGGATTGCTTAAATCAATGATGAAAAGCGGGTCCGTTCGCTCATAGGTTATAACATACGCCATATCGCCGATAAAACGAACAGCTTCAATATGCTCATTTTTTGCAAAAGAGTTTACCTTGCCAACAACATCAAGGTTTTCATCAAGAACGTAAAGAATATTTATATCCTTATCCTCTTTATTCTGAGTTGTTGTTGCAATTCTAAAATAACCGTCTTTTTCGTCCATTGAAAACTGGTTATTTATATTTCCCTTAATCTTGCCCGTTGCAGTAATATTGATATTTGTTTTATCAAGAGAGCATTTGATAATAGTTGTTTTAGCAAGCTCTCTTTCCATTGAAAAATTATATCTTACACCTGCAATATAGAGATTACTTTCATTGCAGTAAACCTCGCTCACCGAGCCGATAACAGCCTTCGTTTTCTTTGCTTTATTCCCGTTTGTTATATCCACCGCTCCGATAACGGTATAGTTTCCGCCCTCACTGTCTTTAATAGCGCAAATATCCTTTGCAGGGATTTTTTTATACTTACCGTCATCACCTGTACAATAGGGTATGCAGTCATTTTTAACATAATAATTATAGGAATTATTGGATATAACATAAACGAAATCGCTTATCATTCTTGATGAAGCATAAAAGCCGCTTTGAGAGTACTCATATTCTTTTTTCGGGTTGCTTTTATCTTCAATATTATATGTCTGAACTATTGTCTTTGAAGTAAACAAATCCCGTTTTTTGATATATTTATCCCTTGTTGAAATAACGATAAGCCTGTTTTCCTTAATAAACATTTCAGAAGGGTTTTGACTGTTTTTTAGCTTTATTTCTGAAACCTTTTCGGTTTTTCCGTCTTTTGCGGAGTATATGTTTATAATGGGTTTATAATCGGATATAAAATAAATATATTCGCCGTCGGTTTTAACAATATCAGCCTCATCAACTGAATCAATTTGTTTATAGGTTTCTGAATGAGAAGGAGCAGCGCCTACTGCTTTTGTTTCGTTGCTGATGACTCCGTCGCTTGATTTAACCTGATAATCACGCAAAATTCCGAATTTTGTCTTTTGTTCTTCAAGCCTGTCTTTCATCAGATTATCTATTTCATCATGAGAAGTGAAATAAATCAAATCCTCGCTTTTAACGGAAGTTTTCGGTGTATTATTCTTATTATCAACTCTATCTTTATTATAGTAATTAACAGCAGTCAGCGAAACAACAACGAGAGCTATTGCCGCTGCAACGCTGATGGCACCTTTAATAAAGCGCTTTTTACCGGAATTTAACTTGATAATTTTTTCATCATCTGTTCCCTTTTCGATTTTCTCTTTGATTTTTTCAACGCTAAGAGAATCGGGAGCAGAAATATTTTCATCTTCAAATTTTGAAGCAATAAAATCAAAATCATTATTTTTCATTCTTATCACACTCCAGAAAATCTTTCATTCTTTTAAGGCTTCTTGACAGATTCGAGCGAACAGCGCCAGAAGTCATATCCATTATTTTTCCAATTTCTTTGCTTTTAAATCCGCCGACAACCGATAGCAGAACAATCTCTCTTTCGTTCTCTTTCAGTAAAGAAAGAGCCTGCTGCAATTCAGTTTTTTCAACGGAGTCAGTAAAATCAGTACAAAGCTTATTCTGAACATCGTCGATATCTTCTGTTTTTCTTCTCATAATCTGTTCTTTTGTGATTGATGAACAGGAGCAATAAAGAATTCTGAATATCCAGGAGGGAAATGCCTCAGCCTTTTTGAGCGCACCTATCTGAACAAACGCCGATAAAACGCAATCCGAAACAGCGTCCTTTGCATCCTCTTCATTTTGAAGTTTATAAAAAGCATAGCGATAAAGCCTGTCTTTATATATTGAATAAAGAGAGCAAAAGGCATCCTTATCCCCCGCCTTAGCAAGCAGAACTAAATTCTTTTCATCCATCAAATCACCGCCATTTTGAAAGCTTTCACATGTTAAGTATAAAATAATTCCAAAAGTGTTGCAAGAAAATTATGTTTAGATTTTGGAAAATTAAAAGTTGAGTTTTGGGTGCTGCGCACGGTGATTATAATTACCGCCACGCATCACACACCACGCGCCACTAAAAAATCGCCAACTCCGAAGAGTTGGCTGATTTTTTATCTCATTGCTTCTGAATATACAGTCTGAAGATTTCCATCTGTATCTTTATAGATTGCATATCCTCTGTAGATATAATTTTCAGGAAGGCTTGTTACACTTATGGTAAACTGACCTGCTCCAACGAGCTTAGTTGATTTAGCTCTGAGGATCTGATAGCCGTTTTCGCCATCGTGCCTACCCGAGTTTTCAACAACGACCATCGACTGAGTAAGATTACTGATATCAATCGGAGTGCTTCCATAAGGAGCGGCAACAAGAATTCCGTATTCCTGAATTTCCTTGCCATCGTTGACTATCTGAGCATTGAAAACTTTCTTTCCATTGTTATCCTGAACGCCGTCTTTTCTCAGGTTAACTGCAGGAAGCGAATACTGAGCAAAGGTTTCGGCATCAACTGCTTTGAGTGAAATTTTTTCGGTTACGAAGAAGGAAACCTTGCTTCCCTTTGCAAACGGTCTGTAGTTAGTTCCGTCGATTGATTCAAGCCATCCTGCAGCGCCTTCGCAGGTGAATTCAACCTTATCATTATATGCCTTGTTAAACAGCATATCAATCATTGTAACCGTTTCGCCCGTTGCATCGTATGCAGAAACCATATATGTTCCTGCGCCGTCCTTCTGTTTATAGCAAGCATAAACATCAATATCTTCGCTGATGCCTGTTAATATATCGCCTGCATTATACTCATTACCGTTATAGATATACTTATAGAAGGTATATCCGGTCATTGAAGGAGCTGCGGGAAGAGTATAATCGCCGCTTGTGAACTCAACAAGCTGAACGGGTGATTTATCGGTTATCTCATTTTCGCCGTATTTACGGAGAATCTTAACTCTCTTTTCGCCGTCGCCCCTCTTAACAGCCTTTAAGGTTGTTTCACCGAGAACATTCGTCTTGAATCTCGCTCCGTATCCTGCAAAAGCAAGCTCCTTGTGCATTGATGAAGTTTCAATTTCAAGATACCATGCAGCCTCGGTTTTGTCGTCAACCGTTGCAACAAGCGTTGTTCCATAGGTTGCCTCGCCGTTTTCATATGTTCCGTTTTGAGCAGAAATTGTAAACGCCTGGCTTCCTGCGTTATGCTTTGTTACAGGATAAGTTCTAATGCTTGAGTTGATAGCAGTTAAAGTTGTTGTTATCAAAGCATCAATATCTTCCTGATCATCAACGCCCTCAATATTGATTGCAGAGTTGAGAACCTGAATGCTTGATGTTTTGCCGTCTGCAGTGTAGGTTTTTGTTGAGGTTGCTTCTTTTGAACCCATAACAGCATTAACATTGCTTCTTGCTGTTAATATTGATTCGCCTATTGTGTATGCATCGGGGTCAAGAGTGTTAATCTTAACAACAGCCTCTTCATATGCGCTTGTGTCTATTCCCGAAACAGTTGCGTCTTTTATGGTTTCAAGATTATCCATTGCAGTTTTAATATCTGCGGCAAAATTATTTGCATCAGTCTGAACTGCCTTGCCGAAATCAGCTCTGTCGGCAGCACCTGCATTTGCAATAGTCGGAGCGCTCTTGTTTGCATGACCTTCACCGCTTACTCCCGCTGCCTGAACAGCGTCAATAACATCCTGAATTGATGAAGCAGTATATTCTGCGGCTTTTCCGTTGAGGTTAAGAAGGAAGGTGTTAGCCTTATCATATTCAGCATCAAAGTATTTAAGATTTGCAAGAGGATCTAGCTCGCTTGATAAGCTGATTGCCTGATACTTTGCTGTTTCAGCAGCGATAGCCGAATTCTGAGATACGCCTGTATTCGCTCTGTCTGCAGTATTTTCAAGTGGGAATTCTTCTGCCGAATTAATCTTGTTTGTCAACGCAGTTTTTGAACTTGTTGTATAATCAGCACCGTATGTTGTTATATAATTGCTGATATAGTTCTTTGCTGCGTCAAGCGCTGTGAAATCCGCTCTTTTCTCAAGATCTTTGAGCGCATTTGTGAGCTTGGTTGCTTCGCTGTCGATTGAGCTTTGGTCGGGGTCTGCTGGAGTGTTTGCTCTATCGTTATCATTCCTTGAGTGATACGGGAAGTTTGCAGCATTTGTTAAGAAGGTTTGAGCAGCATTATATGTTGAAGTTGTATAATCGCTTGCATTTAATGCTGAGAAATCGCTCTGTGCCTTATTATATGCTGTATCAAGTGCTGAGAAATTCGCTCTGCGCTTAAGTCCTGCGTGTGCGCTAACAAGGGTGTTGAGACGGTTTACATTATCATTGCCGTTTTCCCAATAATAATTATTATTTCTGAGAGCTTCCATATGCCACTGAGCATTCCAATAAGCGTTATAAAATGCATCAAGTGAATTTGGGGTGTAATCGTTATAAAGATCCCAATAATGATTGTAGTCATATTCAGCAGTGTTGCCTGTTGGATGATTATTATGAGCACCCGTCATTTCGGCTCTGAGATTTACATATAATGAATCCGCAGTTTTTGTTCCGATATGCGATACAGCATCTCTGATTCTGTTTGCACAGTCGTTTGCATTTGAGCCTGCGTTATCCTTTGACCATGAATAATTATACTGTGGGTCAATACCTGTTGCCTCATCACAGCCCTGGAAGAAGGTTGCAAGTCCGCCCTCTTTGTAGTTTGCAACATTTTTGCAGGTTGATTTAGCGCCAGAAAGAGCATCACGAATTGCCTTGTAGTTAACAACATAGATTGATTTGCTTCCGTTGATTCTTTCCTTCTTCATGTTTGAAGTCTGATTCCAGAAATTGAAGCCCCACTGAGGAGTTATTGTTCTGATATATTCAGTATTACCTAAATCTCCTGTGAATTTAAGAATGTTTGCGTAAGCAAGATTCCAATCAGTACTTCCCCAGAAGCCTTTGCTCCAGTGTTGATTTGTATCGGTCTGGTCGTAGTTGAGAACATTAACTTCCTTTCCGCCGTCTTTCAGATAGTTCCACTGATAGTTAAAGCTCTCATCACTTCCGCCGCCGCCATTACGCCATTTTGTGTTTCCGACAGTCAATCCGTTACCATTTGCACTGATAAAACAAGCAGAATAGTACCAGTTATATGTATAGTTAACGCCACCCTTACACCAATGCCTGAAATAGGACATAACAGGAATATATGGGTCAGACTGATCATCATACATTAAAACAGCCACAGGATGGAATAATCTTGGATTACATTTCTCTTTGTCGGAGTAAATAGAAATTTCAGCCGACCAAACAGTTGAATCAGCTTCATTAGGTGAAACATCGGAAGAATAAATAACCTTGTTATAAGTCTGAGCATAATCACTATCAGAAAGATAATCGTTATCAGCTGAAAATCTTCCGTGATACGTTGCATTCTTATAACTCCAGTTGCCCATATTATTCTTTGCGTTATTAAGATTATTAATAACTCTGTTGATAGTATTAACAGTAATCTTGTTGCTCTTGCCGTAAACCAAAGAATCATAATATCTGTTTGCAACAACATATGCATCATAAGCAGCCTTTGTGTTTGTTAAGAAATCGCTGCTAATATTGTTCATTTTGCTTTCATAATCAGTCATTGCACTTTGAAGTCTGTTAATAGCAGCAGTGCGTTCATCGCCTGTAACGCCGTCAAAATATGTTCTGTTGTTATAGGTGTCTGTATAAACATCGCTAACCTGAGAAGCGTTGAGCGCAATATCATAGATTCTTAAATCACGGATATAGCCGTCAAAACCCGGATCACCGAAGGTTGAAGCACCCAGAAGAATCTGACCGTTGGTTAAAATCTCGTTAAACCATGCAGCATTAAACATATTAGATTCTTCTCTTCGTGTTTCAGTGCCGTCCTTATATACAATTACTACGCCTTCTTTATATGTTAAAGTCCAAACATGCCATGAATCCACTCCGCCAAGAACATTGAGTTCAGAGTTTCCGCTATAGCAATTTGAATGTGCGCTACCGTCATACTTTGAAGTAAACATTGCATATCTGTTTCCGCTTCCGCCGCCGTAGGCACTGCCAACATTGGTAAGCTCAAATATTCTCTGCCACGAATCAGTATGAAGCGATTTGCTCATAAATGAGAAGGTGAAGCCGCTTCGGTTGTTTGCACGGCTGAACATATTCTTTGTTCTGTCCTTGGGCATATAGAGATAGTTCGGCGAATTACCGTTATTTCCGCCGTTGAAATGGGCGCCCTCTATGCCGTCTGCTGACTGCCATTCTGCACCGGAACCGCTCACGTTAAAATCATAATTATCGGAAATGGTGTTTGCCTCAATATCACCGAGAAAATATCTTCCTTTTAAGCGCTCATTAATGTTTACTGAGGAAGCATCAATTCCGCAGGTTGGGAACTCCCAGAACGAATAGCAGGAGAAGTCCCATAAATCCATATGAACGCCCGCGCCGTTTCTTCCGGGGTAAGTAACTGTATTAATATTCTCAAAGAAAGATCTGTATTCGCTTACATCACGGGTGAATTTAACTACCCAGTCAACCATAACACAAATGGTTCCTTCATAATAAGCATAGGAAATAGTGTGTCTTTCCTTTCCTTTACTGTTATAAACAGTTTTAAGATTAAGCCCTGTATCGCCCCATGCGCCGTTATTGAAATCGGTTGTTTTGAAATAAATCTTTCCGTTTGTGCTCACTCCGAAGGACTGGCCACCGTTATAATTGTCATCAAGCCCTGTCTGATCGGTTATACCGGGCAATAATTCAAGTCTGTTCGCACCGAAATCCTGAACGGGGCTAATATCAAAATCCATTCTCCAGTTTCTTTTATGCTCTTCGCTTCTGATTGATGCCGGAACGCTCGACATAAGCCAGGAGTCCTTACAATAGATATGGTCGCCCTCGTTTGAATAGTTGCCGCCCCATGACTGCATAACTGCTGCTGCGTTACTTGAACCTGTGAATCTTTCGTTAAGAGTGCTGTCGAAGGTCCACTGGAAAAGCTCATCGTCGTCGCATTCAGCAACCTCAGAGGAAGAGAGCGCAGTATCGTAAACCTTGAAGTTTTTCATGCAGCCTGCAAATGCGCCGTCACCGCTGTAAGACGAAGCACCGATTAAAAGATAACCGTTATTCTTTAGGGCGTTGAACCAATCCTCAGACATTTTATTATCAGTAATTGTTCCGCAATTTGTTCCGTCCCTGTAAACTGTGAAGGTATTGCTAATAAGAACAACCGCCCAGTTATGCCATCCGCCGTCATCGCCAAGACTGGGAGAACCTGTTTCACCGCCACCGTTATATCTTGCCTTTGCATTGCCGTTTGTTGCCATATAAAGATAGCTTGTTGAGCCGTTATTAGTAAAGCCTGTATCGGTTGTCAGCTCAAAATATCTCTCCCAACTGCTTGAATTACGCCTTGCAGAAAATGCAACTGTGAATCCGCCGCTGCGGCTTGTATTCGCCATTAAAGAGCTTAAAGCGATTCTGAAATACGGCTTCGGATTTCCGCCCGGGAATTTTACGCCGCCGTTTCGCCAATCATAGCTTCCGCTGTTAACGCTTTCAAGATCATAACCACGCCAATAGTCTTTTGTGAAGTTGTTATCAATAAAATAGTGCGCAAGCAAATGGGATTGATATCCTGCTGCTGCACTTGCAGTTGAAGGCATTGCAAGAATAACAGGCATTGCCATAACGACTGCCAGCATTAGTGATAAAACTCGTTTTGTTAATTTTTTCATTATTGCACTCCTCCTTAAAGAGTTAAAAATATATAAAATTCCTTAATTTAATTATACTACACTCCTAAAGGAAGTCAATAATTATGAACATTGTGTAAACATAGAAATATCATTGAGTTTTTATGTTTTATCACTATTTTTTTACATTTTTATACATACTGAATTATTTGTATTGCAACTGATGTAAAGAGGGAAAACACCTCATCCACCGCAAGCGTCATCCTTTTGTCTCGCAAGCTCGACATTTCCCTTATCAAGGGAATAACTCTTTTGCTAGCGCAGACGCTCCCCTCTGTCAGCGCGAGCGCTGACATCTCCCCGTTAAG
>JAFSRX010000021.1 GCA_017445905.1 Eubacterium sp.
AGCAGTTTTGACAAAGTAATTTTAGTTCATAAATGTATTACAAAATTCCCTGCATACTCGCGTATGCAGGGAATTTTTAATGCTTTTAGGGACAAAAGGACAAAGTCAAAACCTATCCTTCGTTACCGCACCTCGCCTAAGGCGGCTGGGATTTTTTATTTCCCTTGACTAAAGGGGTCAGACCCCTTTAGTCAAGGGAGGATTCAGTATTCAATAATCTCATTTTCAACATATTCAATGATGCTTTTATCAATTTGGTTAACATCAAGCAGCATAATCTTGTTTTGCCTCGGATTGAAGAACCCTATTTTGGTTATGCCCTTAAATATCTCGTTTCCGGAATGCTGACCCATAATCCAATACATAAGCAGCTGGAGGGTGTGCTTGCTTTTTATCGGATGTTTGCTTACCTTGAAATCCCACATTGTATCCTTTGTGAGAAAGTCGCCGTCACCCGAGCTGACCTTCATTGAATATCCGTTTGGCTTAAATGTGAAGCCATCCTGCGTAATCGGACCGTATTCCTTAAAGAATTTAACGCTCCTCTTTACCATTGTTCTGATGTTTGAAATTGTTTCGCTGTCGGGATTCGTTTCCTCCTCCCCTTTTGCTAAAGCAGCGCCAAATGGCTTTCTGAGCCAAACATCAAAGGTTGCTATTTTGCAGGCGGCAGTAATTGATTCATCATCAAGCCCATTAATCCTCTTCAATAAATCATTCGCCTTTTCTGCCGAGTTTTCATTGCCGGCTTGCTCTGCCCGATTTGCACCTTCAATAGAGATTCCGAAAGCCTTTTCCTTCGGCGAGCCCATTGCAACTCTTGTCAGATAATCAACCGCCAATCCTACTATTATCGCATGGATATTTTCTTGCTCATATAGCTCATTGCTATCCTGAAGCTGAATAACGGAAAAATCACGCGGTCTGACATATCCTCCTCTCGGTTGTTTTTCTTTACCTGCAACCATTGTTACTGAAAACATAGTCATTCCCCTTTCGGTTTAAATTCAGGGCAATCCGCCCTTGAGAACTATTTACCACAAAAGAAAATGAATGTCCATACAGAAAATATACACAAAAATGATTATTTTCTTCCTTACGCATACCTATTATTTTCGCCCTTATTTTCTTCCTTATTTTTGCCCTTGTTTTTATTCTTATCTGCGCATTTTAACAGAAAAACCGCTTAATGACGCCGTTTTTTCAAAATCAGATTTTTTCGTCGAAAAAGCCCGTGAGAGAAATCAGCTTTGCATAAATATACAAAACACCTGAAAGAATTTTATCAAAAATATTTTAATACACAATTTAATGTCGAATATAATAAATTATTCTGACACTATTCAAACTATGTCAAGTTGACTAATAAACTATTAAATGTTATCATAGCAAATCAGAGGTGAAAACTATGGACAATATGATGAACACCGAGTTCAAAAGAAAGCTACCAATTCCGCAGGATATTAAAGCGCAGTATCCTCTTTCGGAAAAAGCAGCAGCTGTTAAAGAAATCAGAGATAAAGAAATTGCCTCTGTTTTCAAAGGCAAAAGCGATAAATTTCTGCTTGTTATCGGACCCTGCTCGGCGGACAGAGCGGATTCCGTTTTGGATTATATCCATAGGTTAAAAGACGTTCAAAAAGAGGTTGCGGATAAAATCCTCATTATTCCGAGAATATATACGGGAAAACCGAGAACAACCGGCGCAGGATACAAAGGAATGCTCCATCAGCCCGACCCTGATAAAAAGCCCGATATGCTCGAGGGAATTATCGCAATAAGAAATCTTCATAAGGACGCTATTGAACAAACAGGCTTTGCATGTGCTGATGAAATGCTCTATCCCGAAAATGCGAGATATCTTTCAGATTTGCTTTCATATATAGCAGTCGGCGCAAGAAGCGTTGAAAATCAGGAGCATCGCCTCGTTTCAAGCGGAATCAATATTCCCGTTGGTATGAAAAACCCGACAAGCGGTGATTTTTCAATTATGCTCAATGCAATTAAGGCAGCCCAAAGCTCCCACACCTTCCTCTATCGCGGATGGGAGGTTGAAAGCAAGGGAAATGAGCTTGCTCATGCGATTCTAAGAGGCAGCGTTGATAAGCACGGAATTAACCATCAGAACTATCACTATGAGGATTTAAGAATACTCTATGATATGTACTGCACCGGCGGCTATGAAAATCCTGCTGTTATTATTGATACAAATCATTCAAATTCAAGCAAAAACTACCTCGCTCAGATAAGAATTGCAAAAGAGGTTCTTCATTCAATTCATAATAACGACGATATTAAACATATGGTCAAGGGCTTTATGATTGAATCATATATCGAGGATGGTTGCCAGAAGATTGAAGAAGGGGTTTACGGAAAATCAATAACCGACCCCTGCCTCGGATGGGAGAAAACAAAGGATTTAATCTACACGATTGCAGACAGACTATAATCGGGTGTGGGTTATTCCCCTGCTAGGGGAAATGTCGAGCTTGCGAGACAAAAGGGTCTGGCGCCCGCTCCAAGGGGCGCCCACCCGAAACTCTTCACTCTTCATTTTTAACTCTTAACTAAAAAAATAACGGACTGCCGAAGCAGTCCGTTTATTTTTGGTTCTATAATAAATGTTGGGGTAGGAAAACCTCAACATTTATTTTTTAAAAAAAAACGAGACATATTCCGAAAAAACCATTACAATAAAGTCGACCAAAACCAATAGGAATGGAGTGAAGAATATGTCTCAACAAGATATTATCAAAGAATTGGTCGGATTACAAGACATAATTGTAAACAATATTGAA
>JAFSRX010000022.1 GCA_017445905.1 Eubacterium sp.
ATCCTTTTGTCTCGCAAGCTCGACATTTCCCTTATCAAGGGAATAACTCTTTTGCTAGCGCAGACGCTCCCCTCTGTCAGCGCGAGCGCTGACATCTCCCCGTTAAGCGGGGAGTACCTCAAGGGGAAGGTGTGAGGCTTTCGTCCGCCGATAATATAATCGGGTGCGGGTGTCCCGCCCAAAATTCCTAATTCCTAACTCCTCACTCCTAAATATATTAAATCGGAGCGAAGCGACCCGAAATTCGTAACTCGTAATTTTGACTAAAAAGGGGTCAGACCCCTTTTTAGTTAAAATAGTTATTGAAATATAATGTTATTTATATTATAATATTAAAGGATAAAATCCAATAAAATGTTAGGAGAAAAAATTATGCCACTTGTAACTACTACAGAAATGTTTAAAAAAGCATATGAGGGCGGCTACGCTATCGGCGCTTTTAACGTAAACAATATGGAAATCGTTCAGGGTATCACAAGAGCTGCTAAAAAGCTCGAGGCTCCCGTTATTCTTCAGTGCTCATCGGGCGCAAGAAAATATGCTTCTCATAATTATCTTGTTGCCATGGTTAAGGCTGCAGCAGAAGAAACCGGACTTCCGATTGCTCTTCACCTTGACCACGGACCGGATTTCGAAACCTGTAAATCCTGTATTGACGGCGGATTTACTTCTGTTATGATCGACGGTTCATCTCTTCCTTATGAAGAAAACATTAAACTCACAAAGCAGGTTGTTGAATATGCTCACGCTCACGGCGTTGTTGTTGAGGGCGAGCTTGGAACACTTGCAGGTGTTGAAGACGATGTTGTTGTTGAGGCAGGTAACGAGTCTTATACAAGACCTGAAGAGGTTTATGACTTCGCAACAAGAACAGGCGTTGACTCACTTGCTATTGCTATCGGAACAAGCCACGGCGCATATAAATTCAAGCCGGGTCAGAAGCCTCAGCTTCGTTTTGATATTCTTGAAGAGGTTGCAAAACAGCTTCCTGAGTTCCCGATAGTTCTTCACGGCGCAAGCTCAGTTAATCAGGACCATATCAAGATGATTAATCAGTACGGCGGCTCAATGCCCGACGCTATCGGTATTCCTGAGGATATGCTTCGCCAGGCTGCTTCAATGGCAGTTTGCAAGGTTAATGTTGACTCAGATATCAGAATTGCAATGACTGCTGCTTTAAGAAAACACTTTGCTGATAATCCGACCCATTTCGACCCACGTCAGTATCTTACTCCTGCGAGAAACCTTATTGAAGAGGTTGTTGCTCACAAGATTGACGTTGTTTTCGGAAGCTCAGGTCACGCTTTTGACTAATAAAATGCCCTTCGGGGCATTTTTTATTAATTAAGAATTAAGAGTGAAGAATTAAGAATTTCGGGTCGCTTCGCTCCGATTTAATATATTTAGGAGTGAGGAGTTAGGAATTAGGAGTTTTGGTTTGTCGCTTCGCTCCGAATTATAATACAAATCAAAATGCAAAACATTTTGATTTGAGAGGAGAAACATATGAAGGGATTGTTAGGATTTTGCTCGCAAAATTCTTTAATCCCGTAATATGTTTGGACGAGGCGAACGAAAGTGGTCGTTGCCTTTTTACTTCAGTTAAGGATAGACAGGGTAAATAGAAGAGATATTTAAAATCGGAGAAACTATGACAGAATGGAATAAAATGATAAGCGGGAGACTTTATGCTCCCGGAAATGCAGAAATTGAAAAGCATCATATAAAGGGAATGGCTCTTTGTGAAAAATTCAACAAAACGCCGTTTACAAAGCCTAAGAAAAAACAAAAGCTTTTAAATAAGCTGATTCCTTCATCTGTTGGAAAGGATTTAGCTATTTTCACACCGTTTTACTGCGAATACGGCGAAAATATCAATGTTGGAATTGACTGTTTTCTTAATTATAACTGCACCTTTCTTGATGTTGCACCGATAACTCTTGAGGATAGTGTTTGGATTGGAGCGAGCGTTACTCTTGCAACTCCGATGCACCCGTTTTTATCCGATGAAAGAATTTATCAGGAATATCCCGACGGCGTTCACGATTTAGAATATGCAAAACCGATAACAATTAAGAAAAACTGTTGGATATGTTCAGGCGCAATTATATGCGGCGGTGTTACAATAGGCGAAAACAGCATTATTGCAGCAGGAGCTGTTGTAACAAGAGATATACCTCCAAACTGTATTGCCGGCGGCGTTCCCGCAAAGGTTATAAGAGAGCTTGATGAAAAAGACAGAATGGACGTATGGAACACTTATATAAATAACGAAATTCCCTTGTCAGAAAGGGATAAAAAGTTTTGAGGAGAAAAATGTATTCCTTTTTTTATAATCCAATATTATTATGTATTTTGGCACGTCTGTTCCCAACTGACGGAAAGAGGGAAAACACCTCATCCACCGCAAGCGTCATCCTTTTGTCTCGCAAGCTCGACATTTCCCTTATCAAGGGAATAACTCTTTTGCTAGCGCAGACGCTCCCCTCTGTCAGCGCGAGCGCTGACATCTCCCCGTTAAG
>JAFSRX010000023.1 GCA_017445905.1 Eubacterium sp.
GTTGAAAAGCTCGGCTCACACGGTTTGTTTTCCGATACGGATGACGATATTGATTTGGAAAAAGCGGCGGAGAAAGTTGCTTCCGTCAACGGAATTGTATTCTCTGATGTAATTAGTTTACGCAGAGAAGATGCATCCCGTCTCGGATATGATAACGCAGAGGCGTGGAAGAATTGTGTTCGTAGAAACATAAATGAAATTGCAGAAGCACATAAGATTGCTGTTAGTGAACTGAAATGGTACGCGGCGTTTCATAACACGAAACATCATCCTCACATACACCTTATGGTATATTCTACAAGTGGAAACGGCTACATTACTGCAAAGGGTTATGAAAAGCTGAAAAGTGCTTTTGCTAACGATATATTTCGCAACGAGCAGTACAAGTTATTCAAACTGCAAACAGATATCCGTGAAGAACTTAAAGACAAGTTTGATGAAATGCTTTACGATATCGGCAGAGTAAGTATTGACGATAATCTCCTTCAGCAATTCCTGAAATTAGCAGAACAATTACAAAAATGTTCAGGTAAAAAGCAATACGGCTATCTGCCGAAGAACGTAAAGAAAAGCGTTGACGATATACTGAAATCGCTTGCAGAAATACCGGAAATCAGTAAGTTGTATTCAGAATGGAACAGGCTTAACAGAGAGAAACTATCTGTATATTACAATAGCAGTAATGACCCTGACATACCGCTTGAAGATAACAATGAATTCAAGGTACTGAAAAACAAAATCATCAATTACGTTCTGAAAATGGATATGAGTCGGGGCGAGAATCAAACAGCGACAGATAACACTAACAAGGCAATCATAAATGACGTTGCCTATATGGTTGGCTTCTTCATTAACACCGCCTGCAGTAAAAGGCTTGATAATTTACACTCTCAGCTTGATGAAAAGGAAAGAGAAAAACTGCTGCGCAAGAAGCGCGCACTCGGACAGAAGGATGGCGTTACTCAGGACACCAAGAAAGAAAAAGACGAGAGCGAATCCGAGCGTGCAGCAGACAACGTTGCTGCTATCGTTGACCTCAGCGCAGCCGCTATAAATGCCGCATATGAATCTGCAAGAGCAAAGCGTGAGCAACAGGAACGGCTCCGTCAGGAAGCAGAGTTACAAAAGCATAATTATGCTGACGAATATTACGATGATGAGGATGAAGATGAAGGCTTCACAATGACGATGTAAATTTCATATAACCCCATATCCAAAATCTTTACACAGAACTAAAAAAAGGGTTTTTTAGAAAAAGGAGTGATTTTTATGTATACAAATTTTGATGAAATGCCGGTAACACTATCGGTGGAACAGGCGGCGGAGGCGCTTTCAATCTCAACCGTCAGTTTATACCAACTCATAAAGAAAGACAAAACCTTCCCTGCTATCAATATGGGAAGGCGTATTGTCATACCAAAAGAGAATTTAAAGAAGTGGTTAGATAATAAAGTTAACAAATAATTATCTGGATATTTATATTACTTTGTGGTATTTGTTTGTGTTGGAGGTGATACAA
>JAFSRX010000002.1 GCA_017445905.1 Eubacterium sp.
GAGGTAGGTGTTAACCTTAAGCAGGGTTACAACGGTGACCTTACTTCTCGTCAGGCAGGTTCAGTAGGCGGTCAGATGGTTAAAAAGATGATCAAAGCTTACGAAGAATCAATGAGATAAAAAACAACAAAGCAATGAAAAAGGAGCCTCATTCAAGAGGCTCCTGATTTTTGTTTATTGAATTGTTATGCTGCCGCCCTTGTTTGATGAGCCGTATCCAATATAGCTCTTTCCGGGGTTGAGCTTAACGCTGTTACCATCCTTATCTTTCATCCAGAGTTTGCCGTTTTCAACGCCCCAGGTTATGTCTAAGGATGTTCCCTGGGAGAGAACTGCGCCTGTTCCGCCTGAGAGCTTATAATCGCAGTAAATCTCGCTCTGTCCGCTGTTTTTATAGTTTTCTTTAACGACGTATTCGGTTTCATCCAAAAGGAAAATAAGGTTTTCAAATTCAAGATTTGCGTTTCCGAAATCGGAGTCAAAATCCTTTGTTGAATACTTTTCAGATGTTTCATCGTAGAAATATTCGCCGACTTTCGGACAGTGTCCGTTTGAATAAACATCCGACCAAACGAATTTAGCGGAAGCAGCAGCCTTGTCGCTGAGCGCCTGAGGAGTTTTGTTGAATTCAAGATTTGAAAATTTTGCAGGGTTTATATCAGTGTTGAAATTCTGTTTAGCTATAAGCTCAGGAGCGCTTGTTCCGTTAAAGAATCCTGTGTGCTCAATAGTCCTAGTTCTTGATTTATCCCTTCCGAAATATGTTCCGTCCTCGCCACAGCTGAGAAGATTTATATGGTCGATATTTTCGTTTTTGAAAACAGTGTTTGCGCCGATATAATTTCCCTTTGTTCTTGAAAGTCCTGCGTGGATGAATATGCAATCAAAAAGCTGACTGAAACGAATGAACGGAGGTCTTGCAGAACGTGCAGGTCCTATCTGAGCGGGCATATCGGTGAAATCAGCCCAGAAAAGAAGAAGTCTTGTTGAATATTCGCTCTCGCCCTCAAGAACAATATCTGCATCATTTATTCCCCACTGGGGTTTAACAGATGCGGTATTGTATTCGTTTTCAACAACAACTGCAACAGGCCTTTTTCCGATTGCCGCCTTATTGAAGTCGGTTTCCCCTGTAAGCGGGTTAGTATCTGAGTTCACCTGCTGGGTTGCCTGGGTTGTTTTCTGAGCTGTTGTTGTCGGGCTTTCGTCTTTTTTACGGAAAACTCCGAAATATAACCCAACAATAATAGCAATAATAAGAATAACTGCAACAGATATTATCAGCGGTTTTTTGCTTTTCTTTTTATCGCTTGGCTCTTCTTCAGAAAACTCTCTATTATACATATCTGAATTCATAAAATCATCTTCTTTTTCAGTCATTTCAAGAATGTTGAGCGATTCTGAGCTTTCGTTAGCTGAAGCATTTTGAAAGTCATTGCCTTCAGGAGTTATCTCATCATCGTTGATGATTTTGAGAACATCATCCATTGCTTTTTCTATAGGACTATCATCACTGATTGTGTTTTCAGCGCCTTGATACTCTTCTTTGCTTTGGGAACGCTGTTTTATTTCATTTAATATTTCATCAAGTTCTTTATTGCTCATAATTGATATCAGGGCAGATATAATAAAAATATGCCCTCGGTTAATCCGTCCTTTCAAATATTCGATTTATTATACCATAGTTTGAGCAAATATGATTAAAAGTTACACGATTGTAACACTATTGAAAATAAATAGATTATGCTGTATAATTAGTATATCAATAATAAGAGGTGTTATTATGCCCAAAACAATTCCAATGATTATAACTAATGATAATATTCTTATCCGAAAAAAAGATAGCGAAGAATTTGTTACTTTTACAATGCCCGGTCTCGATGAGGCTTGCAATATTCCGTTTTATCATCAGTTCGCAAAAAAAATTTCGGAATGCCAGTATTATTTTAAGCAGTTTGTTAAAAAAGAATACGGTAAAAAGTATTCAAAAAGTGTTCTTGCGATAATAACTCCCGATGACACGAGTCCGCTTGAAGCAATTTTTATTAATGAGTTCTTTTTAAACAGCGGGGCATGTAAGGCGGTTGCCCAGATGACGATGGGACAGGCGCTTTCAAAAAATCATACAAGATATATTTCAATTTCAAAATCAACAAGAAATATCATATTGCAATATATAAACAATAATGAAGTATGCGCTAAGAAATACTATGATTGCAATGAATACGATATTAAAAAAATCTTCGAGGACGCGAAAAGACTTCATATTGATATTGAATATTCGGGAGTTCCGATTTTTGTTAATAACTTCAATCTCAATATGGATGAATTCTCTGAAATGGGAACAGTTATAACTCCAAAAGATTTTCTTGATAAAATCGCTGTTATAGATGTTGAAAAGGTATAAAACAATCACCCCTGTAAAAAATATTATTACAGAGGTGATTTTTTTGAGTAAAAAGAAGAAAAACAAGAATAAAAATATTATTGATTTAACTAACTTAACTGAAGATATGGTAAGCATTGATGAAAACGGCTCATATACGGGAGTTACGAATGTCAAAGGAGAAAAGCCTGTTCAGGATGCGGACGATTTATAAAAAATTCGGGTCGCTTCGCTCCGATTGCTTGAAGAGTGGTGCGTGGTTCGTGCTTCGTAACTCGTGGTTCGTTTAGCCCGACAACTCGTAACGCGCAACTTTTATTGACATTTTTTATTGAATCTTGTAATATTAAATATGGTTTTCATCGGGAAAGGCAATGTTCGTCAGATACTTGATTGATAGAAAAATAACCTTTTATGCTAACAGCTTTTGCCGGCGCAGGCGCTTCTCTATGTCAATACGTGAAATTTCCCCGTTAAGCGGGAGTACCTCAATGGAAAGCTATAAAAACAAAAAATGTTCTGTTTATAGGAGAATAATCGTATGCAAAATAAAGACACAAATGTTTTTGACAGGGATTCAACTTCTGTAAATCGTAAAGACAAGCATACAACTAGAGTGGCGATAAGCATAATTGCTTTCACGGCGATATCGTTTGTAATGCGCTATTTTAGTTTAAAAATTCCGTTTATGCCGAGTTTTATCAGCATCGAGTTTTCAGTATTCCCGGAGTTAATTGCAACAATCGCATATGGACCGATAATCGGAGCAACAGTATGCCTTCTCAAAACAGCAATTCATATTGGTATTGTAGAAACTGCATTAATAAGCGATATATCCTCCCTATTAGTTGAACTTGTATTTGTTTTGACTGCAGGGATTTATTACAGAAACACAATTCTTGGAACAAGAAAAAGGAAGAATAAAAGCAAAAATAAAAGCAATATTCATCGTAGAACTGCCATAATTAAAGGCGGCTTTTTGGGCATTATTCCTGCTCTTATCATTCAGTTTTTAATGGCTAATTTCTTTGTTTTTCCAATGTTTGATAAGTATTACGGAAAATACGGCTATTCGTTTGATAAAATGCTTTTAGCTTTTAATGATGCGCTACATAGGATATCGTCGAATGCCCCTCAGCTAAAGGCAATGTGGCAGGGAATACTTGCTATCAATATTCCGCTTTCCTTCATAAAGCTGACTCTTGTTGTTTTAATAACAGCTTTAATATACCCTGCTATTTCGCCTTATTTGCATTTTAAAAAACATAGTAAATAAAAAGCAAAACCTCGAATTAATGAGGGTTTTTTCCCTCAGATTATATAATACAAATCAGATGCGGGAGATTCCATGTTAAAGGAATCTCCCGCATCTGATTTTAATATTTCTTTTGTGATAATTCTATAATTTTTTTGCAAAGACAGGGATAATCAATTCCGATTGCCTGAGCTTCCTGGGGAAGAAGGCTCATTGATGTTAAGCCCGGAAGTGAATTCGCTTCAAGACAGTAGAATTCGTTATTCTCCTTTGAAAGAATGAAGTCTATTCTGCCATAAACCTCAAGATTTAAAACATCAAAAACCCTCTTTGTATTTTCCTGAAGTCTTTTTGTATCCTCTTTTGAAAGCTCGGCGGGGCAGATTTCAATCGTCATACCCGCCTGGTACTTATTCTTGTAATCATAGAAGCCTTCTTTCGGAATAATCTCAATCGGCGGAAGAACTGTATCGCCTAAAACGCCGACAGAAAACTCCCTTCCCTCAATGAATTCTTCAATGATTATTTCATCCTCATATTTAAATGCAGTTTTAACAGCGTTTTCAAAATCTTCTTCGCTTTTAACTATTGAAATGCCAACGCTCGAGCCGCCGGAGGTAGGTTTGATAACGCAGGGATATTCATATTTTAAATTAGCGTTTTCTTTTTTTGCGAATATGTATTTAGCATTTTTAATACCGTTTGCATCCATCATCTGTTTTGATATGTATTTGTTCATTGCCATTGCGCTTGCAAGACATCCTGAACCCGAATACTTAATATCAAGAAGGTCAAAGGTTGCCTGAACCTTGCCGTCCTCGCCGTCCTCACCGTGAAGTGCAAGGAAAACAAAATCAGCCATTTTGCATATTTCGATAACATTTTCGCCGAAAAGAGAATTTGAGCTTGTTCCTCTCGCTTTTTTAATATCCTCAATGCTCGGGTCAACAATGCCGATATCATTTATTGCGTTGTGGTTTTGGGCGCCGTCTTCAAAAAATGAAGAAATATCGCCTTTATATCCGAGAAAAACATCAAGCAAAACTGCGTTTTCGCCAACGCTTCTGAGCGCGTTAACAACATTTTTGCCTGTAATCAGCGAAACGTCGCGCTCTGTGCTGATGCCACCTGCCAAAACAACTATATTCATATAATATATCTCCTGAAATTTCATTCAATATATTATATTACATTCATCCTTAAAAGTCCATAAAAAAAAGGGATTATCCCTTTTTTATAAATATTCTCTTAAATCATTTGAAAGTCTGTCTTCAAGAGAAATGAGATTCTGGGCAATATCCCTTGATTTTGAATCGGCGTTTTTATACTGATTAAGATATCTTCCGAGCGATTTAACTCCCATATTGCAGCCGTCAGTCATCAAATCGGCAATGGTTTCGTCAGTCGGCTTTGCCATCATTTTAACATTTGTTTTAATGTAGCTCATACTCTTTGCCATGGGGTTGGGATTTTTGCCGGTATCCTGATGTTCGTCAAGAAGTGCGCCGACTTCGATGCTGAGTGCTTCGTGGCGGCGCTTACATTCATTGAGCATTTCTCTGAAATTTCTGTTTTTAACATCGCAAACAACGTCCTCGATTGAAGAAATTCCCATTTTTATTCCTGCATCACATTCGCGAAGAAGCTTAACGGTATCGCCGTCTTTTCCAACTTTTTCTTTCATAGTATCACATCCTTTAATACTATGATAACCAGATTCTTCCGATTAATTAAAAAATAAGGCTGATTTTTTCAACCAGCCTTAAAAGTTATTATTTATCAATTTTTTCTTTTACCTTGTCTATTAAATCGCCGACCTTTTTGGATGAAAGAATCTTTTTATATGCTGAATCAACAACAAGGGGATGAAGGATTTCAACAAATCCTAAAATGGGTGAGTTTTTAACTCTGTATTTCTGTTTCGGAACAGGGCTTGTTAACGCATCCATAACCGCCTTAACAAGATATTTCGGATCATTTGCCATTTTGAGCTCGATATCCATCATAAACTTCATCTTTTCAAGAACATCGTTATACATTGTTGTGCTCTTTGCAAGTCTGTCGAAGGATTTTGTTGTTGTTCCATGCATGGCTGTTTTAAATGAGCCCGGCTGAATTTTTATAACGGGAACATCGACAAACATAAGCTCTCTTCTGAGAGAATCGTTGTATGCTTCAACTGCATATTTTGAAAGAGTATAAGGTCCGTTGAAGGGCTGAGGAGTCATCCAGCCGCATTCAGATGAACAGTTGATAATTCTTCCCTTTGCGTTTTTGATAAGGGGGAAGAAGGTTTTGTTCATTCTAACCATACCCATAAGGTTAACTTCAAGCATACTTGAAACAATATCGATATTTCCTTCAACGAGGGAAGCCATCTGCTGAACGCCCGAGAAATTGATTATTGCATCGAGTTTATCGGTTATTTTTGAAACCTCTTCATAGGCTGCGTCAATGCTTTCCTGTTTCGTAACGTCAACACAAAGCGGATGAACATATGTTGTTCTCCTGAGTTCATCAAGTGCATTTTCGTTTCTGCCGCAGGCAAAAACATACCAGCCGCTTTCGGCAACTCTTTTTGCTATTTCTTTTCCAAGACCGCTTGTTGCGCCTGTAACAAGAGCATATTTCATTTTGTTTACCTCCGAAAAAATGCTGAATATATTATACCAAATAATGATGAATTATGCAATAGGTCGTTGTTTTCTTAATGCAAAAACGAGCCATCCGTTATTTTCTCTTCTTTCAACAACCTCAAAACCGTTTTGAGCAAAGGAGAATAAAACGTCGTCCTCTCTGTTTTCAATAATTCCGCCCGTTATATAAATACTGTCATCATCAAGGAAATCAGAGACTTCGGAGTTGAACTGAATAATTATATCGGCAACAATATTAGCAACAACAATGCTGAATTTTCCGCTTACCTTATCGGAAAGATTTCCCTGAATAAACTTGATTTTGTTTTCATCAAAATTATTTTCAGCAGCGTTTTTTATCGCTGTTTTAACAGCCAGTGAATCAATATCAACTCCTAAAGCTGATTTTGCGCCGAGAAGGAGAGCGGCGATTGAAAGAATACCGCTTCCGCAGCCGATATCAAGAATTGTTGAGCTTTCGTTAACGTAGTCTTCAAGCGTTTCAAGACAGAGCTTTGTTGTTGGGTGTGAGCCTGTTCCAAAGGCAAGCCCCGGTTCAATGTTAAGGATTTTTCTGCCCTGAGCGTTGAAATCATTTTCCCAGAGCGGACGTATTAAAAGCTTTTTGCCGATTGGCATTGCATGAAAATACTGTTTCCAGTTGTTTTGCCAGTCCTCGGTTAAACAGTCGTCAAACTCGATTTTATAATCGCGTAATTTGATATTATCAAATCTATCTTTGATGAATGAAACCGCTTCGTTTGGATTTTCGTCGGGATTGATATAGATATGAATAATGCCCTCATTTCTGCTCTTTTTCAAAAGACTTTCTTCAATCAGATCAATGTGTGCAATTTCGTCAACCTCTTGTTCAAGAGAAGAGTAATCCTCAACATATATTCCGTAGGGAACAACCATATTTGCAATGTTTTCGGCTGTTTCAATGTCCTTTATAGGAACATGTATTTTTATTTCAGTCCATTTATCATGTTCAACTGCGTTAGTCATTCCCATTTTATTTATCTCCGTGTGAATAGAAATCTACTGAGTGTTTTGTATCTGAAAGACCGTGGTTATAAAGCTTTCTGTTGTCGAGCGCCCACTGTCTGTCGGTGAATTCCCCGCTTTTAACAGCAGAGGTTGCATTGTTTATCTCATAAATAGTTGCATCGAGCGCATCGAGGGAGGAAAGGATTTCAGCCTCAAGAAACATGGGACGAACGGGTGAACCGTATTCAGGCTGACCGTGGTGGGAGAGAATCATATGTTCAAGAAGCGCAACCTCTTCACTTTCTATTCCAAGCTCCTTTGCTTTGTCGTTAACATACATTGCGCCTTTAACAAGATGGCCGATGAGCTCGCCCTCAACTGAATATCCCTTTGCAAGTCCCGTTTTTCCTGTTTCAAGCTCCCAGGTTTTTGCAACGTCGTGAAGAATGATTCCCGAAAGAAGAAGCTCAGTGTTAATATTTGTATATATCTTGCAGATTTCCTCCGCCATTCTGACAATGCTCATTGTGTGATACATAAGTCCGCCGAGCATTGCGTGGTGAAGTCTTAACGCAGCGGGGCAGGTTATGAGCATTTCTCTTTTCTCTTCAATAATTGAAAGAACTATTTTCTTCAGATTATCGTTTTCGAATTTTTCAACTCTTGTTTTAATCATCTCAAAAAGCTGTTCACCGCCAATTTGAGAGGAGGGAACAAGGTCGGTTAAATTATAGTCATCGGAATTTCCGGCAGGTCTTATCTGGGTAACTCTGAACTGATCTCTTCCGTTGAACTGCTCAACATAGCCTCTTATTTTAACAACGGATTCATTTTCAAAAACAACTCCGCCGCCGAAATCCCAATGCTTTGCGCTCATCTCTCCGTCTTTATCGGCAATAATCATATCAAGATAAACGGAACCGTTTTTCGTCTTCTTTTCTTCGCATTTTTTAAGAATAACAAATCCTTCACTCATTCCGTTTGAAAGCTCTCTAAAATTCATTTTCTTCCTCCAAAACTAAATTTTAGTTTATTATAACTCAATAATCCTTTATAAGCAATAAGCAAAGACAAAAATCACTCTGTGTTATCGGAATTTTAACATATCATTTCTTGACATTGCTCTTTTATACTGATATTATATATCTTGATATTTTATGTAATAAGAGAAGTGAAAGATATGAAAGATATAGATAATCTTTGTTTGAATTGTTTTAAGGAGCTAAGAGAAGGCGCTGTATGTCAGGAATGCGGTTATGATAACGATACTGAGTGCAGCACAATGTATCTTGCACCAAAAACAATGCTTGCAGGCAAATATGTTATTGGCGCTGTTCAGGAGCATGAAAGCGATGCTGTTTCTTATTCGGGATACGATACCCAGCTCGATAAAAAAATTGTTATCAGAGAGTTTTATCCCAAGGAAATATGCTCGCGCCTTGAGGGCTCAAACGATATTCATATTCGCCAGAAATTCATTCCTCAGGTAGAAAAATATAAGAAATCATTCTACAAACTCTGGACAACTCTTGAAAAACTCCATTCTCTTTCTGCAGTTGTTCCTGTTTATGATGTTTTTGAAGAAAACGAAACAGTTTATGCAATAATCGAACACCTTGAATGTATTCCTCTTCGTGAATATCTTTTAAGAAACGAAAACGGCTATATCCCGTGGGACAGCGCAAGACTTATGTTTATGCCTGTTTTAACAACTCTTGAAAATCTTCACTCAAACGGAATTATTCATGGCTCAATAACACCCGATAATCTCGTTTTGTGCAGGGATGGAAAGGTTCGTTTAAGTCCGTTTACAATTCAGGAAGCCTGTGACATGACAAGCGCGCTTGAATTTAATTTCTGCGATGGATATACCGCTATTGAGCAGTATGATAACAGCCACAAGATATGTCCTGCAACGGATATATACGGCTTTTCTGCATGTATCTACAGAGCTTTGGCAGGAACTAATCCGCCGAGCGCTCCTTCAAGAGAAGCAAATGATAAGCTGATGATTCCGAATTCAATCGCCGAAACAATTCCGATGCATGTTATCAAAACAATCGGAAACGGCTTGCAGATATATCCTGAAAAAAGAATCAAAACCATTTCTGAATACAGAGAATATCTTGACGCTGCTCCCGCAGTTATTGCAAAAGCAGCAACCAACAACGATGCTGAGTATATTGAAGAGGATGAATATAAGGATCCTAATAAAGCTCAGAATGTTAAATCAAGAATTATCATCAGCATTTTAGTTGTTTTGATAGTTGCCGCAATCGGAGCCGGAATTTATATTGTTCAGTTTACTGATCTGATTAAAAAGCCTGAAACAACAGTTTCAACAACTCAGGCTGTTGACTATGAAGTTCCGGATTTTGTAACAAACGGCTATACACAGGTTGATGTTGAAAACAATGGCGCTTGGAATGAGCAGTTTGCAATAACCTTTGAATATGATTATTCAACCGATGTTGACGAGGGAATTATCTTCAAGCAGAGCGTTGCAGCGGGCGAGAGCGTTCCGATGGGCTCGGATATCGTTTTAACCGTAAGCCGCGGAATTCAGACCGAAACAATTCCTGACCTGAGCAACAAACCTCTTGATGAGGCAACAAAGATTCTTGAGGACCTCGGTTTCAAGGTTTCGAGCGTTGAGGTTTATAACGACGGAAGCCATACTCCGAAAACCGTTAAATCAAGCTACGGAACAGCTCCTGCAGCAGGAGAAGAAGCGGCAGTTGGCGACGAGGTTATTATTCAGGTTTATGGCGAGGTTCAAACAACAACTCAGCCTACTACTGAGGCGCAGGATTAATTACGAACGAATTTTGGGCGGGATACCCGCACCCGATTTTATAAGGTGGTTTTATGAGTAAGAAATTAGTTGCATTTTTTTCAGCAGAGGGAACAACTGCAAAAAAAGCTGAAATTCTGAAAGAAGCGGCAGGGGCGGATATTTATGAAATAAAGCCCGAGATTCCGTATTCTCAATCGGATGTCAACTGGAGAAATCCGCTTTCCCGCTGCAACAAGGAATGGATAAAAAAAGCAAAAATTAATCTTTCGGATAAAGATGCGAATATCGGGGAATATGACATTATCTTTTTAGCATTTCCGATATGGTATTATCAGGCTCCGCTGATTATAAGAAGCTTTCTTGAAGAGTATGATTTTTCAGGTAAAAAGATTGTTCTTTTTGCAACCTCGGGCGGAAGCAATTTCGGAAAAACAGCCGAAAATCTTAAAAAGATTGTACCAAATTCCGAAATAATCGAGGGCGCAATGCTAAACGGCATTACATCAGCAGAAGAACTGAAAGATATAGTTAACAAATATTAAACAACAAAACCCGACTCTTTTTGAGTCGGGTTATTTTATATTTATATTACCTGAAAATGACTAAAAAGGGGTCAGACCCCTTTTTAGTCAAAATGATTTTATTGTTGAGAGGGTGGGGGCGTTGGTTATTACTCTGCCCTGAGAGTCAAAATCAATTCTGTCGATGGCTAAAAGCTGTTTTTCGTGGTCTGAATCAAGGGTTATATGATATGCTGTCCAGAGCTTTGAATTTTTGTCAAAGAAAATACTGTTATGTCCGCTGTGGAGAAGATTTTCAACGCCGAGAGGAGTTATTATCGGGTTGCGGCTGTCCTTAATCCAGGGACCTCTTATGCTGTCTGAATAAGCAATTCCAACCTCATAGGAGCGGGTGAAGGAGCTGTAAAAACAATAATATCTTTTTTCGTGCTTAATAATGAACTGCCCTTCGTTTTTTGTATCCCATCCTTCCTTTGAAGGCTCAACAACGAGGGTTGGCTCGCCGATAAGAGTTGCTGTTTCAAGGTCAAATTCATAGAGAAAGATTCCGTCCCAGCTGCAAACGGTTATATATGTTTTTCCGTCATCATCCGTAAACAGATTTGCATCATTTCCGTCGGGAATGATAACCTCGCCGTTGTCGAATTTTTCTTTAGTAAAAAGCGGTTTATCTGCATTTAAAAGAGCGTATTCACCGTCGATTTTATCGCTTACGGCAATTAATGGATTCTGACCGATACCGAGCTCGTCGTTTCTGCAATTAACGGTGAGATAAAACCTGCCGTTTTTCTTATGTATTTCGGGCGCCCACCAAAAATCGCGAAACCAGGAGTTATTATTTGCAACACTTCTGTGAAGAATGAAGCCAACTTCCTCCCAGTTAAGCAAATCCTGGCTTTTCCAGAGCTTAACGCCCTCGCTTTTTCCGTTCCAGTAGGGCGGAATTGTTCCCGTAAGATAATAAGTGTCGCCCTCAAGCATTATAAATGGGTCGCGAATATTTTTAATTGTTTTCTCAGCAATCGGGTTTTTGTAAATGAATTCAGCCATAGTAACCTCTTTTTAATAATCTGTTTTTCTGAACATATCGCTTATCTGATTGCAGAGGAGGGGATATTTATCGAGATTCTCATCCTCTTTAATCATATCTTTAGCGCACTGCTGACATTCCGTTAGCGTTTCCATATCCTCAAGCATATCCGCAATAACAAGATTAGGAAGTCCGTGCTGACGTTTTCCGAAGAAATCCCCGGGTCCTCTCGTTTTAAGGTCGTAATCGGCAATTTTAAAGCCGTCGGAGGTTTTCTTCATAATATTAAGTCGTTCTCGCGTGCTTTCGCCTTTATTATCTGAAACAAGAATGCAGTAGGATTGCTCACTGCCCCTTCCGACTCTTCCTCTTAGCTGATGAAGCTGCGAGAGTCCGAAACGGTCGGCATTTTCAATGAGCATAATTGTTGCATTTGGAACATCAACCCCGACTTCAACAACCGTTGTTGAAACAAGAATATCCGTTTCCTTGTTTTCAAAGGAGCGCATAACTCTATCTTTTTCCTTCGCCTTCATTTTTCCGTGGAGCAAGGCGAGGTTATAGCCCTGAAAATATTTTTCTGAAAGCTCCTCGGCGTACTGAGTTGCAGGAATCAGATCGCTTTCGCTCTCTTCAACAAGGGGACAGACGATATATGCCTGATGACCCTCGTCAACAGCTTTTTTGATGAACTTATAAATTCTTTGATGATATGAGGTATCAACAACATCAGTTCTGATTTTCTTTCTTCCTGCGGGAAGCTCTCCCAGAATGCTTATATCAAGGTCGCCGTAGATAATTAGTCCGAGAGTTCTCGGAATGGGCGTTGCGCTCATAACCATAAGATGGGGCGAAGCGCTCTTCATTGCAAGGCTTGCTCGCTGTTCAACGCCGAAGCGGTGCTGCTCGTCGGTTATAACAAGGGCAAGATTAAAAAATTCAACATCATTCTGAATAAGCGCATGAGTTCCGACAATCAAATCAATTTCGCCACTCATCAGAGCCTGTTTGATTTCTCTTTTTTCCTTTGCCTTTGTTGAGCCTGTTAAAAGGGCGATATTTATTTCTGTGTTTTCAAATAGTTTTGAAAGTGATTCAAAATGCTGACTTGCAAGAATTTCCGTCGGTGCCATCATAGCGCATTGATATCCGTTTTTAATTGCTGTGAACATTGCAGCTGTAGCAACAGCGGTTTTACCCGAGCCAACATCTCCCTGAATGAGCCTGTTCATAGTCTTTTTGCTCATCATATCCTTAACGCAGTCGGTAATGGCGTTTTTCTGTGCGTTTGTTAGTTCAAAGGGGAGAAGGGTTAAAAATTCCTCGGTGAAGTCATAATTAATAATAAAGTTGTTTTTCGTTTCTTTTTTGTCCCTTAATTTCATCAGACCGAGTTGAAGAGTTAAAAGCTCTTCAAAAATCAGTCTGCGGCGGGCAGTTTCAATGTTTTTTTCTTCACTAGGAAAATGAATTTGCCTTATTGCAAAATCGAGTGAGCAGAGATTATATTTATCCCTGATTTCATTATCAAGCGTATCTTCAAAATATTCAAATTTGTCAAGAGCGGTTTTAACAACCTTAGCAATCACCTTTGAATTGAGATTTTCGGTTGCGCTGTATATCGGGTGGATACCCTGTGCAGTATCAGCCTTTTCAATCTGGGGCGAGCTCATAAAAGCGTTCGTAAAGCTCTTTTCAATCTTTCCGTAAAGAATGTATTCATCAAAGGTTCTGAGCGCCTTTGCGAGATATTTGTTGTTAAAAATAGTTACATGGATAACTGTTTGTCCGTCTGAAAAATTGCACTTATAAAGGGTTAAGCCCTTACGAATTAGGTTTTCTTTAACAGGGGTTATCATAGTTGCTTTTATTGCAACAGCTTCATTTTCAGGCGCAGAAAGAACAGTTTCGCAGTTATTCCAATCCTGATATTTTCTCGGATAAAAATGAATTAAGTCCGCAACTGAATAAATGCCCAGCTTGTTGAAAAGCCGGGCTCTTTTTTCTCCAACACCTTTTATATATTGAATATTAAATTCGCTGTAATTTTCCATTATTCCACCGAAATTATATAGTAGTAAACAGGCTGAGCGCCGTTTACAACACTTATTTCAATATCGTTTTTGTATTTTTCCTTGAGTCTTTCCTCAACCTTTGCAGCGTCCTCTTCATTAACGTCCTCACCGAAGATAAGAGTTACCATTGAATGAATGTTTCGTTTGAAGAGCTTATCAATTGTTTTAAAGGCAATATCCTCTTTATCGTCGCCAATAAATTTAATCTTGCCGTTTGTCAGTCCCATAATCTGACCCTGCTTAATCGGCTTGCCGTCGATTTCGCTGTCTCTTGCGGCAAAGGTAACCTGACCTGTTTCAACAGCCTCAGCCATCTCCATCATATTCATCTGGTTTTCGTCTGCGCTTAAAGTATCATCAAAAGCAAGCATTGCAGAAATGCCCTGGGGAATAGTTTTTGTCTGAAGAACACGAACCTCTCTGTCGTTTGCAAGAGGGATTGTCTGCTCAGCAGCCATAATTATATTCTTGTTGTTTGGAAGAACAAAAACATTTTTAGCAGGGGTTTGCATAATTGCTTTTAAAATATCGTCGGTTGACGGGTTCATAGTCTGGCCGCCGCTTACAATCGAATCAGCTCCGAGGTCAACAAATAAATCCTCAACGCCCTTTCCTGCGCAGACAGCAACAAAACCGTAATCATTTTCGGGTTCCTTAACGTTTGGCTTGATGGGCTCTTTTCCTTCGGTAACTCCAACTTCCGCATTTCTGTGCTGATAACGCATATTATCAATTTTAATATTGATAAGCTGACCGTATTTGAGCGCTGACTGAATAACAGTACCGGGGCAGTTTGAATGAACGTGAACTTTAATAATATTATCGTCATCAACAACAACAACGCAGTCGCCGATTGATTCAAGATATGCTCTGAGTTTAAGAGGGTCGTGTTCTTTTGCATCTTCAGCTTTTTCAATAAGAAATTCCGAGCAGTAGCCGAATTCGATATCGCTGCTTGCTGCCCCGACAATTGATTTATCGGGAGTTTCAACCGGCTTAACTCCTTCATCAAGTCCCTGAACTATCGCTCCGTTTTCAAAAACACTCTGGAAACCTTCGAGAATGAGTATAAAGCCCTGACCGCCCGCATCAACAACTCCTGCTTTCTTTAAAACGGGAAGGAGTTCGGGCGTTGTTGTAAGCGCTTCTTTTGCTGATTGAAGCGCTGCAAAACAAACTTCAAGCGGGTTTTCCTCGGTTTTTGCAGCTTCCTCTGCTGCTTCGGCAGCTTTTCTGACAACTGTGAGAATCGTTCCCTCTGTTGGTTTCATAACTGCCTTGTATGCCGATTCACAGCCGAGGCGAAATGCTCTTGCAATATCCTGTGAAGTGGCTTCGTCTATATCCTTAAAGGCTTTTGAAAAGCCTCTGAAAATCAGTGAAAGAATAACTCCTGAGTTTCCTCTCGCTCCTCTTAAAAGAGCGGAGGCACAGCGCCTTGAAACTTCTGAAATGCTTTCATCATCCGCAAGTGATGAAACCTCTTTTGACGCAGCGCTGATTGTCATACTCATATTTGTTCCCGTATCACCGTCGGGAACGGGGAAGATATTTAAGGCATCAACTGCCTGACGGCTGTTTGAGATGTTGTTAGCACCCGAAATAATGCCGTCGCGAAACATTTGTCCTGTAATCATTAGTCAACCTCCGATGTTATGATTATCCTTAGTTAAGTGCATCAACATGAACGTTGACCTGGGAAACTTTAAGACCTGTTGCTGATTCAACAGTATAGCGAACCTTGTTTACAATGCTGTCGGTTATTGTTGCAATATTAACGCCGTAGGAAACAGCGATATGCAAATCAATAACAAGAGCGCCGTTTATGCTCTTAACAATAACGCCCTGATTTGAATTATCAAGCTCCGCTTTGTTTTTTATTAATGATTTTTCCCAGTGGTATGGGTTGGGGTTAACCATTCTGGTAACACCGAAACAGCTCTGAGCTGCGTTACCGACCAGGCGAGCAAAATAATTGTTTGTAATTTCAATATATCCCTGCGGATTTTCAAACTTAATCATAATATCCTCCTAAACTTAAAAATTAGGTTTTCTTAGTTATAGTACCAATCCTGAATATTTGAAAAATAATTATCAACATATCCCTGCATATCTCCGTGCAGTGATTTTGAATAACAAATCATTCCCTGTCTGTAGGCAAGGGGGATAAAGGGCATCTCCTGGGTGAAATTAAGAACGAAACTTCCGATTTCATTATCTGAATCAAGATATCCTTTATATGCCTTGGCGGTTTTGCTTGAATCGAGATTGATTCCGCTGCTTGTTGCACCGCCGCTTGTGAAAAAGCTGTTTAAATTCATATCATTTGGTATTTTTGTTTCCCCAATATAAATATTGAAGCTTTTATATTTAACCTTTTGTTTAAACGCGCTGTTTTTTTCTTTGTTTATTGTAACCTTAAAGCCGACTGCTTCAAGCTCCTGTTTCATCATTCTGGCAACGGCAACCCTGCTTGGATTGGAATTTGTCAGAATATCGATTTTCAGGTCTTTGCTCTTAATTTTGCTTTGTTCAATCGCCTGTCTTGCCGCCGAGGGATCAGAGCTTTTATCGAAAACAGAGGTTTGCTTTCCCAATGCGCTTGATGAGTTAAAAACCGAAAGAGCGCTTTTTGCGTAACCCTGAAAGGCGCTTTTAACTATTGCATCTCTGTCGGCTGCAAGTGAAATAGCTTTTCTGATATTTTCGTTTTGAGTTATTCCCGAAGTGCAGTTTATTCCGATATAAACAAGATTGTTAAGATTAACAGCCTTTTTATTGCACTGTATTTTAACATTTTTTCCGCTCGATAAATCACGGAATGTGTAGCTTATATTTCCGATATTAATAGCATTTTCAATCGAATCCTCGGAAGCAATATTAATAAGCGAAATCTTTGTGAAACGGGGCTCAAAATCTTTTTTATTAGTGTTAACTTTAAGAAAAACTGTTCCGTTTCCGTCGCCGAATTTATATCTCCCCGAGCCTATCGGATATCCTTTTTTGTCGGTTTTTTCACTTGCTATTGCAAATGTCAGAAGCCTGTGAGCATTCGGGTTGGCATATGCAAGCTTGAACTCAATAACTGTATCACTGACAGCGCTTGCGCTTGATATGGCTTTTAAGCTGTTTTGCCAGTGAGGGGAATTTTTTGCCTCATTGAATGAATAAATAACTTCCTGAGAGGTTATTTCATCGCCGTTTGAAAACTTGTTTCCGCTTGCTATTGTAACTGTCAGCGTTTTCTTTCCTTCGTATGAATAGCTTGTTGCAAGCATCGGCTGAGGTTCGTAGCTTTCATCGAGAACAAAAAGGGATTCAAAAACAAGATTCTGAACAACCTGATTGTTGAGAGTATCGGAGTAAAACGGATTTAAAGAGTCCGACTGAGTGTAGCTCAGCTTAAAGCCCGAAGGGTCCTCAACAATCTCACTTACCGCCTGAGTTATAACGGTGTGGTCGTTTTTTTCGTTTTTTTCAGAGGAGCATGCGCTGAGCATAACAAGAATTAAAGCAAGTGAAAGAAAAACTGAAAAATATTTCTTTATCATCTTCGAAACCTTTCTATTGCTAAGGTTTTTCCTGTTTTATTATCAATGTCAAAATAGCACCCTTCAATAACGCAGACTCCGTCTTCAACGGTGAATTTAACGGGAAGATTGGTCTGCATTTTCTGAATTGCTTTTTCGGGTGCAACGCCAAGAACAGAATAAAACGGACCCGTCATACCGATATCGGTTATATATCCTGTTTTGCAGGGTAAAATCTGTTCATCGGAGGTTTGAACATGGGTGTGAGTTCCGAAAAGAGCTGAAATCTTTGAATCGAGATAAAAGCCCATAGCTCTTTTTTCACTGCTTGCCTCGGCGTGAAAATCAATAATAATGATATTGATGTTTTCTTCCTCGGCAATTTTCAGTATTCTGTCCGCTGCGTCAAAGGGATTTTCGATATTATCAAGATAAACTGCACCCTGAAGATTGGCAACAAGAACGCGCGCATATCCCTTATCAACTATCGTATATCCCTTACCGGGCGCACTTTTATGGTAGTTTTCGGGGCGGATAATAAATTCATTTTCATCGAGATAATCGCAGATTTCAATGCGCCTTAATGAATGATTTCCGAGCGTTATAACATCTGCGCCCGAGTCAAAAATGTATTTTGCGCTTTGGGGAGTTATTCCGTTGCCGACTGCGGAATTTTCGCCGTTAACAATAACGATATCCGCCGAGTAGTCCTTTTTTAGCTTGGGAAGCATCTCTCTGAGATATTCGCATCCCTGCTTTGAAACAACATCGCCTATGGCTAAAACTTTCATATTTCACCGTTTCTATGGGCGCTTTGCCCTGAAATTCCCATATATTATACTCTAAAGATTTTTTAAAAACAATAAAATATTTAAAATTTAATGATATATTAATATGTGAATTGAAAATGGAAATTGAAAAATGGAAAATTTGGGGTGGGACGCCCACACCCGATAAAAATTAAGGGTGGACTAAGCCCACCCCCAATTATAGTTTTATATTCTGATTCATTTTTCCTGTTTTGTATCCTTCTAAATCCATTGAAATAAAGGTGAAGCCAAGCTCTTTGAAATAACTGTTTATTTCATCTGAAACAGCGATAAGGTTTTCAAATTCATTCCTGTTTATCTCAATTCTTGCGAGGTCTGAGTGAATGCGTACTCTTGATTGAAGAAAGCCGAGGGAGTGAAGCTTATTTTCAGCCTTCTCAACCATTTCAAGCTTTTCCTTTGTTATTTCTTCATTATATGGAATTCTTGAAGCAAGGCAGGCGAAGGAGGGCTTGTTATATGTCGGCAAGCCCATTTTCTCTGAAAGAAAACGAATTTCATTTTTTGTCAGCTCCGTATCAAGCAGGGGAGAGTGAATTCCGAGCTCCTTAGTTGCTTTCATACCGGGGCGATAGTCGCTTAAATCATCAGAATTTGTTCCCTCTGCAATATATGAAAAGCCGTTTTCTTTGGCTATGCTTTTTATCTGAGCAAACAGAGCCTTTTTGCAGTAATAACACCTTTTTTCATCATTGCCCCTGAATTCATCAATTTCAAGAGGATTAAAATCAAGAATTATTTGGCGTATTCCTTCTTTTTTGCAGAATTTTTCCGCTTCCTCTGTTTCGCTTTTTGGAAAACAACAAGCCCTTGCAGTTATTGCAATAAGATTATCGCCGAGAATTTCATGAACTGTTTTGAGCAAAAAGGTTGAATCAACTCCAAAGGAGAAGGCAACAGCAATTTTGCCCGCTTTTTTAATAGCTTCTTTAAGGGTGACTTTCTTTTTATACGCAGTATCCATAACCTACCTCAAAAGCTCCTTTGCTTCTCTGAAACTGATATCTTTTTCAATGGCAATTTTTGCAACATCCTCGAATTCAGCCTTTGCTTTTTCACTGCCGAAGCCTTCGGATTTTTTGATGTGAACATCTCCGTATGGAGTAGAAATACACTCCATGATTCTTTTAAGAGTGTATCTTTCGCAAAGTGCCTCGCGAACGCCGAGAGTTGTTGTGTGCTTGAAAATAAGAGCGAGCATCTTTTCTTTATCTTCGGTTGAACAAAGAACGGTTATTTTAGTTCCAAGTCGGGATTTTTTCATACCTATGGGAGCTGTGAAAACATCCTTTGCGCCGCCTTTCAGAATTCTTTCGCAAGCAAAGGCGATTTCCTCAGCGGTCATATCGTCTATATTAAATTCAAGCTCGTTTATCTGCTCGCTTTTCTCATCCTCTCCGATAAAAGAGCGAACGCAGTTTAAAACTTCTAAATCCTTTTTGCCGAAGCCGTAGCCCGCTTTTTGAACAGTCATTTTCGGCATATATGAATATTCATCGGCAAAGAATTTTAGAAGCGCCGCGCCTGTCGGAGTGCATAGCTCACCTGATATATTATTTGTATAAATCGGCATATTTTCAAGAATTATTGCAGTTGCAGGAGCGGGAACGGGGAGTATTCCGTGGGCTGCCTTAACTGTTCCGAAACCAACATTTATCGGAGATACAACAACCCTTTCAGCTGAAATTTTCTCCATCAATAAACAAAATGCTGTTATATCTGCGATAGCGTCAAGTGCGCCGACCTCGTGAAGATGAACTTCCTCAACCTTCATACCGTGAACTCTGCTTTCAGCGTCACAGATTATTTTATAAACAGAAAGTGCGTTGTTTTTAACGCCGTCTGAAATATCAAGAGAAGTGATAATTCTTTCAATATCCTTGAAATTTCTATGATGATGGTGTTCGTGGTGCTCTTCGCCCTCTTCGTGATTATGGATTTTAACATGAAGATGCGTTCCTATAACGTTGTTTTTGCTAACCTTCTCAGCTCCAAAAACTATTTCGGGTGCAAAAAGGTCGTTCAGCTTATTAATAAATTCATCCTTGTCGGAAATTAGCTCAAAAAGTGATGCGCTGAGCATATCTCCCGCAGCTCCCGAGGAGCATTCAAAATAAAGTGTTTTCATAGCTTTTCCTCTAATATACATTTGTATAATTATAACACAGTGAAATTATTACTTCAAGGTATTTTATAACATATAATCATCATTATTTCATCGAATAATAAAAAAATCAGCGCAGATAATTCTGCACTGATAAATTTTATATTACATAGCACATTTTTTGCAGGGAGTATAGCTCTGTTGCTTAGCTTTTGACAAGGTAGTCGGTATAGCGTTTTTTCCTGCACAGGATTTTGAATAATGATATCTTTCGCCTGTTGGAGTTATATAAACTGTTGTGCCTCTTTTTTTACCGCTTGATGCTTTTGTTGTAACATATCTTTTTTTGCTCCAGGCGGAATAAACTCTTTCGCTGTTTTTGAGCTTGTATGTTCTTACTCTTACATAGTACTTCTTCTTTGCTTTAAGGCCTTTAACTGTTTTCGTTGTTGCATTGCCGTTTTTAACAGTTATTTTCTTAGCGTTTTTAAAGTTTGAATTAGTGCTGTACTGAATCTGATATCCCTTAACGCTCTTCTTTTTCCATTTAACTTTGAAGCCTTTTGTTCTTGCAGATAATGAAGTTATTGATGTTGCGGGAGCTTTTGTTTGTGCATTTGCAGAACTGGGTACGCAAAACATTGTTGTAAAAATGAATGTAATCGCCAGGGTGAATGATAATAGCTTTTTCATAATACTACTCCTTTTTTTATCTTTGCAACATATTGTAGCATAAAAAAATAAAAATGTATAGTTGTTTTTATTGAGGAAAGGGATTTGACCCTGTCCTCAAGGATAAGAAGTGTTCTTTTAAGCTATTACATTCTGAGATTTCCGTTTGCGGGATTGTTGATAACCTCGCCATTTTGAGTAAAGCGAGAGCCATGGCAGGCGCAGTCCCAGGAATGCTCGGCGCTGTTCCAATGAAGTGCACAGCCTAAATGCGGACAGCGTTTTAAAGTTGGTGTCAGAAGATTTGCCGAGGTTTCGAGCATATTTATAAAAAGCTGGGGGTGAAGCATATTCCTCGACGGTGAAAAGCAGCTTTCGTATTCATTTTCCTTTCCCTGAACTAAATCACAGAGGATGATTGCCGCCGTCATTGAGCTTGTCATACCCCATTTATTAAAGCCGCTTGCAACATATAAATCAGGAGTATCTTTTGAATAACGCCCTATATACGCAATACCGTCAAGAGTCATACAGTCCTGCGCTGCCCAGTGGAATTCTTCCGTTGCCGAGGTATATATTTCAGAAGCAAATCTTCTTAGCTCTTCCCAGTTTCCGCCCTTTTTTCCTGTTCTATGACCTCCGCCGCCGAGCAATAGAAATCCATTATAATTCCTGAAAGATAATCCCGTTTCACTTTCATCAACAAACATTGCGCCAACATCTTCTGCGTTTTGAAGCGCTAAAACATATGAGCGGTGCTGAAACATTTTAAGCGGATATAGTCCATGCTTATTAATAAACGGAAAATGTGTTGCAATAATAACCTTTTTTGCTTTAATAGTGAATTTATCTGTTTTGGCGGTTGTTCCTATCATTTCTTTAACAAATGTGTTTTCATATATATTTAAGTCCTTGCTGATAGCACTGATGAATTTCAGAGGGTTGAACTGCGCCTGATTAAAAACCTTAACAGCGCCAACGGTTTTAATCGGGATACTCGGCGTTTCACAAAGTGATGCAGGGCATCCGATTTTTTCAAGAATACTCATCTCCTTTTCAAGCTTTTTTCGGTTTGAAACGGAGTAAACATAATTATCCTTTTTCTCAAAATCGCAGTCGATATTTTTGCAAATGCTTTCGTAAAATTTGAGCGCTTCGTTATTCGCCTTGAAATATTTTTGGGCAGCCTCAATGCCGTATTTTTCTGCGATTTTCTGGTAAATGAGGCTGTGCTGAACAGTGATTTTTGCAGTTGTATTCTGTGTTGTTTCGCCGCAGATTCTGTCTTTTTCAACCAGAATATAATCAATATTGCTGTTTTGAAGAAAATAAGCGCATAAAATTCCTGTTATTCCTCCGCCGATAATAAGAACATCCGTTGTTTTATCCTCATTTAGCTGCTCAAAGTGAGGCGTTTCAATCGTGTTTTGCCATATTGATTCCATATTCAACCTCCGATACTGTTTTTAGTATTGCCCGAATATTAATTTGATACTCTTTTGTTATTGACATTATTTATGATTCTTTTATAATTAAGATAGGTATAAAAATCTGAAAAGTTGATTCATAAGAAAAGGAGATTGCATTTATGCTTAAAGTAACATTTTTAGGAACAACCGTTTTACTGTTTGATGATGGTAAGGATCAGATTCTTTTCGACGCTCATTTAACAAGACCAACTATAAAACAATTCCTCTCGGGTGAACTTGTTGTTACAAACAAAGATTTATGCGACAAAATTATTAAAAACCATCATATAGACAGATTGCGCGCAATTTTTATTTCACACACCCATCACGATCATGTTATGGATGCGCCGTATATTGCAAACAGATGCCGTGCTGATATCTACGGAAGTGAATCCGCAAAGAATGTTGCAATCGGCGGAAAGGTTAATCTAAGAAGAATACATGTTTTTGAAGAGGGCGACACATTCACTATCGGAGATTATAAAATAACCGTTATAAAAGCGCTTCACTCAAAGCCAACAGTTATTAATGATAATATCGGAATGCCGATTGAAGAGCCACTGACTCAGCCTGTTCCCCTCTGGAAGTATTTTGAGGGCGGCTCCTATGATTTTTATGTTGAACACGGGGATAAGAAAATTCTCCTTCATCCAAGTTTCAATTATATTGAGGGCAAACTGGACGGCTTTGAGGCTGATACTATTTTCCTCGGCGTTGCAGGTTTAGGAAAAGCAACCAAGGAGGAAGAAGAAAAGTATTTCGCTGAAACAGTTGAAACAACGAATGCGCGCCTTGTTATTCCTGTTCACTGGGATAATTTCTTCGCCCCGCTGGATCAGCCTGTTACAGAAATGCCCGAATACGTTGATAAATATAACGATGTCTTTTATAAAACAGCAAGATATTGTTCGGAACATGATGTTAACTTCATCCTTCAGTATCCCTGCACAAGTGTTGAGATATAAGAATTTAATAATTAATAACGGAATTATAAAATGAAATACTCGGCAAAAGCCGAGCATGAAATAATGACTTTCAGTCATTATGAATTTTTCTGCTAAAGCAGAAAGTGAAATAAAATTCATTCTATAATATACTAAACATATTTCATACACAAAGTGTATTTCATATTCCGAAGGAATATTTCACTCATTCAGCAGGAATGAATTTCATTAAAAAAGACTTGCCAAGGCAAGTCTTTTTTATGGTCGAGGTGTTCATAACGGATTTATAAAAAATATAGATTTTATCGGCAGTTTCACACATTTCCAATCTGCCTTAATTCACCGGTGCAGGTCAAGGATAGTTTGATTATTACATATTAATCATAATGCGTTAGTCTAAATCTTGAATTATTCTGAAAACTCTTTCAGAATTATTTTTAATTTTTCTTTTATTCCCTTTTATACCCAAAACAATATTTTCTGTTCTGAACACTTGTTTAGCACGATTGATAACCGCTTCTTTTGTTACATTTTTTATTCGTTGGCGATGATTGTTGAGTTCTTGATAATTGTTTCCATTTAACAATAGTTCGCTTGCAATATCAAAGCATTTATTGAATGGATTATCATTTGCAAGCGTATTTTCTGTTAATGCTTTTTGAATATTTGCCTCAAAATCAAATTCACCGACTTTTATCATATTTAAACAACGAATAACTTGCTCAAGTGAACTATAAAGATTTGAGTCTATCGTTTCATATTCCAAATTCAGTATGCCGATATTTGCATATCTCTCATCACTGCTATCGAAGGAGTAAATAAGAGGATTGATTTCTGATAAATACTGATATACTAAGCTGTCATATCCTGAAAACAGAACATTATACAGTATTTCGTCAATACATCTATCAACATCAGTGCTTGTATAGTCAAATGAAATGCAAACCCTTGTATAATAATTCTCTCTAATGATTAATTCAAGCTGCCTTTTCTTAAAATCATTAGGAATAGGCGCAATATTTTCTTTTTCGATGGCTTCAGATAGACTTAAATTGTCTAAAACTGATTTTAGTTTTTTAATATTGTTTTCGCTAACACAACCGGTAACCACTGCAAAAACATTGTTAGAAGATATAATTTCATTTCTATATTTATTAATTGATTTAACAGAAGCATTGTCGATGTTTTTGCAATAGCCGTGAATTGTTTGTGTAAGATTTGTTCCTTCCCAAACTTTCTTACGGCAATGATGGGACAACCATGTACGCTCGCTTTTTTCTCTGATTTCTGCTTTTATTCTGTTTTTTTCTGCATTTAGTTCTGCGGTGTCAATAATAATTTCATTAAACAAACAGGACACAATTTTAGAAGCGAATTGAAATCCGTCTTTTATTCCGAAAACTCTAAAGAAGATAAACTCATCATATGTAATCGCATGTAATTCAATACCGTTTTTAGCAAGCTGTGTGTAAAAACTATCTCCGAAAAGCTTTTTTAAATTTCTAAAGACAACGTGTTCATATAAATGCGCATATCCGTTCAATTTGCAATCTTCATATAAACATCCCGCTTTTATCACTATACCTATACAAAACTGGTTTAATCTTTCATCTGGTAAGAAATAAATTGGTATGCTGGATTTATGTAAAGAAATTTTATTCATAATTAGCCTCTTATTCTGTAGTATATTAAGTATACTTCACGATAATTTGAAAGTCAATATTACGAGAAAATGGTTAGCATTCAGACTGTTTATTTGCTTGCGGCAAATGTCGAAGTGACAGGATTTTCCTCTAAGCTATCGAATGTTTCAAATCTTGTCACCTCGAAATACCCTTGCGATACTAACTTGAAAAGGCGACGACCAAAAGTGACTAGGATGCTTCGAAACAGTAATAACAGTTAAGAATGTCAAGGGCGTCGAACCCTTGCCATTCTTGGTCGAGGTTCCAAGATTTTCTTCTCAACTATCGAACAGTCCACTGGACTGTTCTCCCAAATTTTCCCAGCAGCAAGCTGCACGAAAAATTGTGGAGTTCGTTTCAAATCTTGTCACCCGAAATACCCTTGCGATACTAACTTGAAAAGGCGACGACCAAAAGAAACTAGGATGCTTCAAAACAGTCCACCGGACTGTTTTTTTTGTCGAGCTTCGGCGGTAAAGCGCCGAATTCTCCGCATCCTTCCGCAAGCTCAAATCTTACCTCGAAACAAAAAAGCAACCTGCCGTAATTGGCAGGTTGCTTTTTTGGTCGAGGTGACAAGATTTGAACTTGCGGCCCCTACGTCCCGAACGTAGTGCTCTACCAAACTGAGCCACACCTCGAATGCCCTACTATTATTACACAAAACTTCCTCTCGGTCAAGAGTTAATTTTTTATTTTTTTGTTGACTTGTATTTGTATTTGGATTAAACTGGATGAAGGTGATGCATATGAAAGAAAATAATGATAAAAAATCCATGGATAAAAAATTAAAAATCATTGTTATTGTTCTCGTTGCGGCGATTATCTGCGCTTCCTGTGTTGCGGGAGGATTGCTTATTGCAAAAGTCAGAAGAGGCAATGATAATAATGAAGTCAGCAATACTGCCGTAAGCGGTGAAACAACTACAACAGTAAGCGAAGACGAGCTTGATTCAATACTCAAACAGCAGATGATGTATGTTAACGGAATTGAGTACTATTATGAAAGCTCCTCCGAACAGCTTGCCCATGATGCAATCGGCGCGTCTGTTTTCAATAATTCAAGCGTTTCGGTTAAAAGCTTTGTTGTTGCATTCTGTGCGTTTGATGCAAGCGGAAATCCGATAAAAATTGTTCAGCCCGACGAACAGGGTGAGGGCGGATATATCAGAACAATTAATTATGATTTTTCTCTTGCTCAGGGTGATAAAAATGCGCTGGCTCCCAATGAAACCTGTAAGGACGTTTTGATGTACGTTAAAACCGAGCCACAGATTGTAACCGTTAAAGCATGCGTTAAATCATATGTAAGCACAGATGATGTAAGCTGGGATAACCCTTATTATAAAGCATTTACAGATATGTATAGCAAGCCTCTTAGCTCAGCAGGTGAGCAAACAACATATCCTGCAGGTGAAACTACAACATTTCCTCAGAGTGAAACTACTATTCCGCCAACAAGCTCACCTCAGCCACCGACTTCAACAACTCAGCCCCCTGTTAATACAACTCAGACAACAATTCAATAAATAATACTAACTGCTGCAAACGTTGATTGTGGCAGTTTTTTATTAAAATAGAAGTTTACTATTGAATATTATTTAATTTTATGTAATAATATTATATCAATTTTTTAAAGTTATATATAAGGATGAGTTCAGATTATGGATGATAACAAAAATCTTGCACAGCTTTTATTTCCGAATATAGATAAAAATCCCCAGTACTATGAGGAACTGTTTCCTCAAAGAGAGCTTAAAGAAGGGGCAAAGGTGAGCCGTTTTTCACCGAGTCCGACGGGATTCCTTCATTTTGGAAATCTTTTCACCTGTTTTGTTTCATATTCTCTTGCAAAAAGCTCCGGGGGAGTTTTTTATGTTCGTGTTGAAGATACCGACCAGAAAAGAAGTGTTGAAGGTGCAATCGAGGTTATGCTCAAGGGACTTTCCGTTTATGGAATCATTCCCGATGAGGGCGTTATCGGCGACAGAGAAGAAAAGGGAAGCTACGGTCCCTATTATCAGAGCGACAGAAAGGATATATATCAGGCGTACGCAAAATCCCTTGTTGAACAGGGACTTGCATATCCCTGTTTTATGACTGCCGAGGAGCTTGAAGAAATCAGAGCTTCCCAGGAAAACGAGAGTATAAAAGGTGTTTGGGGCAAATATGCAAAATGCCGCGACCTTTCTTTTGATGAAATATCTCAGAGAATTGAAAACGGCGAGGCGTGGACTCTTCGTCTTAAATCTCCGGGAACACTTGAGGGAAAATGCTTTTTCGATGATATGATTAAGGGCAAAATTGAAATGCCCGAGAATGTTCAGGATATTGTTATTCTTAAATCCGACGGAATTCCGACCTATCATTTTGCCCATGTTATTGACGACCATCTTATGAGAACAACCCACGTTGTAAGAGGCGATGAATGGATATCAAGTGCGCCGATTCATCTTCAGTTGTTTAAACTGCTTGGCTTCAGAGCACCGAAATATGTTCACGTTGCTCCGATTATGAAAGAGGAAAACGGGGGAAAACGAAAACTCTCAAAGAGAAAAGACCCCGAGGCTGCTGTAACATACTATATTGAACAGGGCTATCCGAGCGACAGCGTTAATGAATATATGATGACTCTTGCAAACTCAAATTTTGAGGACTGGCGCAGGGTTAATAAGGACGAGCCTATTTCAAAATTTCCGTTCAACATTAAAAAAATGAGCGTTTCAGGCGCACTCTTTGATATTGCAAAGCTCAGCGACGTTTCAAAGAATGTTATTTCAAAAATGAGCGCTCAGAAGGTTTTTGATTTATCTTTTGAATGGGCTAAGGAATACGATGGCGAGCTTGCAAATCTCTTTGAAAAAGACAAAGAGAGAGCAGTTGCGATGCTGAATATCGACAGAGAAAACAAGAAGCCGAGAAAAGATATTGCAAAATGGAGCGAAATTAAGGATTATTTCAGCTATATGTTTGAGGAAACCTTTGTTCCGAGCTATGAGCTTACGGGCAATGCGGATTCAAAACTTGCTTATGAAGTTCTTAAAAAATACAGGGAAGTTGTTAATCTCAATGATGATAAAGACACCTGGTTTACGAGAATGAAGGATTTATGCTCAGAGGTTGGCTGCACTCCGAATGTAAAGGAGTATAAAGCAGACCCCGAGGCATTCAGAGGTCATGTCGGCGATGTTTCAACAATAATCAGGGTTGCGCTGACGGGAAGAGTTAATACTCCCGATTTGTTCGCGATAACAGCTCTTTTAGGAGAAAAAACAGTTTTAAATAGAATTGATATGGCAATAAAGCACTATGAGGAGGAAGAGTAATGGCAGAAGAAATTATTAAAAATGAAGAAAATACTTCTTCAAATTTCATCCACGATTTTATTGATGAAGATTTGGCAGAGGGTGTTTATTCAAGAATTCAGACCCGTTTTCCTCCCGAGCCAAACGGCTATCTTCATATCGGTCATGCAAAGGCTATATGCATTAATTTCGGCGTTAAGAATAAATACCACGGAATCTGCAATCTTCGTCTTGACGATACAAACCCGACCAAAGAGGATACGGAATATGTTGAGGCTATTGAAGAGGATATCAAGTGGCTGGGATTTGATTACGACAATGTTTACTATGCTTCCGATTATTTCGATTTTCTCTATGAATGCGCTATTAAGCTCATAAAAAAGGGAAAGGCATTTGTTTGCGATTTAACTCCCGAGGAGCAGAGAGAGTACAGGGGAACTTTAACCGAGCCCGGAAAAAATTCACCGTACAGAGACAGAAGCATTGAAGAAAATCTCGAACTCTTTGAGAGAATGACAAAGGGCGAATTTGAAGCGGGAAGCAAGGTTCTTCGCGCTAAGATTGATATGGCTTCTCCCAATCTCAATATGAGAGACCCGATAATCTACAGAATTATGTATGCCTCCCATCACAGAACCGGCGATAAGTGGTGCGTTTATCCTATGTATGACTTTGCTCATCCGCTTTCGGACGCCTGCGAAAAGGTTACTCATTCGCTTTGTTCACTTGAATTTGAAAACCACAGACCGCTTTATAACTGGTTTGTTGATGAACTCATCGAAGGTGAAAAACCTCGCCAGATTGAGTTTGCGAGAATGAACCTTAACTACACCTTAACCTCAAAGAGAAAATGTCTCAAGCTCGTTCAGGACGGAATTGTTGATGGTTGGAATGACCCGAGAATGGCAACTCTTTCAGGTATGAGAAGAAGGGGATATCCCGCAGAGGCAATCCGTGATTTCTGTGAAAAAATCGGCGTTTCAAAGGCATATTCCGTTATTGATTTTGCAATGCTTGAAAGCTGCGTTCGTGATAATCTCAACCAGAATTCGCCAAGAGCAATGGCTGTTATAGACCCGATTAAGCTCATAATTGATAACTATCCCGAGGATAAATGCGAGGAGCTTGAGGTTGAATATCATCCCGATCACGAGGAATATGGAAAAAGAGTTGTTCCGTTTTCAAAGGAGCTCTACATTGAACGTGATGACTTCATGATTGAGCCGATTAAGAAATATAGAAGGCTTTATGTCGGCAACGAGGTAAGGCTTTATAAAGCATATTTTGTTACCTGCACAGGCTATGACCTTGATGAAAACGGCGAGGTTTGCGCCGTTCACTGCACCTATGACCCCGAAACCTTTGGCGGAGATGCGCCCGACGGAAGAAAGGTTAAGGGAACTATTCATTGGGTTAATGCAAAGGACTGCGTTGAAGCCGAAGTAAGACTTTATGACAGACTTTTTGAGGTTGAAAATCCGAGCGATGAAGAGGGCGTAAGCTCCTTTGAGGATAACCTCAACCCCGATTCACTCGTTAAGAAAACCGCGTATGTTGAAAAGGCGCTCGGCGACACCAAAGCAGGAGACAAGTTCCAGTTTATGCGTATCGGATATTTCTGCACCGATACCGATTCAACAGAGAATAAAATCGTTTTCAACAGAACGGTAGCATTAAGAGATAGCTTTAATAAGAAAAAATAATTGAGAATTAAGAATTAAGAATTGAGAATTGCGGTTACTCGCTGCGCTCAAACAATTATTAATCGGGTGTGGGTGTCCCACCCAAAATTCTTCATTTTCCATTTTCAATTCTCAATTTTAAGGAAATACTATGGCACAGAGAAAAGACATTAAAAACATTGCAATAATTGCCCACGTTGACCACGGAAAAACAACCCTTGTTGATGAAATGCTTCATCAAAGCGGAATATTCCGTGAAAACGAGGTTGTTTCCGAAAGAGTTATGGATTCAAACGACCTTGAAAAAGAGAGGGGAATAACAATCCTCTCAAAGAATACGGCAATTCATTATAAAGACACTAAAATCAATATTGTAGATACTCCCGGTCACGCTGATTTCGGAGGCGAGGTTGAGCGCATTTTAACTATGGTTGACGGCGTTTTGCTTCTTGTTGACGCATTCGAAGGTTGTATGCCCCAGACAAGATTTGTTCTCAGTAAGGCGCTTGCTTTAAGAAAAACTCCCCTTGTTGTTGTTAACAAAATTGACCGCGAGGGCGCAAGACCCTATGAGGTTGTTGATGAGGTTCTCGATTTATTCATTGAGCTTGGCGCTGATGAGGAGCAAATTGAGTTCCCCGTTATTTTCGCGTCTGCAAGAAACGGTTATTCAAGCCTTAATCCCGAGGATAAGCAGGGCGATATGCGACCCCTTCTTGATGCAATTCTTGAATACATACCGTCCCCTCGGGGAGATGCCAATGGACCCGCTCAGATTCTGTTTTCATCGCTTGAATATGATGATTATGTTGGAAGAATCGGCGTCGGCAGAGTTGAAAGAGGCGAGATTAAGGTCAACACTCCCTATGTGCTCTGCAAACAGGACGGAAGCAGGGAAAACATTAAATTTTCTCAGCTTTATCAGTTTGAGGGACTTAAAAGAGTATCCTGTGAGAGTGCGGGCTTCGGCGACCTTATCTGCGTTGCGGGCGTTGAGGATCTCAATATCGGTGAAACTGCCTGCGACCCCGAAAATGTTGAGCCGCTTCCCTTTGTTAAGATAGACGAGCCGACAATAAGTATGAATTTCATTGTCAACGATTCTCCATTTTCAGGACGTGAGGGCAAATATGTAACCTCAAGAAACCTGAGAGACCGACTTTTTAAAGAGGTTGAAACCAATGTTTCAATGAGGGTTGAGGAAACTGATTCAATGGATACCTTCAAGGTTTCGGGCAGGGGCGAGCTTCATCTTTCAATTCTGATTGAAACGATGAGAAGAGAAAACTATGAATTCCAGGTATCCCGCCCGAAAGTTATTCTTAAAAAAGATAAGGATACGGGCGAAACTCTAGAGCCAATGGAAAATGCAATTATCGAGGTTCCCGAGGAATATGTTGGCGTTGTTATGGAAAAGCTCTGCTCACGCAAGGGCGAAATCGGGAATATGGATACCCGTTCAACTGGTATGACCCATCTTGAAATAAAAATTCCATCAAGGGGACTTATCGGTTATCGCAGTGAGTTTTTAACCGACACAAACGGAAACGGAATTATGAATCAGCTCTTTGCAGGCTATGAGCCATATAAGGGCGATATTGAAACAAGAAGCCGCGGCTCAATCGTTGCTCACGAAACGGGAACAACAACGGGCTACGGACTTTGGAACACTCAGGACAGGGGAAGGCTCTTTGTCGGTCCCGGTATTGATGTTTATGAGGGAATGATTGTCGGCGAATGTGCAAAGGATGAGGATATTGTTTGTAATGTCTGCAAGAAAAAGCATGTAACAAACACCCGTGCAAGCGGCTCGGATGAAGCGCTTAAACTTGTTCCGCCAACAACGCTTTCGCTTGAACAGAGTATGGAGTTTCTTGCAGATGATGAGCTTCTCGAGGTAACTCCGAAATCAATCAGATTAAGAAAAACTATTCTGAATAAAGAGCTTAGATTAAAAGCGGAAAGCAGAGCGAGAAAATAGAGTTTCAAGTTCCGAGTGCCGATTTTTTGGTTTCTCGCTTCGCTCGGTTAAATAAATTATGAGAGGATGTGAGTATATGAACAAAGCAGGTTTATATATTCACATCCCTTTTTGTAAAAACAAGTGCCCCTACTGTGATTTTTACAGCGTAAAATACTGCGAAAGCGAAGCGAAGGAATATTGCAGTAGGGTTATTTTTCAGATGAAGGAATTTGAGGGGACTTTTGATACTGTTTATTTCGGCGGCGGAACGCCGAGCATTATTCCCGAAGAATTAATCGGAGAGCTTCTCGCTAATGCAAAAGAGCATTTTGAAATTGATAAAAACAGCGAAATAACCATTGAATGCAATCCCTCAAGGGATTTGAAAGAGAGCTTAAAAAAATATAAATCATACGGCATTAACCGAATAAGTCTTGGAATGCAGAGCGCCGTTGATAAAGAACGTTTTGCCCTCGGAAGAAGTGCGGGAAAAGAGCAGGTTAAAAAGGCTGTTGATGACGCGAAAAATGCGGGAATTGAAAACATCAGCCTTGATTTAATGCTCGGAACTCCAAAGCAAACTCTTTCCTCCCTCGATGAAAGTTTTGATTTTATTGACAGGATGAGGGTTAAACATATTTCTGCTTATATGCTCAAAATTGAAGAGGGAACAAAATTTTTCGAGATGAAAAACAAGCTTGAACTTCCGAGTGACGATGAAGTTTGTGAGATGTATTTAAAAACAGTAAATGTTTTAAATCAGCTCGGCTTTCCTCAGTATGAAATCAGTAATTTTGCAAAAGAAGGCTTTGAGAGCAGGCATAATTTAAAGTATTGGGAGCTTGATGATTATCTCGGACTCGGCAAAAGCGCTCATTCCTTTTGGAAGGGCAAAAGGTTTTTTACCGATGAGAATTTCAATATTATTCCTGATGGCGACGGAGGCAGCAGAGAAGAGAGAATTATGCTCGGATTAAGACTTTCAAAGGGGATAAATAAAAAGCTGATAAAAAAGAACTATCATTCTTATGTTGATATGGGATATTTAAGAGAAAAAGGCGAAAATATTGCCTTAACCCCGAGGGGAATGCTTGTTTCAAATTCAATAATAAATGAACTTATTTAGCAAATAATATCCTTGGTGATAGTATGAAAAAGAAAAAATATAAACTCAGCAAAAGCCTTACAAACAAATATTCCTCGTGGGCAACAAATCCAACTGTTCATCCCGATTCAAAAACTGAAATGGGCGTTCCGATTCCCGATGAACAGAATGTTGAATACTCAAAAGAATATCAGGAAGAAAACGAGCTTTAGCACACTTCGTGTGCAACTAAGAGTTAAGAGTGAAGAATGAAGAATTTCGGGTGCTGCGCTCCGACTGTTAAAAAAGTGGAGAGCGGAGAGTGGAGTTTCGGGTCGTTGCCTCTTCAGCACACGGGGACGTTCCTCTCCAAGCACAGTCCTTCCTTGAATTGCGTTCGGAGGTGCGTCCCCATGGCGTACGAATAGACGTTACCTCTCCACGTCAGTTTAGAAACAACAAGGCAAACAAATAATAAAAAACTAAATTGAGTTTTTTGAAAAAAGTTGTTGACATATCCACTTTTATTTGCTATTATATTTAAGCAC
>JAFSRX010000003.1 GCA_017445905.1 Eubacterium sp.
GACTGCTTTTCAGGTCCGTAGTTACGAACATTAACATCTGAATATGTTCCGCCGTTTGCGATTGCTGAAGCTGCTGCTTCATATGCTGCCTTGAAGGTTGCCCAGCGAGCTGCGCTCCATCTTGCGTCATCGTTATCAGCTTTATATGTGTTGCCGACTGCTTCGTCAGCCTCAACTGCAGCATGGATGCTTGCATTTGTTGCAGCAAGTTCAAGTCCTTTATATGCATTCCAGAGATTTGTATATCTTGTCTGGCATTCAGCCTCAATATCTTCGGCATTCATATTGCCGTAGTCCATATTTCCTCTTGCTGCTGAAAGCGCTGCTGAGAATGTGTTCCATGAATCAATCTTATACTTCTGTTCATCAGTCTGAATAGCCTTGCACTGCTCAATGAGTTCCATAAGAGGAGCAATATTCATAACATATGTTGTCTGTGAATAAGGAACTCTATCGTGTGAATATCCGAGCCAACGGATACCTGTATTTGTATATTTCCAGTAGTAAACCATACCGAAGTTTGATGAAAGAGTATGCTCTGTCATCTTCGGAAGAGTTTCTGCTGAAAGTGTTCTCTTTGTTTCTCTCGGAACTGCAAGAGTATAATCTCCGTTCATATAAGCTGAACCCTTGTTGGTTGTTACAGTACCTGTTATGGTATCAGTATTTGAGCCCTGAGTTGCAGAAAGATATTCATCAAAGATAAAGGATGTATCTGTTATTGCATTTCCTTCAAGGTCACAACCGAGCTTGCTTGCTGCCGATGAAGAAACAGTTATGTTTTTAAGGGCATATGTGCTGTTTTCCTCTGTTGATGCTGAAAGCATACCGGGATAGTTTTCAGGGTCTGAAAGGCTTGTTGCACTTGGGTTCATTCCGAAGAAGGAGGCACCGCTTTTCGCAATTTCACCTAATCCGTTTTCCGTGCTTTCATCATAAACGTTGATTGAATCAAGATGAGCATCGAAGGATTCTTTTGTGTACCATTCAAGGCTTGCTCCGCCAAGGTCGATAGTAAACGGTGCATAATCAGTTCTGAAAACAACAACATTGTTGTTTCTCTTGAAGGTGAGAACCCAGTTTTCATATCCATCGCCTGTTGAACGGATAACCGTTTCATCGTTTGCAGTAAAGCTACCGAAAGTTCCGTTTGTAATCTTATCAAAGGCAGGACGGAGAAGGTTAATTGCATTGATAATAGCTCTTGTCTTCTCTTTATATTCTGCAATCTTGTTTTCAATACAGCCGTCTGTAAGAGCGTTAACAGTTACAACAAAGCTGTTTGCGGCATTAACTGCAGTTGCGAGGTCTGCATAGTTACCATAATCCTCTGAGGAATAGTTTGCTGAAAGAGCAACTGCCTCGTTCATTGAATTATTGCTTGCTGTTAAAACCTTTGTATCCTTATTTATTCTGAGCGCATAAACTGCAGCTCTGACTGATTTGAACTGAGCATCTGCAAGAGCAGTTGACTCATCGCTGAGGTCGAGTTTAAACTTAGCATTCGGATAATTTGCCTCTGCGCCCCAGATTGCAATCTTTGCTGCAGAAACAACTGCTTCAATATTTGATGCTGAATATGAATCAGCGGTGAACAATGTACTATTTGAAATAGCAGTTTCAGCTTCATTGATTGCAAGCTCAAGCTGAGTTGAATCAACCTTTTCAACATTGGGAACTAAAACTGCACCGTTGAGAGCGTCCGCCTTATCTTGTGCGTTCTGAGCATCGTTATAACCGGTTGTCTGAATATTTTCAAAAACTTCAACTGCGTTTTCATAAGCATCTGCGAAGGTTGCCCATGATTCAGCTGTGTAGCCCTCTGCGCCTGCTTCATATGTGCTCTTCTTAGCATTGATTGCTTTTCTGAGGTTTTCATAATTAGCAGAATCGGTTGTTGCTGTTGCAGCCTTAAGAGCAGTATCAGCATTCTGGATAGCAGAACCGATTGCTGAGAAATTAGCCGAATTGCTGTAGTCAACATTAACGGGGTCGATTGCTGTTGCGGCATCATATGCAACAAGAACATCTCTTAAACCGCCCTGAGTATATGTATTCTCTGCAACTGAAAGCAAGGATTTCTTTGTTTCCTTCATTGTTGTTAAGAGAGGCTTATAGTTGATAACATTGATATCCATATCAGCATTAAAGTAATATGAATTAGAAGCGCTGTCACCTGATAAAACATACCACGGAACTGAGTCATATGTTTTATAGTAATCGCTTATATTACCAACAAACTTCATCGAACTTGCCATTGAGAGCCAGTTGTTATTGTTCTTAAGGTAGGTTCTGTTTGAATTGCTGTAGGTTCCTGCCTGAGCCTGAGCCTGACCGCCTGCGGTCTGCTGATATGACCATGTCCAGTTATGGTTTCTGCTTGAGCCGTTATCGGAAGCCTGCCAGAGAGAGAAGTTCATTCTGAAATCGCTGTTATTGGCATTGCTGCTTGTTGAAGCAGAAGGATATAACTGATAGATATATCTTGTTATAACATTGAATGCATTTGCGTTTTGCTTCTTACCCATTGCAAGAACGGGGAAGGTTGGAACCTGTCCGCTGTCGTCAACGAGAAGAACCATTCCGCCTGAATACCAGACTTCAACCCATGTTCTGTTGCCGAACATAGATGACTTATAATAGTTGCTTGCAACATTATCCTGGCAATAAGGCCAGTAAAGAACATTGCCGACTCCTGCATTTGCATACTGAGCAAGGTCATTTTCGCCCGTGCTGTCTTGTTCAAATGCTTTGCCCTGTGAAAGGATGCTTCTGAAATCCTTTGCATAGGTTTGAGTCCATTCGGTCATGTTATCCACTGCAGCATTTAAAGCATCTGCATATGCATCTAAATCAATATCAACATTGCCGTATTTATATGCATCAAGAGCTTTATTAGCTTCAACATATGCATCATAAGCTGCGGTCATATTGACTCTGATTCTTCCGTCCATTGCCTGTTCATAATAGAGAATAGCATCATCGATTCTTGCTGTTGCATCGTCTGCAAGAGCAACGAAAGGCATTGAAGCCATTACTAAAAGAGCAGCCAAAATAACGGAAATGATTTTTTTGGTTGTTTTTTTCATAAAAAATACCTCCGTTTTGTTTTTCTATAAGTGTTTTTAATCGTATCAAAACAATCTTACTCATAGTATATAGTACACCAAAAAGCAAGCACAGTCAAGGGTATTTGCAAATACATTTCGCTCCAAATTCGCAGTAGTGTAAGATATTAATAATAAAAAATATACTTATCTAAATAATAGTTAAAAATAAGACCTCTGCAAAATGCTTTGCAAAGGTCTTATCTGTTTTATATTTTAGTTACCAAAATAATCGTATTCATCCTCATCGTGAAGATCTTTATCTTTATCAGGATCTGAAGGATCTGTGCAGATATCTTCAGTTATGATATACTTCCTGATTTCAAGTTCATGCTCAGAATAGAATTTTCTCATTTTATTCGTCCTCCTTATGCAAGATCAGTTGATGCGGTAACAGTGTTTGAATAAACAACAAACTGATTAGTTCCGTCTGTGTAAATCATATATGCTCTGTAAATACCATTGATTGTTACACCGTGAAGCTTTGATGTGTTAACCGAGATAACGAACTGATTACCCGATGTATGCTGGCTTGACTTCATTCTTGCAATGCCGTTTGTTCCAACATTACCAAGAGTTAAGTCTGCATCAGGAGTTGTTCCGTTTGTTGTTGCCTTGAAGAGCATTCCTGCTTCAACAAATTCATAGCTTTCGCCTGCAGGAAGAGTGAAGTTTCCTATCATAGAAATCTTCTGTCCGTTTGTTTCGTTAACAAATCCATCTGTTGCA